>CAYRDX010000005.1:0-113775 GCA_964423205.1 uncultured Saprospiraceae bacterium | reverse complement strand
ATTGAATTCTCCATTGCTTCAGGTTCATTGGAATTGTCTTCTTTCTGACAACCAAAGAATGTAATCAGGCAGATAAAAATCAGCACAGCAGAACCAATGAAAATCAGCTTTTTCATAATTTTACGAAGTTATTAAGTAATGAGTCAAAAATAAAATAGCCAAATTGTTTGCTTAACCAATTGAAAATCAGTTGGAAAACTTTTGCCTGCTTGCCCCTTTGGGGTTGCCTTTTTACTTTTTACTTGTTCCTAAGTTAACAATGGGGCTTTTGCCGTCTCCCGTCAAAGAAGAACGGCATTAGCCCTTTTCCTATCTATTGACAATGGTACAATAGCATGGTAAAAGCAGGCGCATAAATCCGGGGCCTGGTATTACGCCTCAAATCAATTCCCTCTTTTTTTCTTATTTATTGCTCATCTCCACAAGAAAGGTGCTGCCACAAGAAAGGTGCTGCCACAAGAAAGGTGCTGCCACAAGAAAGGTGCTGCCAAGAATCAGCCCTTCTGCTCGTTTTTAAAACCGAACCAAATATACTTATGCTTTTTTACTAAAGCAATAGAGGCTCTTGCGATGTTCAGATTTTTATTTTACTTAATTCTGCAAAACAGCCCCCTGCTGACCTATGGATTTATCCCCTTCGAAAACTTGTTCATGGTTGGAAGTCCCAGCATGACGCTTAGTATGCGTATGGGCTTTATGTTGAATTCTGGTTCTGGCCCATCCGTCAGTTTGCCTTGCGTTAGTTCGAAAGACAAGATGAAGAAAGGCCGGTTCGAGGTCCTTGTTCTATAACATGGACATCAAGGGAGTTTTCCAAATTGGTGTCAGTAAATTTGAGCACTTGATGTCTGCCTACGGCCTTACGCTGCTTCCTTTGCGGACGAGGGTAGTTACTACGCAGTCAAGTCTGCAAAGCTGGAACTACTCAAATCTTGCTAATGGATTGAAGGTCAACGGGATAAATCAAATAGTAGCTGGCGACCTGACCTATATATACATTGGTGGAAGCCTGTTTTATTTGTTTTGTCTGACTGACCTGTACAGTTATCGGATTGTTGGATACTGTGTTAGTGAACGGCAACGGGCCAAAGATGCTAAAATAGCCCTTGTAGCCTGGTATGATTTAAGGGGGTACCAAGCCGTCAGAGGATGCGTACATCATACGGATGGCGGATCACAATTCTTTTCCAGGCTTTATCTCAAGGAGCTGACGGACAAGGAAGTTCGTCCGAGCGTAGCCCAAAATTGCTTGCAGAACGGTTATGCTGAACAGAAAAACAGCCTGCTAAAGAATCATTTAATCCCCACTGTGGACACTCAAAACTTAAAACAATTACAAATGGAATTGCTCAGGATTGTTACTTTTTATAATCATGAACGCAAGCAGCAAGCTTTGGGATGGAGAACTCCAGTTGAATATGAGGCCTATATCGAAAGCTTGCCTGTTGACCAACGCGAGGTTAAAATCCTTCACGAATTTAATACTGAGAAGAACGTGACATAGGTTTTTTTTAGGCATGCGCCGCCCGAAAGCTGATAAAATTGGGGCACCCCAATAAAAGTATTAGGGCACCCCAAACGGACAGCTTTTCAGCCGGACAGGACTATTCCTTGGCAGGTTGCTCCTCAGCAGAGCCTGCCTCCACTTCATCCTGTGACAATAAAATTAAAAACCTATTTTTATCAAATAAAAAAAGTTTTTCACATTTTTGGGATTTAGGTAGGTAACTTGTCAACGAACTTTATGAGACCTCAATTTGCTCAAAACCACAATGTTGGAACCTATTTCCGAAAATATCATTAAGAAGGTTGCTCTGCGATTTTTCAGAAACCATTATAAATTCCGCCTAAGGAGGGATGACCAGCCCGCCGTAGCTAAATACGACCTGAATGCAGAAGGTGATATTATTGCTGATGGGTATTATTCGTTTAGAAAAACCGACGGTTCCACTTTCGTTGCAACGTTTGAAGCCACCACACTGGAATCGAAAAAAGAAGTTTTATTTCAGGCTCAGCAAAAAGTAAAGCTTTGGGATTCTTTGGCATTTGCAGCCATGGTGAGCACTTCACTACTCGCATTAAACTTCCTGTTCTCCGTTCACGAGCTGGATGAAAGGGAAATACTCACCAGGATTATCTTGTTGGTTTTAGCTTTTATCGGTTCCCTCGCCACTTTTTACTTTTTTGCCGGTACCAATCCTCGATATCGCTACATCTATGCCATCGAGCAATTCAAAAAATACCATGCAGATGAGCAATGGATAGCTTTGGCTTATGATGTTTTTGACAACTCCAACGACCCGTATTTTGCAGAATTGAGAAAACAATGTGCAAAAAATGGATTCGGCCTGCTGATCGTTGAACAGAACCTGGATACAAAAATTGTCATTACACCATCGAGGCATGATGTTTTCAAAGGGAAAAGGCAAGTCATTGATTTTTCAACTCAAGCGAAAAAGGTAAAGGATGTAAGCATCAGCTTTTTTAGCCCAGTGTTTGAATTCCTCGGACTGCAATTGTATTCGCCTCCAAAGGGAAAACCCACATTAAATAGATTTCGAAAAACATTCTATCATCAAATGTTATTTGTCGCTTCTTGCGTAGCGATAGGTGCCGCCATTATTTGGCAAGAGCTTCAATTCGTTGGATTCAAGACTATTGAGCCTTCAGAATACAGAAGCAGTTTGGCAATTTCACAATCCAACAACGTCAGAGAACAAGAAGAATTCCTGGGTGATTCAGCGTCAACACCGAAGAGAAAGAAGGCAACTGAAAATTTTTGGGAAAAATCAGTTATACCCGAAAAGAAAAACAATCCGACGCCATCTCCCACGAAGAATCTTGAAAAACCAAAGGATACCCTCAGCAGAAGGAAGGACGAATCATTTCACATTTATGATTGCAGCCGGTATTCAGGTGCAAAAGGTACCTATTACATCATCGCTGAAGGAGAATATGCAACGCTATTTCACACAAAAACAAGACTCAGGCAGTTGTTTGATAAAAACTTAGAGTGTGGAGCGTTACGGCAAGATTGTTTTGGTGGAAGAAAACCAGGATTCCTTGTGTACCTCGGCTTCTTATATGAGGACAAAGCTGAGGCCAGTCAAAAATTAGCAGAGCTATCCAAAGACACAGAATTCAAGAATCACAAACTTGAGCTGTTAACCTTTATACCATCAGGAAAATAAAGAGAAACAGGGTACAGAACTGTACCCTGCCCTAAATGAAAAAAGGCTTAAGGTAATTTTCCCCTTTCAACAGGTAGAAAGGGATTCCTCGGACCATTCCATCGTGGAACCTCATCCTAAGAGTCGTTTTTTTAATAAATCAAACACCTGTTTATCCTAATAGAAAGTCGAAAGTTGGGAATCATCGTTTACCTGGGGGGAACAATGAGGGGTACTTGCTGGGGGTCACGATGGTAAACCGCCAGATAATCCCAACAGACAACTTCCTGACTAAGCTACTTTAGATAATAAGTTTGCAGCTTCTTGTTTAAAAATCAATTTTCTCTTTTTTGCTCCTTTTAATAGAAAATCCTGGGCGCCCGGATCCATGACCAACATCTCCAGCCAATCAGCAATCCTTACAACATAATCCACTTCTTCATAACACTCAAATATGGCACTGCAAGTAGCATCAAGATAGATGCTGTTTCTTGCTCCCTTCATAGCTATTACCGGCATACCAAATGAAATAGCTGTTCTTATCCAGTTAGAACCAGGGTTTACCATAGGAAGAAAAACAAAAGTGGGCCCCTCCAATGGCAATTGTTCGAATAACCTGTTCTCGGTTTTAACAATTTGGCAATTCTCTTTTAGGCTTTTTTGCCTCAGGTATTTGGTTATTAGCTCAATATGAGTACCATCATCAAGAATCTTGATCAAAGTTGCCTCCTTCTGTCTCTTTCCGAGGGTTTGGTAAAATCGCACCAGTATTTTCATTGCCAACTCAGCCTCCCACTTTTGAGCGGAAAGCATGGGTATAGCGATGGTTATAGAATTCATGTCTGAATCTAATTAGAGTTAATCAATCGGTCTGACGCTTGTGCTCCTTTACCTTAAAGAAATTGGAAGATGATGAATTAATTCACTTTACAATGTGCGAGAAACACCCAGGTACTTAGTTTATCGAGATCAACTGAATACAGTCCGTTACAAAGTACGGGTCTTAACAAATTAATTCATAGGATTATTAGAGAATTGTAAATATCAAATCATTCGCAAGATGTCAGGTGTAACATGGTATCACAAACTGTGATATGGAGAAATTGTGACGGAGTAAATTTTACCAGATCGAGCTTTGGATTTCAATAGAATTGAAAAACAATTAATGAAATTAACTATTCTGAGACATTCTGTGATATTATTGTCCCTATCTTCCTACTCAAATGTGACATCATGTCGGTGAGAAATGCACGGAAAGTAATTACACCTATTACATCAAATCTTGTAAAACTTCAGATGATGCAGCAAAACCTCCCATGCTTCTTTACCGTCTTCTTTTACTTCGCAGGCCAATTGTGCTTGATTATAATATTCCATCCTGGAGTTTAATAAATCGCTTACAAGGTCCATCAATTCCTTTCCTACCTTAGCTTTCAGCACCGGTCGCTTGTGAATTTTCTTGCTTAGTCGGTTAACCAGTATTTCCGGATGGGTGTCCAGAAAAACAGTCACACCATGCTCATTCATCCAGCCCATATTGCCGTGAAAGCAAGGTGCACCCCCTCCTGTAGCGATTATTGCATGATCAATGTGCTCAGTTTTTCTCAAGTATTCCTTTTCTATCCTTCTGAAATATTCCTCACCATGGATAAAAATTTCAGGAATGCTTTTGCCTTCACCAGAGACTATTTCTTCATCAAGGTCGACAAAGGTGTAATTAAGGTGGGTTGCTAAATGCTTGCCAGTGTATGACTTACCGGAGCCCATAAAACCGATCAGAAAAATTTTCATCCTATCAGAATTTGTGCAGTAGCAATTTCACAATGTATAAATCTCTGCTAAAGGTAAATGGGCTTTTCAAGCTTTCGTGAAATGGTAAAGGCAGCATTGATTAAACCTACATGGCTGAATGTCTGCGGGAAATTACCGTACTGACTTTCGGTAACTTCATCAACATCCTGACTAAACAGGTCGAGGTGGTTACCATATTTCATAAGATTCTCAAAAATTTCAATCGCTTCTTTTGTTCTGTTCATTCGAGCCAAAGCTTCGACATACCAAAAAGCACACAGCAAATAAGTCGACTTTTGTTCCCCGAAATCATCCGGATGTTTATACCGGTAAAACAGCCCATCCTTTGCAGAAAGGTTTTCAACCAAGACTTCGAGGTGCCGCTTTGCTTTGGAAGAATTTGGATTCAGGTAACCCATATTTATCAGTTGCAACATGCTGGCATCGAGATAATTGGAGCCTATGGCCTGAGTATAAACCCCACGTTCTTTATCATAACATTGTTCAATCAGTGCTGCCGCTCTCTTAATCAGGCGTCCTGCATAAATAGTCATTTTATAATCACCAATCACTCTGGCAATCTTGCGTGCTGCATGTGCTCCCGCCCAATGGAATAACATGGTGTAGCAATGCAATTGTGAAACACCACGAAACTCCCAAACGCCATTATCGGGTTCCTCCAATGTTTGGTCTATCATTTCCAGACAATGTTTGACATTTCCTATCAGTGTTTTATTATCTATGTCCTTCAGGCGCGCATCAATAAAAAACGGCAACAAGGTCACCAAAACCTGCCCGTACACATCATTTTGAATGTGCTCAAATGCCTGATTGCCAATTCTAACAGGCCTTTCGCCCATATATCCTTTAAGGGGCAATATTTTTTCTACTACATCACTGCCCAATGCAATTGGATAAAATGGTCTCAACCGACGGTCTTCATTCAAAACAATGTTTTCTATGTAATTGGCATAGTCCATTAAAATGCCAAAATGCCCCAGGTCATGCAATGCTTTGATGGTATAGTAGGCATTGCGAAGCCAACAATATCTGAAATCCCAATTTCGGGTCGAACCGGGATACTCCGACAGGCTGGTGCTGGCAGCAGCGATGATGGCCCCTGTATCCTGATAGGTATGCAGTTTTAAGGTAAGAGCTGCTCTGATAATTGTCTCCTGACGGAAGTCTTCAATCGCAGTATTCCTTACCCAACGCTGCCAATAGTAGGTGGTTTTATCGAGAAACGACTCAACAGTTGCCTTAAGAGAATCCTCCAATGGTACACCCCACGTTAGAACCAGATATTTGACCTCGTTCAAGACGAAAGCTTGCTCTTCCATAAGATAATTCAGGGAGATATTTGTCGTCACCCTGAGATGGGCTTCCAACCCTTCATAACGGATATGATTGCTTCCTATAACCAGGCTGGGTTGTAGCTCACCGTAATTCCCGACGGGCCGGCAACTTACTTTTACTCTTGGACGGCCACGCAGAGGCACAACTTTTCTTACCAACATTAAAGGTTTGTGCATCCGTTCATATTGCATGAATCGGGGGGCAAAATCAATAACTTTATAAGCTCCATCTTCACATTCAAAAACTGTCTCGAGGATATTGGTATTAGAAATGTAATGTTGCTCTGAAGAGAAAGTATCCCACTCCGGGGTAATGGAGAATCGACCTCCCTTGTTTTCATCGAGCATCGTACCAAAGACAAAGCTGCTGTCAAATTTCGGCCAACACAACCATCCTACATTGGCATTCAGGTCGATGAGCGCGAGATAGGAGCAGTTACCAATGATTCCACAATTGTACTTGTGAGGTTTCATATATCATAAATAGGTTAAGGAAAGGGCAAATTTAACATGCCACTGTTATGTTTACGGAATTGTGTGCTGAAAGCTTACATTTGCAGCACTTTTAAAAAAATGCCAATAAGAGCATGGTCAACAATGGTAGTGAGCAAACATAAGAGAATAAGCCTTCTTTCCTTATTAGCCCTGATGATTTTATTTTTTTCAGGATGCCAGGCAGAAAAAGAAGGCCAAAAAGTACAGGAAGTGCCAACCAATGGAAAGATAAGCTCCATCATCAGAAATCCAGTTACATCTGATGGCCCGATCGATACCGTGAATGTGGCGAAGATGATTTTTAATAATGCTGTGTTTGATTTTGGAGAAATCCGGGAAGGAGCGACAGTTGAACACGAATTCCAGTTTACGAATTACGGCAAAGTCCCTTTGGTCATTCACAATGCGCATTCTACCTGTGGCTGTACAGTGCCTGACTGGCCCAAAGTGCCTATTTCTCCCGGTCAAGGAGGTACAATAAAGGTGATGTTTGATTCAGAAAACAGAACCGGATTTCAGGAAAAACCTATTACCATCACTTCGAACACTTATCCCTCCACCACCAGAATTTACATTCGCGGAAATGTGTTATGAAATCACTGAATAAAGTTTTAATAATGCTTGGTTGAATTCTCATTTTTAGTTTTCAACTTAGCGCTTTACCAATAAAATAGACAAAAATGCAAACACTCATTTTCTTACAAGCTGGCGGGAATGCCGGTATGTTCAATCTCCTATTTTTCGGTCTGATTATCCTGGTTTTCTGGCTGTTTATTATCAGGCCTCAGTCTAAGCGCCAGAAAGAACAAAACAAATTTGCCAAAGAACTTGAAAAAGGTCAGGATGTTGTTACCTCTAGTGGTATGTTGGGAAGGATTAATAAAATTGATGGCGAAATTGTAACTCTCGAAGTGGGAACCAAAACCTTTATCAGAGTTACAAAAGGTGCTATTTCAAAAGAAATGACTGAAGGTGTTTACGGTAAGGGTAAATCCAGCGGACCTATTGAGTCATCAGACAATTAATAGAGTTCAAAGATTGATTTTTAAATGACCTGCCAATGAGTTTTAACACTCATTGTTGTTCCAAATTGACTGAACCGGCCGCATGAATCTTAGTGAGACTTTAAAAAAACTGAAGCTGCGCGAAGACCAGGCAATTCTGATGATTTGCATGGGCATAGCCATGATGTTTTGGTTTTTTGTCAAAATGTCAAAAACATACGAAACCGTGCGGCCGGTTCATATCGAGTACAAACTCAAACCGGGAATGGATTTTTCCAGTAATCCGGTTTCCAATATTCAGGCTACGATTTCCGGTCACGGCTGGCAGCTTTTATCGAGTTGGCTTTTTAACAAGGAAACATCTATAAGTTTTGACCTGGAAAATTATGATGAGGCTGAAATTCCCAGAGATGAAATCATCAGAAAAATAAACGCAGTAACCAGTTTACAAGTAGTTGCCATATCTCCAGAATTTATTCCTCTTGATTTGGATCGCACACATGTGAAAGTGGTGCCCATTCTGTTGGACAGCCAAATAGACCTGGCACAGGATTATTTCGTTTTGGATTCTATTAGGCTTTCACCCGATAGCGTGAAAGTTTGGGGTCCTGAAGTCTCTCTGAAAGAAATTGAATTCATCCGAACAGAAAATCTGTCACTCTCAGGAATTAAAGAATCCCAAGCAGCAGTTGTTCATCTGATTAAACCAGAGAATAAGAATCTTAAACTTTCCGAGGAAAAGACAAACGTCTTCATACCAGTTGAACAGTTTACTGAAAAGAGCTTCGTTGTACCTGTGAAAGCATCAGGGTATGTTTCGGGTGACAGCATTCAGTTTTTACCCACCTCCGTTGAATTGACCCTGGTAGTTCCCCTTAGTTATTATGAAATCGTCAAAGCTGAAGACTTTGAAGTCAGTGCAATTTTACCCGAAAAATTTTCGAATTACATCTCAAACAGGGCGACTCTCACAGTTTCACGACAACCCAAATGGGTGAAATCAGTGCGTATCCTGCCCAGCACAGTTGAGTATTTTTTCTTCAGGTAAATTCCTCATCCATACACCAAATATGAGACTTTTAATCACGTCGGCGACTTCATTGGAAATTGCACCATTATTGGCTTTTTTGGAAGATTCCTGGTATCCCATCGCACCTTTTCATTTTCAACAAGGGGATATTGAAATCAAGGTACTCATTACCGGAATCGGTTCCGCCAATATGGCGGCAAGCACCGGATTGATGGTGGGCCGCAATGGTTTCGACCTTGCAATCAATGCAGGCATTGCGGGAGCTTTTGACAAGTCTTTGGCAATAGGAGAGGTGGTGAACGTCGTGTCTGAACAATTTGGCGACTTGGGCATAGAGGAGGCTGATGGAATTTTCCGGGATGTTTTTGATATGGAGCTGGTGGATGTTAATCAGTTTCCACTGACCTTAAAAAAGTTGATTAACCCGCACACAGAGGAGTTTTCCTTTTTGAAAAAAGTAAATGGGCTCACTGTAAATAAAGTTCATGGTCATCCGGAAAGCATACGCATGGTTACAGAAAAATATCGTGCAGATGTGGAAAGTATGGAAGGAGCAGGTTTTTTTACAGCCTGCCTGATGGCCGATGTAAATTTTTTGGAAATCCGCTCGATTTCAAACTATGTTGAAAAAAGAAACAAGAACAACTGGAGCATTCCTCTTGCCGTCACCAACCTGAACGAAGTACTCATTCAAATCCTGCAAAGTTTTAAAGGTTGATCAAGCTATTTTTCACCGGACTTTAAAGCGTGTACCATCATTATCACCCGGTCGTAATTTTGTATCCCATCTCGAACTCCCTGTGATTGCAGATAGGCATTGTAGGCAGCATCCCTGATATCCGGTAAAATATCCGGATATTGCTCGATGGCTTTTCGGATGGATAATAGATCATTCAGCATTCCTTCAGGTAAATGTTCCCAAAAGTCTTCAAAGTCCTCCGGCTGGTATTTCTGATAGTTGGCGGCAACATATCGCCAATAGTACAATTCACCTAAATAATTCAGGTAAGGTATTTCGGAATTCATACAGGCCAGATAGGCCAGGAAATTGCAGGTTCCTTCATCGCCAAAGCCCATTCCATGCGACATTTCATGGACTATTACAAAAGGAATTTGCAAATGGTGAAGGCCCGCATCGACGTGCCCTTCTCCTGTAAAAGGAATGTAAATACCTGCAGTGCTAATTCTCAATAAAATGCCTTTTGGATACAGCAGCCTCGCTCTGACTTTCCCTTCAGGTGAATAACCTAAATCGTTAAGTGTTTTATAAAGCTCAAAGCGCATAGTGTTTTCTAAGTCCATTGGTAAAAGTGAATCCGATACTTCTTGCTGACTGACACCGGGTAATAATTCCCTTAATCTACTTACTTCACTGGTGCTTCTTACCAATTCTGCCTTCAATTCCTCAATGCTCAAAGGTTTCGGTACCAAACCCATCGTTTGCTCCAGTGGAATCCTGCCATAATTATAACCCCACAAAGACAGAAAAAAGAAAACGAAACCACCAGCAAAAGCAACAATCGAATAGGCCAGCCGCAGAAGTCTGATTTTCCAAGGTTGTTTATTTTTAAAAAAACGAACAGTCACGAAGAGTAACCAACCCAGCAGCATGAAAAACAACAGATAGACAAGGGCAAAAGGCAGGATATTGGTCACAAAATCAAAAAACCGGCGAATCCATTGGAAAACTCCCCGACTGTAATAAGCTTCCACTATAGTTGGACTCATCAACCACCGGACTGCAATAGCCACAAGACCAAGGAATATCCAGACATTTTTCCGATTGAACAGCCTTGTAATTTTCATGTTCATCCCATGGGTATCATCAAAATTGAACAATAGTAGTAAAATTGAAATTGTCCTCCTATACACTATACCTTATACAAACAATGCAACCTCCTTTTTTGAACTAAAGTCAACTCATTGCAATTAATCAACTGCCAATCATTTCACTTTCTTTTGCCGGAACGCTAATTTGCACGCCAGGGAACATTGCCCTTTTTCCATTAATTTTCAAATAATAAACACATGCAATACAGACGCTTTGGGAAAACCAACTGGGAGCTTAGTGAAATTGGTTACGGAATGTGGGGCTAAGCTGACTGGAAAGATACAGACCCTTTGGAGTCATAGCCCGGGTTCCTTTTGATGAAGGAACACTGACCGGAAATCTGACTTTAGACACCATTTTTGATGAAGGGGATTTCAGGAAAGGCTATTTTAAGGGTGAAATTTAGCCCAGGCAGTAGAGCATGCTGAAGCGCTCAATAAATGGATTCCAGCAGGAATGACATTGCCAGAAATGACCCTGCGATTCATGCTGAACCATCCACAAGTGGGCACAGTCATCCCTGCATGCGAAAGGTCAGGCATGTGGAAGCCAATATGGGCGTAAGCGACGGTGTTAGGCTCGATGCCCGTCTTATGACAGAATGGAGTAAATACAGATGGTACCGTGACTTAACTCAATGGTCTTGAATTAACCAGCCCTTAGGTATTTTTCTCAACCGGATGTTGGTAGTACTCCGGAAGCGTACTTCTCACCCGAAGCAAAAGGCAATAAGGTTCACAGTCTTCAGTAACCTGCAGGACCTCTAAAGAGGTGGGAGGAGGCCCAAACAAAGCTTGATTATCAAAAGCTGGTGTTCTGTTGAACCACAAAAAAACCGCTGCAATAGCCAAGAAAACAGCCGCTACGGACATTCTTCTCAACCAAACCATTTTTACTGAAGAAAGTCCTGTGGGCAGGCTTCTTTCAAGATTGGACCAGGCATCATCGGATGGTTGCAAGCGGTAATCCTGCATCTCTTCTTTAATCTGCGAAAACAATCCTTTTTCAGTATCCATTTTGATTAATCTGATTTAAGTAATGATTCAAAAATAAAATTGCCAAATTGTTTTCTTAACCACTTGAAAATCAGTTGGAGAACTTTTGCCTTTTTACTAAGTATCAGGGTCTATTCTTTTTCAAACTTTTCGATTCCAAGGTGTTTCTGCACCAATTTCATCATTCGTTGTTTTGCCAGAATCAACTGCGATTTTGAGGTATTGATGCTGATACCGAGTTCCTCAGCTATCTCACGATGCTTGTAGCCCTCAATCATAAACAGGTTGAACACGGTCTTGTAACCCGGTGGCATCTCGTCAATCAAGGCAATGATTTCTTCAGCAGACAGTTTATCGACGACACCAGGCTCTTCATCACTCAGGTGGTATTCCTGGACATCCTCTGAATACCTCAATTGTTGCTTCAGTCGCAAAAACATGAGAGATTCATTGACCATAATCCGTCGTATCCAACCTTCAAAACTCCCTTCACCTTTGTAGTAGTCTATTTTATCAAAAACCTTAAAAAATCCCCTGAGCATGACATCTTCTGCATCTTCATGAACACCAACATAGCGACGGCAAAGACCGAGCATAAATGGTGCATATTGCTCAAAAAGCAATTTCTGCGCAGTCCTGTCGTTTCGCCGGCAAGCCTCTATAAGTTCTGATTCTGTCACTACAGGTAATTTCTGGTTTTAACCCCATGACATCTGTTCATTGTTTCAATCACGTCCAAGATGCCATGGACTGCAGATTTGGTGGAAATTTAATGATAGATTTTTTCACGGGCATAGAAACAACTTACATTTTATTGAAGATGGAAAAGCCTATCTTTGCGGCCTTTACGCTGAACCCACTTAAAACCAAACCAATCAACTTAGTAAAAAGGCAAAAGTAAAAAGGCAACCCCGAAGCCCGAAGGGCTAAAGGGGCAAGGCCCTTAGGGCCAAGCAGGCAAAAGTTTTCCAACTGATTTTCAAATGGTTAAGAAAACAATTTGGCAACTTTATTTTTGACTCATTACTTAGTTTTTCATCCCAATAAATCTGACAAAAACGTCAAAGTTTTTTTTTTAAAACAGTTATTAAATGATTTTGGAAGACAACCGCTACCTTCTTTCAGATGGAACCGACCCATTGACATTAGTGGAGAAATATGACAGCCCGTTGTATCTGTATGATGCAGGCATTATTGAAAGGCAGTTCATCAGAATGAAGAATTCTTTCACTGTTGAGAAGCTCAAGATAAACTATGCTTGTAAAGCCAACACCAACCTGAGTATCATGCGTTTCCTGAAAAACCTGGGTACCGGACTCGATGCCGTTTCTTTTCAGGAAGTCAGACTAGGTCTAAAGGCGGGTTTTAAACCTTCGAATATCACATACACCCCAAATTGCGTGGCTATTGATGAAATTGAAGCTGCCCACAAACTTGGTGTAAGAATAAACATCGACAACATATCCATTCTGGAGCAATTTGGCCATTTGTATCCCGATTGTCCAGTAGGTATCCGTATCAACCCTCACATCATGGCGGGAGGAAACCACAAGATTTCCACCGGTCACATCGACAGCAAGTTTGGCATTTCCATACACCAGATCTTGCACGTACGCAAAATAATTGAAACCACAGGCCTGAAAATCGATGGACTACACATGCACACAGGATCTGACATCCTGGATTCTGAAGTCTTTTTGCAGGCAGCGGAAATCCTGCTCAATGTGGCAACCAATTTCAACTACCTCGAGTACATCGACTTTGGAAGTGGATTCAAGGTGCCGTATAAAGAAGGGGATATTGAAACAGATATTGAAGATTTCGGAGCCAGAATTTCCGAACGTTTCAATGCATTTTGTGAAGAATATGGTAAAAAACTGACCCTGGTTTTTGAACCGGGCAAGTATCTGGTTAGTCAGGCCGGATATTTCTTTGCCAAAGTTAATGTGGTAAAACCCACTCCTTCAACCATGTTTGTTGGGCTCGACACAGGCATGAACCACCTTATCAGGCCCATGTTTTACAATTCATACCACCGCATTGAGAATGTGAATAATCCGGGTGGAAAACCCAGGATTTACACGGTGGTTGGTTATATCTGTGAGACGGATACTTTTGGAAATAACCGGAAAATCGCTGAGGTACACGAAGGGGATATTCTTTGCTTTTTCAATGCAGGAGCCTATGGTTTTGCCATGTCGTCCAATTACAATTCCCGTTACAGGCCAGCAGAGGTGATGGTTTATAAAGGTCAGGATTACCTGATCAGAAAAAGGGAAACCTTTGATGACCTCACAAAGAATCAGGTAGAGGTGGACCTGTTGGCACCAGTGAAATCTAAATAAACCGTTATGCTATACATCCATTTGAAACACGCAGTACTTACATGGTGTGCCATTTTCATGTTCATCTTTTCGTTTAGCTTGCTTTCGGCTCAGGAAATCTATGTTGAGGAAATAACAGAGTCAAAAATATCCTTCCAGGATGGCAGCGATGATGTTATGCCGCAGCCGAAGGCTGGAAGTACGGCCACCGTCTTTTTCCTGGTACGCCATTCCGAAAAGGAAAGTGGAGACAACCCGGGACTAACGGATGCCGGAAAACTGAGGTCTCAAAGACTTTCATCCATTCTGGCAAAATCAGGGATAAGCCGGATTTACTCAACAGATTATAAAAGAACTGTAGCTACAGCAGAACCTTTAGCTCAACTGCTCCGTATCCCGATAGAATACTATACCCCTGGAAATCTGGACAGAGTGGCAAAATCTCTTGCGAGCCAATATGCAGGAGAAAAAATTCTGGTTGTTGGCCATTCCAATACCACACCTGACCTATTTAATGCTCTGGTTGGTTCAAAAGTCCTCGACCATATTCCGGACGGTGATTACACTAATTTGTATGTCGTGGTTCTTTTTTCCGACGGGGAAATTGAATACCTGACACTGAATTTTTAGAAAGCCTTTTTGATACTTAGTAATGAGTCATAAATAAAGTAGCCAAATTGTTTTCTTAACCACTTGAAAATCAGTAGGAAAACTTTTGCCTTTTTACTTTTGCCTTTTTACTTATTAATTACAGCAATGCCCTTATCAACGCGATACAATCCTAAACACACCGAAACCAAGTGGTACCAGCACTGGGAAAAGAACAATTACTTCCAAAGCAAACCCGATGAACGTGAGCCTTTTTCCATACTCATACCGCCGCCAAACGTTACGGGCGTGTTGCACATGGGGCACATGCTCAACAATACCATCCAGGACATTCTGATTCGCAGGGCAAGGTTGCAGGGCAAAAATGCCTGTTGGGTGCCAGGTACTGACCATGCCTCTATCGCGACTGAAGCGAAAGTCGTGCAGATGCTGCGGGACAAAGGCATTCGTAAATCCGATATTTCGAGGGAAGAATTTCTCGATTATGCTTTTCAATGGAAAGAAAAATATGGAGGCATCATCCTGGAGCAATTGAAAAAACTGGGAGCCTCCTGCGATTGGAGCCGCACCCGATTCACCATGGAGCCCAGCCTTTCCAGGGCTGTCATTTATGTGTTTGTGGACTTGTATAAGAAAGGAAAAATATACCGTGGCCTGCGCATGACCAATTGGGACCCGGAAGCCAAGACCGTACTTTCCAACGAAGAAGTCATTTACAGGGAGGAACAATCGCAGTTTTTCTATTTGAAATACCCCTTTACTCACGATAAATCAGAGGGCATAGTCATCGCTACCCAGCGCCCTGAAACCATCATGGCAGATACTGCTATTGCTGTGCACCCAGATGATGACCGTTTCCGCCATCTCATCGGAAAGAATGTGTTGATACCACTCATTAATAAGGAGATTCCAGTCATTGCCGACAATTATGTTGACCGTGAATTTGGTACAGGTGCACTGAAGATTACTCCAGCACATGACCAAAACGACTATGAAATAGGGCAACGCCACAACCTTGAAGTGGTGGACATACTGACAGAGGGCGGCATACTCAACGAAAATGCCAGGATTCTGGTTGGCGAAGACCGTTTCGTTGCCAGAAAGAAGATTAAGAAACTGCTCGAAGAAGGTGGATATCTGGTGAAACTGGAGGACTATACCACCAGCATCGGTCATTCCGAACGTACAGATTCCATTGTGGAACCACGACTCACACTGCAGTGGTTTCTGGATATGAAGGATTTTGCCAAATCCGCATTGCAGGCTGTTGAGAAAAAAGAGGTCAGGTTTTACCCCGAAAACATGTGGAACATGTACTACCAGTGGCTGAACGAGGACAATGTCCGCGACTGGTGCATCAGCCGGCAATTGTGGTGGGGGCAACGCATTCCGGCCTGGTATCTGAAAGAGGGTGGCAGTGGCAGTGGCAGTGGCAGTAGCAGTGGCAGTGGGGAGTTGATATTTGTGGCTAAGACGGCAGATGAGGCATTGGCAGAGGCGAGGATTAAGACTGGTAATTCCGGCCTGACAATGAAAGACCTGGTTCAGGATGAAGATGTGGTGGACACCTGGTTCTCTTCCTGGCTATGGCCAATTTCTGTATTCGACGGTTTTGAAAAGAAAGAAGACATTCAGTATTACTATCCCACCAATGTATTAGTAACGGGATGGGATATCATGTTTTTCTGGGTGGCCCGCATGATTATGGTTGGTTATGAGTGGGCGAAGGATTGCATTGGCAGTGAATTGGCGCAGCAAAAAGGACTGCAACCCTTCAACGACGTGTATTTCACCGGAATGGTTAGGGACAACAAACGCCGCAAGATGTCCAAGTCGCTCGGCAACTCACCCGATGCCCTGCAACTCATTGAGAATTATGGTGCCGATGGCGTTCGCTTTGGCATGCTACTGAGTGCTGCAGCGGGCAATGACATTATATTTGATGCGCCATTTGACCCTAAGACAAGGGAGGTGCTCAACGAAAGTAAGATATGTGAACAGGGGCGTAACTTCTGCAATAAAATGTGGAACGCCCTCCGATTGGTAAAGGGCTGGCTAACAGAGCAAAAAGAGCAGGACCCCATCAATAGACTTGCCGTGGAATGGATGGAGAACAAGTTCTCTCAAGTCCTGAACGAGGTGGAAAACAATTACACACAATACCGCCTTTCAGATGTACTGATGGGTTTATACACCTTTATCTGGGATGATTTCTGTTCGTGGTACCTTGAAATGATCAAGCCTGCCTATGATGATGGTAATGCCGGAAGCCTTGATCGTGCAACCTACGAAGCCACAGTATCACTATTCGAAAGAATGATGGTGGTGCTGCATCCATTTATGCCGTTTGTTACAGAGGAAATCTGGCATCAATTGCGCAGCCGCGTCAAAGGTGAAGACTGCATCGTGGCCAGCTATCCTAAAGCTGCTGACCAATTCGACAAATCCTTCATACAGCAGGTGGAGAAGGCCAAAGCGATTATTTCAGAGGTTCGAAATATCCGCAACAACAAAGGCATTTCTCCGAAAGAAGCATTGCCTCTGTATATCGAAAAAAGCAAGGGTGCAGAAACTTTGCTCAATGTGCATGGCATGAAAAACATGCTGACGAAAATGGCTAACCTTTCGAGCCTGACACTTACGGAAACTGAACCTGCAAGTAGTATTTCCTTCCTCTCCGGGAAGGAAAAGTATTATCTCGAAATACAGGTAAGCATTGATGTTGAAGCCGAAAAAGAGAGGTTGACCAAAGAAATGGAATACTTCGAAGGTTTCGTTCAAAGCGTTGAAAAAAAGCTCAGCAATGAACGCTTCGTCAACAACGCTCCGGAAGCCGTAGTGCAAACTGAAAGAAATAAACTGGCTGACGGGAAGGAGAAAATCAGATTGTTGAAGGAGAGTTTGGGGAAGATGAAGTAGGACCTGCTCTCTGCACTTCCATATTACTTCCAGTTGATTTGGGTGTATATTTTCACGCAGATTTTCGCTGATGGATACGCAGATTACGCTGGCCACCTGCTCTGCATCATTTGCCCTTTTATATTATTTCCCGCAGATTTTCGCTGATGAGTACGCTGATTTCCTTTAGGAGTTTTTTTACCACGGAGACTCTGAGAGCACTAAGAACCACAGAGAGAACTCCGTGAAACTCCGTGTCTCTATGTCTCCGTGGTTCAAAAAAAACGCAGAGAAAACACAGATGTTTACGCAGATTTCGCCGACATCACCACTGCGTTAATCCACGGGAAAAATCCGCGCTAATCCGCGGGAAAAATAATCCGCGTTAATCCGCGGGAAAATCCGCGTAAATCCGCGGGAAAAAAAGCCGCGTAAATCCGCGGGAAAAAAACGTTCACTTTCCCTAAAACCTCATTTCCATTTTTATATCAGCCCGAGTCCACTCTACTGGTCCCATGGGAACTTCCTCAAAGCTTAATTTGCGGTAAAGTTCTATGGCTTTAGCTGAGCCTCTTGTATTGGAGTAGAGATAAAACAGTTTGGCACCCATTTCTTTTGCCTTTTCAATGGCAGCCATGCAAAGTGCCTTACCAATTCCACAGCCCTGATGGCTGTCTATTACCGCCATTTTAATCAATTCAAAGGTGCTGTCATCGTCTTTCAGAATTCCAGCAGTACCCACTACCCTGCCCTCTTCCATGGCCAGCAAAATATGGCCACCGGGAGCGATGATGCTTTCGTCAGGGTGGCTGCAATGCTCATGGTCAATGGGTTCCATGACATAGGACTTCCGAATCCAGGCTTCATTGATTTCTTTCCAGTCATTTTTGAAGCGGGGTTGATAGTCGATGATGGTAATTTCTCCCATTAATTTATACTCTGATTTTAAGAAATGATACCTTGTCGGAAAGGATTCAGCATCCCGATTTACAACCAATAAGAATCAGGCGCTCAGAGGTTTCTTCGTCAAATTCATTCAATTGGTAATCACCGAAGGTGGAGGCGATTTTCATGCGTGCTTTACCAAACATGACCTCGAAATCATCCAATGTAAAAGCCCGAACACGCTCTATAAAGCGGTAGGATTGACCAGTATCTTCAAATCTGATTTCCTTCTCCACATAACCGTGTTCAACTTTTCTGCGCTCAATATGGAAGGTAATGTCCTTCACCTGTTTGACTTCGCTTTCTTTGAGGTTCCTGAGAATCCGTTTGGAATTGAAAAAGTCCAGTACAAACTTGCCGTCTGGCTTGAGTCCCTTCCCGATGTTCATCACCGTATTCAGGTGCTCTTTCTCGGTGTCGAAATAACCAAAACTGGTGAAAAAGTTAAACACGTAATTGAAGAAGTTGACGCGATAAGGCACTCGCATGTCATGTATGAAGAAGGAAAGGTTGTCGTTTTCAAACTGCCGGGCATACTCAATGCTGTGTTCTGCAATATCAATTCCCGTTACATCAAAACCCATTTCTGCCAGGTAACGCGAGTAACGGCCCCTGCCACAAGCCAGGTCGAGAATAGTGGCCCCCGGTTCTGGCTTCAGCTCCAATAAGAGCTGATTGATAAAACGGTGGGCTTCTTGCTCATCTCTGTTTTTGTACAACTTGAAATAATAGGGCGAATTGAACCAGTCCTGAAACCAGCTATGAGAACCGGTGTTCGCTCCAGTACCGGAATTTGATTTTTGGATAGTCAATTGAGTTTCCAATTTGTGTAGTTTTCTGATTTGCGCAAAGATACAATGCTACATCTATTATGAGTCAATGTCAGACTTGGTACCTTGCCTTGGTATTTCCTATTTTTACAATTGCTTTGAATAATTGCACTAAACCATTGTGCAACCTTCATTCAGTACCAGTATGAGAATATACTTCGATAACGCCGCCACTACCCCGCTTGCCCCTGAAGTCATTCAGGTAATGACTGAAGCCATGACAGACTTTTTTGGCAACCCATCATCCATACATGCTGAGGGCAGGAAGGTACGGGCGAAAATAGAAGAGTCGAGAAAAAAAGTGGCTCAGGCAATTGGTGCCTCCATCGGTGAGATTTTCTTTACTTCGGGGGGCACGGAGAGCAATAACATGGCCATTAAAGGTGCCGTGCGGGATTTGGGTGTAAAACGAATCATCAGTTCACCCTTGGAACACCACTGTGTTTTGCATTGCCTCGACGTAGTGAAAGAACAAGGTGTTCAAATTGACATGGTCAATTTTGACCGTTGGGGAAGAATCAATTTAGATCATCTGGAAGAACTGCTAAGGAATAACGCTGGGCTTAAGACCATGGTATCGCTGATGCATGCCAACAATGAAATCAGCACCTTACAGGATATGGATGCCATTTCTGCACTGTGTCAGCAGTACGATGCTCTTTACCATTCCGATACTGTTCAGACTGTTGCCAAATTTCCTTTGAATGTGTCTAAAACCAAAATCCACTTTCTGGCAGGAGGCGCACATAAATTTCATGGACCAAAGGGTGTGGGATTTATTTACATCAACAATGAAGTTACCCTGAAACCTTTTATCGATGGCGGCTCCCAGGAGAGGAATATGCGTGGCGGTACGGAAAATGTTATCGGTATTATCGGAATGGCGAAGGCACTGGAAATGGCAACCGTAGAAATGGACGAACGCCGAAGTTACATTGAAGAATTACGCCGTTACATGATGGAACAACTACAGACCAAGTTCATCGGCATTCAGTTCAATGGCGATTATGCCGGTAATTATCTCTACACGGTTTTGAACACATCCTTTCCTCCGTCGCCTAAGGCAGAAATGCTGGTATTACAGCTCGATATAAGCGGAATAAGTGTGTCTGGAGGCAGCGCATGTAGTTCCGGTGCTGATGCTGGTTCACATGTGTTGACTGCACTGGGTGCGAACCCACAACGCAAGGCGATCAGATTCTCCTTTTCGCATTACAACACCAAAGAAGAAATTGATATGGTAATTGATCAACTCAAAACGCTGATAGAAAGTAAGAAGACGGCAATCAGTTTATAGACCGATTCTTTGTTCGTTTAAAGCCCGATACTTGTGATGTCGCCTCCCTCAGGATAATTGTCATTACATGTTAAAAGTTAGAAAAACTCCATTACCTTCGTTGATAACACAAGAGCAAACATGATAGAACAGTGCTGCATAGCTTTGTTTTGTCCCTAACTAAATTCAGAAAACTAAAGCATCATGATCAGAACGAAAATTGCCGGCATCGGTACCTACATTCCCGAACATGTGGTCACCAACGAAGACCTCACGAAATTAATGGATACCAGTGACGAATGGATCCAGCAACGCAGCGGCATATTAACCCGCTATTTTGCCAAACGTTATGAAGAGCCTACATCAATAATTGGCGCCAAAGCAGCTCGGAAAGCCATCGAAGAAGCTGGTATTTCAAAAGAAGACATCGATTTCATCATTTTCGCTACACTGAGTCCTGACTACTTTTTCCCAGGCTGCGGAGTACTCGTTCAACGTGAATTAGGCATTTCACACACAGAAATAGGGGCGCTCGATGTGCGCAATCAATGCTCCGGTTTTGTTTACGGCCTTTCGGTGGCCGACCAGTTTATCCGCTCCGGCATGTACAAAAACATCCTTCTGGTTGCAGCGGAGGTTCAGTCTTACGGACTCGATTATTCTACCCGGGGCAGAGGTGTCACCGTTTTATTTGGAGATGGCGCCGGAGCTGTAATTCTCCAACCCACTGAAAATGAAAACGAAGGTATCATCATGTCAAAGTTGCACTCCGATGGCACCAATGCAGAAGTTCTGTCTCTTACAAGCCCGGGTTGCCATGCCGGATACCATTTCAATAAACTGGGCATGGAAGTCGATCTCGGATACGATAAAGACAACGAATGGGGAGGACTATTCATTACCCAGAAAATGATGGATGATGCACACCTGTTCCCATATATGGACGGTCAGACTGTCTTCAAAACAGCGGTCGTAAAATTCCCTGAAGTAATTATGGAAGTGCTCACCAAGTCGGGATATACTCCAGCTGACCTGAAGCTGCTCATACCTCATCAGGCTAACCTTCGCATCAGTCAGATGGTGCAAAGAGCACTCAGAATCAGGGACGATCAGGTTTGGAACAATATCCAAAAGTATGGAAACACCACGGCCGCAAGTATACCCATAGCTTTAAAAGATGCACTGGACGCTGGAGCCATTCAAAAAGGAGACCTCGTTTGTTTTGCTGCCTTTGGCAGTGGATTCACTTGGGGTGCCACTTTGATGCGGTGGTAAGTAAAATGATAAATGTAAAATGATAAATGTAAAATGCAAATGTGCTGACAATCAGAATTTTAGTAGGCGAAATTGGCCATTTTATATTTTATTGTCCCACTAATTTTAGATTTGGCTTTAAAAAAATGCTGGCGGGAATTCCCACCAGCATTTTTTTTGTCAATCTGTTATACCCATTTAGGATTGCCTGAGCTTATTCCTTAATCAATTTGGCTGTAATGACCTTTTGACCCGAGGTCAGGTTAACGAAATACAATCCTGAAGGCAGGTTCGCCAAATTCAGTTCCACCCTTTGTGGTCCTTCAAACAACTGCATGTTTTGCGATAACACAGTCTGACCTGTCATGGCCGCAATTCGTAAAATTGCTTGCTGAGCTTTTGCCGACTCAAAAGACAATGTAGCTTTCTCTGAAACAGGATTTGGATAAACCACAAATCCACTGATTGTCTCAGCAACATCATTTGTGTTAGTCAGGCTACTCTCAGGGACAGAGAAACTCACATTGGTGGACTGCGGATTCAATTCATTGATGGTTACCCATCTCCACTCAGGTTCCATGCCCACCATTTCGGTCAGCACTTTATAAGTTCCAAAAGCTAGGTTTTTGAACTGGAAGACGCCCTTGTCAGATGTTTCCACGTGTCTGATCGGATTGTCGTGAGAGTCCACCAACAGGATGGAAGCATCTTTTACCGGATTTCCACCTCTGAACCCATCGTCTGATAAAGTAAGACCATTACCCAGGATAACAGTACCCGAAATATTACCCGGACCCTCGGCATTTGTACCTTTCACCATCATCACGTTAAACTGACCACCATTGTGAGGTACAGCAATGATAGAGCCTGCAGCCCATTTGATTACATCGCCGTAATAGGTAGGCAAATATTCCTTGCCATAAGTTGTTTCCGGATCCAGTGTAATTTTCACGAGATACTTACCTGCAGGGACTTTACCGAAGCTATAAAAATTGGGCTTACCATCTTTGACTTGCAGTGGCACTTCCAATACTCTCAGAGAATTAGCTGATAATGCAGTCAAATAATAAAGGGTTGCCTTGCCTTTCAGCGTAATATTTACGGTAATGGCAACTGGCAGTGAAACAAAACCCTCTATGTTGTAACTGAGATTTGACATTTTAGGCTCGTAACGGAAACAGGCAGTCGCAGTGCAACCAGTAGAGCTGGTAACTGTAACGCAGTAATTATTGGCGACGGCAGGAATGATGAATGGAGTGTCTTCACCCGTGCTCCACTTATACTTATAATCATTGGATGGGACTATGGCCTTCAGAATTACAGTTGGGCTGGAAGGATCCCGGATTACTTCGATGGCAACTTTACAAGCTGGATCCAAGACACCGACTGTCCGGCAAACGTTTGTTTTACAACCACTCGAATCCTGCACAGTTACGCAATAGGTACCCGGTCTGCTGACAGTAATGCTCTCAGTAGTTGCATTTTCAATATTCCACAAGTACTTGAATGGCGCAGCACCTTTTGCATGTACCGTCAACTTCCAACCTGCATTTGTGGTAGTGTTGGAAGGTGTTACGCTTATTTCTGCTGCACATTTTGTATTTCCAGCAATCACCTTAAAGCAGGCAGAAGCAATACAACCTTCCTCATTAATAACTTTCACGCAGTATTCACCACCTGTTTTGGGTAAAATGGCTCTAGTGGTTTCTCCTGTGCTCCATGAGTATTTGAAAGTACCCGTACCTTCAACATGAGCAATAAGTTCGCCTGAGGCAGATTGTTTAATTACAACATTACAACGTTGGGTGCCGGGAACTTCAAAACACGCTTCTGCTTTACAGGTATTTCCGATGACCACCAGTACACAATACTTGCCTGGTTTTGCTGGTATAATGGAAGGTGTAGTTTCACCAGTACTCCATTGGAAGGTAGCAGATGAAGCAGAAGTGACAGCAGAAAGTTTGACAATCTTGCCACTCGGATCTTTAGTAGGTTCAATAGACACCCGGCAAAGATTGTCCATTCCCACCATTCGGCAGAAATGCGACTTACATCCTGCTGCGTCAATAACTGTAACGCAATAATTACCCGCTTTTGTTACCAGAATACTTTGCTCTCCTTCAGTAATACCATTCCAGTAATACTTGAAAGGTGCTTTGCCTTTGGCATGAGCCGTAAGTTTCCAGCCTTCGGTGCCAGTTGCTTGAGTTACACCAATTTCTACAGCACATTGGGATTGCGGAGCTACAACTTTAAAGCAGGCACGCGCAGCACATTTTTGTTCGTTGTAAACTTCCACGCAATATTCACCGGGGCCTTTTGGTATGATTCCTTCCGTTTCTTCACCTGTGCTCCACTTATACTTAAATGGTCCCTGGCCTTCCACTTTGGCCACTAAATGACCAGTCGAAGACTGTTGGATGACAACTTTACAAGCGGGAACTCCTGGCACCTCATAACATGCCTGTACTTTACATTCTTTTTCATCAGTTGCAGTAACGCAATATTTTCCAGGGCCGGCAGGTTCAATGGAACTCGTGGTTGAGTTATTACTCCAGTAGTATTTCAGGTTTGGATTAGGGCTTACGGCCACCAGTTTCAGAACCTTTCCACTTGGGTCTTTGACGGCTTCAATTGCGACTTTGCAATTGAGGTCTGCACCAACTACGATGCAATTAGATGTCAGGCAACCATTGGCATCCATGACCTTTACACAGTAATTCCCTGATTTGGATACAATAATGCTTTGAGTTTCGAGATTTTCATGGCTCCAGAAATATTTGAACGGAGCCACCCCTGTTGCATTAGCTGTAAGTTTCCAAGCGGCATTAGAGGCAGGATCTTTTATGGCTGATATTACGACTGAGCATTTGCGGTCGATTCCGGTTACTTTGAAACATGCATGCGTTTCACAACTATCGGCCGTCATGATTTTCACACAATATTCACCAGGTTCTTTAGGTAAAATACCGGCAGTAGTTTGTCCGCTACTCCATCGGTATTTTACTGGAGCAAGGCCTTCTACTTTGGCCACCAGTTCACCAGAGGGAGACTGGACAATAGTTACAGTGCATTTATTTTGTACAATTGACTTACACCATTTGAAATGGAATTCAAATTTGTTTGGAGCTCCAATTCCAAAAGTGCCCTTTTGCACCACTTCTTTTCCATCACAGTTGTAGAGTATAACATTTACAATTCCTTGTGGCATTTTATTGGGAACGGAAACTTTGTGTTCGCAAAAGCCATTGGCACCAGTCCGTATTTTTTCAGCATAGGTGAAACTATTAACAGAGGTTGCGGGTATGCTGATAAAGATGGTAGCATTTGGCACGGGCACACCATTTGGGTCTTTTACAGTACCTCCAAAATATAAAGTGTAGGAATCGGTTTGGGCGGAAAGCATCCCCACCCACATCAGGATAAGTAATGAAAGTGTAGTTCTTTTCACGTTAATAAGTTTTATTTGTTTAATGAAACAGGGGATTCAAATTTACCTCAAAATAACTAATAGATAAAGTATTAAATTGTACAAAGGCAGTCATTTAGAGTGACATTGTAAATTACTGTTTTCCATTGACTTATAACCATCAGTTATGCAGCCACTTGCCGACCGACTACGCCCCAAAACCCTTGCTGGATATGTTGGTCAGGAGCACCTTGTCGGGGCAGGTGCTATCTTGCGAAAGGCCATTGAAGCAGGCAATATTCCCTCCATGATTTTATGGGGACCACCGGGGACAGGCAAGACTACTCTTGCCCATATTATTGCCAAGCAACTAAAGCGTCCATTCCACGCATTAAGTGGTGTCGATTCGGGAGTAAAGGTTGTCCGGGAGGTGATAGAAAAAGCAAAAAGTCAGAGATTTTTCAATTCACCAAATCCCATTTTATTTCTGGACGAAATACACAGGTTTAGTAAATCACAGCAAGATTCTCTGCTTAGCGCTGTGGAGCAGGGTGTTGTGACACTAATTGGCGCTACAACGGAAAATCCGTCATTTGAAGTGATTTCAGCCTTACTTTCCCGTTGTCAGGTATATGTTCTAAAACATCTGGAGGAAAAGGATTTGCATGCCTTGGTTGAAAAAGCACTCAAAGAGGATGAAGTCTTGCGAAAAAAAGACATTGAAATTCACGACTTTAGTGCGCTGTTCATGTTTTCAGGTGGTGACGCCAGAAAATTGTATAATGTTCTGGAGTTAGTAAGTAATCTCGTCCAAATAGAAGAAAAATTAATCGTCACAGATGAGGTAGTTGTTTCGGCTATCCAACAGAATCTGGCTATATACGATAAGGGGGGTGAAATGCACTATGACATTGCCAGTGCTTTTATTAAATCCTTGCGCGGCAGCGATCCCAATGCAGCTGTTTACTGGTTGTCCAGAATGATAGAAGGTGGGGAAGATCTCGAATTCATAGCCAGAAGAATGATCATTCTCGCAGCCGAGGACATCGGCCTTGCCAATCCGAACGCTTTGCTCATGGCAACGACCAGCTGGGATGCATGCAGGGCTGTTGGCTTTCCGGAAGCACGCATCATATTGTCGCAGGCAGCAGTCTATCTCGCCACCTCACCCAAAAGTAACTCCACTTACATTGCCATTAAGGAAGCACAAAAACTGGTTCAGGAGACTGGCCCTCTTCCGGTACCATTACACATTCGGAATGCTCCCACCCATTTAATGAAAGAACTCAACTATGGTAAGGGTTACCAATATGCTCATGAGTTCGAAGGCAATTTCAGCCCGCAAGAGTATTTACCTGAAAAGATAATGGGAAAGCAGCTTTACAAGCCGGGTGATAATCCATCGGAACAGAAAATCCGGGTCTTTTTGCGTGACCTTTGGAAGAAGAAATATGAATACTAATTGCCGTTAAATTTTTCTCTCATAACATTCCATAAGAGACGTCACAGAATTTCCAACTAAGCAAGAACTAACAATAAACTACCATTAGTTTGGCATAACAATTGCCAAATTGGGGTATCCTCCCCTCGCTAATCCCCTGATAATAACATCTCCTCCCGATTAATTGCTGATTTTTCAATCAATGGAATCAATTGGTTATTAAAATATTATGAAACACTTGACCCATAGGCAACTGGTAAGAACAAATAACAAGCAGCCACAAAAGAATACAGAGACAGGTATTTTCCTCTGCCGGGTTCGCAAAGTGTGAATCTGGCTATTGTTATTGTTGGACTTCCACCGTTTACAACCTCCCCCAGGACATAGCCCCATTTATAAATCAAAGAAATTTTGGGTTTATAGTGTTTTTCGGGCATCTCACTCGGCCGTGTTTTTAACGCGGCCGATGTCGCCCTTTAAAATTTAAATCCAGTACCAGGTATCGGTTTATTATCTGATTCAAACACACTACACAATGCGCCCTTTACACACTTCTTTTAAAATTGTTTCGACAATTGCGCTTCTCCTCTTATGGATAAGTCCTGCTTTTTCCCAACTTGACCTGAAATTGCAGCTCATGAACGACTCAACCTGGGGAGTTTATGTCAAACCTAAAAATACAATCAATCCTACTTCCAGCACTATTACTGGTTCTGGACAGGTAACACTTGTAGTTCCAACAGGATTCACCTACTCAACATTGACAAGTGTAAAGGGTACATGGATGCAAAACGCAAGGGTGAATGGGCCATTTGAAAATCCTACGAAAGACTATATCTCCATCGGATTTGTTTCCGACAATCCGCAAATCGTGTATCAATCAGGACAAGAAACCTTACTATTTACATTTAAGAAGGTTGGCGCATGCCCTGATACCATGTATTTGATTCAAAACGGTGTTGACCCATTTGACCAATTGCCCAACTCAGCAAACAGTAACCCCGGCAACGATTTATCAGTAATTGACCTGGGAAGAGGCGGACTGAATTACTATTACACGGAAAACTATGCTCTGGCAGCGTGGAATTGTCACGACTGTGATGCGGATGGCATTTTAAACGCCCTGGAAGATACCAATGGAAACGGTTATTTCGATGTGGGAGACGTTTCGGCCATTTGCGATGCCTGTTCACCTAATGGACCACGAACCGCAACGCTCAGTGTTCTGAGCGGATACAATGTTATATGCGCTGGAGACGTGGGTGACACGTCATACCTGAAGGTTACAATAAATGGAGGTCGTTCGCCCTATAGGATTATTTACACAAATGGGTCCACTAACGACACCATCAATAATTATGTAAGTGGGACCTCCATTCCTATTGTACCTACCAGTTCTGTCAACTTCAGCCTGGTCAATGTCAGAGATTCGTTCCTCTGCAATGTCCATGCAGATTCACTCTTTGGCACTATCCCGATAACCGTTCAGGGGCCTTTATCCTTTACAACACATCCGGCCAACAAAACTATTTGTTCGGCACAGGCAACCACTTTTACTTCAGCAACTTTGAATGGCGGTGATGGCACCACCAATTACAGATGGCAAATCAGCACGAATGGGGGCACCACTTATACCGACATTGCGGATGGTACACCCTACTCTACTGCTTCGACTGCCACACTGAACATAAGCAGCACAACTGGATTGCACAACCGGAGATACCGTGTAAAAATATGGACTACACATTGTGACACCGTATATTCCAATAGTGCCCTCATGCAGGTGGAAGGACCAATAAGTATTACTTCCAGTCCTGCAGCAAGTACAATATGTGCAGGCTCGAATACTACATTTACAGCCAGTGCTACCAATGCAGGTGCAGTTGGCACTCTATCCTACAAGTGGCAGGTGAATAGTGGAAGTGGATGGGCAGACCTCTCCGATGGAGCACCTTATTCCGGTACTTCTACCACAACGCTAAGCCTGACCGCTCCGTCTGTGGCTCTTGACAACAACCTCTACAGGATGAAAGCCTTTACAGGAACCTGCGATACAGTTTATACTTCAACAGCATTGCTCGATATCCAGGGACCACTAACCATTACAACTCATCCGGCAGATGTATCCAGGTGTGCCAATACGGAAGCATTTTTCTTCTACCAATATACGAATCCGGGAGCAGGTACTGTCACTTTCCAATGGCAACAGAGCCTCGATGGAGGTACTTCCTGGAATAACCTCAGCAATGCTACTGTTTACAATAATACTAATGGTACCAGCCTTGGTACTACTGGTGACACCTTGGCCATCACCAACGTCATTGGTCTTGATGGTTCGAAATACAGGGTGGGAATCAGAACTTCTCAATGCGGCATCGTGTATTCAAATGCAGCCACTTTGAGCGTAAATGGTGTACCTTCCTTTAGCACCCATCCGACGGACGCTACAATTTGTGCGGGCTCATCTCATTTCTTTGTGGCAGCAGCTTCTATTGCCCAGGGTTCATTTACCTATAATTGGCAGGTTAGCACCAATGGAGGTGCTTCCTATTCCAACATTAGCCCTCCTTCCGGGGTTTACACGACAAGTTCTGGCGGCGATACTTTATTTATCAGCAATGTAATCGGTTTGTATAACTACCGGTACAGGGCTCAGGCCATAACCAGCAACTGTTCTCCTGTTAACTCCAACGAGGCCAGGTTGTCTGTGGAAGGTCCTTTATCAGTGACAACACATCCAGCCAATGATACCGTCTGTTCAGGTAGTTCGACAACCTTCAATGCTGTAATCGCTAATCCTGGAGTTACAGGAAGCACTATATTCCGCTGGCAGGTAAGCAGCAATGGAGGTTCTACATGGACAGACATCACCAACAATGCAACTTATAATGGTGCCGGCACCCAAACACTGAGTATTTCCAATGCCGCAAACCTGTACAACTACCGATACAGGCTAAGGGCATGGACATCTACCTGTAGTGTAATATTTACCAATGCAGCCATATTGACTGTTGAAGGTCCGGTTACTGTTAACAGCCAGCCAGTAGCTGTTACAACCTGCTCTGGAAAAACCGCTTCCTTCTCAGCTTCAGTGTCCAACGGAGGTGCGGGTACCATGTCTTACCAATGGAGAGTATCCACAGATAATGGTTTAAACTGGAGTAACTTGTCAAACACCGGGGTTTACAGCGGAGTCAATACTACTACTCTGAATATTAGCAACGTGGCAAGTTTATATCATTACTGCTATCAACTGCAAATTACAACCGGTGAGTGCGCAGCCGTTTACACTCAAAAAGCATGTTTGACTGTTGAAGGGCCTCTGGCCATTACGGCTCAGCCGCAAAACGTAACTGCATGTTCTGGTGCCCCGGTACTGTTCACTGTGGGAACAACCAACGGCTCCAGCAATCCAAATAATAAGTTCTTTATTTGGCAGGAAAGCACGAACGGCGGTTCAACCTGGTCCAACCTGCAGGATGGATCTGTATACAACGGTGTAAAGACTGATACCATGAGCATCAGTAACATTGCCGGAAAAGGCAATAACCGTTACCGTGTGAAATACTGGACAAATACCTGCGACACATTGACTTCTGAAGAAGCCATATTGTACGTGGAAGGTCCGCTTTCAGTAGTTAGTCAGCCAAGTAACGCTACGATTTGTTCTGGTTCAGGAACAACGTTCCAGGCTACCATTGCAAATACAGGACTTGGTACGCTCAATTATCAATGGGAGAGTAGCAGTAATAATGGTGTCACCTGGTCTGAAATAACAGCCGGAGGAGTCAACGGATATTCAGGAGTTACTACCACATCTCTCAATATCACGAATGTCGCTGGGCTTGGTAACAACAGATTCAGACTGCGTTACTGGACGAATACCTGTAATAATGCTTACACGAACTTTGCTGTGCTAACAGTGGAAGGTCCAATATCTATTATTGACCAACCAGACCCTGTTACAGCCTGCTCAGGAGGAACCACCAGTTTCAGTGTGGCCACTGCCAATACCGGTTCGGGGCAGATATCTTACCAATGGCAGGTCAAACCTAATGGAGTTTCCACCTGGACCAACGTAACTAATAGCAGCGTCTATAACGGTGCTACCTCCTCTACTCTCAGTGTGGTGGTTGCAGGCCTGCACGGTTCCTGTTTCAGGGCAATCATTCAGACGGCAACCTGTTCATCCGTTACTTCAGATTCAGCCTGTTTGTCAGTGGAAGGACCCGTCAGTTTCAATTTACATCCACAGGATGTTACATCCTGCTCGGGTCAGAGTGTCAGATTCTCAGGTGCAGCATCCATAGCAGGTGGAAATGCAGGTACGATAACATATCAATGGCAGGTTAGTAGCGATAATGGCGTGAACTGGTCAAACCTAACCAATACTGCACCTTATTTTGGTGTAACTACTGACACGTTGACTGTTTCTAACATTGCTGGATTGAACAACAGGCGTTATCGTTTGTCGGCAAGAACTACTACCTGTTCGCCAGTTTATTCCAATAACGCAAGGCTGACTGTGGAAGGGCCCATAGTAATTTCCAGTCATCCTGCTGACTGGACAACCTGTTCCAATAAGGAGGCATTTTTCCATGCAAGGATTACCAACTCCGGACAGGGAACAGTGAACTACCAATGGCAGGTATCCTCTGACAATGGCAGTACCTGGTCAAATCTGGCCAACGTAGCACCCTACAATGGTGTTAAAACCGACACATTGGGTATTAGCCCCGTTAGTGGATTGGTTAATTATAAGTACCGCATGAAAGCCTGGACAGGCACTTGTGATACCCTTACGTCCAACTCAGCTACCCTTGGCATAGAAGGTCCATTAGTGGTAACTGATGAACCGGATGATGTCGTATTGTGCAGCAACAGCCCAACCTCATTCAGCGTTGCTGTTACCAATCAGGGATTGGGAGTAGTGGTGTATCAGTGGCAACGCAGCACCAATGGAGGTCAGACATGGTCTGATATCAGCAATGGTGGTGTATTCAGTGGAGTTACAACCAATACATTGTCTATCAGCAACATTACTGGACTGGGCAATCATAAATTCAGGGCCAAGTATAAAACCACAAACTGTGAATGGAACTACTCCGTAGCAGCGACATTGTTCGTTGAAGGTCCAATTACCATAAGCCAGCATCCGGCCAGTGATACGGCATGTTCCAACATTGGACACTTATTTAACACAACCATCACCAATCCGGGCTCAGGTGTGTTGACATTCCAGTGGCAGCTAAGCACAAACGGTGGTTCAACCTGGTCAAATATCAGCAATGGAGGCGTTTATCTTGGCGCCAGAACCGAAGACCTGAGTATCAGCAGGGTGGAAAATATGAACGGTTACAGGTTTAGGCTTATAGCCAGAACCAGCACCTGCGCTGACACAACCAATGTGGCCATCCTGACCGTATGGGATGCCTGCTCGGTCGGTGCCTGCGACTTCGACCTTGATGGGGTAATAAATGATGTCGACCCTGACGACGACAATGACCAACTGTCTGATTATTACGAAAACTGGATGAACGTCAATAACCTTTCAGCCGGGTGGAATTATACTTCAATAATCAGCTTCCCTTACAGCAGGTGTAATCGTGATTCTGACGCTGATGGCCTCATCGACGGTTTGGAAGATCCGGATGGCGACAATATCAGCAACAACGAAGAAACGGATGGCGATAGCATATTCGATGGCGACCCGTTGAATCCTTGCGATCCGGTTCTTGGCCCGACATGTATCGGTATCAATCTCGCCATCAAACTTCAGTTGCTGGGTGCCAAGATCGGCGTTTCACCAACTGACACACTGATGCGCGATGATTTGCGGAGCAAAGGTTACATACCAGTAAATGAGCCTTATACCGGGCGTTCAGGATATAGCCATAAAGGTGGAGGCGGAAATGAAACCGTCACGGATAGTACTACGGTATTTAGTGTAACCGGGCCAAATGCTATTGTGGACTGGGTATATGTCGAATTGCGGAGTCCGGCATTCCTCGACAGCGTAATTTATACCCGCAGCGCCTTGCTGCAACGTGATGGTGATGTGGTGGATGTAAATGGTAGCTCCATGCTCAGTATCCCACTTGGTCAGGGAGGTTCGTACTACGTTTCAGTCAGACATAGAAACCACCTGGGTGTGATGACCGGAGAGGCCCTCGATTTGAGTCCGATACTTACAGAAATAGACTTTACCGATACTTCACTATTGACAAATGGAACCTATGCTCAAATAAGGCTGAATAACAAGATGTCTTTATGGGCAGGCGACCTCAACGGCGACCGACGAACGATTTACCAGGGTCCTGGTAACGACGTGCTGAAGTTATTCAATACTGTTTTGACAGATACCAACAACACCGGACTGATAGCTAACTACATCAGTCAGGGTTATCTCGATGCCGATATTGATCTGAATGGCCGGGCCATCTACCAGGGTCCCGCCAACGACAGGGCAATGGTACTGTTCAATGTGATACTGAATTACCCTGCCAACGGCAGCAACCTTGCGAATTATGTGATTCTGCAACAGTTGCCATAGACTTTTTCATAGTTTTTGCATGGCCTCCGGGGTTTTAGAATCCCGGAGGCTTCTTATTTTTTATAATCAGTTCCAACGCTTAAAACTTTCCCCAACTATAATAATGTTTCTTAAAACAGCGACATTTGCGTTGCATTTTACAAAAGCAGTTAATCTCTGGAAATTTTAGAAACATGAAATGGAAAAAATTCTTCGCCTGGATAATAGGCATAATCATACTGGTTGTGGGTATCACTGTTTATTTCAACTATTACGCTGTCTTCAGTGAAGGTTACCGTGCAGGGACGCTCATCAAGTTTTCAAAAAAAGGCTATGTTTTTAAGACTTATGAAGGAGAACTCAATCAGGGTGGTGTCACCAACACTATTCCAGGAACAGCATTAGTCAATCAGATTTGGAAATTCTCTGTGAAAAACGATAAAGTCGCAAATGAACTCATGAAACTGGAGGGCGAAACAGTGCGGCTGCATTACAAACAATACCTCAAAATGTGGCCATGGGAAGGCGATACGGACTATCTGATTACTGATGTGGAGGTTATAGAATGAAAAAAGCTTTTCTAGCACTTCCCGAGCATCAGCAAGGAATCCTCGCTATAGTAGCAGCAGCCCTTTTTTGGAGTACAGGTGGCCTTTTTGTGAAGTTGATTTCATTAGATGCTTTTACGATTCTCTTTTACCGCTCATTACTGGCAGCCCTGGTTTTTGGAGCCATCTACCGCCGTGAGTTATTCAGGATGAATCGAAAGGCATGGTTGAATAGTATTTTCTATTGTCTGCTTCTGGTCTGTTTTGTTGTTTCCACTAAACTAACTACTGCCGCCAATTCCATCTTGCTCCAATACACTGCTCCGATATACGTTTTGTTGGCAGAGCCCATACTGTTCAAACTCAAACTGGTACGAATCAATGTATTTACCATCGCAATTTGTTTCATTGGGATGGGGATATTATTGTCAGGCGATCTGGAAACTGGAAATTGGACAGGTAATGGTATAGCTCTGATTTCAGGCCTTATGTTGGCTGCCCTGATTCTTGGGCAGCGGTACAATGCTCCCGAGTACCAGGTGCGTTCGATTTTCTGGGGCAATATCCTGGTAGCCATCGTTGGGTTTCCAGCTTTTCTGGAGTCTCCGCTTCCGACCCTTGAAGAAAGTGCAATGCTTGGCTTCCTGGGTATTTTCCAAATAGGAGTAGGGTACCTTCTGTTCACTTATGGACTAATTAGGGTATTAGCCGTCGAGAGTGCCCTCCTGGCCATGCTCGAGCCCATTCTGAATCCGGTTTGGGTGCTGATTGGTTATGGAGAAAAACCGACAGTGGCAGCGGTCATCGGAGGCATCATTATCATAGCGGCTCTTGTCGTAAGAATAATCTTGCTGGAATGGGGAAAGAAGTTGTCATGGCTGAACGTTCTGGTTAAACACAGCACAAAAAAATGGTGATTTCCCGATTGGGCTGAACAATTAACAGCCTCACTTTGTATTCATCCCATTGTTTCTTCTTTTGGGAAACCACATAACCAGAAAATTACACCACACTGCATGATAGGTTGGCAATTTTCAGATTTCAATGAAAACCTCTCAGAATCCATCTTTGAGAAATTGCTCAGGATATTTCAGGAATTGCTTCTGTACACCTCCGGTGATATTGGAGAAGCACTTTCCTGGTTAACTCAAATTGACCAGGAACACAAACTCACCAGTGAGGATTACGGGATGGGTGATTTCATTCAGGAACTGACCGACAGAGGTTACATTACCGACCAACGATCCCAAGGCCTGCGGGGATATATTCCAACCTCTAAAATGGAAATTGCCCTGCGCCGAAAAGCCCTTGAAGACATTTTTGGCCAGCTGAAAAAAACGAAACAGGGCAATCATTCCACCAAATACGACGGCAGGGGTGATGAACCAGCCTCTGAATTGCGACCCTACGAATTTGGCGATAAGCCGGAAACCATTGCTGTTTCGGAGAGTTTGCGCAATGCGCACATCAATCACGGCATTGATGATTTTAAACTCACGCCTGAGGATTTAGAGGTGCAGGAGACTTTTTACCAAAGTCAAACCAGTACTGTGCTCATGATCGATATATCGCATTCCATGATACTCTACGGGGAAGACCGGATAACCCCTGCCAAGAAGGTAGCTATGGCGCTGTCGCAACTCATCATGACTCGATATCCCAAAGACACACTCGACATTTTGGCATTCGGAAATGAAGCCTGGCAAATCGACATCAAAGACCTACCCTACCTCAGCGTCGGGCCTTTCCATACCAATACAGTTGCAGGGCTGGAACTGGCCATGGACATCCTGAGAAAGCGACGCAATCCCAATAAGCAGATTTTCATGATTACCGATGGTAAACCGACCTGCATCAAAAAGGGAAAGCATTTTTATAAGAACAGTTTTGGTCTCGACAGGCAAATTATTCGTCGCACACTCAACCTTGCCCAAAAATGCCGTAAACTGAGCATACCGGTGACCACCTTCATGATAGCTACTGACCCTTATTTGGTGCGGTTTGTTGACCAATTCACCCGCGCCAATAATGGCAAGGCTTTTTACAGCAGTCTGCAGGGACTGGGAGAGTTCGTATTCCTCGATTACAAAAACAATAAGAGAAAAAGACGGTAGTACAAGGTGAGGCTGTGTCATAAGTCATAGTTTGTTTACACCTCCAGTAATTTATTTTGCCACAAAAGCACAAAAGCACTGACTGATTATAAAAGTTTGTGTTTTAGTGCTTTTGTGGCAAAAAATATCGCAAGCCAATTCCAGAGTTAACTTATGATACAGCCTCATCTGAATTAAAAAAAGCCTTTCTGCGCAAGCGCAAAAAGGCAAGGATAGTGTGTGGATTAATTTGTTTGACAGTAAGTGCCGTGCACTTAAATGCTTCTTTAGCCCGGTCACAGGTATTTCAATCTTTAATCGGTAATGGGACGTGGAGCGTCTTGTTTGCGTTTTGGCAAATGTAGTAATAATTATCAAATGTTTTCTGAAGATGAAATTTTCTACTTTTGTAAAGGAATGAAACCTTGCGGGAAAGGATTAAAAACTATCAAATCAGAAGTATAATATGCACTACCACCATCAGCAGAGTTTAAAAGACATACTTGGTGAAGTGTCGTCCAGTCTTAACTGGAACAATAAACTTCATGAAACTAAGATTAAGTTGCTGTGGTCGGAGAAAATGGGTACTACTATTAACCAGCATACCAGCAAGATCAGGCTGAGGCGCGACAAACTCTTCATTTATATCAACTCTGCTTCCCTAAAACATGAGTTGAGCTTTCAGAAAGAAAAAATCCGGGAATTTTTTAACCAGGAATTCGGAGATGAAGTGGTGAAGGAGGTGAAAATTCTTTGAAACTACAATTTGGTTAGAAAATGTATTTGATTGACGATATCTGATTATCCCGAAACGGGATAATCAGATATCTTAAATCACCAATAAATCCTTAGGCCTGACCCGGCTTAACCGATTTCTTTCCTTTTACTCCCTGTGCTTTTAAAACAGCCTGGTAACCGTTTACCGCACCACCTGTAACACTGATTTGGCTGACGGGAACAAGTTCACCCTCACCTCCGGGCACTTTCACTTTGGCATCTTTACTCATAACCGTGCTGCTCAGTAAAATATCTTTTACCTGCGCGGCTGTCAGTGATGGATAATAAGACCTCAGCACTGCTGCAACACCAGCTACTATTGGAGCTGCCATACTGGTGCCAGGGAAACGCTGATAAGTGTTGCCGGGAGTGGTGGAGTAAATGTCCACACCTGGTGCGAAGAGGTCCACATTGCGCAAGCCGTAATTAGAAAATCCGGCAATCATATCTTCACCACCTTTCCAGGAAAGGGCACCTACTTCAATCCAGTTTTTCGCTTTTTTCGGGCCAAAGAGACCTTTGTGTTCGAATTTATCATTCGGATAATTGGACACCTCATCGGTGTTGTTGCCGTCGTTGCCTGCAGCGTGAACCATTAAGACATCTTTCTTCTGTGCGTATTTGATGGCTTTTTCCACCGCTTTTTTATCCCAAGAATAACCTTTTCCGAAACTCATATTGATAACGGAAGCACCATTGTCCACGGCATAGATGATGGCATTGGCAACGTCTTTATCCCTCTCATCGCCATCTGGCACACAGCGGACGCTCATGATGCGCACGTTATTAGCCACACCATCCATTCCAATATCATTACCGCGCTTGGCAGCAATGATACCAGCAACGTGTGTACCGTGGTCAGCATCCGGGCCGGCTACATCATTGTTGCCGTAGAACTTTTCGGAGCTATCGCCATAACGGTCACCAACTACAGGTCGAATATCCAAATCCACATTGTAATGGAATTTCGACTGGCCGTAGAAATAATCCACACCTTCTTTAATCTGTCCTTTTATTTCTTCAACAGTGGCACCATCGCCCATCATGGAACTCAAAATTCTGGCCGCACGGGTAAGTGTTGGATCTTCCGACTTAAAGGATTCTAAATCCTTTGTGGTAAAATCCTCCTTGCCCATTGCGTTAACGACCTTGTTTACCGCTTCGAGAATACCGGAATAAAGGGTGTAATTGGAAGAAGTTTCCTGCAACTTGGACACTACATCTTCCTCCATCTTCTTGTATTTGCCGTACAGTTTCTTGTCTTTCTTTGAAAGCTTGGCAGGGTCAGCATTCTCAAATTGCTTTTTGTATTTGGCTACCAGGCGGGTTACTTCTAACTGGTCGTAATGGACATTTTTTCCATCCTTGCCACCAATAAAGTTCCAACCGTAAATGTCATCCACATATCCATTTCCGTCGTCATCGATTTTGTTACCGGGTATTTCCCTTGGATTTACCCATAAAACATCTTTAAGGTCTTCGTGGGTAACGTCAACTCCACCGTCCAGGACAGCCACAATAACAGTTTTCGAAGGCTTGTTTTTCAGTGCTTTGTACATTTCATCAGTACTGACACCCATGTATCCATCTTTTGATTTGTCAAGATGATGCCAGTTCTCGGGTACTTTCTTATCTGTTTGGGCAAAAGCAAATGCGGGCAGTATAGCTACCATCGCCATCCATATCAATTTCAATTTCATGTCTATAATTTGATTAATAAAGTTTGCAAAAATAGCATTTAAACGGTCTCTGCGTTTTTTTATTCCGTTGCTCATCGATGAGTAACAGGATAAGGTTATCAAGGTTTAATAATGTTAGAAAGGGTAAACACAAACGCCCTGCATGTGGCAAGGCGTTTTGGAAAATATGCGTTTAGTCAGTGATATTAGTTTTGTACGACAAGCCGACTGTTAACCTTTCCGTATTCGTTTTCCAAAGTGACGACAAAAAGACCATTGGGAAGGTTCGATACATTGACCTCGAATCTGTTGGCACCCTGAATTACCGATACTTTTGAAGTTTGATGGGTTCTGCCCAACAAGTCGCTTACCCTCATATTGAAACTGCCACTTACAGCAGAAGTTACTTCAACTGAGGTATAACCCGATGCAGGGTTGGGATGCAAATTCATAGCAACCTGCTCTGACAGTTTTTCGGTACTGTTGCTTGGGATAGTAACCGGGCATTTTTCTGTATCGCTTGCGAGGACATGAAGATCATAGTTTCCTGGGGCAAGTGCTTCGTTGGGGAAGGATATGGGCAGACCAAGTGGCGATCCATTCAGATAGACAGCACCCTGAATGACCAACGCAAATTTACCGGGGACAACGGCTGCAGTTGGTGTGCCATAAATACTTGCACAGCCAATTGTTTTTTTCTTGAAAACGCAGTTTGGAGGACTGCAACCATATTGCAGTCCGGCAGGCAGCCCGGTAACCTTGTTTACCACAACAGAATCAAGGGGAAATTTGAATCCTGAAAAAGTAAGTGAGTCACCAACCACCACTGTGAAGTCAAATTGGTAATATTTTCCTTTTACAGCACATGTATTAATACCACCCTTTGGGCTGAGCGTGGCATGGAAAGGTATAGGATATACTCCCGCGGAAGAATCCTTAAATGCCGGGTTCGGAGCACAGGTGAACTGCCCTTGGGCTCCGATAGAAAGAACACAGAATGAGAAAAAAAGTAGAAGTCTTTTCATGGTTGTTGTTTTTTGTGAAAGGTTGGCGGGCGAAACTAACAGAGTGTGATTGTACAAATTTATGGTAATCCATTAGGACAAAACTGAATAAAAATCGCCGATTTTTCATTCATTTGAAAAATATTCTTTTAGTCTATTGTACAAAACGGGACATTTTTCTTGTTCCAACTGATTGGATTTAAGGCAATTCAAAATTATTTCCTGGAGAAATCGTTTCCTAACTTATACTCGTTTACGAACAAACATTTGAGATACCAATTCTTACCCACTCTTGAGAAAACACCAAAATTTTATCTTTACCATGTCTTTCTTTAAAAACAAACTATATGAACAAGTCTATCACCTCTCTTGGGGTATTGTTTTTTGTGTCTTCGGTGGCAAGTATGGGCCAACAGGCGGAACTGCGGGGTAGAATCACGGAAGAAGGAAAAAACATCCCACTCATTTCAGCAACAGTTGTAGTTGGAAATATTGGAGCCATTACCGATCTGGATGGTAGTTACAGGATAAAGGTTCCTGCAGGCGAACACAACGTCACGGTGAGTTATATTGGTTATGAATCGAAAAGTGAAAAAATCAATATAAGGGCCGGCGAGATACTTACCATGAATTTTGGCCTAAGCATCAGCGCCAATATCCTGAAAACCGCGACGGTAACATCCGGCAAACATGAGCGCGAACTGGGTGAAGTCACCATCTCTCTGGACGTCATCAAACCCAATCTCATCCACAGTACCAATCAAACCTCCTTGAGCGGGTTGCTCGATAAAGTACCCGGAGTCAGCATGATTGGCGACCAGGCCAATATCCGCGGAGGGTCGGGCTTTTCTTACGGAGCGGGCAGCCGGGTTCTTTTACTCCTCGATGATATGCCCATCTATCAGCCCGACTCGGGATTCCCTCAGTGGGAGGATATGCCATTGGAGAACCTGGAACAAATAGAAGTGGTAAAAGGCGCAGCTTCTGCGCTATATGGTTCCTCAGCACTGAATGGCATCATCAACGTAAGAACGGCTTACGCTAAAGCTGAACCAGAAACCCGCATCTCACCATATTACCGGTATATTATGGACCCATCTGACGAGACTTCCATCTGGTGGAAAGATCAGGCAAGACCATATACAACCGGAGTTAGCTTTTCACACAAAAGGAAAATGGAAAAATTCGACCTGGTTTTGGGAGGATACTATTATCGCAATAACAGCCATAACGACAGCACCATGTCGAGAAGGGGAAGAATCAATGCCAACCTGCGTTATCGTTTTACCGACCGTTTTTCCATTGGAGTAAACAGCGTTTTCAACAAGTCAAAAGGCTCTTCATTTTTCTTCTGGAAAGGCGATGATGCTTTGATTTACAGGCCGGGTGCTGCCATTTCAAGATCGAGTAGCCTGCGCTACAACATCGATCCATTTATGGTTTACTTCGACCCCTCAGGAAACCGGCACAAGGTTATGGCCCGCTTTTACAGCGTGGAAAATGAAACCGGAACTGCTGAGGCGGACCAAACCAACATATCCGATTTCTACTACTCAGAATACCAATTCCAGCGCAAAATGGAAAACTGGGGAGTGGTTGTTACTTCCGGTTTTGTTTACAATGGCAATAAAGTGCGCGCTCCACTTTATGGGGACACTACCTTCACAGCGAGAAATCTCGCCGGTTATGTTCAATTGGATAAGAAGTTTTTTGAGCGACTGAATTTCTCCCTCGGTTTCCGTTTCGAAGAAAACCTCGTGCTGACGCCAGATACCATTTCCTACAATCTGGTCAATAGAGGAATACCCTGGAAATTCAAAGGAGTTATCCCCAATGGTAAAATCAAGGAATCGAAGCCCGTGGCAAGGGTGGGTACCAGTTACAAAGTAGCGCCATATACCTTTCTGCGAGCCTCATGGGGACAAGGTTACAGGTTCCCCACGATTGCCGAAAAATTCATTTTTACCTTCTTTGGCGGTATTCCAATCAGTCCCAATTTCAAACTTAATTCTGAAACTGGCTGGAGTGGAGAAGTCGGCTTGAGGCAGGGTTTCAAAGTTAGTCAGTTCAGTGGATTTCTGGATCTTGCTGCCTTTTGGTCAGAATACGACAATATGATGGAATTCACCTTCGTCGATTTGTTTTTTACAGGTTTTCAGGCCCAAAATATTGGTGACACACGCATCAAGGGAATCGAGGCCAGCATAACCGGCAGGGGTGATATGTTTGGAATGGAAACCAATGTTCTGATCGGGTACACATATATCGACCCAAAATTTAAAGAATTTGCACCCATTGACTCCCTCAAGTTTGGTAGCTTCGACTACCGTGAAACGGAAGCCTACCGAAATGCCGTCAATTCATCTATTTGCCATGACCTGAGTAATTGTAAAAACATCCTCAAATACCGCTACCGCCATGCCTTCAAACTGGATATGGAATCCAAACTAAAGAGGGCCAGCCTTGGTTTGAGTTTGATTTACAACAGCGACATGGAAAACATCGATGAAATATTTGAAGCGCTCGTTGTGCCAGGCCTCCGCAAATTCAGAAAAGAGCACGCCAATGGTCACGTGCTGCTTGGCGTAAGGGGAGCTTATAATTTCACTGACAAACTGAAAGCTTCTCTTATTGGTAACAACCTGTTGAACACAGAATACAGCAGCCGACCGGGATTACAGGAGGCGCCGAGGAATGTGACACTGCGTCTGGATTATGAGTTTTAGGAGCAGCTTGGTTACTCCTGATTCTCCAGGTTACCCAATAGAATACCATCTTCGAACACCGTGCCCATAAGTATTTTACCTCCGTACGCAGCCGCTACAGACGACCCGGATAAGGGGTTACCATCACTCAGGTAAATCTCTTTTATTTCTGAAGCCATGGCAGGGGATGCTAAACTTATCCTGAGTATTTGACTGGGAGAACGCTTGCTGGCATCTTTGGCATGTTCGAGAAAGGCCAGCAATTTGGGATGTGCTGCAGTCCATAGCACACCATTCTCATCCATTTCCAGATTATCAATTCCTGTTTTACAATCTATCTGTCCTTCCAGGGTCCATGGCTCCCGCTTGTAAACGAATATTTTACCAGCAGTGCAGGCTGCAACATAAACATAAAGCCCGTCGGGACTGATGGTTATTCCGTTGGCATAGTTGATTCCCCTGGAAAGTATTTCAGCATTTTCACCATCATAGAATCCAATCTGGCCAGTACCAATGAGCAGGAAGTCCTTGAGTTGGGAAACACCCCCACTGCTGTCGTGGTCATTGGTGAAATAAAACTGCCTTTTCCCAACACCGAGAACATCGTTAGGGCTCACAATCATACTGTTTTGAATACTTTCGGAATGAACCAATGTTGTATCCGTCCATTGAAAGATCTCGATAAAATGCCCATTGGTCCGGTGATTTACAACAAACAGCCATTTCGTTGAGTCAGAGCCATCATGGTAAAGGGAAATTCCATGTGGATGAAAGTCTTCTGTGAACCCTGCAGTGAGTTCTACAAATAGCTTTTCCGAACTGCTTACATCAAGGGCATAAATACCACCTTTAGAAGGTGAGCCTGACAGTACCTTCCTCCTGTCGTCCGCCGAAATAAGAGCTATGCCTGTAGTTTGGTCAAATGTGATGTCTTCAGCCCCTGTAATACCCTTCAATACAGTAGCTTCAAAATCAGAGTGTGGATTGATTTTCTTGAAAGAACCTGCATGATAAAGTGTTCGAAAAGAAAGAGCAAAGAGTATAACTAAAATACTAAGTGCGGCGAGGAGCAGCTTTTTCTTCATGGCCAATTTTGAGTAAATATCCGTTATAAAAGATTTCCAATCTCAAAAATAGCCAAAGTATAAGTAGTATAGCTACTCACAGAGTACACATAAATTGGTAAAATCAGCCTTAACAGCAAATAAACTATATTTGGACAAGGATTGCTTCCACAAAAGAAATCTTAAAAAAGATGGGGGATTCCTTATTTTATTCTCTGCAATAGGTGAAATTAATGACAAAAATAACTGACAAAAGTTCTTGTCTAACCCACTATGTAACGCCATATTTACCACGCCAAAAATGGAGCAGCAGCCTCTGAAATTGGCTTCTTGCTTCCAGTATCGCATTCATAACCACGTTATTTATCTTAATACCAAAATCTCTAATTATGGACTTCCTAATCAAATCCAATCCAATTGACTACGAAAAATTCATGAAAGGGATGAAGCATCGCAGTCCAAATGAGCCTGAATTCCACCAGGCTGTGGGCGAATGGGCAGCTTGCGTCATTCCGTTTGTCAATGATCATCCTAAATACAAAGAATTCGGCCTTCTCGACCGCTGTGTAGAACCCGACAGGGCTATCAGTTTCAAAGTCACCTGGGTTGACGACAAAGGTCAGACTCAAGTGAACAGAGGCTATAGGGTTCAGTTTAATAACGCCATTGGTCCATACAAAGGTGGTCTTCGTTTCCACCCGTCGGTGAACTTCAGCATTTTGAAGTTCCTTGGTTTCGAGCAAATCTGGAAAAATGGCCTCACTACCCTTCCAATGGGTGGCGGTAAAGGTGGCTCCAACTTCGACCCTAAAGGAAAATCCGAGTTGGAAATAATGAAGTTCTGTCAGGCATTTATGATTGCATTGTTCCGTCACATAGGTGACAACACCGACGTACCGGCAGGTGATATCGGCGTTAGCGGAAAAGAAGTTGGTTACATGTATGGCATGTACAAGAAACTCATCAACGAGCATACAGGTGTATTTACCGGCAAAGGTCTGACCTATGGTGGTAGCTTGATTCGTCCGGAGGCGACTGGATACGGTACAGTTTATTTCATGGAGGAAATGTTAAAAACAAAAGGCGATAGCCTGGCAGGTAAGAAATGTGTTGTCTCTGGTTCCGGTAACGTCTCCCAATATACAATAGAGAAGATTCTGGATCTCGGTGGCACTGTTCACGCTTGTTCAGATTCCGATGGTACCGTTTACGACAAGGAAGGTATTGACCGTGAAAAGCTCGCTTTCATTCTGGAACTAAAGAATCAAAAGCGCGGGCGCATCGTAGAGTTTGCCAACAGGTATGGTCTGTTGTGGTTACCGGGCGAAAAGCCATGGAACATCCCATGTGACCTCGCATTCCCATCAGCTACTCAGAATGAAATAGACGGTAACGATGCCAAGGCATTGGTTAAAAACGGCTGCATAGGTGTTGCTGAAGGTGCTAACATGCCTACAAATGAAGAAGGCATCGAAGTCTTCCAAAATGCGAAGATTCTCTATGCTCCCGGAAAAGCTGCCAACGCTGGTGGAGTTGCCACCTCCGGTCTCGAGATGTCACAAAACAGCCTTAGGATTTCCTGGACCAGGGAAGAAGTGGATCAGCGTCTTCACAGAATCATGCAGGATATCCACAGCCAATGTGTCCGTTATGGCACATTGAAAGATGGCAGAATTGATTACGTGAAGGGTGCCAACATCGGTGGTTTCGTTAAAGTAGCCGATGCTATGTTGGGACAAGGCGTAGTTTAAATTTTGTAAGATATTATAGTCCTCCGGACTTCTGTTCGGAACAAACACCGGCCGGCTCCAATATGGGGCCGGCTTGTTTCGTTTTAAACCGAACGCTATCTTGACAAATGACCCGGTGACTGCGAGTCACCGGGTCATTAAGGATTTTCGTAAACAGACTCAGGGTTTCAGGTTCTTCATCAACTCCTTAACCGCAGCTTCTATCTGTTGATCGCGGCCTTTACTGACTGCTCCTGGTTCGTTGGGAACTAAAATGTCGGGCTCAAGCTGAGTGTTTTCCAGATATTTCCCATCATTACCCACCATACCGATTTGAGGGATGCCAAAAACCATCCCGTTTTGCAGGGTTTCCCACCAAACGGCAGTACCTGTACCGGGCACCGGCATGCCCACCAGTTTGCCTATGCCCAATTCCTTATAGGCGTATGGGAACATGTGTGCATCGGAATAATTGCTTTCACTCATGACGACGATGCTTGGTCGATGCCATTTGAATTGAGGTTCTGAACCGATGTTCTGGTTTGGAGGCATGAAAGTCATGTATTTCTTGCCATTCAGAAAAGTCACCAGGTCGTCGTGCAGCCAGCCTCCACCATTGAATCGCGTATCCACCACTAATGCATCCTTGCTGCCATTCTTACCCAGAGCATCTTCGTAAACGGTGCGATAACTCGAATCATTCATGCCGCGCACATGCACATATCCAACCTTGCCGCCACTGAGACTATCCACCAGAAAGCGGCAGCGCTCCACCCAACGTTGATAGCGCAACTCTCCTTCCTCGCCCTGGGTGATGGGTTTTACCACTTCATCCCATCTTTTTTTCGTGACCGGGTCGTACAAAGATAGCAGGGTGTTTTTACCATCTTTCCTATTGAGCAGGCTGTGATAATTGGTGGTGGTAGTGATGGTTTCACCATCTATTTTTTCGATGATTACACCGGCTTTGATATTGCTGGTGCTTTTCACAACAGGACTTTTTGCCATCACTTCCTGTATTTTCAAACCAGGTCCCGTAAAGTCTTCATCATAGAATAAACCCAAAGAGGCTGTTCGGTCGCCATTTTCTGCCCTGGGCCTGTAGCGGGCTCCTGTATGTGAAGCATTGAGTTCGCCGAGTAATTCGCTCAGCATTTCGGCAAAGTCGTAGTTGTTGTTGATATAGGGGAGAAAACGACTGTATTCCTTTTTGTAAAAATTCCAATCCACAGCATGCAAATCAGGTTTATAAAACTTTTTGGTCACCTGCCTCCATGCATGTTCAAATAAAAACTCTCTTTCCAGGGCTTCATTCAGAGCCATTTCACCTTTCACATTCACACCTTCCCTTTTCCCTCCGTCAACGTCGATTTTTGAAATTTTACCATCAGCGATGATAAATAGGGTTTTGCCTTCTTTGTCCATCTCCATGTCCCCCACCCCATTGGCGCCTAATTTCGCCAGCAACTTTGTTTCCCTGCTCCGCAACTCCGTTTGCCATAAATCCCAGCCTTTTTCAAACCTTGCCAGGTAAAAAAGCTTTTCACCATCCTTTGACAAAATGGCATCTGCCAAGCGTGATGAATGGATGGTCAGACGGATTTTACGGTCTTCAATCCCATCCAATTCTATCTTAAGTGGCTCGGGCTTTTTAACTGAAGTGTCTTTTTTCGCCTCATTGGATGTCTCTTCTTTCTTAGGTGCATTTTTTGACTCCTCTTTATTCAGTTCAAACTCTTCCTTGTTCAGTTTGTACTTGTCAAAAGCTTCCTGGGTGAAAAACATCGCATACACATCACCCTCTCCTCCCCAACTTGCGTGATTTTTCATGCCGTCCCGGTCGCTGAACCAAGTCATCATTTTGCCATCCATGGCCCATTTGGGTGAGCCATTGTTGTAACCGCTTTTGGTCAGGTTAATGACTTCCTTGCCTCCATCGGCACTGACCAACCCTGCCTGTGAAATCCATTGATTGGGCTGCAGAAATTCCACCAGGAACCATTTTCCATCGGGCGACCAGGCGTAGTGTTGGTCACCATCAGAATAGCTGTAATTCTTATTACCAGGCAAAATGGTACGAACGGCCTTGGTCGCCAGGTTGATGACTTTCAAGGTGGTGCGTTCCTCCAGATAGGCCACTTCTTTACCATCCGGTGAATAAGCTGGTTGAAATTCTTCCGCAGGGGTCGTCAGAACGGGAGTTTCTTTGAGCAAAGTTGAATTGAAGAATAACTTCTCTTCATCCCGTACCAGGCTGGTTTGATAAATGTTCCAACTTCCGTTGCGTTCTGAAGCATAGAGGAGTGTGCGGCCATCAGGGCTGAAACTAACGCTGCGCTCTTGTTCCGGTGTGGAGGTAATCCGGCGAGTAGTACCTTCTTTGACAGAGGCAACAAAGACTTCGCCACGGTGGACAAAAGCCACTTCCTTGCCACCTGGCGCGAGTGCCATTTCAGTAACATCGGCATTTACGGAGATAATTTTCTCAGGATTGTAACGGCTGTCTGTGATAACCTTAACCGGAATTTTTTTAGGTGAAGCACCTTCTTTCAACGTGAACAACTCCCCATTGAAGGAATAACATAAGATGCCGTCATTGCTGATGCTCAGGTTCCTGACAGGGTGTTTATCGAGAAAGGTTATTTGCTTTTCACTTCCTCCGTTCAAGCTCATTTTCCAGATGTTAAAGCTGCCGCTTTTTTCGGAGAGATAATAAATATCGGTCTGGTTAGCTGCAAAAACCGGATTGCGGTCCTCACCTTTGAAAGTGCTCAGTTTCTGATAAGCCTTTGTTTTTAAATCGTATTTCCACAGGTCACGGGTAACACTGGAAGTGTGGTGCTTGCGAAACTCGTCCTCAAAGCCTTTACGGTCGTGAAAAACGAGTAGGTTCCCGGCCCGGTTGAAGCGGGCACTCTCTGCCGGTGTGGTCAAGACCATTCTCGGCATACCACCTTTCACTGAGATTTTGAACAACTCCGATAATACCCCACTGGGAAATTGCTGATTGGAAGCTGCGTCCAATTGACTGGAAGCATAAATGACTTCCGAATTATCGACGCTGAAATCACTTGGAAATTCGGATGCCGAATGAAAGGTCAGGCGTGTAGCTTGTCCGCCCTCAGCGGGCATAATAAACACGTCGAAGTTGCCGTAACGGTCGCTGGCAAAAGCTATGCTCTTACCGTCATTCGACCAGACCGGCATAAAGTCCTGGGCTTCGTGCACTGTTAAAACAATGGCCGTTCCTCCTTCAGCCGACACTTTATACAAATCGCCCTGGTAACTGAAAACGATAGTCTTACCATCCGGTGAAATAGCCGGATAGCGCATCCAAAGGGCTTCATTTTGTGCGTTACTGAAATATTGAATCGCCAGTAATAGCAGTGAAATGCAAATTGTTCTTTTCATGGTAAGCAAAATATTAGTTTGGAATTTGGCGAAAATAAACACTTGGGTCAAACAAATCGAAAGACCAAATCATGAATTCAGTGTTTTTCCGACCAAGAACAAGGTTTTTCCAGTTTTGTGTTGCAGCATTTTAGATATTACAGGTCGCGACAGAATTTATTTTTGTCATAAGTGTACAGTCTTTGTTTATTTGAAAGTCGAATCGCTGCCCAGGTATTATTTTGGCGCCTGTCCAATTTATGCCCTAACTTTCATGCGTTACCGACGCCAATTCACAACAAAATGATTTTATTAAAACCCACAATGACATTTTCTCTAAAAAACCTGTTCTTCTTTTTAGCCCTGTTTCTTTTAAGCATTCCAATAAATGGCCTTTTTGCACAGCAAGTCATGGCCACTGATGCCCCTAAAGTATTTCTGGATTGCCAGACCCGCTGTTATGAAGAACACATTCGAAGCGAATTGTCTTATCTGAATATCATGCGCGACCGCCAGACTGCAGATGTTTACATTCTGTTAACCAGTTTGCGCACCGCTGCAGGTGGCCGTGAATGGAATTTGTTTGTAAAGGGGCAAGGAAGGTTCGCAACTTTGGCTGATACGCTAATATTTTACTCAGACGCCGATGCTTCAGATGGACAGGTTCAGGATTTGCAGGCGCGCAAACTTCAACAGGCATTATTGCCTTACATTCTGAAAACCTCCCTGGCCGATAAATTGAATGTCAAAGTCAACCAAGCACAAACTTCTGTTTCCAGAACAGCAATAGCAGCTATTGACCCGTGGAATTCCTGGTTATTCAGCTTGGGTGGAAATTTCAACCTGGACGGCCAGGAATCATACACAGGCTTGGAAGCCAACGGAAGAATGAATGCAAGTCGTGTTACCGACAAGAATAAATTCAATCTCAGTTACAATTATAATTACAGACGACGCAGGTTCAGCCTTGAGGATGCAGAAGACTATATTTCCAAAACCAGGAGATGGAATGTTTGGAGCATCTATGTCTTCAGCATAAGCGACCATTGGAGCGTGGGTGGTTTTGGAAATGTCTCCAGCAGCACCGTCAACAATATCGATCTATCGTATTCGGTCCGGCCAGCCCTGGAATACAATATCTTCCCATACTCGCAGGCCACCAAGAGGCAGTTTACCTTCCTCTACAATGTTGGCCCATTCCGTTATAATTACACAGACACTACCATTTTCTCTAAAACTGAAGAATGGCTGTTACGGCAAAACATCGAAGTCAGTTACCGGCAGTTGGAGGAATGGGGCCGTCTGGAACTCAATACCGAATTTGAAAATTACCTGCACGATTGGGGTTTGCTCTCCCTCTCCTTCAACCCTGAAATCGAATGGAATCTATTCCGGGGTTTTAACCTGAACATGGGTGGTAGAATATCGATGGTACGAAACCAGTTGAGTATTCCACAAAAATCTGCCTCCGACGAGGAGGTCTTGCTGCAACTGCGGCAGTTGCGATCCAACTATCTCATTTCCGTGAATATGGGCATCAACTACCGCTTCGGCTCCCGAACCAATAATGTGGTGAATACGAGGTTTTAGTATGGAGTTTTTTTCAACCCTGGAAAGGTTCAGAATCCTTGTGGGACTTTGGCTCAGACAAGAATTCCTTCACTCTTGTATAACTGGCAATTAGTGCTACAGCAGAGATCAGTATTTTGCTGCCAATTTCTCCACCTGGTTCTAAGAACCAAACCCATATCAGCAGTATTGTTCCTGCGAATAGTGTCACCATCATCCGATTTCGGAGAGACAGGCTTTTTGTAAACAGACTTCCACCAAGAAGAATCAAAACGACGGCAGCGATTAAAAGGATTTCCATTTCATGAGGTTTTAAGGTGAAAAACAGGTTGTCGAATACATACACGAATATAGTTGAGATTGTTGAGACAGTTGAGATGGTTTAGAAAAATGAGAACTACTCAACTCTCTCAACCTCCTCAATACAACAACGTCTGAATACTATGCGCCGGAATATGCTCAGTGATGGCGTTGTTGTAACCTACGTAAAGATTATAGGTTATTGGCATGTCGCTTTGATTCATCACCACCGTTGCAATCTTTCCGTCTTTGTTTCGGAAGGACGTACTAAGCAAGTGGCTGCGACTGCTGGCAGTACTAATCCTTTTGGCTTCCGGCCTGATGAATTTAGAGAAATGGCCAATGTAATAATAAATAGGTGTGTAAATCAATTCACCAGTTTGGGTATTGGCGTGGACTGGTGCAAAGCAGAAATTACCCACATGATTGGGGCCTCCCCTTTCGTCCAGCAGGATGTTCCAGTCAGTCCAACCAACAGTTCCTGAATTGAAATCATTGATCATGGATTTGCCATATCGCTCAGCATTTGGCCAGTAACTGATGTGTTCGTCGCTATAGCGTTCAGCACAGCCCTCAGTGAAAATAAGATGATGATTGGGGTAGTTTTCTTTTACCTGCTTCAGGTTGTCAAACATTGGCTCACCTCCCGCCCATGTTTCGTACCAATGAAAACCAATGCCCCAGGCGTATTTGGCTGCATCGGGGTCATCCAGAATGGTGTTAACACGGTGATTGATGAGATCGCGGTTGTGGTCCCAGATGATTATTTCCTTATCTCCCAATCCCTCTTTTTCGAGGGTTGGCCCTAAATGCATTTTTAGAAAATCGCGCTCCTCTTCGGCAGTCCAGATGCAGGATTCCCATGTTTGAGTGGCCATAGGTTCATTTTGGATGGTAAGGCCCCAAATTGGTATGCCTTCAGCTTCGTAAGCTTTTATAAACTTAGCGAAATACATGGCCCATGCAGGATAGAATTCCGGTAGCAACTTGCCCCCACGCAGCATGTGGTTATTGCTTTTCATAAATGCCGGTGGGCTCCATGGACTGGCATAAAGCGTCAATTTTCCGCCTGCAGACTCCATCGCTTTTTTTATCATGGGAATCCGAAACTGCCGGTCGTGCTCGATACTGAAGGTCTTCAATTCCTTGTCGCCTTCCTCAATATAAGTGTAACTGCCGCTGCTGAAATCGCAACTATGGATGTTTGTCCTGATCAGGGTATAACCCAGTCCATCCTTTGTATCGAAATGAGCTTTCATGAATTCGGCCTGTTTGGCCTCCGGCAATTTGGCATAGACCTCTGCCGAGGCATCGGTTATGGCAGCACCTATTCCCAAAAAGCTTTGAAATTCATGGTTGGGATTAACGAAGACATGAACCTCTGATTCTACCGGTTGGTCGACAAGGCCAAAAGTATGGGTGGCGGATTGTGTTAACCGAAGCGTAGAATCTTTGGTGGTGGTGTAAACAACCACTTCCCTGCCTTCCATACTTTTCGAAACTGGGGAAGTTTCACCCTGAGGTTTCATGCAGGAAGCAAACAGGAAAATGAGGAAAAAGAATAGGGAATAAAATTTCATCTCGAATGGATTAAGTGAATAAATAGATAACTGAGTAGGTAATTGTATTCCTGCAAATCTAAACAATACGACATCAGAATTCCGGAATCTCTGAGAAGCTATTTGAATTTAGAGCTTGTTTGGAATTTGGTCACTTGGCTCAAAACGACCCTTTTTCGCCACTTTTTCAGCTTTTTTCAGTCAAGTAGTCCCGCTATTCTCCTTCAAAAAGCCAAAAAATTGACGAAAAATTTCTCGTTTTTAACTCAAGCACTAAATCCCAAACAAGCTCTTAATTTTTTCAACATATTAGGAGCGATTTGCCGGGAGAACGTAGTATTGTGGTATGACAAAACAGTACTCATCCTCCCTGACATATACTCCGTGGCAAGTTATTGCGAATAAGTTGACTGAGCAAATCTTGAAGCGCAAAAGGCGCTGGACGTTACGCTCCATCTTTGATGCGATATTTTATTCCCTGAAAAACGGGTGCATCTGGCACGATCTGCCTGGTGACTTCCCGCCTTCGGGAACGGTTTATTACTACTTTGCTAAGTGGCGTGACGACGGGCTTTTGCAGACCGTTTGCACGGAATTTGGCGGCGACTACAGGGAACTTATGGGCAAGCCGCGGTCGCCAAGCGTGGGCATAATGGACTCCCAGTCCACCAAAGGCACCGCAGTGAGCGCTACATCTGAAACAGGGTACGACGCTGGCAAAAAAGTCAAGGGGCGAAAGCGCCACTTGATAGTGGATACCCTGGGGCTGATAATCTCAGTCTGGGTCACCTCTGCCGAGTGGCAGGACAGGACGGCCGCATACTGGCATTTTGTCAAGCTCCACATGGAAATCGTGGACTTCTTCCGTCTGAAAACTTTTTTTTGCAGACGGTGGCTACGCCGGAGAATTGGTCGAATTCGTTAAAAACAGTTCCGAAAGAGGGGCTGGCCGGCTGCGGTGCCGGGGCAACACTGCGCTACATAACACATAAGTTACCGCTCTTCCGTTTAGCTGGTGTCACTCTTTCCCCCTGCCTATTTGATTTGGGAATCAAAATAAACGAGGAAGCGGGATTAACCGACCGCATCCAACTCTTTAAAGGTAACTTTCAGGCTATGCCCATTCCGGATGCCTTCACTGATGCCGTATTTTGTCTCGAAAGTGCCTGAAATGCCGCCGGCAAAGAAAAGGCAGCTCTTATCTTATCCGGGAACAGTACCGCATCCTGAAACCTGGTGGCAGCTTGGTGGTAGTGGATGCTTTCAGAAAAAAAGAACACCCGATGCCTGCTTATTTTGAAAGAATATCCCGCAAAATTGCCCGGCTCTGGGCAGTAGAGGAGATACCGGTTTTACTTCTTTTTGAAAAAGCAATTTTTGAGGCTGGAATTGAAAAAGTAAAAACAGAAGACCTCAGTTGGAGGGCTGTGCCGACGGGGATGCATATTCCTTTTGTTGTAATAAGGCTGCTTCTAAGTAGGAGTTGGCGGAGAAACTACTATTGGAAAACACTCTTAATGACGAATCTGACGGGGATGATGATGCGGTGGATGGGGTATTACTTTATCATTTGCCGCAAATTATAAATTGAATTAGACTTACTTTTGCTCTGGATTTTTGACCTGGCGTTTAAATAAAATAAGCTTCATGACACCCTTTCAACATGCAATAAAAAATGGTGTTCCAGAGGCACTGCCAACCCCCAAGCCCTTCGACCCCGCCATCTCCCACGCCCCAAAGCGAAATATTGATGGCGTTTTGACAGAGGAAGAAAAAAAGCTGGCAGTGAAAAATGCCCTGCGCTACTTCCCGGCGAAACATCACGCCGTGCTGGCAAGGGAATTTGCAGAAGAACTGGAGACCTACGGTCGCATTTACATGTACCGATTCCGCCCGGATTACGGGATGTATGCCCGTCCCATCCACGAGTACCCGCACCGCTCGAAGCAGGCGGCTGCCATCATGCTTATGGTGCAAAACAACCTCGACCCGACAGTGGCGAAACATCCGCATGAACTCATCACCTACGGTGGCAACGGAGCAGTTTTCCAGAACTGGGCGCAGTACCTGCTCACCATGAAGTACCTAGCTGAAATGACCGACGAGCAAACACTCGTGCTATACTCAGGGCATCCGCTTGGGCTTTTCCCCTCGCACAAGGATGCACCCCGGGTGGTGGTGACCAACGGTATGATGATCCCCAATTATTCCAAAAAAGAAGACTGGAACAAGTACAATGCCCTCGGCGTCACGCAGTACGGGCAAATGACGGCCGGTTCTTTCATGTACATCGGACCGCAGGGCATCGTGCATGGTACGACGATTACGCTGTTGAATGCCGGTCGCCTGCGCAATCTGGGAGATGACCTGGGAGGTAAAATATTCGTGACTTCCGGGCTGGGCGGCATGTCCGGTGCACAGTCGAAAGCGGCGGTCATCACAGGGGCGGTCGGGGTGCTGGCAGAGGTGGACGAAAAGACCATAGAGCAGCGCATCACCGATGGTTATGTCGATAGGGAAAACGTTTTCACCAACCTCAACGACCTCATCATCCGTTTGGAGGACTGCCGCAAAAAAAAGGTAGCTATTGCCCTCGTCTATGCCGGCAACATCGTGGATTTGTGGGAAAAATTCGTGGAGGAAAATATCCCCGTCGAACTCGGCAGCGACCAGACCAGCCTGCACAATATCGACGACCTCGGCTACTGCCCGGTAGGATACTCTTATGAGGAGGCCAAGAAACTTTTGGCAAAAGATAAACCCGCCTTCATGGAAGCCGTCCGGGCATCGCTCGTGCGCCATGTGAAAGCTGTAAACACCATGGCAGAGCGGGGCATGTATTTCTGGGACTACGGCAACGCCTTCCTGCTCGAAGCCGGTAATGCCGGGGCGGATGTATGGCAAAATGAAGAAACGGGCATTTACAAATACCCGAGTTATGTCGAAGACATCATGGGCCCAATGTGTTTCGACTATGGCTTCGGACCATTCCGCTGGGTCTGCGCCTCTGGCTCGAAAGCGGATCTGGATAAAACAGACGCCATCGCCGCACAGGTTTTGGAAGAAATTTACACCACAGCCCCTGCCGAAATCAGGGGTCAACTCAATGACAACATCCTTTGGATAAAAAACGCCAACGAAAACCTGCCCATCGTCGGCTCAAAATCCCGCATCCTCTATGCCGATGCGGAGGGGCGCATTAAAATTGCAAATGCATTTAATGACGCCATTGCCTCCGGCAAAGTCTCAGCACCTGTCGTACTCGGTCGTGACCACCACGACGTTAGCGGCACCGACTCGCCCTACAGGGAAACCTCAAACATTTACGACGGCAGCCGCTATACAGCGGACATGGCAGTACACAACGTCATCGGCGACAGTTTCCGGGGCGCTACCTGGGTGAGCCTGCACAACGGTGGCGGGGTAGGCTGGGGCGAGGTCATCAACGGTGGCTTCGGGATGGTGCTCGACGGCACACCCGACTCGCAGCGCCGCCTCGAATCCATGCTCTTCTGGGATGTGAACAACGGCATTGCCCGCCGCTCCTGGGCTCGAAACGAAGAAGCCATCTTCGCCATCAAACGGGAAATGGAACGCACCCCGGGGCTGGTGGTGACGCTGCCGAATATGGTGGAGGAGGGGGTGTTGGAGAAAGCGATGGGTGAGGGGGCTGGTTTGCAAAATTCAAGATAACATTTTCACGAACTCAAGTGCTGAAATAACCGCCACCGTTGGGAAGGGAATTTTTTTTAAAACCTGAAAATGTTTATCGTCAGTCACAATGAAATTGGCGGAGGCTGCCACCGAACAATCTACAAACTTGTTGTCGTCAGGGTCGGCAGTGATGAGATTCCAAAAGAAATACTTTTGAACAAAAACGACATCGGGTGATTTTTCCAATGCAGCCATTGTATTGAACATTACACCGGGGCTAAATTTCTCTGCCAGCTTATTCATCCAGTATATCAGTCGTGACACACAACTCAAATTTGCCCTGAAGGAAGGCATCAAAGATGGAATAGTAGTCTGACTTGCGGGAAATGGCTACCAACAAGACGTTGGTATCGAGCACCACTTTCATTTTTTGGAAGATTAATAAGGGGTACGGCTGTGTTGTTTGAGTAATTCCTCTGCATTATACTTTTTATCTTCCCAGATTTTATCAGCTTCGTCGGTAGCTTTTTCAGCGAAATATCTGGCAATAAGCCGTTGAATGGCTTTCAAATCTTTTTCAGAGATATTGTCTGCATAAAGTTTTAATAACTCCAATTGAAGATTGCTTAATGGAAGTCCTGTTGCAGGTTGATGGCTCATATTTATCAGTTTTTGGCAAAATTAACTGAAAAACAGGTAGAATTCCAGAACTGCCCGTACCCAGTAAGCCATTAGTTTAGCCGAATCCACTGATTAGCTAAAGCAAACAAAAAGGTAATAGAAACCGGGGCTGGTGGCGACGCTGCCGAATCTGGCGCTGGAGGGGGTATTGGAGAATATGTTTGCTAAAGGTTTTAATTTTCCAAAGCCCTGAAATTTCAGGAAAACCACACGGAATCAGCTATTTGATTGTAAACGCCATATTGTTCAATTTTCTTTCCGATGACCCCCCATCAATGCTGGAAATGATCGTTTCAAAATAGAAAGTATCTCCTGAGGTAGCGCTGTTTATTAATTGCCTTGCTGCGTCGTTAAACTTGCCATTTCTGACAAATACCTCAACGACACAGCCAGTTTTGGGCACTTTCAGTATGGTAAATTCAGAGACCTTTAGTTTGTTGTCGAAGTCGAAACAGCCGAACATGTATTGTAAGATGCCGACGGTTTCTTTAAAATCTTCCGCTTTGACGTTACCTTCAGTTTTCAAATAAAAGTTGGGATTGTCAAGTGTAGCAATTGGGTCGGAGAAACGCTTTACCCTGAATTTCAGCACCTGTGGCTGCATACCTTTGGCAGAAACCTGTATCTGAGCCTCTCCCGGCTGGTCTGCGATAACGATGTACCTTCCTTTTCCTTTGTCCATTAATCTAACATCGCTGCTACTTACTGTTACGTCCTTGTTTTTAATTCCTTCTACCGCAACCGTAATGGGGTTGTCAACCCCGACGTAAAAGATGTTCATTTTATCCGCAGCGACACTGACGGTGCGGTCTTTGGTATCGGTAAACTTAAATGCGTACAGTGCTGCAAACAATGCAAGTACAAGCAAAGGAGTTTGGAAGTAAGACTGAACTTTGTTGGAAATTGTACTCATGGCTGGTGTTTTTATGGTTAGAATGCCCAGAAATATGACTTGTTAAGCAAGGAAATGAGTTAAATAATCGACTCCTTAAACTTCTTTAGAAGACTTAATAAAGATTAATTTCACAACAGATGAGTTATTGACCTTTTTTGACGTCCTGGTCAATAATAAAAATGGCTTCTTTTGGACCTGGCAGGCGTTTGTTCTTAGGGACAAGTAAAAAGTAAAAAGGCAACCCCGAAGGGGCAAAAAGGCAAAAGTTTTTCACCTGATTTTCAGGATGTTAAGAAAACAAGTTGGCTGCTTAATTTTTGACTCATTACTTATTAATGTCTGGTCAGCACTAATATCTTCTTTTGGTAATGATTCAGTTTTTCAAAGTTCTCAAGACTCTGAAAAACTTTACTGGTTAGAAGGATTTACAATTGTCAAACCAGGTAAACTTTTAAAATCATCTTCATTCCTGATCTACTGAGACAATTCTGAAAACAAAGTGCAAGATCAAATTAAGGAATGACCAACATATACCTCAGTGTATTTGCCAATTAATCCCCGGCTTTCCCTGGCTAAGCAGATAATCATTGGCCTTGCTGAAATGGCGGCACCCGAAAAACGCACCTCCGGCAAGTGGTGATGGGTGAGCGGCTTCCAGAATAAGGTGCTTGAAGGGGTCAATAAGTGCTGATTTTTCTTTTGCAAAATTCCCCCAAAGCATAAAAACGAGTCCTTCTTTATTCTCTGATAGCAAATGAATGACGGCATTGGTAAACCGGTGCCAACCGCATCGGGCATGTGAGTTTGATTTACCGCGTTCAACTGTAAGCGATGCATTGAGCAAGAATACCCCCTGATTAGCCCATTCTGTGAGGTCGCCATGATTGGGTATGCTGCAACTCAAATCCGTGTGCAACTCTTTGAAAATATTTTGAAGGGAGGGAGGAATGCTGACTCCTTTGGGAACAGAAAATGACATTCCCATTGCTTCTCCGGGTTTGATGTAGGGGTCCTGGCCCAAAATGACCACTTTGACATCCTGAAATGGAGTTGTGTTAAATGCGTTAAAAATTAGTGGCCCGGGAGGGTATATGGTCTTGCCGGCGGCGAGTTCAGTTTTCAGAAAAGCAGTAATTTCTGCAAAATAGGGTTGCTCAAACTCCTCAGCAAGGATTTTTTTCCAGCTCTCCTCGATATTAACCTGGCTCATAGTATGTCGATTTGGCCAGTGAAAATACGAAAAAACCTGCTTCACCTGAACTTACGTCAGAATCTTTGTGTTTGGCAAAATAATTATGCAGGTATTGGTTTTTTTGAAAAAACTCTACATTTGCATCCTTCTTTGAAAAAGTGACGGTCCCGTAGCTCAGCTGGATAGAGCATCTGCCTTCTAAGCAGAGGGTCACAGGTTCGAGTCCTGTCGGGATCACTTATTTCTCTGCCTATTCTTTTCCTCGGACAACTTTTAATTTCCAATTTCCAATTTCAAACTTCATCCCTTATCACCATTCCATCGCTCATTACGATGGTACGGTCGCTCATTTCTGCGAGTTCCTTATTGTGAGTAACGATGAGAAAGGTTTGTTTGAAATCCTGCCTGAGTTTAAAAATTAATTGGTGAAGTTCCTGTGAGGAGGCTGAGTCGAGATTGCCTGAGGGCTCGTCTGCAAGAATTACAGAAGGTTGGTTCATCAGAGCACGTGCTACAGCTACACGTTGCTGTTCGCCACCTGAAAGTTGGGTTGGTTTGTGCTGAAGTCTTTCTTCAAGCCCGAGGTAGCCGAGTAGTTCGGCGGCTCTTTTTCTCGCTTCGCTTTCGGAATCTCCGCGGATGAAGGCAGGCATGCAAACATTCTCCAGGGCTGTGAATTCCGGAAGAAGATGGTGGAACTGAAAAATGAAACCGATTTTCTTATTCCGGAAATCTGACAATTCCCTAATACCCAAAGTGGCTATTTTGGTGCCATCCAATTCAATGCTGCCTTTATCGGCCTGGTCGAGAGTACCCAGGATATGCAGAAGCGTACTTTTTCCGGCTCCGGATTTACCAACAATGCTTACTATTTCACCCTCAGCCACAGAGATGTCCACACCTTTCAGAACATGCAGGTCACCAAAGGATTTATGGATTCCGGAGGCTTTAATCATTAGGTTGCAATTTTATTGAAATCAGCTGTGCAAAAGTAAAAAGAAACAGGAATCACAGGGCTTGTTTAAAATCGCTTTGAAGATTCCTTTTGCGCAACATAACCGGACTAATTAAAAAAGAGCACAGGCTATTGCCCGGCTCTTCTAAGAAATCACCCGACTGTAATTTTGAAGGAAGGTCCTCCAAAATTCAATTTTACTTTTTGTCACACGTATTCTAATCCAAAGAATCTTCCCTTGTTTTCTTCATTTCGGATTACTTTTATTAGGGGGTTCTCGAACAAACCAACTCAATTGTTGGATGAGAGGCTAATTTAAAAAAGAGCCAGAAACAAATGAAAGGAAAACCCTTAAAATTGCAGGTAAGTTGGAGGGTAAATTTTTAGGGCAATAACTACTTCTTAGCCAAACAATTCCATGATTTGCTCGGCGAGTTCCATGCCTATTGCAGACTGTGCTTCGTGAGTGGAGCCGCCAATGTGTGGAGACAGTGAAACTCTTGGATTTTCAAGTAGCTCAGCTCTGGGTTTTGGTTCACCTACAAAAACATCCATGCCTGCGCCTGCAACTATTCCCTCGTGAATGGCATCGAGCAGTGCGTCTTCATCAATGGTACCACCTCGGGCGGTATTGATGATGATGACTCCCTTTTTCATTTTCAGGAATTCATCCCTTCCAATTAAGGGTTTGCTTCCGCCAGGAACATGAAGAGTAATGAAATCCGACTTTCTGAGTACCTCGTCCCAGGAAGTGGTTTCCAGTTTTACTTCCAGGCTGACGTCCTGGCTCTTAAATACATTGATTTCTATATCGGCTTCACTGACGACGATGTCTGTGGCTACTATTTTCATCCCAAGGCCGATGCCGATGCGTGCAACTTCCTGACCAATCCTGCCAAAACCAATAATGCCAAGCGTTTTATCACGCAACTGTATTCCCCCGGAATACGATTTTTTCAACTTGTCAAAAGCAATTTCTCCATTCTTGCGCATTTCAAAGTTGGAGAGATGCAAACTTCTGGCTAATGATAATATATGGCCAAAAACCAATTCTGCGACTGCTCTTGACGAAGCATTGGGAGTGTTAAAAACACTGATGCCCTTGCTTCGGGCATATTCAGCGTCGACGTTGTCGAGCCCTACACCTCCCCTCGCTATTACTTTGAGATTCGGACAAGCATCGATAAGATCTTTGCGAACCTTAGTTGCACTTCTGATAATGATGACATCATAGGATGGCAATACTTTAAGCAGTTCTTCCTGTGGAGTTCTAAAGTCATCAACCAGGTATCCTGCTTCTTCTAAAAGAAGTTTACCGTCGGGGTGAATGCCATCATTAACTAAAATTTTGATCATCGCTTTTTTGAATTTTTGAAAAGAAGATACTTGCTGAATTTCAAAGTTCTTTTGATAGAATCACTACAAAGAAATTACTTTTAGGCAACAATATGGAAGTGTAGAGTTTGAAATGTTGATCGCCACAAATGATAAAAGTTTTTGATTATTTCGATGTCTTTTTGGTATTCGGAATAATAAATAACGATGTCGAAAAGACGTGGATTATTATTTTGAATATCTGGCTATTAGCCAATTAATACTGGAATCATAAAAATGTTAAAAATTTCGTTCAGTCTGTTTTTTTGTCTCCTGCTTAAGGTGGCGGTTGCTCAGGAGAGTGTTCCTTCTTCCAAAAGGCAAGTCGTTCACCTCAATCAATCGGATTTTATCCAAGTTACCACAAGAGGGCAGGACGGCTCAGACATTTGGAAAACCAAAGCTCTGGAAATGCCGGATTGGCCAAACAAGCCTTTCATTGCGGTATCAGTTGTCTGGAAATCCAATAGTGATAAAATCCCCTTTATCCAGCTTTCATTTTATGATGCCGGCACAGAGAAAGAAAAAATTGAGGTAGGCCTTCATGAACACGGTGAATTCAGTGGTTCCCGAAAAGTCAGCGAATTGTATTTTATTGAATCGGAGGCTGAGTATTTCACCATTAGCTGCCAATCTGCCGAAGTACTGAATGATCTGGAAATTCATTTTTACCATCCGGGAATCACTAAAGCTGAAAACAAGGTGAACCAACTTGCAGGGGGTAACCAAAATTTGTCATGTCTTTGTGTCAGACCTGAAATAAAGCTTCGTTCCTTTTGGTGCCCGGATGGAAGTTGCAAACCCGTGACATCAACCACAAAGGTCACACATCTGATTGTTCACCACTCAGCCGGAACGAATTCTTCCTCCGATTGGGCTGCTGTTGTACGCTCCATTTGGGACTTTCATGTCAATATCAATCTTTGGAGTGATATCGGTTACAACTGGTTGATAGACCCAAACGGAGTGATTTATGAAGGTAGAGGAGACAATATTTTGGGTGCACATTTTTGTGGAAAAAATACGGGCACTGCCGGGGTGTGCGTTCTGGGAAATTTCATGACAGTTGCACCTTCTGCTTCTTCTCTTAAAAGCCTGAAGGATTTGTATGCCTGGAAGGCTTGCGATGCAGGTATTGATCCATTGGGTGCTGGCTTCCATTCCAGTTCAGGTTTGAATCTGAATATCGTTTCAGGGCACAGGGATGGTTGCAGTACCAGTTGCCCGGGAGACATGTTGTACCCGCTTTTACCTTCCATCCGGGACAGTATCAATAGGCACATCCAAACGCAATGCTCATTAACATCTGCTGAGAGTTCCGTATTTACTGAAATGAGTTTTCAGGTTTTTCCAAATCCCACAGACGATCAAACATCGTTGATTCTGCATGGCGAATATATCGGCCTTATCAGGGTTTCAGCTTATGATGCTTTTGGAAGGAAGGTCCAAAATGAAGGTCCTTTTGAGAAATCTGCTCATTCGACAGCTCTTCCCATTCAATTTGGTAATAATCCTCCAGGACTGTATTTGCTGAGGATTGAATACGGAAAAAGTACTCAATACGCCAGGGTAATTCTCAATTGATAGATAACCGGAATTATTTCCTTTCGAATTTTGTACCAAGCCATTTTTCAAGTGTACTCAGCAGTAATTCTATTTCCTCCGGAGTCATATTACTGATTCGGGCTTTGCCGTGATCTTTTCCAGCCATGTTGAACCAAACACTATTTGTCGATGAATTTGGAGGAACAGCCGTTGCAGACCAAGTGTCTGTTGCACCGTTGATGTAAATGAAATTGTTTCCGTTGGTTTTTAGCCATTCTCCAACTTTTCTTGGTAAAGAACCATCAAATGGGACCTGCATTTTATTTGGTACAAACACAGCACTTGGATTGGGAACCAGAGGTAAGGCCTTTAATAGTCCTTTGAATTCCTTTGTTTCATAACTGTAATAGCCCATCTCTGTTCCTGCCTGGTAATAATGCGACGCATAATCGAGCATGCTTTTATCAGAGAAAAAGTCAAGTCCTGAAACCTCAATAAAGTGTTGTAACGCATCTTCGAGACTGGCCTTTGCATTGGGTATGGAGGCGCAATCATGTCCCCACTGCCAGAATGAAAAAGGATACTCAAGCACAGCGTATTCGAAAGCCTGTTCGAAGGTGAGATAGTTGAATTTCAATTCGGCTCCTTTGCTGTACCATCTCAAAAGAGGGAGCACCTGGTCACGGCTCTTGAGCAGCCGTATCTGAAGCGCTTTGATTTTAGCCCGGCATTCCGCCGGACCGATGGTATCCAGGAAGCTGTAAATCCTTTTGTCTTCGATATCAAAATTGAGTGGCGCCACATAAGGTACGCTCACATCCACATCGTTGGGATAAAAATAGCGGTAAAAAATGGTAGTCTGACCACCCTTACTGATACCCGTGCTCACCCATTTGCCTTTATATAACTGTCGAAATATTCTATTAATCTTGTGTAAATCAGCAGTAACCTGTTCCAGGTTAAGGAATTGATAGTCCAATGAATCGGGAATGCTGTTTCCAAAATACCGGTGCTCCACCATGATTTGATTGGCATCCAACAATTGTGTCAGCTCATAAATTCGATTTGTCGGACGGCTGTATCCTTCGGTAATGATAACCGTTGGCCTGTCAAAACTTCTATGAGTCAAGAAAACTCTTTGGTAAAATGTGCCTTTGTCGGGATTATTATGGTCAAGTGGCTGTTTAATCTTCAATTCATAAGCGCTGGCATGGCCCTTTGGTACATCTATCTTTTTGAAAATGACATCTGGCAACTCAAAAAGGCTGTTTTCTAAAACTGGTTGGCTAAAAGACTGGAAGAACAGCCCAATTAGGAATAAAATGAATAATGAACGCTTCATAACAACTTGGTTAAACTGAATAAATAAAGACAGGTCAGGATGATTTGGCAGCTTTTTCTACCTTTTTCCAAACCCTGAACAAGTTCTTGTAACATATCTTTTCGATGTCTTTTTCCGAATATCCTCTTTTTAGCAGAGCATACAGAAGATTGGGATAATCGGCAACATCTTTTAAACCTACAGGCAGTGAATCGCCCACACCGTCAAAATCAGAACCAAAACCAACATGATCAATCCCGGCCAGTTTTACCACGTGGTCAATATGGTCGACAACTGTTTCTACATCGGCAAAGAGTTTTGCCTGATACTGGTCACGGAATTCTTTAATGATAGGTCTTGCTGCTTCACTTCTGAAGCTCAGTCCTTTTTCAGAAAGTATCGCCATCAATTGTTCCCTCATTTCATCCCTGTTTTTTGAAATCTGGCCATCCAGAAAATCTGAACCAAAATTAATCATGATAACACCTCCGTTTTTGCCAAGCGCTTTAATCATATCGTCATCCATGTTGCGCTCGAATCCAGGGGTAAATGCCCGGCATGATGAGTGAGAGGCGATTACTGGCAAGGAAGTTACTTCAAGAGTTTGATAAAAAGCAGCATCAGATACATGGGATATGTCAATCATGATGCCCTGTTTGTTCATCTCCCGGACAACTTGTCTGCCATAAGGACTGAGTCCATTCCATGTTCTGGTAGTATCATAGGATGAATCGCAAATCAGGTTATCCTTGCCATGGGTGAGTGTGATGTAACGGATTCCTCTCTTATGGAAATAGGCTACGTTTGCCAGGTCATCTTCAATGCCAGCTCCATTTTCCATCCCCATTGGCAGTGATATCAATCCTTTTTTGAAATTCTTCTTAACCTGTTTAGTCGTTAAACCGGCTGCAAATTTATCGGGATGGCGCCCGATAATGCCATTTACCATGTCGATTAATGTATCGGCAAAGACCTTAGCTCCTCCCTTTTCCTGATAACTGGAAGGAATATAAATTGACATGAAGGGAACTGATAAGCCACCTTTTTTTGCCCGGACATAGTCAAAATCTCCATCTTCGCTCTGTACTGGAATATCAATGAACTCTTTAGTCAATTGAAAATTTCTGACACTTAATCGATATGGCAGGTCTATGTGTCCATCCACTATTAGGTACTTGTGGGCCAGTTTATTTGCTTTGGTTCGTAAAGCGTCATCTGGTTGTTGTCCCATTAAAGATAAAGAAAGAGTCATGGTTAGGAGCAGGCAGAAATTAGCAGTTTTCATAACAGAGGTTTTGGTTTAGAGCGGGAATTTAGGCAGTTTAATCGACTTGCATGGTGAATGATTTAACACAATGTTTGAATTTCGCAATCGAAATTGCATTTAACTTCGCTGCGATGTAAATGATATAGAGTTATCTGATCATGTATCGTCCATTAAAAAAATTGAACAGGCACTCAGTGGATTTGAAGTTTTTAGCCTTCCGGTTATTATTGGTATTCATTTTAATCCAAGCCAGTACATTTGGAAGTAAGTGTCTTGGTAAGGCTGGTTTTGCTCCAGCGAACGACCATTGTCATCAGGCTTTCAGAATCAAAAACGTGCAAAACTGGTGCAGTGCACCAAGGCAATTTACCAATGAGGCCGCTGGCCCTTCCCAGGTTACCGGTCCGTTGTGTTTTTCTGGATACGACCCATCTAATGACCGTGATGTGTGGTTTGTGTTCACTGCAAGAGCTACCACGGTGAATATCAGCGTAATTGGTGCAGTGGCGAACAACCCGAAAGGCACCTTGCGAAACCCGCAGTTTGCTCTTTATATAGGTTCCTGCAAACAGGTTTTACAAGAAGTGGCATGTATCAGCGATTTCAGAGGAAATAACATCACAGAAACTTTTGTGCGCAATCTGGTGGTCGGAGCTGATTATTACCTGAGGGTGGATGGGCGTTTTGGAAATACAGGCTCATTTCAATTATGTGTTAATAATTATAATCCGGTACCGTCATCCTCTTCAGATTGCACAACCGCCGTAGTTCTTTGTGATAAATCTTCATTCACAGTTCCGAGCATAGTGGGGGTGGGAAGAAACACTGCTGAAATCACAGGCGGTTTGTGTTTGAAAGAGGAAAGTAGTTCCGCATGGTATAAATGGACTTGTGACAAAGCGGGTACACTTACATTTACACTCCAACCCGTTAACCCTGGAGATGATCTCGATTTTGCTCTCTTCCTCTTACCAAACGGAGTGGATGATTGCGACATAAAAGTCCCATTGCGATGTATGGCTTCGGGAGAAAACGTTGACCAACCTGCTGCTCTTTGGTCGGGTTGCTCTGGCGCTACTGGTCTTCGTTTGTCCTCAATCGACTTATTGGAAAATGAAGGTTGTGACCAGGGCAATGACAATTTTTTGGCTGCTCTGCAAATGGAGGCTGGTAAAAGTTATGCCCTGTTGGTTAACAATTACCATAATACCGGAAATGGATTTTCTATTGAATTCGGTGGTACAGGTACCCTAAAAGGTCCTAACGCACATTTTACCGTAAACAAGCTCTCTCTTACTCAGGATCAGGACCTCTATGTTAAGGATGCTTCAACTTTTACCAGTAAAATCAGTAAATGGGAATGGAATTTTGGTCTTAACGCAGTTCCTCAGACGGCAACAGGCAAAGGCTTGCATAAAGTTAACTACGCTACACCTGGAAGGAAATCTATTTCTCTTTCCATTGAAACGAGTAATGGCTGCAAAGTCACTAAGGTGCGAACGGTACAAATCAAAGAAGTGTCAAAGGTTAGTGAACCACCAAAGCCCGAACCAATTGTTTTAGAATCAGGGTTTGATTTAGTTATAGATACTTCAGGTGTAGAGCATAAGGTAGTTATTGAAAACCAGAAAAAACAAAATGGTTCCTCAGAGTCGGAAATTACTGAGGCTGGAGCTGGCGAAGCGGAATCTTCATTGGTTGACACCATTACGGTTGCAGAAACATCTTCCAATGTGGTTGAATTGACAGTTAAATACGTGGCAACAATTTATTTCAAAGCTGACTCTTCTGCACTGGTAGCAAAAGATAAAGAAACCCTGATTGAGGTATTGCAAATCATGGCAAAGTATCCAGACCATCTGGCTATTGTTGAAGGTTACACGAATAGTATTCCCTCTGATGACTATTGCTATAAGTTGGCTGAAGCCAGAGCTGATAGCGTGATCAAATACCTCAGAGATAGTGGAATAGAAGAAGAAAGGATAGTAAAGAGGGTTCATGGCAGAAAAAAGTCATTGGCAGGACCCAATAGCTTTATTTATCGGAAACTTTATCAAAAGGTAGAGTTGCGCATTGCAGAACGAGAATAACTTTGTCGAAAGTTCGTGTATTTCAACTGTAAGCTACAATTCATGCATGCAGCTATTTCAATAACGGTAATAACCCTGGGTTTCATAATTTATCATTTTACTACCAGTTCGAAGGCTCTTCGTTCTTGTGCTGATTCTAAATGGGGAACAGAGAACGCAAAAGTGTATTGGATTTATTTCCAAAGATTACTAGGGTTCGTCCTTTATGGGTTTGTCCCATTGGTTGTAGTTCTTATCGCCGGATTGACTTTGTCCTCGTTTGGCGTGAATCTAAAGCTAACAAGAGTAGAAATTTTATGGATTCTTGGATTATCCCTGTTAGTAATTGGAATGAACAAGTTCGCGTCAAAATCCCCTGAAAACCTGGCTATGTACCCTCAGATACGGGTAGAAAAATGGTCCAGCAACTTATTGATTAATAGTGCAGTAACCTGGATGGCGTACTTGCTGGCGTATGAATTTCTGTTTCGGGGTTATTTACTGTTTTCCTGGGAGAAAGAGGTGGGAGCTTTTTTAGCGATTGCTGTAAATGTTTCGGTTTATGCATTAGTGCATGTTCCAAAGGGGATAAAGGAGGCAATCGGTGCAATTCCACTCGGAGTTGTTTTATGTTTGTTGACTTTGAAAACTGGCTCGATTTGGATTGCCTTTGTAGTGCATGTTGCGATGGCACTGTCAAATGAATGGTTTTCAATCTATTACAAAAAGTCATCGGTTTAAAGAAAAATCATTCAATCTCTGCGATTTTTTCTTTTAACCAATGAATGTTTGCTATACTTCCTTCTTTACTATTCTTAATATCAATTTTCAGTTTTTCTATTACTGATTTGTCTCCTGGAATAATACGAGCTAGCTTTCTCGTAAATTTTATGAGGTTGTTGTAGGGTATTCTTCTAAAAGCAGGAATGTTCTTGTGCCTATTCAGATAAGTTCTAAAACTGTCCAGAAGAGAAAAAAGAGGTTCAATTTCATCAATCTCATAATATGCTGTCATCAGAAGGACTTTGGAATTCAGATTGTATGAGAAATCTTCATAATCAACAGTCTGAAGGAGTTCAATAACTTTGTCGTACTTTTTTTGGTAAAAATAGAGTTGTGCCAAATTGAAAGTCACAGCATTTTCACGCATGGCTTCTGGCAGGTAAGTTTTATACTCCTGAATAAAATCTTCTGTCCATTCATATTTTCCAATTCTTAGTGCTGCTATCACGATGTTTCTGAAATGCCAAGGTGAAAGCTCGCCATCAGCAAATAACATTTTCTTTTGAAGTAAAATGACAAAAAGGTTGTAGTACTCTTCAAGGAATTTTGGATTGCCCTGATTAATCTTTTTGATACAATAGTTCAATGAAGCCTGATAAATGAATTCAGCTTCATTCACAGGGAAGAGTGTTCCATACTTTTCGACTAATTTTATAAGTTCATAGTAGTGCTCTTCATTCTCATCTTCAATGTTCATTAAATAAATCTGGTAGTAAATGGCAACAGGAGGGACGTCTTGGTAAGCATACTTTTTCAAATGGTTTCTTATCTCGTCAATGAATAGTACCTGATATTCATGAGAGATTATGAACTGCTGGCTAAGGACTGAACACAGATACCTTAGTTTTTCTGCTAGGAAAAACCGGTCAAGATTGTTCAGGATTTCTTCAACATTCTTACGGGCTGTCCTGTCATGTTCCTGTTCCGTTAATTCAAAAAAGTTCTTTTCAATTTGGTATTGATACAAATAATAGTTTGCCGATTGATAGAATTGTTGTTCGGTTAACCGTCTCGCGGTTCGCATAGTCGATTTGAATAATACCTCCATCTTTTTTCTTCCCACAGCCTCAATAAGATAGGTAGCCTGGTGTATCGGATTTTCTTCAAAAGCTTGCTGAGCCAGATAATTTTCAATCAGTTTTAAAAGATCGGAACAGTTTTTTCGGAATAAGACATTATCGTAGGTAGTTTCGGGATAGAGCAAATCCCATACTTCTTCTTTCAGCAACTCAAGTGTCGAGTCTGTATTGATGTGGTCCACAAATTGGTCAAACAATTGAACAAGTGACTCGTTTCTGTTGAAGTAAGGAGACTGCAGAAACTTCCTTAAACGATTTTGCTCATATTTGTTAAAGTATTCAAGTGTGGAATACAATTTGTTGTTTTGCATTACCGGAAAAGTTATTACTTTAGGGGCGAATTAATAAGATTGAATTTTTTTTGAGATTTAAAGTTAATTTTTCAAAATTATAGTTTTTTAAAATTTTCACAAAATTCAATCAATTTTCTTTAAGAGTTCCTTGTAAAATGTTTATTTTAAGGTAGTTGTAAAGATGTGATTATTGATATACTACTTTATTTTATTTTCACTTTGTGTTTTTTCTGTTCTTGGAGCTCTGTAAGGTTTTGCTTATTATTGTATCGTGATTTTTAGCTCTTGAGTAATTCCCCAATAAGCCAATAGCTTTTTTTTTGAAACACTATCCAGAAGCAATGAAAATTCACGACTCCATGAATGTATTAAAACTACACAAAAAGTTACTACACCTTGTGTTGTCAGGTGTACTTTGTTTGTCTGTTTCAAACCTAACAGCTCAAACTACTGGTCTTGACATTCATGATTTAACTCTTCTTGTTAACGATACCCTTCGATTTGATTTTACCCATTATCACGTAACCCTTGCTCCAAAAATTGAAAAAGCACCAGTAAATGGCGTAGCATATTTTGACCCTAAATCCATTAATGGCAATTATGGAGTTAAAGGTTATCCTGCACCTAACCGCATTGTTTACATTCCAAAGCAAGGTTATCTAGGCCCTGAAACAATTGAAGTTTTTTACTACAGGTCATTGGGTAATGGCCTTTCTGTAAGTGCTTATAAAGTGATAAATATTACGGTTGTTCCATCCTATCTGATAGCTGAGGATGATTATGCAATTACAACCATAGGTAAGGAGGTTGTTATTGATGTTCTAAAAAATGATTTTGGAAGTGGTACTAATTTAACAATAGCTGACATTCCCAACGTCAATCACGGTACCGCATTTGAAGTTGATGGAGGTAAAAGGTTGCAATTTAAGCCAAATCCGGGATTTGTTGGTGTTGCGCATTTAAATTACACTATCTGTGATGCTCAAGGTTCATGTGATGTGGCAACAGTTAGTATTACTGTAAATTCAACTAACCCACCTACAAGGGATTCCATTTTTGTTTCTACCGGGAAAAATGGCCCACAAGTACTTTTTCACGATCTCGGGGAAGATTTTGTAATAAGCAAAGCTCCAACAAATGGCCAGTTGGAAGATTTAGACATATTAACATACGTACCAAACTCTGACTTTATTGGAACTGATGAAGTTATCCTGACTAACCATGCAAATAATTTCAACCGAATTATACAAATCAAGGTTATTGATACACCTAAAAAGAATACATTTTTGTTCGATGATATCGGCTATACTCCTAAGGGGGAACTCATTGAACAGATAAATCTTTTGGCGAACGATAAGGGGGGTAATCAACTTCAGAATGTTTCTGTCATTGGTTTTCCTAATACCCAGAAAGGTGGGCGTTTGGTAGCTGTTTCATCTTTAGGGAAAGGTGTATACCAATACATACCGCCTCCAGGATTTGAGGGAATTGACCAGTTTCGGTACAAGGCCACGCCACCAAATAGTGGTGCTTGGGAAACTGCAACTTGCCGTATTGTTGTTTCTAATCAAAACCCCGCAAATGCTGTTTACAGATTTAGAACACCGAAAAATACGCCATTTGTTATTGGCGATCATCTTCCGTTTACCGGCTACCAATTTACCAACTATAAGAATGGATCTAATTTAGGATCAGTTCAGTTTTATCCAGGGTTACAAACTGTTGCAAGCAAATACGGCCAATTATTCTCCGGCTATAATCAACTGGTTTACGAACCTCGCCGAGACGTAATCGGGTCTGATGTGTTTGAATTTAATTATTGTGCCGGGGAACAGACTACAGGATGTCCATTGGTCAAAGTTGAAATAGAGATAGTTGAAATCCCAGGACAAGCAGATGCAGTTTTGTGTGCAGGAAGTGATTGTGTTTGGACTGGTGACGCAAATAAAGATGGTGCGGTAGATGTACGAGACATTCTGCCCATTGGCCTTTTGATGGGTACTGTCGGGAATAGCCGCCCTAATGCATCATTGAGTTGGTATGGTCAATATTCAGGGAACTGGATTGACTTCAATACGAACTTAGCATTTAATGCGAAACACATTGATGCTGATGGCAACGGTATCATCAATGCGCAAGACACAACTGCAATTAGACAGTTTTATGGTAAGTATCACAATCTGACACCTGAGTTTGTTGGCAATATCCATCAATTGCCATTTTATATAGAGGAGCCTACTTTTACTACCATTAAACCTGGTGATGTGCTGTACGCTCCAATCCGTTTAGGTAATTCAGCAAAACCTGCCATTGATGCTTATGGACTTACCTTTGGCCTTGATTACGATCCTGCCCTTTTCAAAAGTGTAAAGGTCATTTTCAATGACAAAAGTTTTATGACCTATAATTCTCCGATACTTTATATGACACACGAGCCCTATCCCGGAAAACTGGAAGCTGGCTATACCAGAACAAGTGGTAAATCAGCAAATGGTTATGGTGTAATAGGTGCAGTGGAATTCATTGTTATTGATGATATCATAGGGACAAGATTTAATAAAGGAGAAACAAAGGTTAACATACATACCACTGGATTGATGGATGCCGGTGGCACTACACATGTTCTTAACCAAAATTCTTTGACATTCAATTTCGATTTTGGGCAGTCAAAGAAAGGTAATCAAGTGTCAAAAGGGATTCGCATTCAAGCTTACCCGAATCCAACATCAAATTATCTTAATGTTTCATTGAATGGCGGAAGTAATGAAATGGACAAGGTTCTCATTTTTGACATGTTGGGCAAGCAAGTCTATGACTCTGGTGTAATCGCAGCTAAACTAAGTACAATAGATGTCAGCAATTTAGCCTCAGGAATCTATACCTTAAAAGTTACTTCAAACGGAACAACAATCAATTCTAAAATTGAAGTCTTGAAGAATTGATAGGGATGAAAGACGATTAACTTTCAAATCACGTACTTATACTCAAGAGCTTATTTTTTATTCGTGGAATTTTATCATTGCTAATGAGTCGCACAATTTGTGCGACTTTTTTTTGTTTTATTTTCACAATCCTTCAAAAATCCTTCAAAAGGGATTTCTTTTTCTTGCCTAAGAAAAGCGGTATGTCTGACCGTCAATACTATTAATTAATAAAAATACAAATATAACAACGATAAAAAGTTGTTCTTGAATACGGCAAGAATAATTGAAATATTTGCATCGTGATAAGTGGGTCGAGGCAGAAGGCACGCAACACATTTAGAAATATGTTCATGGGATTATAAAATCAGCGGCAGGCTGCAATTTTCCCTCACGTTGTAGCTTGCCTTTTTTACCCGAAAACTCTTTGGAGCCAAATTGTTATTGTTCTATGCAATTTATAGAGCCATTAATTGGCTCAACTCAGTTTTGAATATGTTCATGGGATTATAATTTGTTAATAGTGGGTCGTCCCTTTTTATTAAGGGGCGGCTTACTCTTTTAAGGTTGAAATGAATGAAAAAAAAAGTCGGCTTTGATAAGCCGACTTCGTTTTTGGGCATGTTCATGAGATTATAATTAGTTTGCAGCATCAAGTTTTTGGATGATAAATGTGCTGCAATTTGTGGAACCAAGTTAAAGCCTTTCATCTGTTTTACCTAATTCACACATCTTTTTTTTTCTAAATAATCGTGATTTTCTATAGTGTGATTTATCCATGGAAACAATCCTGTCAGAATGGATATCTTAATCACAGGGTTCAAACGGTTTCATATCTAATTTGCCTGGTCTGAGTCAGTATTTTAATTATTTCGGTCAGGCTCAAGTACCTAATTACAGTACCTTTTGTTTTGTTTATAACTTCAGTTAAGGAAATACAGATAACTTCAACCACCTTTTGCTAAGGTGATGAATTACAATTTGATTGATTATGAAAGCATTGGCTCTTCAGGAAAATTCAGATTATCCAACTTTGAGTGTATTTCCAGAACCAGAGGAGGAAGTAGGTATGTCTATTGTTGAGGTGAAGGCAGCGGCTCTAAATCATAGAGATATCTGGATATGTAAAAGAATGTATCCTGGATTGAATTTCCCGATTATACTTGGATCTGATGCTTGTGGTTCATTTGAAGGGAGCGAAGTAGTGATACAGCCAGGTTGGAGATGGGGAACAGAAGAAAAAGCCCAGTCCAAGGATTATCATATTCTTGGATCACCAACTCATGGAACTTTCGCTCAGTTTTTAAAAGTTGGTTCAAATCAAATTTATCCAAAACCATCACATCTTTCGTATTCAGAAGGGGGTGCTTTACCGCTTGCCGGATTGACAGCCTACAGAGTTTTGTTTAAAAGATGCCATGCTAAGACTGGTGAAAAGATTCTAATTACAGGTATCGGGGGAGGGGTAGCATTGCTTTGTTGCCAGTTTGCTTTAGCGCAAGGGCTGGAAGTTTTTGTTACTTCCGGAAAAGATTGGAAAATCGACAAGGCTATAGATATGGGAGTTAAGGCAGGAGTAAATTACAAAAACGATAATTGGCTAAAAGAGTTAGAGCTGGTTTCTGGCGGGGTTGATATAATAATTGACAGTGCAGCAGGTGAGGATTTTTCCAAACTTTTGAAGATTTGTAATCAAGGGGCACGGATAGGTCTTTATGGTGGAGGGCAAGGTAATATCCAAAAATTGAGTCCCCAATTGATTTTCTGGAGGCAACTATCCATTCTTGGTTCGACAATGGGCTCTGACAGGGATTTTTCTGAAATGTTGGATTTTGTGAATTTCTACAAAGTGGTGCCAATTATTGACTCAATTTATTCTCTGAAAGATAGCAAACATGCTTTCAAGCGGTTAGAAAATGAGGAACAATTTGGAAAAGTTGTATTGGATATGCATTAAAAAAATGTAACTCCTATAAGTAATAGGAGTTACAGTTTCAAAAACGCTCCGAGAAGGCGTTAGTGGAAGATCAGCAAAAGGAAATGCTGAAAAGAAATTTCCAACTAACGGGTCAAATGTAAAAAATTTTTCAAAGAGAAAAAACAGTTGGTTCTTTATTTATGAAGAAAAATTAAAAAAAAATGGACTTGGCAGCTAAGTTGCACCAAGTCCATTTTTTTTTGTTGGCAATTTCAATCTTACTTGGGTGTCGTAGTTGCCATGAGTTCATCAAACATTTGTTTAACCGAAGCTGCAGATGCTTTTACCTGTTCAAATTTAGTAGTCCATTCACCTAATTTAGTGGTTGCATCACTGGCAGCACTGGTGAGGTCTGTAATTTTGGCCTGAACATCTCCTTCGAGTTTACCTGCTTCTAAGCCATCTTTTAGGCCTTGAAGGTCAGTTGCTTTTTCCTGCCAGGTGCCAATAAACGCGTCCAATTCAGATGCCAATGCTGCGAAATCAGTGGAGCTGGTTTGTGCGGCAGTTTGAATTTCAGTGTACTTATTCTTTGCATCATCCTTCCACTTTGCCATAAACTCAGGTGCCAATTGCATTTCATTCAAGGTGTTCATCCATTCCGCCTGCGAATCTTTTACATTAGTAGTGAAATCAGTAATAGAGGCTGTAGTAGAATCCCAGTTAGCAGCAAGTTCTTCAATGAGAGGTTTGAACTTGCCAACGTTACTGCAAGCAGCGAAAACGAGAGCAAATGTGGCAATTGCTAATACCTTTTTCATAGTCTAAATTAAGTTTTTAGTTTTTAGTGAAATTAATTACCCAACTCTATAACTGTTGAGATTCACCAACCTCAACAGGGTTGGTGCAGAATTGTTCGGTAATAATCATCTAATTTTTTTGATACTAATTGGGAGTAAGAATCATGGAAATTCAGGCTTTTTGAGCCTTGAATGACTTCTTTTATTAACCCTGATCGTCAATGAAAAACTGCCTATGGAGTAAGTTTATATGCCTTCCATTTATTCAAAACAGGACATGCACCATAGTATGGATCTATCTTGATGTAGGTAGCATCAACTCTCTGAGAAATCCATTCGGACAGATGTGAAGCTTTTTTCTGTTCAATTGCTGCTGTTTGAATCTTTGAATAATCTCTTTCCAAACTGGCCAGATGAGGTTCAGTGCGGCTTTGCAATTGAACAACCCTGAAGTAAGTCTCGCTGCGTGGGTCAGCGAATGAAAATGGTTTACTGACTCCACCGACATTCATTGTGTCTATAGTAAAATAAATATCAGGCTCTAAATCTGCTATTTCATAAAAAGTATTCCCAGAAGCGGGATTAATCATTTTACCATCGTTGTTGTAGCTTTGGACCTTGTCATAACCAATCTTTTTGACTGCTTCAGAGAAAGTCATACTGTCTGATAAAATTAATGACCTGATAGAATCCAGTACAGATTTTGCCAAAGTCAAATCTGCCTCCGTGATCTCAGCTTTTACCAAAATATGTCTTGTGTTTATAGAATTTCCTCTTCGACCGATCAGCTGTATGAGGTGGAACCCAAATTCTGATTCAACAACTTGCGAAATTTCACCAGGCTCCAGCTTATAAGCTGCTGCTTCAAATTCAGGAACGAACTTTCCCCGTTTGGTCCACCCAAGGTCACCACCTATTCTTGCACTGGCGAAGTCATCTGAAAACTTTTTGGCTATTTCCTCGAATTTTTCCCCTCCTTCAATTATCCGTTTTCTCAGTGCTTTTAGTTTTTCAATGGCTTTTTGTCTTTCTTCTGAGTTGACTTTGGGTTTGTAGACAATTTCACCAATTTCAACTTCGGAATTAAAATATGGAAGGCTGTCACGTGGTATATTCCTGAAAAACTTCTTGACTTCAGAAGGTGTCACGGAAATGTTTTCCATGACTTTACTTCGCATCCGGGTTGACAGCAACTGATTTCTCAAGTCTTCCCTGAAAGCGTCTTTTACCTCAGAAACGGTTTGCCCATAGTAGTTTTCAAATTGAGAAATGTCGCCAGCCATGTAATCCAAAATCTGATCAATACGTGCATTGAGCTGTACTTCCACCTCCTCATCACTCACTAAAACGCTGTCGAGTATTGCCTGATTTATTAACAATTTTTCAGAAAGGAGATTGTCTAAAATAAAACATCTGGCATCGGCGGGTAATTTTCCTTGTCTTTCCAGGAGAAGGGCGTACTGGTCCTCGAGATCCGACAATAAAATGATCTCAGACCCAACATTGGCAATAATTTTTTCAACCAACTTCTTTTGAGCAAACAAAACAGAAGAAGCCAACAGAAAGGCCAGGCAAACAAGTAAATTCTTGAACATAACCACTTTAATTCTCAAAATTGAATAATTCTATAAATCCGGCACTAAAACAAAATTCACGCAGAAGCGCAGTCTAAAAGTTAATTAAAACTCTAATAATGGACTGGAATCGTAAGTCAAAACTCAGCTTATCCAAAAATTTTCCACTTTTTCTGCAATTCACTAATCATTCAAAAACTTCAACGCGAGGATTCACAAAGTCTAAAAGGCTGCAATATTAAGCTTATTGATAGATTTTTACGTTGTTTTTTCTATTGGCATCCTGATAAAACTTTTCTTTCATTTCATCCAGCAGCTCGGTTTTTCGCTTATGGAGGATGACCTTTCTGGCTTGTGCTTCAATATAAGAAAGTGGCGCAATTTCGGGTCGCCTCACTAATTCTATTACTCTGAAGAAGTATATGAATCCGTTATCCTTCTGAACAAAGTCCTGATCTTTTCTCACATTATCGACCGTAAGAGCTCCCCTTGGTAAGAAAGCCGCTATTTCATCGATTTTGTGCCAGATATCATCGTCGAGATGTTGTATGACGGCGTTACTATTTCCCCAAATTTTGAAATTTTGTAGATCATCTTCTTTTCCACTATTCCACCAACGTTGTGCTTCATTGATAGATGATGAATTTAGGGGAGCTTTGACAAAAAGGCACCTCATAATTGGTGTTTCCAGCTGATATTGTTCCTTATTCTTTTCGTAGAAAGACTGAAGTTCCTCTTCAGGGACCAACGAATCCAGAAATTCATTCACTAAGATATTTTCATAGTTGTTTTTTAATAGCGATGCACGGTAGTTGTTTACCAATCTGTCGATATCTATTCCCTTTGGCAAGTTGTTTTCTGCTTCGTGTAAAAAAGCAGTTTCCCTTACCCAGTTATCGACATATGCTTTGATAATGAGAGAGCTGTCTTCTGATGAAATCCCTTCTGGAAGCATGCCTTCCAAGTCAGAAAGATAGAGCGACTTGTTGAAAACCTTTGCGAGTTGCCTGTCGCCTTTCGATTTACTGCCTTTATCAGAATTACATCCCATGATAACGAGCAAGGCAATTATGGTGGTCAGTGACAACACCTTCGAATAAAATGCAGACCATCGTAAGGGGGCGAACATATTCTTGAAGTTATCTGTCATTTCGAAATAAGGCGGTTAAAAACTCTTTTCTTAATGGACACCTTGTAATCTTTTTTAAGCTGTTGCATCCATTGTTTTTCAAGGAAATCCTGATAATCAGCTACTACATAACCTCTGGCATCCTGCAGAGATTTCTGGCCTGGGGGCAGTATTTTCTCGATTTTAAAGAAATTGGCTGAACCATCTCGCCGACTTATTTCAACAGGAGAAACTGAACCCACTTTCCAGGGCAGTTGTTCCAATACCTCATTTCTTCCTTTTTCATAAATCTTCTCCATGGCATATAAAATTCTGCCCGATTCTTCTCTGTTGAATTCCTGCAAAACTTCATCGCTGCTCCTCGTCTGACAGAAATTCCGTACTATCGGCGCCAGATCTTTTGCATTTTCAGAAAGAGTATATTGACTAACTAAGACTCTTTCTTCCCACTGATACCGTTGTTTATTCTCTTCATAAAACTTTTGAAGGCCAACTGTATCCAGCGAAGCCTTATCCCACACTTCCATCTTTGTCACCTCAAAAAGAAGAACTCCTTCCTCATATTCACGCATGAGCGACTTAAACTCAGGATACTTCAATTCCAAATTTTTCTCCTCGTACTTCAAGGCATTTTCACCGATGTATTCCTCGTACAGCAACTCAACAACCGGTCTGATTCCAAGTTCAGAAAGTTGCTGTCGTTGTCTTGATGAACGTTGAAGGTAATTCGCAAAATCTCCTTCTGTGATTGTTAAGTCTTTGCCAAAAGAAAATAAAGTCTTTGGCGAGGGCTTTTCAGGTGCTTTCCATTTGTAGGTAAGGAAAGTAAGCGAAGTATCGCTTTCTAAGGAGTGAATGAGTTGCTCAAGGGTTGTACGGGTTTCCTTAAATTGGCTTTCCTTTTTTATCCGTTCAACCATGGCTTGTTTAGCCAATTGGAATCTGGCATCCTCCTTTACAGCATTTTGGAACTTTGCTTTCAATTGGGCAAAGGGTTCATTGTTTTTAAGGCTTATCCGTTTAATGATGTGCCACCCAATGGATGATTCAGTAACCGGAGATATACCACCATCTTCTGGAATGGCATAAGCTGCATCTTCGAAGCCTTTTTCATAGCGGTTAATTCCGAAGAAACCAATATAACCGCCTTTCTCAGCTGTGAATTGATCTTGTGAATACTTTCGGGCCAGTTCTTCAAAGTTGGCACCATTTCTCAATGCGCCATAGATGGAGTCAATCCGCAATCTGTTTTCCACCATTGATGCGGCTTCTTCTAGTCTAATCAGGATATGCAAAACCTCAATTTCTCCACGGGCTGGCCGTTTATTGTGTACCTTAAGAATATGATAACCCTGTGAAGTCTTGATAGGACCGGTAATCTTTTCTGATTCCGAAGCATAGGCAGCAGTTTCCAGAGCATAAAAACCATTGGGAAAAAGTACGTTGACAAAACCAATGTAGCCCTTGTTATCTTTGACTGAAGGATCATTGGAATACATGAGCGCCATTTCTCCGAAATCCTTTTCCTGCTTTAGTTTTTCTAACACTTCAGTACACCTTTTCCAGGCTTGGAGTGTGTCTTCAGGTGTTGAGTTTTCAGGTAGTGAAAACAGGATGTGGGAAACTTCAACATCAAATCTTGAACGTTCATAAGCTTCCTTAACCAGTTTTTCGGTTACCTCCCTGTCTATCAGATAACTATCCGCCAGTTGGCGACGATAACCAGCCAATTCATCAATTAAGGCGTCAATCGTATCCAGCCTCATGTCTTTGGCTTTTTGGACCTTCAACTTGAAGTTAACATAAAGATCCAGATACTCCTGCAGAGAAGCTTTTGAAAAATCTGCTACTGAGCCATTGGTTTTTTCATAAATGTACTTGAACTCTGAAAGATGAACATTCTGATTGCCGGCTTTAAACAGAATAGGGTCTTTTTTTTGAGAAAACAGACTGGTCAGAGTTATCAGGGTTAAGAAAAAAGTCAATGTTCCAAATTTCATTGAGATAATGTTTAGGAATTATTAATCTAACGGGCATGGATAAAACTTACCCGATTGTGAATCCGGGGGAGATAACGCAAATTCCGGTTGCCAATTTTGTCTCCCTAAAAAGAAGGGCAAAATTAGCATTTTTCAATCTTCTATAATCTCACCTTAGGAGCTTCATTTGTCATTCAGTAAAACGTGCTATCTTCGGCCATGTTGCCGTTTTTCTTCATTATAAACTCAGTTTTGAGATACACCATGATAAAATCTGGTCTAATCTTGTTTTCCATCCAAATCGCAGTTTCTTAATGAAAGAAATCATAGAAAAGTTCAAAGAGGTAATCATACAGATAGCTACTCCTTTCAGTACAGGAACAGGATTCTGTTTGAAAAACCGAGGTATAATTGTAACTAATTATCATGTAGTACAGGGAAACAGAGCTGTGGTAGTTGATAGTGCTGGTATGTCCAGGCAAATGGTGAAGGTGTTGTATACTGATTCCATGTATGATCTGGCCTTTCTTGAAGCACCAGAAAATACCTTATTGCCAGAGGTTGTACTCAAGGAGTCAGAAAAGCTTAAAGAAGGGGATATCGTCATCGCCATTGGCCATCCTTTTGGCCTAAAGTTTTCTGCCACACAAGGAATTGTTTCCAATGCAAATCATCGCCAAAACGACATTCGATATATTCAGCATGACGCCGCATTGAATCCAGGAAACAGCGGAGGTCCTTTAGTAAACAAGAAAGGTGAAGTCATCGGTATCAACACATTTATCATCAGTCAAAGTGAAAACATAGGGTTTTCACTACCTGCGGATTACCTCCAAATCGCTTTGGAAGAGTATGCAAAAGGGGGGGGGCTCAGTGGAAGCAAGTGTTATTCCTGTTCAAATATTGTTTTTGAAAACAAAATTGAAAACGATTTTTGTCCTTTCTGCGGTTCAAAGCTTATTCTTCCATGCCGGGAAGAACAATACGAATCTGCTGGTATCCCACGCACCATTGAGGAAATTATCACAAAGACCGGACACGATGTTCAACTGTCCAGACGAGGACCTAATTTCTGGGAAATCGAGCAAGGTTCGGCCCATATCTATATCACTTATTACGAACCTAACGGCACGATTGCTGGTGATGCCGTACTTTGCTACCTACCTAAGCAGAACATCAAGCCTATTTATGAGTACCTCTTGCGGCAATGCCACTCTTTGGTATGTCTGTCACTCGGAGTAAGGAACAATGAAATCGTTCTTTCATTGATTATCTATGACCGGTACCTGAATGAAGAAACCGGGCTGAAATTATTCCGGCATCTTTTCAATAAAGCTGATTACTTCGACACCGTCCTCATTGAGCAATTTGGGGCTTTAAAAGTTGAAAAGGACTGACATTATTTCGAATTGTTTCACCAGTATCAAGTCTTAGCATAATTTATAACAGCAATATAAATTTAGCGGAACACGTTTAACCTTGAAAAGCAAATTTTGGAGTTATAATTGCATAAGAGATAACAATACCCTCTGTTTGACAAAATCGAAGGTTTTATCTCTCAAATCTGTTTTTATCCTCCATTATCAATAATATTGCACGTTCGGACTCTCAAGATATTTACGAACTACACCCTATGAAGAGCAGGACTTAAAGCAATTTTCGATGAAATTAAAAAGTTTACTTCTTGCCCTATTTGTGTTTATAACCCTGGCTGCTACAGCACAGGATATACACTTCTCCCAGTTTTACCTATCCCCGCTGAACCTGAATCCTGCCATGACTGGCGTGATGAACTGTAACATCCGCCTCGTCGGTAATTACAGGAATCAGTGGGCCAGTGTACTGAAAAACAATGCTTATTCCACCTATTCAGTGTCATACGATCAGAAAATTCCCGTTGGTCGGTACGATTATTTTGGAATTGGAGGTACTTTTTGGGGCGACAAAGCAGGTGAAGCAGATTTCGCAACTACGACCGGTAAAATTTCCGGTTCGTACAGCAAGAGAATGGGTGGAGGCCGCAAAGAAGCGCACTATTTAGTTGTAGGCGCCGAAGCTGGTCTAGCCCAAAGAAGTATTGATTTCATGAAATTACGTTGGGGAACCCAACACGATGGGCAGGGTGGTTTTTGTGAAACCTGCCCTACTTTCGAAGAAAATAACTTTGATCAGGATAATTTCCTTTTCGCAGATCTTGCAGCAGGGTTGCTCTGGTTTTCCGTATTCGATGAAACTAACAACTTGTACGTTGGAGGGGCTTATCATCACCTCAACCGGGCGAATCAATCGTTTAACAGCGATGTTAAAGAATTCCTATACAGTAAATTCACCTTCCACGCGGGTGGTGAATTTGAAATGTCACCCCGTATGGGATTGGTACCCGGTGTCGTTGGGATGCTTCAAGGTCCATCCATGCAGGTGAACGCAGGTACAAGCCTGAAGTTCAGCCTGACCAATCCCCGCACAAATGCTGGCAGTAATCAGGCATTTCAAATGGGTGCCTGGGTGAGGATAGCCAATAAATACGATTCTGGGGTTCTTACTGATGCAGTGATTCTGAGCACCCGATTCGACTACAATCAGTTTTCATTAGGATTTAGTTACGATGTAAATATTTCTGCTCTCAGGCCAGCATCCAGTAACAACGGAGCTTTTGAATTTGCCCTTGTTTATAAATTCTGTAACGATGAAAGAAGGGGAGTCTATTGTCCCAACTTTTAAGGTACGCTGGCAATAGTCAGGAAATCCCTCAGTGCGAAAGTGTTGAGGGATTTTTGTTACTGGAGCATTTCAAATGGATTACTTATACTGTCATTTTTACAATACTCTGATGTGAGTGAGAAAATAATTACCCTACTTTTGTACATTCGCAATCCCAAGAATGGTCTTTTAGTCAGAGTTAGACTATTCAGAATTAAGGTGAATTCTTAAAGAAGTAAAATGAGTAATTATGTTTGGTAGTAGCAAGAAGAGTAATGGAGCCGGAAAACCGGCTATGCCGGCGTCAATATCGTTGGCATTGAACAGCCTGGTGCAGGGTACTGAGTTTGAGGGAAACGTAAAGGCAAAAACGGATTTCCGTGTTGATGGTATAATAAAAGGAGATCTGAGCTGTGAATCAAAAGTGATTATTGGCCCTGGCGGCACTGTGGAAGGAACTGTCGATTGTCGAAATGCTGTGATTGAAGGTAAATTCGACGGAGTGCTGCGTGTTGCTGAACTACTCAATATCAGGGAAACTGCCAATGTGGTCGGCAAAGTAACATACGGCAATCTTATCGTTCAGTCGGGAGCTGTAATCAGTGGCTCATTCAAGGTGGTGGCTGAAGAAAAAAGTACATCAATAGAACAATTAAAAGTTGAGTCAAAATCCAAATCAGCCGGTGAAGAAAACGGGAAAGGCAAAGCCACCGAAGTTGCCTAAGCCGGGCCCATCCACCTATCTTCATTATGCCGGAATGGCATCAGTAATGGTTTTGATGATTTCAATTGGAGCACTACTGGGAAGAAAACTCGACAGTTGGATGGAAACGGATAAGCCCTATATGACCCTCATTTGTGTCGTACTTGCTTTATTTATTTCTCTCTACATTGTTTTGCGGGATCTTATCATTAAGAAAGAATAATACCTAGTCACCTTTCGGTAAATCAAACCATCATGAATACACGCCGGTTTATAGGCCAATTGTCGATACTGTCCCTATGCGTGCTTTTGGTCATTACCGCTTTGTTGTACTTTCCTGCTTTTCAAGCATCATTCAGGTTTGCCGTTGTGAGTCTCGTTTTTTTCATCGGGCTCAGTTTTATCATCTTTATTGCTGCCAAACCTGCAGCAATAAGCAGGGATAAGAATGCATTTACCCGCCTGGTACTGGCTTTTACTCTGGGGAAAATGGCTTTGGTAGTGGCGCTGGTTATCATTTTTTACAGGGTGCTTCTTCTGAAGGGCAACTACTTTTTGATTCCGTTTTTTTTCATCTATATCGTATTTACTGCCTATGAAACCTATTTCCTAACGAAAATTGGCCGTCAAACCAAAAAAGCAGAAAAGCAGAACTGACAATCATTTTCAACAAAATCGGGATTAGTTTTGTAAATCTTTTACCAGCAAAGCTTCAAAACACCAGCCTTTATTGAGAGTTTTGTCTTTTGTTTTGTAAGACTGGAAATCGGGATTCTTATCTTCCAATTGCAGAATATTACACTGACAAGAACAACCATGAAAAAAGAAAAGTACCATATCAGGGTAAATGGAAAATTTCAATATGACCTGGAGCCAGACCATGCAGAGCAACTGGATGTGGTTAGTATCGATGGGCGCCATTTTCACATCTTAAAGGACAACAGAACTTTCAAGGCAGAATTATTAAATTTCGATTTAACTAACCGCAAGTGTCAGGTTAAAGTGAACGGTACTTTTTTCGATGTGGCCATTGAGGATTCCTTTGACAAACTGATTGATGACCTTGGATTCAGCCGCAGCGTTATTCACAAGATTAAAACCGTTAAAGCGCCAATGCCGGGATTAGTACTCAGTATCGATATACAAGCAGGGCAGGAAGTAGTTCAGGGCGATCCATTGATGATTTTGGAGGCTATGAAAATGGAAAATGTTATCAAATCTCCTGGAGTAGGGAAGATAAAAAAGATAGTTGCCACAGTGGGAAAGGCAGTCGATAAGGGAGAAGTATTGATTGAGTTGGAATAGATTAATACCTCTTTAGGAACAAGTAAAAAGTAAAAAGGCAACCCCGAAGGGGCAAAAAGGCAAAAGTTTTCCAACTGATTTTCAAGTGGTTAAGAAAACTATTTGGCTACTTTATTTTTGACTCATTACTTAGAATAATTTCTACACATTCATTTAAAAATTCAAAATGTCGCGGATATTTCTATTCATAGCCTGCATCTCCGGAGCCATTGCTGTAATAATGGGCGCTTTTGGAGCACATGCCCTTACCTCAGTTTTGAGCGAAGCTCAGCTCCAAAGTTACAAGACCGGTGTGCAGTATCAGTTCTATCATACTTTCGCTATTCTGTTCACGGCTATTCTTGGCCGCTATCTCAGCCACCGTATGATAAAGATTTGCGGATGGTTATTTATAAGCGGTATCATCTGTTTTTCTGGTTCTATTTATCTGCTGTCGCTAAAAGATGTACTTGGAATTGATGTTTTGCAACCCGTACTTGGACCAGTCACACCAATTGGAGGACTATTGTTTATTGCAGGTTGGATATGTCTGTTTGTCGCATCAAAAGGTTATGTGAAGAAGAGTAGACCTTCCACCTAGCCCGACAATTAAATTGGCAAGGCATCCAGAATATGGGAAAAAAGTATCCCCCTGTTGGCGCTCTTCCGGTCGCCTTTGGCATTGATTTTCAATCCGCCATCTTTCATCAGTTTACCGGCATGATGTAAGGCAATGACCTGCCAGTCCTGGTTGAAAACGGGTGATCCACTGGAACCCGGTTCTGTGTCGGCATTATAAAAAACATAAGGCTCCCAGATGGAAAGCACCTCATTGGCGGTCAGTGCAATCTGCTTACTGTTGCCATTTGGATGCTGGATAATATTGACAGGATCACCAACTACGGGCTTCGCATCCGGTGCCAGAGTCAGCGTTCCCCATTGGCTGAGCGGTTTATCTGGTTTGTCAACCACAGCAATTCGGGTGAAATCCAGTTCTTCGCTGGTGATAAATGAAGTGCTATTCAATTTGTATGAAAAACGGGTTTTGCTTTTTCCAAAAAGGTCCTCTTCGAAATTGAATTCAATATAGGAGCCTTCAGCAACTTCTTTCGTGGGTAATACATGGTTGTTTGTGAAAAGAAGCCCCCTTTCAACCAGAAATCCAGTTCCGGTGGCACCATCCGGCCTTACGACCCGACCTACACTTTTAGCGGTCATCATGGCCTTTTCTAACCATGCTATCTTTACCAGCCTGCTCTTATCACCCAGCACCTTTTGCAAGGCATCATCTTCAGGTACCTGAAAGTTATAGGTCGTGATTCCCTTGATTTTATTGTTCAGGTCAATTTTTACCGGGATTTCATCAACCAGCGTCAGTAGCGCAAATTTAATTTGCGTTTGGGTGCGTTTATAAAAATCGAAAGGAACTGTACCACGCTGATTGTCCTTTTCATTACTTACATAACGGCTTTTCTGAATCACGATGTCGTTCTCAATACCAATATTGAGGGAATCATTTATTGATTCAAGGAAGTCAAAAGCCTTGGGTATTTCATCTTCCTTAATGAGGTCTTTCACAGTGCTGATGTAGCTGTCCCTGGCTATTTGCATGGTGATAAGTTTGAATGGGAATGGGCCTGCAAAATATCATTTCAGCTGAACTCATCAAAAAAGAATGTCAGGTAAGACTTGCAGGATGAACCCAAAGTCAGACATTTGTCAGAACATTTTTTGTTTTTGTTAAGTAAGTAAGTAATGAGTCAAAAATAAAGTAGCCAAATAGTTTTCTTAACCACTTGAAAATCAGTTGGAAAACTTTTGCCTTTTTGCCCCTTCGGGGTTGCCTTTTTACTTTTTACTTGTTCCTAAGCATTGCGTTGGTCGAAATAAACATCCCGGCGGGTGGTTACCTTATATATTAGGTGCTGAATAAAATTTCGTACAATTGGGTTCTTCATGCTAAACTTCATTCATTATGTTCTCCTTACTTTATCCTCTTTCTTACATTGTTAGTCTTGCAGCCCTTATCGGTTGGTTTTTCAAACGGGATCAGGAACAGACCGCAGCCCTGTTCCGGAAAATATTCCTGGTAGCCATCGCTGTGTTCGGCGTAAGCTGGCTTTTTAGTCAGGGCACTTTTAGTTATAAATTCATGGTTCTGGGCAGGGAATTATTCATTCTGGCGATTGTACCGGCACTGGTTTCCATTTTTAAAAGAACCCTTTGGTTGTATGTTGTTGTTCTGGCCATTGCACTCGGTGTGTTGAAGCTTTTTTATTTTACCCCGTTGAAGAATACATTCCCTCAGCAGCTTGCTGGGGCAGAAGTTACCCTTTATTCATCCGGTGAGTTGTTGATTGAGATTTTGGAAAACCACAACATCGCGGAAGTTCAGGAAGTGCTTGATGAATTTGCTTTATTAGCCGTGCCTGCGTTCTCTCCGCATGACCAAAATGCCACCGACCTTGATGACTACTTTCTGGTGGATGTTCCAACAGATAAAATCCACCAACTCCAAAAAATTAAAAAAGTCCTGAGTAAATCCGCTGCAGTGGAGTGGATAGAAGAAAATGAGGAAATCACTATTGCGCCCATCGAGGCTCAAAGACCACTACCCCGAATAAACCAGAAATATGGCCTTAATGACCCCGGACTGGAATACTTGTGGGGGTTTGAGGAAATGAAGGTAAACGAATTGTATGCAGCACTGAAGGATGTATCCCCAAAGAAAAAAGCACTGATTGCCATACTCGACACCGGAATTGACGGGAATCATGAAGACCTTAGACTTAACTATAAATCAACACAGGTTCGTTACGATACTGACAAGGCAGGTCACGGAACACATTGTGCAGGAATTGCCGCTGCCGTTTCCAATAACAACGTCGGTATTGCATCTTTTTCACAAACCAATGATTTCGTACAAGTTACCAGTATCAAGGTATTGAGTGACGGGGGTTTTGGTACCCAGAAAATGATCATTGATGGCATACTTGAAGCTGCCGATTTGGGTGCCGATGTTATTTCGCTTTCGCTTGGAGGGCCTTCCACTGATTCACGTCAGAGAGCTTACCAAAAAGCTGTGGAATACGCCAATAAGAAGGGTGCTATTGTGGTAGTCGCCGCCGGCAACAGCAACCTCAATGCAAAAGGATTCGCACCTGCTAATGCTCCGGGTGTCATTACTGTGAGTGCAGTCGATACAGTGTTGGGACGTGCCTCTTTTTCCAACTTTGTTCAGGACATCAATATGGCCGTGGCAGCACCTGGAGTGAAAATCTATTCCACTTTCCCTGAAAGCCAATACAATACACTTAACGGAACCTCTATGGCCACTCCTTATGTTTCCGGATTAACTGGGCTTTTGAAAAGCCTGAAACCTGAACTCACCACCAAAGAGGTTTGGAATATACTGGATAAAACCGGAGCTAAAACCAACAGCACCCGTGAAACGGGCCGCTTGATTCAACCAGCAGCAGCAGTACGTGAAGTGTTGAAATAACACTGAATTACCCATTTGAGGCGTTACCAAACAACCCCGAGCCCCGAGGCTTCGGGGGGCAAGCTGAACAACCCCGAGAGATCGGGGCAGGCGAACAATCACTGAAAGAATATGAATCCAAACACAGAGAACAACTTTACTATCAGGGAAGCTACAAAAGAAGACGTTCCGGTCATTCTTCAGTTTATCAAAGACCTGGCTGACTATGAAAAACTTTCCCACATGGTTGTTGCGACAGAGGATATTTTGAAAAAAGCACTGTTTGGCGAAAGGCAGGTGGCAGAGGTAATACTTGGCTTTGAAGGAGAAATCCCCGTAGCTTTTGCATTGTATTTTCACACCTTTTCCACTTTTCTCGGTCTGCCCGGAATTTACCTTGAGGATCTATTCGTAAAGCCAAAATACCGCCGCAAAGGCTACGGCAAGGTGATGTTGGCTTACCTTGCTAAAATTACCGTTGAGAGAAACTGCGGCAGGTTGGAGTGGTCGGTTTTGGATTGGAACGAACCGGCCATCGATTTTTACCAGTCGCTCGGAGCCATTCCGATGGATGAATGGACTACTTTTCGGTTGACCGGAGAAGAACTGAAGGACATGGCCCGGCAATCAAATGGCCATCATTAAGGAATGAACCAAACCGTTCAATCACTTACAAACTGTTGTTTTCCAGACAACGAGGGCCTATTTTCAGGTCAAATAGCTCCTGATTTATGCCTATTTTTGGCCTTCAGATACTATTTTAATCAAAACGGAATATTTTCGCACCTCCTAACTGACGAGTCCAATTCTGCCTGTTGTATAATGGGCCAAAAGCTGTAACCAAATATGACTGATCTCGAAATTGCAAGAACCATCACGCTGAAACCCATACAGCAAATTGCCGATCAATTGGGCATCTCTCACGACGACCTTCAGCTTTACGGTAAATACAAAGCCAAGCTGCCGCTGACCCTTATCGATGATGAAAAGGTGAAAAATAGCAACCTCGTACTGGTGACGGCCATTTCACCCACGCCGGCGGGAGAGGGAAAGACGACTGTCAGTATTGGATTGGCACAAGGTCTTAACCGCATTGGACAGAAGACCTGCGTGGTTTTGCGCGAACCTTCACTCGGCCCGGTATTCGGAATCAAAGGCGGTGCTACTGGTGGTGGTTATTCCCAGGTGTTGCCCATGGAGGACATCAATCTTCATTTCACGGGCGACATCTCTGCTGTGGAAAAAGCACACAACTTACTTGCTGCTCTCATCGACAACAACCTGCAGAGCAAAAAACGCTCGCTCAACCTGGACCCACGTCAGATTTTCTTCAAAAGGGTAATGGATATGAACGACCGTTCACTTCGCCAGATAACCATTGGCCTCGGCGGAACGGGTAATGGAATGCCAAGGGAAAGCGGATTCGATATTGCAGTGGCCTCTGAAGTCATGGCCATTTTATGCCTTTCCAATAACCTGAGCGACCTGAAACACCGTCTCGGAAACATCTTCGTGGGTTATACGATGGACCGTCAGCCGGTTTATGCACGCGACCTTAATGCACAGGGCGCCATGGCTGCACTGTTGAAAGATGCCATTCAACCCAACCTCGTTCAGACTTTGGAAGGTTATCCAGCCATCATACACGGCGGCCCGTTTGCGAATATCGCACAGGGAACCAACTCCGTGATTGCGACTAAAACCGGACTTTCTCTCGCCGATTGGGTGGTCACAGAGGCTGGATTTGGTTCTGACCTCGGCGCGGAAAAGTTCATGGATATCAAGTGCCAAAGCGCCGGACTTGCACCAAAGGCGATAGTCATTGTGGCGACCATCCGTGCATTGAAATACCACGGTGGCGGTGACCTGAAAACGCTGACAGTTCCCAATCCTGAGGCAGTAGGAAAGGGTTTGGTCAACCTGGAAAAACACCTGGAAAATTCACGCTTGTTCGGAATACCGGCTATTGTAGCCATCAACAAATTCACGAGTGATACTCCGGAGGAAATTGCCCTTGTACAGAAGCGCTGCGAAGAAATGGGTTTCAAAGCCATCGTTTCCGACGTTTGGGGAAAGGGAGGGGCAGGAACCGAAGACCTGGCTCGTGCAGTTGTAAAAGCTGTTGACACATCGAATGGTGCCTTTAAACCTCTGTACGATTGGAACTGGCCGATAGAACAAAAGATTGAGACCATAGCCAAACAGATTTACGGTGCCGATCGGGTGGAATATTCTTCGGAAGCAAAAATTCACCTGAAACGCATCGAAAAACTGGGCCTACAGGGTTCGGCAGTGTGCATTGCCAAGACTCAAAAATCCCTCTCCGATGACCCAACCGTGATTGGCCGCCCAACCGGATTTACTATCACTGTAAGAGAAATAGAAATAGCTGCCGGTGCCGGTTTCGTAGTTCCCATTACGGGTGACATGATGCGCATGCCCGGTCTGCCAGACACACCCGCGGCCGAAAACATCGACATCGACGATGATGGCAATATCAGCGGGTTGTTCTGAGGTTCTTTTTGAGGAAGCAGAACTAAAAAAAAATCCAGGTAGATTTATTTCTTCCTGGATTTTTTTTACCTGTTACGGGTCAGGCATTCACAGTGTGAGTCACATAAACGGTTACACTACAAATAAAGTGTTACTTAAAAGGTTAGATTAGACAATATAAAGAAGTAGTCAATTGCCTGACACAGAAAAATGCTCCTAAAGATTCTGAAGAATGCCCATAGCATTACGAATAGTTTTTTTTGAGTCGCCTGACTCAATCATAGACTTACATAGTTATTAGCGATACCATCGTTTATGAACGCGCTTCTTATGACAGTTTTGGATTTTTCAACATCATGCTATGCTCTTGAATGACCTTGATAAATCGCCTTTTTACAGTTATTTAGTTGGTAATAATTATTGGAGTCAAAATAATTAGAGGAAAGAGCTTATTTAGACCAAATACAAAATAAAAAAAATTAAGACTTAACGGTATTAAATTCGGGATTCTGATTATTTTTGGGGATAATCTTAGTCCCCATAAGTATTTGTAAATAATCCACCTTTTTGGAAGATGGATTTGGGTTGGCCCCCAAAAAGGCTTTTGAGAGCCTGCTAAAAATCAAAACTCCGTTGTTGGTCTTCAGCCAGTCGCTCTTGTTTTTCTTGGTATTTGACATATTTTCGAATCATTTCCTCATCAAGACCAGGAGTGCTGGAACAATAGCCTCGGGCCCAAAAGTGGTTGCCCCATTGGCTTCTTTTTTAGGCCGGGATACTGCTTGAATATCATGGTAGCAGTCTCGCCTTTCTATTCGCTCATCACTTCGGAAATCGAACGCTTGGGCGGAACCCTTAATACCATGTGGACATGGTCGGGCTGTACATTCCTAACTTTGATTTCAAGCCCTTTCCATTCACAAAGCGTCCTCAGCTTTTCATAGACGCTTTCTTTGGCATTTCCCCGGAGTACCCGAAATCGGTACTCCGGTGTACACACAATATAGTATACATAATAGTAAATCAGGTGCGATAGCATTTTGTATCTGCTCATTGAAAACAAGTTTTTACGCATAGCTATCTAAACATGGAGGGTGTATCAAAAGTCGTTTACAAAATTTCGATTCAAATTTTCCCGCCACAAAAGCACCAAAACACAAAATCTTTTTGATGAATTAGTGCTTTAGTGTTTTAGTGGCGAAATAAGATTTGGGATGATTAGTCCGCTCATGACTTATGATACACCCTCTTCTAAGATTCAATAAATCGGCGATACTGGTTTGAAATTCATTCACTACTTCGCCGGTTCAAGACAAGGGTTATCAAAATTATGATTTCTGATAAATCTTAAGACATGAAGAAGATTTTATCCATGCTAATCTTTTACAGTTTTTCTCTTGGAATTCAATTGTATGGACAAGTGTCAGATGGAGAGGCAGAAGCATTGTTCAAGGCCAAATGCGGTATATGTCACACCATCGGCAAAGGCAAACTGGTAGGTCCTGACCTTGCAGGAGTCCAAAATAGATACCCGCATGATTGGCTGCTGAAATTTATCAGGTCCTCTCAAAAAATGATAGCCAGCGGAGACGCCGCAGCCGTTGCCCTTTTCGAGGAGTACAATAGGGTCGTTATGCCCGACCCCATGATTTCTGATGCTGAAATAGAGAAACTCATTGCCTACATTTCCAATACTGCAGCCACGGGTGTCGGTGCAACAGCTTATACATCTATTATAGAAGATGCAACGCCCGAAGATTTGGAAAACGGCAGGAGGCTCTTCGAGGGAAGGGTGCCTTTCTCAAACGGAGGCCCTTCCTGCATGGCTTGCCACAACGGACTTGCCAAAACCTTTTTCAACGATAACAGCTACAGTTCCAAAGACCTCTCAGCTTCATTTGCCAATCTCAACGAACAAGGTGTACGGGCTATTCTTGAAAACCCGCCATTCCCAGTTATGAAGCAGGCATTCGAAGGCAAAAAGTTGACAGAAAAAGAAGTTCACGATTTGCTTGTTTTCCTCAACAGTTCTACTTCCGTTAACCCTGCAGTTGCCAAAATGCCTACCGGGCTGCTTCTCTATGGGCTGTTGGGGGCAGGTGGTCTTGTTTTACTCTACTCGGCATTTTGGCATAGTCGCAAAAGCCAGAGTGTGAATCATAGCATTTACAAACGGCAAATAAAATCATACAATTGATCCAGTTTGCTGATTGGCAATTGCACGTTAACATTAATAGCTAACATCCATTTGCAAATTCTAAACCACCATCAAATGAGTTGGATAGAAGACATCATTTCACCACAGACCCGCCAATGGGAAGAATTTTACCGTAACCGCTTTCAGCACGACCGCATCGTGCGCAGCACGCATGGCGTGAACTGCACGGGCGGATGCTCCTGGCAAATCCACGTCAAAGACGGCATCGTCGTCTGGGAAACACAGCAGTTGGATTACCCACTGCTGGAGAGTTCGCTGCCGCCCTATGAACCACGTGGATGCCAACGGGGTATTTCCTATTCATGGTACCTTTACAGCCCGCTCAGGATAAAATATCCACTCATCAGGGGAGCGCTGATTGATGCCTTTCAAGACGAAAAGTTTTACACAGGAGGCGACCCTTTCAAAGCTTGGGAAAACCTGCAAAACAATGAGGAAGCCCGGCAGCGCTATCAGAAAGCGAGGGGCAAAGGTGGCTTCCGGCGTGTAAGTTGGTACACCGTACTCGAACTTATCGCCGCAGCGAACATTTACACTGCTAAAAAATACGGCCCCGACCGTGTCATTGGCTTCTCGCCCATCCCCGCCATGTCCATGATGAGCTACGCCGCAGGGGGTAGGTTCTTACAGTTGTTCGGCGGCGTTAACCTCAGCTTTTACGACTGGTACTGCGACCTGCCAACAGCTTTTCCCGAAATCTGGGGTGAGCAGACCGATGTTTGTGAAAGCGCCGACTGGTACAATTCCAAGATGATTGCTGACATGGGCGCCTGCCTGAATATGACCAGGACGCCCGACTGCCACTTTTTCGCCGAGAGCCGCCACAACGGAACTAAAGCGGTCGTTTTTTCGCCCGATTTCAGTCAGGTCTGCAAATACGCCGACCAGTGGGTTCCGCTTCACGCCGGCAGCGACGGTGCTTTCTGGATGGCAGTGACGCACGTGATTTTGAAAGAATGGCACCACGAAAAACAGACGCCTTCCTTCCTCAAATACATCAAGCAATACACCGACAGCCCTTATTTGGTGAAACTGGAAAAAGAGGGAGACACCTGGCGCCCCGGCAGGCTGGTACGCGCCAACGAGATGAAACAATTCAAGGACATTGAAAACGGGGACTGGAAGTTTCTCAACATCGATGAAGATACCGGCAAATTCGTTGTACCGAAAGGCAGCTCCGGTTTCCGCTGGGACAAAAAAGGCGGCAAGTGGAATTTGAAACTCGAAGACGGCGAAACAGACCTGGCCTATAACCCAGCGCTCACTTTCCTCAAGAAGAGCGACGATGTGTTCCAGGTGACTTTCACCGAATTTGGCTTGGGCGAACACCGCCAACGGGGCATTCCGGTGAAATACATCGAAACCACCAACGGCAGGATTCCAGTCGCCACCGTCTATGACCTCACTATGGGGCAATACGGCGTAGGCAGGGGACTTCCAGGCGGCTACCCGGCTGACTACAACGATAAAGACGCCGCCTATACCCCCGCCTGGCAGGAAATATTTACCGGCGTTGATTCCAAAACAGTGCTCCAGTTTGCACGGGAATGGGCCAACACTGCCGATGTAACAGACGGCAAATGCATGGTCATCGTCGGGGCAGGTATAAACCACTGGTATCATGCCAACCTCATGTACCGATCCGCCATTATGGCACTCATGCTCACGGGCTGCGTCGGTAAAAACGGCGGCGGTATGAACCATTATGTCGGACAAGAAAAACTCGCTCCGCAAGACAGTTGGGGAGCCATTGCCTTCGGCAAAGACTGGGTGGATGCTGTGCGCCTGCAACAAACCCCTATCTGGCACTATATCAACACCTGCCAGTACCGCTACGACGGGCAGTTTTCAAAATACAACACCGTACCCGACAACAAGTGGACCCGCCAGCACACGGCGGACACCATCTACCAGTCGGTGCGCATGGGCTGGATGCCATTTTATCCGCAGTTCAATCAAAATACACTGGAATTGAGCAAGGAAGCCGCCGCTAACGGCGCCACTTCCAATGAGGACATCCAGAAGTATGTTTTAGATAAACTGAAATCGAAGGAGTTGCAATACTCGGTTAGCGACCCCGAAGCACCAGAGAACCATCCACGTGTATGGTTTATCTGGCGTGGCAACGCCATCATGGGAAGTATGAAAGGGCACGAGTACGCCCTGAAACATTACCTTGGCACACACACGAACGCTATTGCCGAAGATTCAACCGACCACACCGAGGAGGTGAAATGGCATGACATAGCCCCGTTGGGTAAAATGGATTTGGTGGTTGACCTCAACTTCCGGATGGACTCCTCAGCTCTGTACTCCGACATCGTGCTGCCGGCGGCTTCCTGGTACGAAAAAGCCGACCTCAACAGCACCGACCTGCACTCGTTCATCCACCCTCTGGGGCAGGCGATTGCGCCAGTTTGGGAATCGAAAACGGACTGGGACATTTTCAAGCACATCGCTCAAGCAACCAGTGAAATGGCAAAGAAAAATTTCGCCGAACCGCAGAAAGACATCGTTGCCAATCCAATTAGTCACGATTCCCCTGGCGAGATTGCCCAACCAACCGTCAAGGACTGGTACAAAGGCGAATGCGAACCAATTCCCGGCAAGACTACCCACAAGCTCACAGTTGTGGACAGGGATTACACGAAGATTTACGACAAGTTCATTTCGCTGGGCGACAACATTCGCAAGAAAGGGCTGGAAGCGCACGGCAACCATTTTATGTGCGAGGACGCTTTCGATGAAATGCTCAATTCGTACCATTTCCCTGTCGAGCGGGACAACGGAACGGTGCGTCCATCCCTCAAGGAAGACGAGTGGGCCGCCAACGCAGTGCTGCATCTTTCCACCCTCACCAACGGAGCGCTCAACGTGCGGGCTTACGAAAATGCCGAAAAGAAAACGGGCATGGTGCTCGCCGACCTTGGCAACGGCAGCAAGGACGTGCGCATCCGCTACGCCGACTTGCTGGCACAGCCCCGCCGATACAACACCTCGCCACTTTGGTCAGGGTTGATGAATGAAGGCAGGGCTTATGCACCATACACTTACAACGTCGAACGGCTCGTGCCCTGGCGCACCCTCACCGGGCGGCAGCATTTTTACCTCGACCACGAGTTCTACATCGCCTACGGCGAAAACCTGCCGACTTACAAGCCCTCGCCCAAGCCCGAAGCTTACGGCGACTTGCGTGACACACTGAAAAAAGGCGAAGCCAAAATCCTGAATTGCCTCACCCCGCACGGCAAGTGGCACATCCACTCCACCTACATGGAGAATCTGCGGATGCTCACACTGTCGAGGGGTTGCGAGCCATGCTGGATTAATGAAAAGGACGCTGAGGAGCTGGGTATCAAAGACAACGACTGGGTGGAAGTTTACAACGACCATGGGGTTTACTGTACCCGTGCTGTGGTCAGTGCCAGGATTCCGAGGGGCGTCTGCATCGTTTACCACGTGCCGGAGCGCACGGTTGGTATCCCTAAGTCGCAAGTCAGGGGCAACAAACGGGCAGGCGGCCACAACAGTTTCACCCGTGTTCACCTAAAGCCCAATTTTTTGTCTGGCGGTTACGGGCAGTTCTCCTACCACTTCAATTATTGGGGACCTATTGCTCCTAACAGGGACACGCATGTGATTGTGAAGAAGATGGAGAAACTGGTTTGGTAGGTGGTTTGAGATTGTTTGAAGTTGTTTCCCACGACTTTCAAACTACCTCAAATAATCTCAAACTATTTCAAACAACATCAAACTATTTCAAACAAAAAAAACGTCATGGATGTACGCGCACAAATTTCAATGATATTCCACCTCGACAAGTGCATCGGTTGCCACACCTGTTCGATTGCCTGCAAAAACATCTGGACCGACCGCAAGGGTGCTGAATACCAATGGTGGAACAACGTGGAAACCAAACCTGGCACCGGCTACCCCACCAAGTGGGAAGACCAGGATATTTACAAAGGCGGCTGGGAAAAAAAGAACGGCAGCATTGACCTGCGCGGCGCCGGCAAGAAAAAAGGACTGCTCAATATTTTCCACAACCCCAACCTGCCGGTCATTGACGACTACTACGAGCCGTTCACTTACAAATACCTCGACCTCATCGAGTCGCCCGCCGTGGACGACCAACCCACGGCACGACCGGTCTCACTCATCACGGGCAAGCCGATTGACATCAAAATGGGTCCAAACTGGGACGATGATCTTAGTGGTACGCCAGACTACGCCCGCCAAGACCCCAACCTCCAAGACCTGTCGCCTGCCGAGCAGGAAGCCATGTTCCAGTTGGAGCGCATGGCATTTTTCTACCTGCCCCGTATATGCAACCACTGCCTCAACCCCGCCTGCGTGGCGGGCTGCCCCAGCGGCGCTATCTACAAAAGAGGTGAAGACGGCGTAGTGTTGATTAACCAGAAGGTCTGCCGTGCCTGGCGGATGTGTGTAACAACCTGCCCTTACAAAAAATCGTACTACAACTGGCATACAGGCAAATCCGAAAAATGTATCCTTTGTTACCCCCGCCTTGAGGCCGGTTACGCACCAGCTTGTATGCACTCCTGCGTGGGCAGGATTCGCTACCTCGGCGTCATACTCTACGATGCCAGCCGCATCGAAAGCTCCGCCAACAGCGAGACAGGTTCTCTTGTTGACAACCAATTGGATTTACTGCTGGACCCATTCGACTCCAATGTTGTCAAAGCTGCAAAACTGAACGGTATAGCAGATTCTACCATCAATGCGGCGCAGTACTCGCCCTCCTACAAGTTCATCAAGCAGTGGGGGCTGGCGCTGCCGCTACATCCGGAATTTCGCACCCTGCCAATGTTGTTCTATGTTCCGCCCTTGTTGCCGGTCATGGCTTCATTAAGCCACCAGGACACGGCCCAGGGTGAAAAAATGGACCCCATCGCCAAGTTCTGGAACAACAACTGGCTCTACGATACCAGTACGGAAGAACTGTGGGGCACAATTGACCAGGCCCGATTCCCACTGAAATACATGGCCAACCTTTTCGCCGCAGGCGACGAGGAAAAGGTCAAGCAGGTATTGAAAAAACTCATGGCGGTGCGTATCCATCGCCGCCACGTGACTGTTGGCGACATCCCCGCTGAAAAAGCGGAACGCACTCTGCAAGAGGCAGGTCTCGACGCCGAAACCGCCGACGCTATATACAACCTTACTTCACTTGCAAAATTTGACGAGCGTTTCGTGATTCCACCCGCACATCGCGAGCAGGCTATCGAGATGCTGGAATTCACCGGCGATACGAGGGGCAGCATCGGGTTTGGGTTCAAGGAAAAAGCCGAGCGTGGGCTTTGATTAATGATAAGTGAAAGGTGACTGGAGTGCCTAATAACCTTTCACTCTGCTTCAAACCATCGATTTTTTATGAAAAACGACTTATCTGTTTACGCCAGCATATCTGTACTGTTCGACTACCCGACAGAAGATTATGGAGAAAGAACGGTACAGGTGCAAAACGTCTTGAACGAGTATTGTCCTGAAGCAGCTGCATTTATGCAGCCTTTTACTGAGTACATGTCTGTTGCAGAGCAAACTGTGCAGCAGGAATTATTCCTGCGCTCTTTCGATGTGCAGGCAGTCACTACCCTTGACCTGGGATATGTCCTTTGGGGCGACGACTATAAACGAGGCGAGCTTCTGGTGAACCTGAACAGGGAACACCGGGAGGCCCGTAACGATTGTGGCACTGAACTATCCGACCACTTGCCTAACGTTTTGCGCCTTATGCCGAAGCTTAAAGATGAAGACCTTATTCGTGAACTTGCCGACCGTATCGTAGCCGCTGCTTTGCGGCGAATGATTCTGGGCTTCGACCCGGAGCAGGTAAAACTTAAGGACAAATTTTACCAAAAACAGCACAAGACCGTCATCGAACGACCCGGTGACCACTACACGATTTTCCAGAAACTGCTGGAAGCACTGTACGCTATGCTGAAAGCAGACTTCAAAATCGAGGAGAAAGAATTGCCTGAAAAAACCTCCGATTTTTTAAAAAACATCAACACTGAGGCCTCGCTGGAAGGCTGAATGCCTGTTAGTGTAAACAGCCGGATGAATTCTTAAATCTGACTACCATGCAAAATCTTTTCAACACCCTCAACAACTTCTTCCTGATTGGGTTGCCATACATAGCTTTGGCGGTTTTTCTGATAGGCTCAATTTGGCGTTATCGCTCCACCAAATTCAAAGTCTCGTCTTTGTCTTCTCAATTTTTGGAAGGCAGGCAGTTGTTCTGGGGTGTTGTGCCATTTCACATGGGCATCTTGTTCCTGTTTTTTGGGCACCTGACTGCCTTTCTGATTCCGAAAGGAGTGTTAGCCTGGAATAGCCACCCGGTGCGGCTAATTGTACTCGAGGTTACTGCCTTTATTTTCGGCATTGCCCTGCTTGTCGGATTAGGCAATCTGGTTTATAGAAGAATTACCAACCCCCGCATTGCTATCGTTACAAGTAAAATGGACTATTTTATCCTTGCACTGCTCCTGGTACAGGTGGTCACGGGGTTGTGGGTAGCGTATAATTTCCGTTGGGGTTCATCCTGGTTTTCATCAGTGCTAACGCCCTATTTGTGGAGTATTTTTGCCTTGCAACCCGATGTGACAGCGGTAAGTGCCATGCCCTGGATTGTGAAGTTCCACATAGTCGGGGCATATCTTATTGTACTTCTCATACCCTTCTCCAGACTTATTCACTTACTGGTAGTGCCATTGGATTACCTCTGGCGCCCATACCAACAAGTCATCTGGAACTGGTCACGCAAAGACGTGAGAAAATCAAGCACAGACTGGTCTTTGCAACGTCCGAGGAATAATTGAAGCAGTCAACAGCCAACTGCCATGACAAACCTCTTCCTCTCCGTTACCGACCTGGAACTCATAGCAGGACAAGCTGTCAAGGGCGTGTTGGTATTGGTTTTTTCCTTTGTCTTTCTGTTCAATGTGATGAAAATGCTGAGGACGGGAGAGATAAAAGGAAAAGCGCTTCGGGAAAGTATGGCTTTGATTTTCCTGTTGCTTACCATACAGATGGTAAGGTGGTTTTTGGTAGAAGACAGCATGCTGCGACATCCGGCCTACACGACAGGGGTAACAATGGACACATGCCAGGTTTTTGCCAAGGGTAAAGGCATCGAATTCGAGTATGAAGTGGAAGGTAAGAAGTATTGCAATTGCAACACCTACCATCCCATTCTGCTGGAAAATATAGTTGTACCAGGGGGGAGGTACTCAGTTCGATATTCTAAAAAGTTCCCTGGCAAGGGGCGGATAGATTTTCATAAAAAAGTTGAAGCACCGGAAAAATAAAATTCTACTGCTGCCCATCGACAAAAATTTCGTTTTCTCAAATTGGACAGCCACCTAACTCAAGTAAATTGGCATGAAAAAAAGACCTGAACTTATTGATTTCAGTCGGGAAAGAATCCGTGTTCTACATTATACCTGGATTGCTTTCTTCATCACATTTTACGTTTGGTTCAACATGGCCCCCCTTGCCACCACCATGTTGGATTCAATGGGATGGCTCACCAAAGAGCATATCAAGGTATTGGCCATCTGTAATGTTGCCCTCACAATCCCGGCCAGGATTGTTATCGGGGCACTAATTGACCGTTATGGACCGAAAGTCGTGTTTTCCTGTTTGATGATTTTATGTGCTATTCCAGCATTCATATTTGCATTTGGCAACACCTTCCTGCAACTGCTGGCGAGCAGGCTGGTACTCGGCTCTATTGGTGCCGGGTTTGTGATAGGTATTAAAATGGTGGCCAACTGGTTTCCGCCGGCCATGGTTGGACGTGCAGAAGGATTTTACGCTGGTTGGGGGAATTTTGGTTCCGCATGGGCTGCTATGACCCTGCCCTGGTTCGCATTGACCTTTTTTGGGGAATGGCTCAACATTGGTGAAAATTCCTGGAGATACGCCCTGGTACTGAACGGTGCCGTATGCCTTATTTACGGCATCATTTATTATTTCCTCGTAAAAGACCACCCAGACGACAGGCCCATCCCCAAAACAAAAAAGACCGAGCCAATGAAAGTGACCTCGTATGGGGATCTGGTACAATACCTCGTATGGTCATTCCCACTGGTGGGAGCGATGGGTATCCTGGCGTGGAGGATCGGAAATATCGAAATCGAGGGCAATCCCATACTGTCATCGACTGCCCTCGTATGGATTTATGTTATACTCGGGCTGATCTACGTTGTCCATGTCATGAAAACCCTTCAAATAAACCTTCCCATTTTAAAAAAAGGTGTACCTGAGAACGAAAAATACCAGTGGAGCAGCGTGGCTGCCCTTAACAGCACCTACTTCGCCAACTTCGGTGCCGAACTGGCGGTGGTTTCAATGTTGCCCATGTTTTTCGAGTTAACCTTCAGTACTCTTACTGATAGCGGGGGAAGTAAGATTATGACTGCTACCATGGCAGGGATTGTTGCAGCCTCCTTTGCTTTTGTCAACCTCGTAGCAAGACCACTTGGAGGGTATTTGTCGGACACGATGAAGAACAGGAAGCGTACCATGCTCATTTATATGCTGGGGATAGCCATAGGGTTCTTACTGATGGGCAATATAGGGCAATATGGTCCGCTCGACGAGATGGGTGAAAGAACTATAATCCCCATGTTTGATGGGGTGTGGTGGCTGGTGGTTTCGGTAATCATCACGATAGTTGCTTCCATGTTTGTGCAAGGTGCAGAAGGCGCCACATTCGCTATTATCCCCATGGTCAACAATAAAATGACCGGGCAAATAGCGGGGATGGCAGGTGCGTATGGCAACGTCGGTGCGGTCGTGTATTTAGTTATTTATTCCCTCGTTGATTCGAAAACATTTTTCTTCATAATAGCAGGTGGGGCTGCACTGAGTTTCCTCTTCTGCTGGTTTGCCCTTAAGGAACCTGAAGGCTCATTCGAAGATGATTATGCAACTGCAGAGGCAGGTGGCAGTGAACACTGAAAGGGACCATAACGTAGTTGGTGAACCATTTAAAAAAGAGTTCTAATGCCTGTCAACATCACCAAATGGGAAGTAGAGATATTAGCCAGTGGGTTGAAAAGACAAATCTGAATTAAGTCAGTGGCATCTCTTGTCTGAAAAGTGCCACTCAAACAACTTCAAACAACCTCAAAACGAGCTTGCTGGTTGGCAGGCGACTTAAACAATTACCTATGGCAACCTGGATACAAAAATGGGAACCCGAAGACCCTGTCTTTTGGCAGCAGGAGGGGTCGAAACGTGCATGGCGGACGCTCGCCATCTCTACCTTTTCACTGATTTTTTCCTTCGCCTCATGGTTTGTGATGAGCGCTGTGGTTGTGCGGATGCCCGGAATCGGATTCGAGTTCGATACCATGCAATTGTTTTGGCTGACTGCGATGCCTGGGCTGGCAGGAGGCACTTTCCGGCTGGTCCACTCTTTTTTGATACCCATATACGGCTCACGGCATGTTATCAGCATTTCCACGCTCATTAAGCTGGTCCCGATGATTTGGCTCTTCCTCGCCGTACAGGACTTGTCCACGCCTTACTGGCATTTCATCACTATTTCTTTGCTCTGCGGTTTTGGTGGCGGCGATTTTTCCTCGTACATGCCTTCCACCAGCTTGTTTTTCCCTAAAAGATTGCAGGGCATGGCGCTGGGTTTGCAGGCGGGAATCGGCAATTTTGGTGTATCGCTTACGCAGTTTATCACGCCATGGATTATAGGATTTGCCGCATTCGGGACCCTGGCTGGCAGTTCCCAGGTTTTCACCAAAGGAGAAAAGAGTATGGATATCTGGTTGCAAAACGCTGCCTTCTGGTATATCCCTTTTCTTGCCCTTATTGCGGTCTTCTGTTGGTTTATCCTGCGCAGTGTGCCTGTCAGGGCGACCTTCAAAGAGCAATTGGATATTTTTAAAAGCAGGCATACTTTATACTGCACTATCACTTATGTGATGACGTTGGGCTCTTTCGCTGGGTTCTCGGCAGCATTCCCGCTGATGATAAAAGAACTGTACGGCGGCTTCCCCGATGCGCCCGACCCGTTGAAATATGCTTTTTACGGTCCCTTGATTGGCTCGGCTATGAGAGTTCTGATGGGCAAGGCTACCGATAGGTGGGGTGGCAGCATTTTTACCCAACTATCGGGCATGGGACTGATTGGATGTTGCCTGGCGCTTGTGTTGGGCGGATACCTGCAACCAACAAGTATGGTCCAGTTTCCAGTTTTTGTGGCACTAATGCTTGGTATCTTTTTCTTCAGCGGTATCGGCAACGCCTCAACCTTCCGGCAGTACCCCATCATTTTCGCCTACAACCCACGGCAGGCAGCAGGCGTCATTGGATTCACGGCTGCAATAGCGGCATATGGGCCCTTTGTTTTTTCCCTGCTGATTGGCAAATCCATCTCTGCCACTGGCGGTGCGGGAGCATTTTTCTGGGGGGCAATCATTTTTTTCGCCATTGCCTGCTGGATTAACTGGCATTTTTATACCAGGAAAGGCTGTGAGAGATACGACTATGGAACAGCAGGTGGGACTTGGTGGGATAAAGCAAAAGGTACTTTTAATGGGTAAAGCAAATAAGTAGTTGTAAGGCCATTGTTTCAAAACTGCATGAGGCTGCCCTGAGAAATCCTCAACACTTTAAACAACTATTGAAAGCACTGAATGATATGATTCCAATACGATTCACCCGATTCATTGAAAACACCCGGACGTGGAAAAAACACTATAAACAGCTTAAACCAATAATTTGGCAGGTCTTGGGGGATAAAAAACCTGGTATTGGTTAAAATAGCAATTTTCGAAAGTGCCATCTGGAATGGTGGTTTTCACTCTCACTTCAACACGGCATGCCAGAGGAGGGAGTACGTAATTGGATTTACAACATATCGCATTCATAGCCCTACCTTTCACGTGCGTTCTTAGATGATGATGCGTTAAAATATTGACGAGATTTTAGAAGATTGATATTCTCATAAAACATAAACAATGATAGAACTGAAAGTCATCAACTCAAACGATCCCCTTCAAAGAAAGGCAGAGAAGCAACAGGAAAACGAAGAATTTTCTCCAATGGACCCACCTGATGCTTACGATCCGCCAAGTTTGGAGGGGGTGAGCTATGACGAAATGCACCCTTTTCTTCAATGCCTGATGGATGAACATAAGGTTATTTCTGAACAGTTGAATGCTTTTGAAAAGGCGCTGCTCTCCATTCAATCCGACGGAATGAGCCGGGAGGCTCATGGCAGTTTGCGGGATTTTTTCAGCTTTTTTGACCAGAATATTGTCAAACATAACCAACAGGAAGATAAATTTCTCTTTCCTCTGCTAAACCGCCGAGTGTTGGCTTCAGGTGAGCATGGCAGGGGAAGTGAAGCAGTTACTTCGGTGAATGTAATGGAGGACGACCACGTCAAAACCTTACAGTTGGCGGCTGTTGTGTTCAACTTTTTTGGTATGGCGGTGCGACTGCCTGATCCGGCTTCCAGACTCATGGTACTTGACGCTGCCCTGGAGCAAGGAAAGGCGCTGGTGGAATTGATGAAGCTGCACATCTTCCGCGAGGATAATATCGTGTTTGCCCAGGCGCATAGGTTCATCTTCAAAGGTGAATTTGACGAAATGGAACTAAGGGCAGGGACACCACACTGGCCAACAAACAATAACAAGTGACTTTTTTCATCAAAAACAACATTAGTATGAATCCATTTATCCAATTTTCAGAGCGGCTGAAAAGTAAGCTTGACATTGCTTATGCTTTGATCAGAATCTACATTGGAGTAGCTCTTTTTGTGAGAGGGGCGATTCTGATGGCCAACCCTGATGCTATCGTTGCTTTGGTCAGCGATGATAAACTGCACATGTGGTATTCGTATATCACCATAGGGCATCTGCTTGGTGGATTTCTTCTTGCATTGGGTTTATTTGTACGCTTAGGTGCCCTGTTACAAATTCCTATTTTGGTTGGTGCTGTTTTAATATCGCGCCCAGAGCAAGGTCTGATGATGGGCGGCCAATCTTTTGAACTGGCTTCGCTGGTGCTTTTCCTGCTTTTCGTAATTTTTGTATTTGGTTCTGGTCCTTTGGCCTTGGACCTTTACTTCAGGAATAAGAATTCGGGAAAGATTCATTTAACCACATAATTATTGCCTGCAAAACTTTTAAACAACCTCGTTTCACCTACGATCCTAAGGATTAATGTCTGTTTAGTTTTTAATTTAGTAATGAGTCAAAAATAAAATTGCCAAATTGTTTTCTTAATCACTTGAAAATCAGTTGGAAAACTTTTGCCTTTTGCCTTTTTACTTTTGCCTTTTTACTTAATTGGTAGTCTTCAGACTTCAAGATTTCTGCTTGGTATATCAGGAATTATTGACAGTTTAAATCCATAATCTCGTGCAAATTCTTCTATGAAATCAAATCCAGGCCCGTCCTGATGTGCCTTGCTTATCGATCTTGGCGAGGATGAAAATACCAGTGGTTTATTCTGAAAAGAAGCAGCCATTGGTGAGTAGACTTTTTTGGCTTTGGTAAATTTCCTTCTCAAGGCAACTGGATTTGGAGTTCAGTTTGCCTGGTAGTAGTAATACCAGCTATTCTGATTAAATCACTCTCAGGTCTTAAGGCTTCTGCATCTTGCGGAGTACAGCATTCCACAATTAGTTTACTTTTGCATCTTCAAAATCGAAGATTAAATGAATTGGGTAAAACGTTTGTACGAATGGGTATTGAGTTGGGCAGAATCCAAATACGGAATATTGGCTCTATTCCTTTTTGCCTTTGCGGAATCGGTATTCTTCCCCATACCTCCTGATGTGTTGCTGATTGCACTTGCCTTGGGGGCTACCGTTAAGGCATTCCGGTATGCATTTGTTTGCACTTTAGGTTCAGTACTCGGGGCTTTCGTAGGTTATGCGCTCGGCCATTATGCCTGGTTGGCACCTGATGGAGAATTTACCTCTTTTGCCAATTTTTTCTTCCACAATATTCCCGGTTTTACAGTTGATTTGTACAATAACATCAAGTTGTTATACAACGAATGGGACTTTTGGGTGATTTTCACTGCCGGCTTTACGCCCATCCCTTACAAAGTCTTCACCATCACTTCCGGCGTTTTCGACATCAACCTTGTCATGTTTACCATCGCATCCATCATCAGCCGTGGAGCGAGGTTTTTTCTCGTTGCCGGCTTAATCTGGAAATTCGGACCCAGCATCAAGCAGTTTATTGACAGGTACTTTAACCTGCTCGCCATTGTTTTTACCATCCTTCTGATAGGTGGATTTGTGTTGATTAAGTATGTGATTTAGGTCCCTGAATTCTTGTGGATTGTCCTGACAGACATGATAGAGAATTATCATCCCTATTAAATTCCACCCCTTTATTCTCCTTTGATACCATACAGTAACTCAAATTGGGATTGCTCCGCTTATTATTCCATAACCCGGTTATCGATTCATTATTATGATTTACAAAATTCTGATCTTGGTGACAAAAATCACCATTGTATTATCTTGCCGAAATTTGGCAGAATTCAAGTCTGAAAATACTTTTGCGCAAATAAAAGACTATCATGTCTTTTATTAAAGTTTCAATTAAACACCAAATTCGAAGCAAAATGAAAATCATCTTACGCATAGCTTTCACTTCAGCACTTTTTATTCTGTTGCAGAATATTTCCACAGCACAACTAACAGTTAATGGTGAAATCAGGCCAAGAGCAGAATACCGCAATGGTTTCAAAACATTAACCACAGAATCTGCAGATCCTGCATTCTTTGTAGAGCAGCGTACCCGCATTTACCTGGGTTACAATACTGGTTCCATAAAATTCCAGGTGAACATACAGGATGTGCGTGTATGGGGTGGGGCAAGCCAGATTTACAAAGCCGACCCGGCTCTGAATAACCTGCACGAAGCCTGGACAGAATTTGCTATGAGTAAGGATTGGAAAGTAAAACTCGGACGGCAGGAGATTGACTATGATGGCGCCAGATTCCTGGGTAACCTTGGCTGGGCGCAGCAAAGCCGCTCCCACGATGCCATGCTGGTGAAATACGAAAACGGTGAAAAAGGTGTAAAGCTGCATTTTGGTGGAGCTTACAATCAGAATGTTTTTGAACCGACCAAACTTACCGGCAACTTTTACTCAGTGAACAACTACAAAACCATGCAATATGCATGGTATAATAAGAGCATTACCGATGGTTCTTTGTCGGTATTGGTTCACAACGATGGTCAGCAGGCAGCAGACAGCACCGTCGCCTATCGTCAGACTTATGGTACCCGCTTCCTGAAGAAAGTCGGAAACATCAACCTCGATGCGGAATTGTACTATCAGGGTGGAAAAGACCAATCAAAAAAGGAAGTCAGTGCTTTCCTTCTGGCTTTCAACGCTGGTACAAAACTGGGCAAAACCAACTTAAACGTAGGTGCTGACTACCTTTCCGGTACAGAAGCCACCGAGACCAAAAACACGGCTTTTGAACCGCTTTACGGTACAAACCATAAGTTCTATGGCCATATGGATTACTTCTATGTAGGTAATGCACACCGCCAAAACGGTAAAACCATCGGTCTGGTTGATGTATTTGCCAAGGTGGCCATTCCTGCCGGTGAGCATGGTAAACTGGATGTACAACTTCATGGCTTCAGTTCTCCGGTCACAATCAAAGACGCCAGCAATAAGGAAATGTCCTCCTATCTTGGTACAGAGGTGGACCTGATCTACAGCCGCAACTTCTTTAACGGCGTTGCCAATATGCAGGTGGGTTATTCTCAGATGTTCGGAACTGATACCATGCAGAGAATCAAAGGTGGTGATAAGAGTGCTGTCAATAACTGGATTTGGGCTATGGTAACAGTCAAACCAGCGCTCTTTTCTTCAAAAGAATAATTCTATATAGAACTAAACAAGAAGAATAGTCGCTCAAGTATTTTTTAAAAGAGGACAAATTCATCTTTATTTGGGACGAAATAAATTTCACTATGCCGATTAAGAGTTATATCGCTATAGCACACGAAAGCATGAAAAGTGCTCTGGAAGCTGAACTGAAAGCCTTTCCCCAGTGCGAATTAGTGCCTTCTGAAAACAAGGATGTGCTGGTGTTGGTAACCGATACGGCCAATGAAAAAGAAGACTCAGATTTACTTGTAAAGCTGCATGCACTGAAAAGCCTGAAACACCTCAACCTCGTTTCGGCTTTCAATGAATAAAACTGAATTTATTTATGACATCACAACAGATTGACCGGAGATCCTTTATCAGAAAAATGGCAACCGTTTCTGCCATGGCGGCCGCTGCGACACTTTTTCCCGGCATACTTTTTCCAAAGGACCAGACAGAAGGCCTTACCAACGCCGATGATATGAAATGGCACAAAGCTCCCTGCCGTTTTTGCGGAGTTGGATGCGGGCTGCTTATTGGCGTTGCCAAGGGGAAAGCCCTTGCCGTGAAAGGTGATCCAAACTGCGCAGTGAACAAAGGCTTGTGCTGTGTAAAAGGCTATCACTCGGTTTTGGCTCTGTATGGCAAAGACCGACTGAAAAAGCCTTTGGTTCGCAAGAATGGCAAACTCGTGGAAACTTCCATGAAAGAGGCCCTCGATCTCGTTGCTGCGAAAATGAAGGAAACCATCAGCAAGCATGGCAAAGATGCCATCGCAATGTACGGTTCAGGGCAATGGACAATCTCCGACGGTTATGTTGCCTCCAAACTTTTTAAAGGTGCCATTGGCACCAACAATCTCGAGGCAAATGCACGGCTTTGCATGGCAAGTGCAGTCACCGGTTTCATGACTTCCTTCGGAATGGACGAACCCATGGGTTGTTATGAGGATATTGACTATGCCGATGTATTTTTCCTCTGGGGCAATAACATGGCTGAGATGCACCCGGTGCTTTTTTCAAGGTTGCTCGATCAGCGGCTGCGCCGTAAGCAAGTCAAAATCATTGACTTTGCCACAAGGACTACCCGCACAAGTCAGGCGGCGGATGCTTCTATTCTTTTCAAGCCGCAAACCGACTTAGCCGTTGCCAACGCTATATGCCATGAAATCCTAAAGAACAAATGGTACAACCGCAGTTTCATTGAAAAGCATTGCGTTTTTAAGAGCGGCAAGACCAATATCGGTTATGGTGTGGAAGACAAATTCGCCTTCACCGATGAGCCGAAGGACATGACTTTTGAGCAGTTCAAAGCTTTCCTTGAAGATTTCAGTCCGGAAAAGGTTGCCAAATACAGCGGCGTTTCCGTTAAGGATATCAAATACATGGCTTCGCTTTACGGTGACCCAAATAAGAAAGTGATGAGCCTGTGGTGCATGGGTCCCAATCAGCATACCCGTGGCACATGGATGAACAACCTCATTTACAATATCCACCTGCTGACCGGAAAGATTTCCACTCCGGGCAACAGCCCATTCTCACTGACCGGACAGCCAAGCGCCTGCGGTACAGTCCGTGAAGTGGGCACACTAACCCACAAATTGCCTTTTGGCAGTGTGGACAATGAAGAAGCCCGCAAGAAAGCGGCCGATATCTGGAAAGTGCCGATTGAAAATATTCAGCCTAAGCCAAGCCTGCACACTGTTGAAATGTTTCGTGCCCTCGACCGTGGGGATATCAAGTTTATCTGGATTCAGGTGACTAACCCCATGGTGAGCATGCCCAATGTCAGCCGCTTCCGCAATGGAGCCAAAAAGGACGGACGCTTCGTGGTGGTTTCCGATGTGTATCCGACGCCTACAACTGATGTTGCCGATGTAGTGTTGCCTTCGGCAATGTGGGTAGAACGGGAAGGTTTGTTTGGCAATTCAGAGCGCCGTACTCAACACTGGAACAAATTGGTCGAACCTCCCGGTGAAGCCATGAGCGATACCATGCAGATAATCGAAGTGGCTAAGAGGATGGGATTTGAGAAACTGTTTGCATGGAAGAAAGAAACCCACATCCAGGACATCTGGAATGAATATATCAGGTTCCACGAAGGCAAAAAGCACGGTATGGCCCCTTATGAAGTGCTGAAAAAAGAATCCGGGGTCATCTGGCCTTATGTGGATGGTAAAAGCACAAACTGGCGCTATCACGCCAAATACGACCCAGCTGCCAGCGGCAAAGACTTCGATTTCTACGGAAAGCCCGACGGCAAAGCCTGGATTTGGGCACGTCCTTACGAAGCACCTTATGAAGTGCCAGACAAGCATTATCCTTTCTGGCTGAACACCGGCCGTGTACTCGAGCATTGGCATACAGGTTCCATGACCCGCAGGGTGCCCGTATTGCACCAGGCCATGCCAAATGCCTATGCGGAACTGCATCCTGAAGATGCGAAACGACTTGGCGTACGCCACGGCGACAGGGTCAGGTTGGTTTCACGTCGTGGTAAGCTGGAATTGCCCGCTTCAGTGAACGAGCGCGGCAAACCGACAGTGGGGCAGGTATTTGTGCCTTTCTTCGACGAAGGTTACCTCATCAATGAACTGACACTCGACAGTTTCTGTCCGATTTCAAAAGAGCCGGACTACAAGAAATGTGCGGTCAGAGTTGAAAGGGTCTAAAAAATTTAGCGATGACAATGAAAGAAAAATCAAATTATTTCATCATCGGGCTTTGTATCTTCCTGCTGCTTGCCACGGTTTACGGATTTTGGTCCGCCCTTCGGGAAGGTCAGGAGCCGGCCATCGTGACTGAGGTTGCTGAGGGGCAATACATCACCTTGCCTACCGAAGCCGGGGTTTTCCGGAATCAAAGCAAGGCGCTGTATTTCGCCAACATGCCGGAAGGCGGCAGGAGCCTCGTTGCCTACTATGAAAACAGGGCTTTCCCTGGTGCACCGCCCATGATTCCCCATCCACTGCTCACAGAGGAAGGAATTGGTGGGAAGAACTGCAACCAATGCCATGAAAACGGCGGTTATGTGGCACAGTTCAAAGCTTTTGCACCCATTACACCGCATCCGGATTACCTGAACTGCCGTCAGTGCCATGTTCCAAAGCTTAGTTCAAGCCTGTTCAAAGGCACCGACTATAAAAAGCCTATGCCTCCGGCAACCGGACAAGCTGCGTTTCCAGGCGGACCACCTGTAATTCCGCACGGATTTCAATTGCGGGAAAACTGCCTTTCCTGCCATGCCGGACCAGCGGCACCAAAAGCAATCAGGGTTACGCATCCTGAACGGGTGAACTGCCGTCAGTGCCACGTTTCCAAGAGTTTTGATGAGCTCTTTGAAAAGCCCCAACCGTTGGAGGAATCCACCTGGGAAAGGCCGGTTAACACCTCTACAGGCAGCACAGGCAAGGTGATGGACGGAAAGGAAATTTCGGCCATCAGTTCCTGGTTGGCAAAGCAATAGAATTCTAAATCAGCAGAAATGAAACTTTTCATCATACTCGGCTTCCCCGCCATGCTGGCTGTACTGGCGACGCAATGTGCCCCGGGAGGCCATCATGAGGATGGCGGTCATCATCACTTGCTCAGCCTGCTGGCCTCCATGGAGCCAGATAGCCTGCACCTCGATATGAACAGGCTGAACAACCTCGATTCTTCCAAACTGGTGGAAATCCACAAAAGGGTAGAGGGCGCAGAATCTTTTCTGATTCCAACCCGTCTGGACAAGGTCACTTCACAGCCATGTCTCAGTTGCCATAATCAGCCGCTTGCAGTGCTTCAGGCAAAATCTGACGCTGAAAAGAAACGCTCACATTGGCAGATTGAACTGATTCACGCCAAAGCGGAAACCCTGCAGTGCAACACCTGCCATGATACACAGGATTTCAGCTACCTGAAAAGCCTGACTGGTGGGAGGATTGAATTCAACCACAGCTACAAACTCTGTGGTCAGTGCCATTCCGATCAGTACAAAGATTGGGAAGGTGGTGCACATGGCAAGCAAGTGGGCGGCTGGGCGCCACCCCGGGTCAGCGAAACCTGTGTCGGTTGCCACAACCCTCACAAACCATCCTTTGAAAAAAGGCTTCCATCCCGGTTGAATACCGCGTGGTTGGAACAAAAGAAAAACAAGTAAGAAGCAAATTCGGGATTCCGGTTTTGGCCGGGCCTGAACAAAAAATACATCACATGCTTTTTGATTTGCTTTTAAGAAGGAAAAAACCTGCGGAACCTGAGGTTCAGAGAGAAGGATGCGGCAAAAGTTCCTGCTCCTGCAGCGGTAATGAACCTGATGGTTACGATCAGAAACTTTCCAAAAAGATGGACCGCAGGGCTGCTTTCAAACAGCTTACTGCCGGCCTTCTCGTGGGTGCCGGTATGGTGCAGTCTTCCTGCAGCATCACAGGTAGCCGTGAAGACAGGGAAAAATCCGGCCTCAAATGGGACGAGTATTTCAAAAAGAACTACCGCCTCATGTCGGATGAAGAGAAATCTTCAACAGTGGAGCGGCTTGAGCGGCTATACGAACTGAATACCGGCAAAACCATCAAGATTTCCACAAAAGGCGAAGCAGAGGGCGTGCTGTATGGATATGCCTTCAACATTTCCAAGTGCCAGGGCTACATGGACTGTGTGAATGCCTGCATTCAGGAAAACAATCAGGACAGGGCTTCTCAGATGCAGTACATCCGCATCCACGAAATGAAAAACGGGCAGCTCAACTTCGACGACTCTGAAGACAATTACTACCACGAAGTGCCGGCAGAAGGTCATTTCTACCTCGGTACACAGTGTTATCATTGTGAAAATCCACCTTGTACCAAGGTTTGCCCTGTGGGTGCCACCTGGAAGGAGGATGATGGAATCGTGGTGGTTGACTATGACTGGTGCATTGGTTGCCGCTATTGCATGGCTGCCTGTCCTTATGACGGCCGCCGTTTCAACTGGGCCACGCCTGAGGTGCCTGAAGAAGAGGTCAACCACAATCAGCATTACCTCGGCAACCGGCTTCGCAAGAAAGGGGTGATGGAAAAATGCACATTCTGCATTCAGCGCAGCCGTGAAGGAAAGAACCCCGCCTGTGTGGAAGCCTGCCCGACAGGGGCACGCATCTTCGGCAACCTGCTCGACCCGAAAAGCGAAATCCGCTGGGTTTTAGAAAACAAAAAAGTCTTCCGCCTGAAAGAGGACCTTGGCACTGAGCCCAAGTTCTGGTATTTCATGGACTAAAAAGCTACAACATGCAAGTGTTTGTTCATTTCATAAAAGACGGCTTTGCTTCAGCCACAAAAGGTAACCTGACCTACCACATCTGGATGGCAACTCTGACCGTGATGATGCTGATAGCTGCTTTTGCCTATAACATTCAGTTGAACGAGGGCCTCTCTGTTACCGGGCTGAGTGACAAAGTGAGTTGGGGTCTTTACATTTCCAATTTCACCTTCCTGGTAGGTGTTGCTGCTGCCGCACTGATGCTGGTTTTACCAACTTATGTGTTGAAAGACATTCAATTTAAGAATGCAGTACTGGTTGCGGAAGGGCTTGCAGTAGCAGCCCTGCTGATGTGTCTCGCTTTCGTTACAGTGGATATGGGCGGTCCGGAAAGGCTCTGGCACCTGATTCCGAAGATTGGCTATTTCAACTGGCCAGCTTCCATGCTTACATGGGATGTCATCGTGCTGAACGTGTACCTGTTCATCAACATCACGGTTCCATTATACATCCTCATCAAACATTACAAGGGTGAGGAACCCAAAAAGAACGTGTATCTGCCCGGAGTATTGATTTCCGTGTTCTGGGCAGTTAGTATTCACATGGTTACGGCATTTTTGTATGCCGGTCTTCCGGCAAGGCCATTCTGGAACAATGCACTGCTCGGTCCCCGATTCCTCGCATCCGCATTTACTGCAGGCCCGGCACTCATCATTTTGATATTATGGTTTATCCGACGTTTCTCTGAGTACAATATCGAAAATGCCACCATCAGGAAAATCGCCATGATAGCTACCGTGGCCGCACAGATCAACCTCATCATGCTGATTTCGGAGTTGTTCAAGGAATTCTATTTTCCGACCCATCACAGCCAAAGTGCGGTATATCTCTACTTCGGCCTCGACGGTAATACGGCCCTCGTTCCATGGATTTGGATGGCCATCATCATGAACGTGACCGGTACCATCATACTCACTCTTCATACGCTTCGCAACAATTTCAAATGGCTCGGCCTCGCCTGTGGGATGCTCTTCGTGGGAATCTGGATTGAAAAAGGCATGGGCCTCATCGTGCCCGGATTTATCCCCGGTTCTTATGGCGAAATCGTGGAATATGTGCCCACATGGGTAGAGATTCTGATTACGCTCGGCATCTGGGCCATGGGTGCTTTCATCTTTACGATTTTGGTGAAAGTGGCCATTCCGATTGAGTTGGGGAAGGTGAGGTTTGGGGGTAGGAAGTGAAAAAGGATAATTAGCCTGGATAAAAAAGGTAATAACTAAAAGACAAAGCCTCCTCCTGTCATGAAGTGTTGCCTTCCCGAGCTAAGCTATTCTTTCGGTAACGGGAAAAAAGAAATTGTCAGGCTTCAGGCTCTTTGGACATTTGCCCTTCTTTTTGGTGGGTAACTTTTCAGAGATATAAGTAGAGTTTTCCCCTCAGAAGCATTTCAATTAAATTAAGTTTACAATAAGAAGCTGTTTGAATTTAGAGCTTGTTTGGAATTTGGTCACTTGGCTCAAAACGACCCTTTTTCGCCACTTTTTCAGCTTTTTTCAGTCAAGTAGTCCCGCTATTCTCCTTCAAAAAGCCAAAAAATTGACGAAAAATTTCTCGTTTTTAACTCAAGCACTAAATCCCAAACAAGCTCTTAGGTTTTTCCACATCTAATGGCCAATAATCCAGTAATTCTCACTTTGAAAAAAAGCTAAATTGAATGGGTTAATTGAATAAAAA
>CAYRDX010000004.1:0-119640 GCA_964423205.1 uncultured Saprospiraceae bacterium | reverse complement strand
GAGAAAAATTACCTACTGATTCCGCCTGAACACTTTCATGAGCGGAGCTTTTGAGCATTTTTTTCAAGCTGTAAATGGTAGCTTTTTCAGCTGGCCTGCTTTTGAGAAAATGGGATGACTTGGGGCAAACAGGCCATCTTAGAAATTGCCCTGGCATTAGATTGTACCAGTCATTCTCATTTCAGCCGTCTTTTCAAAAAGTACACGGGGCTGAGTGCAACAGCATACCGAAAGTATAACACGGAGCTGTGTTAAACTCTGTTTTGTGCAAGTTTTACTCTGTTTTGTGCAATAATGCACAGTGTAGAGGCCTGTAAATTTGCCATATCCGATAATTCAATAATTCACGAATATGGCATTGGCAATATCACTTCCCTGGATTCTCTCCGTTCTTATGCTGGTATCTTTTGGCATCCCACAAATGGAGCATCCGCTCTCCCAGGAAAACCCCTATGAAGCCTGTTGTGGCCTGGAACCGGTCGTGTTTAAGGTTGGTGCCGGCAGTGTTTACATTCCCAATGTAGTGACGCCGAATGGTGACGCAATCAACGACGTATTCAATCCTATCATAAATAAGGGGATAGGTTCTGTTCGCAATTTTATAATCCGGGATGGCTCCGGCAATTCCATTATTTTTCAAAAAGCCAACCTGGATGTTGCTGAACCCTCAAAGCAAGCCACAGTTCTGCCGGACGGTTGGAACGGAAAGAATGAAAAAGGGCAACCACACAGGGGTTTGTTCAGGTACAGCATGGCTGTTTACGACCTGAATGGTTTTACTCAAGTTATCCATGGGACTGCTTGCAGTGTGCTATGCGATTCTTCCGCAATCATTTTGCGCAAGAAGCCCGGATGTTTTTACCCGGTGCAGCAAAATGCAAACGGAGAGTTGGATGCGTCCTTGCCCAATTTAATTAATCACAAATTAAAATATAAATAGCATGAAAACTCTCATATTCTCTGCATTCTTTTTACTGATGTCTTTTACATCTAAAAGTCAGTCCTGCACGCAAACACCGTACATTTGGTTAGGAGGCATAGTCAATTGCAATTTGAATACACCTTATAAGTTGGTTTTCCATGATGAGTTTAATGGAACGTCTCTTGACTTAAACAAGTGGCATACGTTCTATCCATATGGAGCTAATAGTAGCGATCAATGCGAATTTTGCAGGACACATGGAAACGAAGGACAAATTTATAAGGATGAAAACGTTTTGATAAGTAATGGTACATTAAAACTTAAAGCAAAAAAAGAGAATGCCACTTGGTACACTGCAACCCGTCAATTTACCTCCGGCATGGTACAATCAAAGCAAAACTTCAAATATGGAAAATTTGAAATTAGGTGTAAACTGCCTCCGGGGCAAGGCTTTTGGCCAGCATTTTGGCTTTTTGGAGGTGATGAATGTGACGTTTTTGAATACTGCACCAATGAACCAACAAAACAAAACATGAATTTACATATTTGGTGTAACAACCAGCATTATCAAATACCTCAAAGTAATACCGGAATAAATTCAACAACAGATTATCATACGTATTCTGTAGAGTGGGAACCAATGTATGTCGATTGGCGAACTGATGGTTAATTAGTTAGACGCGTAAACAGATTGTCAACTGTTGCAGGCAATATAGTAAATTGCGGCGATAATATAGCCATTGGCACTTATCTTTATAATGAATTTATTCCAAATGAGTTTATGAACGTAATTGCGAATTTAGCAATAAATGCCCCGGGAGGTTACTGTGGAAATTCTGTGCCTGATGAAAACACCATCCTTCCTGCTGATTTTGAAATCGACTATATCCGTGTTTGGCAGAAAACTCCCCAACAAGGGTTGACTGATTTGTGTGCACAGCGGCAAATACAAGGCAATAGCACTATTTGTGGTGGGCAACAAATGACTTACAATTTTGTTGGACCAATGACATCAAGCCTTAACTGGCTTGTAAGTACAAATTTGACGATTGTTAATCAAACAACGACTTCTCTTACTGTACAACCTATAAGTGAATTCACAAATGAAAGTGCTTGGATTACTGCACAAACAAGTGCATACGAACCCTGCCCTCAAACAACATTTACAAAAAATATTTGGATCGACAAACCTGTTGCAAGCCTTACGATTGATGCTTCCGAAAAATGTCCGATTTACTTGGAGGCAAATGTTCAACCAAACAACTTATCAGGGACCTGGACGATAACATCTAACAGTCCTTACTCCATTTATGGGAATTTTGTTACCATTGAAGGTTCAATTACTTCTTTTACATATTACTATTATTCCTATTCAGTATCAAACGAGTGTGGCTCAACTATTGAAACAGGTAATGGTATAATAGCAAAATGCCCAGAACATCCCATGTTGCGCATAGCACCAAATCCAGCTCATCAAACAGTGGCTATTGGTATAGTAGGAAATTCAGTTCAAAAGGAAGATGTACAATTTTTTACCATTACTTCCCCAACTAATGGTTTTCAAGTAAATTTGAAGTGGAATGGCCAAGATATCAATCTAAACGTATCTGATTTTCCTGAAGGAATATATATTCTTTCACTAAAACTTAAAAAGTCAAAAAAAATAATAAGTGACCAATTTTTAGTAAAACATTAGAAATGAAGGCTATAGTATTCTTTGCATCATTTATCCTGCCTTGGCTATTGCCTGGACAAGAAATTGCCCAGTGGCATTTGAATCTATATGGTGGTGTGGGAGTTTCTTCATTTCATGCGCAGAAGGTTACTTATCCATTTATGATTAAGCCCATTTATTATTTTGGACTAAATATTGAAGGGGAGAAGCGTTTAAGTGGCCAATTTTCTTTGAGTCTGGAAATCAAGGGAGCGAAAAATTCATTCAATAATTGGGCACTGAACTTTACCTATTTAACTGCGTCAATCGGGGGAAGGCTCAATTCAAAAAATGATTTTGACATTGGTAGCGGTGGATTTGTCTCATATATCATTTCGAAGTCAATTACATCCAACGACAGCAGGCAAAGTAGCAATGTTGATGCTTATTGGAATAAATACGATGCAGGGCTGTGGATCGAATGTTCTAAATTAATGAATTGGACTGCTGAAATTGAACATAATAAAGTACGATTGGGATTCTTTTTTCGTGGCCAATATGGTCTGATAAATACCTTGGAAAAATGGAGTGGCTTGCTTTCATCACAAGGAGATTGGATTAGAAATGCATTCGTTGTTCTTGGTGTAAAAATAAGATTAGAATAAAACTGATTTTACTGACGTATGTCATCGGTTTCTACACTTTCGGTAACCAACGGCAACGGAACCCTGAACACCACGACCTATGCTTATGAAAAAGCGAAACTCCACCGCAAAGGACGGGGCCTGATTGGCTTTGAGAAAACGATAGCGTCCAATTCGACACTGAATCGAAAAATCACCACAGATTTTGAAGTGAATACCCCTTTTTACACCAATATGCTAAAGCAGGTCACGGATGTCGTTTTGACTACCGGCACCACCCGAAATATGACCTTATATGCCAATGGCGTGGTTTCGCTTTCCAACGGGCGTTATTGGCAGCGGGTCAATGAAGTGTACAACTACGGACTTTTCGGACAAACGCCAAGATTCTCCACCTTGAGCTACGACGCCAATGGCAACATCACGCAGGAAAGTTACCTGCAATACGATTACTTCAGCTTAGTGGAATCGGGCACTACCACCCAGCAGTATGGGGCATTTTGCACATGGCTTCCTTTCTCACCGACACAAACAACCATTACCATTACCAGGGCGGGGCAGCCATCATTTTCCAAAACCATAACCCGCACTTTCAACGCAACCAATGGCTCACTGATGCAGGAGACAGACTTTTCTGGTTTGGCAAAAGCGGTAACCACCAATTACCAGTATAATACATTCGGAAACGCAACCAATGCTTCTGTCTCGGCAACCGGGCTTTCCACAAGAACGACTTCTTCGGCTTATGACCCTAAAGGACGATTCGCCACATCCGTCACCAACCCGCTGAACCAGACTGCCACAGCTGTTTACAATGTTTGGGGCAAACCTGCCAGCCGGACGGAAATCAACGGCCTGGTCACTACTTTCACGTATGATGCTTTTGGCCGGCCGACCAGCACCACTACCCCCGAAGGCAACACCATCGCGACAAGTTATGTGTGGGACGTACCGGGCAGCAACAGCATAGGCGGCACGAGCATCGTGTATTACACGAACAACCTTATACCCGGCAGGCCCATCGTAAAAGAATGGTTCGACCTGTTGAACAGAAACCGCGAGACCCAAACCGAGGGTTTTGGCACCAGCCAGTGGGTGGTCACTCAAAAAACCTACGACAACCGTGGCAACCTTGCCAGCTCCACTGCGCCGTTTTACAGCGGCAGTTCAGGTGTGGTAACCACTTACAGCTATGACGACTTTAACCGCCGTACAAGCGCCACAAACACGGCAGGCACTACCTCTTATGCTTACAGTATGTTATGGGGGGCATATACTGTCACTATCACCAATCCCGATGGAACCACCACTTCACAAACCACCGATGCCACCTCAAAAACCATCAGCGCCACAGATAATGGTGGCACACTCAGCTACGAGTACAACAGTTTTGGCAACCAGACAAAAGTAAAAATGGGCACAAGGGACCTGGTGGTCATGGGCTTCGATGTTTACGGCAGGCAGACTTCGCTCAACGACCTGAATGCTGGCCTCACAACTTATGTTTACAATGCATTCGGCGAACTCACTTCTCAAACCGATGCCAACGGCAACAACCACAATATGTCCTACGACGTGTTGGGCAGAATCACTTCGAGAACAGGCCCGGAAGGAAGCACGACTTATGAATACGAGACGGGCAACAACGGGAAAAACCTCATCAAAAAAATAACCGGATTCAATGGCATCCTGCAGGAATATACCTACGATGCCTACAGCCGTTTGACGCAGGAAAAGGAAACCGTGGACGGAACTGCACATTTCACAGCTTACGCCTACAACAACTTTGGGGATGTCACCTACATGGTTTATCCCTCCGGATTTTCAATAACCAATTTCTTCAATTCAAAAGGTTATCACACCGGCATTACCAACAACTATTACAGTACCATATTCTATGCTACCGGCATGAACGCCTACGGCCAATACACCACCTACTCCTTAGGCAATGGAATTGCCAGCACAAAAACCTTCGACACTTACGGTTTTCCGGCTAACTTTAGTGCCGGTACCAAACAAAACCTGACCATGGGTTTCAACCCGCAGAACGGCAACCTGAATATCCGCATGGACAACATCAAGAGCAAAATTGAGACCTTCACTTATGATAACCTCGAGCGGCTGACTTCCTCTACGGTAGTCGGACAGGGCGCCGTAACCCTTGCTTATGCTGCCAACGGCAATATCACGGACAAAACAAGTGTGGGCACGTATTCCTATAACGCTGCGAAAATCAATGCCCTGCAATCCGTCAGCAACCCGAACGGCACCGTTCCGACCGGCCTGCAGGACATAACTTATACCGCTTACCACCAGCCCGCCACCGTGCAGGAGGGCATCTACAAAGTGACCTTCACCTACGGGCCGAACTACGAGCGCCGGAAAATGGTCATCGAACAAAACGGAGTGGTGACCTCCACGAGATACTACTTCGGCAGTTACGAAAAGATAGTGAGCGGCGGCCTGACCACTCACCTTCACTACATCAGTTGCGGGGCGGGGCTGGTAGCCATAGTAAGCAGGGTAAACGGTGCGAACACTTACAACTACGTCTATACCGACCATCTCGGCTCCATACTGACGGTCACGAATTCCTCATGCACGGTCATAGCAGAACAAAACTTCGATGCCTGGGGCCGCTCGCGCAACCCCAACGACTGGACATATTCCAATTTGCCTGCACCACCCGCCTGGCTGTACCGGGGCTATACCGGGCACGAACATTTGCCACAGTTCAACCTCATCAACATGAACGGGCGGATGTATGACCCGATTTTGGGCAGGATGTTGAGTGTGGATAATTACGTACAGGCACCTTACTCTACGCAGAATTACAACAGGTACTCTTATGTGGTGAATAATCCGATGAAGTACAAGGACCCGGATGGGGAATTTATCCTTGGGGCGCTCATCAATGGGATTGCCGGGGCTATCAGGGGAGACGGGTTCTTTCCGAGCGTCGGGCAGTATTTTGAGAACAAGTATGACCTTACGAGAGGGCTATCTCAAACTGACGGTAGCAAAAATTTCTGGGGTAGGGCTTTGGAGTTAGGTTCAAGGTTCACTTGGCAGTTGCCTCAGACTGCACTTGGCTTTACTTTAGCCCAATCCATGAACAGTATTAGCCTTGTCAATGAAGTAAACCACTTCAGAGGAGCCACTGTACTTGACAGCCGGTTTACGGGTGGTGCATTTACTGTTGGTTCTTTCATCATGGGACCTCGTGGGATGAGACCTGATTTTAGAGACCATCTATTTGTGCATGAGTATGGGCACTATCTTTGGGGTTGCCTTTTTACGTTTGCCTTATTACTAAATGGCTTGTTGAATGAAAATCTTTCCTCATTCACTGTCCAAGCGAAGATCAAGCTTCTTTCTGAAGTCGTCAATCAATGGATTTTGAGTTTTCATTTTCCAGTACTTTTCACTGTCAGTCATTGGTTTGGGAGGTGCTTCGACAACAGGACTTTTAGAAGGGTCAATGCCTATTTCCATGGTGATTCTCGTTACACCAAGGTAATCGCATAAAAAGGGAATGATTTCGCTTTCCTGTCGAATGGTATTTTCGGCTAGTGTAGTGCCTACCTCCACTTTGATTTTGTCGCCATTAATTTTGAGAGAAGCAGACTTTAATATCATCCGCACCGAGTTCCGGTCTATGGATTCTATGTATGCATTCCAGGCTTCCTGCGTTTTTTCCTGATCAATGGAAATATGTTTGGATGCACCTGAATTTCCCAGCTCAACTGCTGCTTCTTCGTGTATGATATCTAAACTTTGCAGGGAGGGTATTGAGCTTAATCCAGAGAAGCCGTTTTGTTCCGATTCGGAACTTTCGTAGACCACAACTTCTTCGTTCAATTGGAGTGCCTCATCTTTCAAGGAAGCATTTTCATTCTCTGCGATTTCAGGCTCCAATGAAACAACTTCTGCTAATTGTGTGCGCTTTTCCTTGTTGGATTCTAGTACTCTTGCTGCATTATTTTCAGAAGCAATCGATTTTAACTCAGGCTTTTTTTTTTGCTCAAGAGCCCTGCGTTCGGAATCTGCGGATGGGTTAACAGCCAATTCTACAGCCTGCTGTATAAAACAGATTCTTATGAGGGCCATTTCTACATGAATGCGTTTGTTCCTGGCCGTTTTATAATTGACATCGCACTCATTGATTATGCCAATGGCAGAAAGCATCAGATGCGGAGGTGTAAGAATGGCTTGGTTGTGGTATCGGTCTCTCAATGTTTCACTTACTTCGAGTAAATGTTTCGTTTGTTCTTCTCTGCAAAGAAGTAAGTTTCGGAAATGCTCCGCCAAGCCCGTTATAAACCAATCACCTTCAAAACCATTTTTCAGCACTTCATCAAATAGCAGCATTATTTTGGGAAGGTCCTGGACCAACAAAGCCTCCACAAACCGGAAATAATAGTCGTAATCGAGGACATTTAAGTTGGTGATGACATCTTCATAACTGATAGAATCACCTTTAAGAGCCACAATGCGGTCAAAGAGTGACAATGCATCACGCAACGAACCATCGGCTTTTTGACCGATGATGTGCAGAGCATCCTTGTCTGCTTTTATCCCTTCCTTTTGACAAATGTCGGCGAGGTGGTCAACCATGTCCTGAACCTGTATCCTTTTGAAGTCATAAGTCTGACAACGGGAAAGTATGGTAGGCAGTATCTTATGTTTTTCAGTAGTCGCAAGTATGAAAATGACATGTGGTGGTGGTTCTTCCAGCGTTTTCAAAAACGCATTGAAAGCTGATGCCGAAAGCATGTGCACCTCGTCGATGATATAAACTTTGAATTTACCCTGTTGAGGTTGAAAGCGCACCTGCTCAACCAGTGCACGCATGTGATCGACCTGATTGTTTGAGGCTCCGTCAAGTTCAAAGATGTTGAACGAAGCATTTTCACTGAAGGACTTACAACTATCACACTCACCACATGGTTCGAAGTCTTTGCTAACATTACGGCAGTTCAATACTCTGGCCAAAATACGGGCACAAGTTGTTTTACCAACACCGCGAGGGCCACAAAAAAGAAAAGCATGAGCCAGGTGGTCAGTTTGCAAAGCTTTTTTAAGCGTTTGTGAAACATGCTGCTGACCAACTACTTCATCAAACTTGGTTGGACGGTATTTTCTGGCAAAGACAACGTAACTCATGGTTAACTTTAATACTTCAACCTTACCTCACTGAATGAAAAATTCAGCAATGAAAAGGCTCTTTAGTTCTTACGGCAAATGTATGAAATTAAAAGCTCGGCACATGGAGGCATCCCCTTTTTGAAGCCAGAATTTACATATAAACAGACATCCTTTCGACCATGTTCTAGGGAAAAGCGTTACTTTAGCATTACCATTATTTCTAAATCAAATTGATAAAAAATGAAAAAACTGATTCTAACCTTTTTTCTGTTCTCAACTCTCGCATTCTTCTCGCTAGTGTCTGCTCAAATCAGGACTCCTGCTGCCAGCCCTGCCAGTAAAGTTTCTGCAACCGTAGGACTTACAGATATTACCATCGATTACAGCCGTCCAAGTGTAAAAGGACGCACCATTTTTGGGGGATTAGTACCCTATAATGAAACCTGGCGTACAGGGGCAAACAGGAATACTACCATTACATTTAGCGACAAAGTAGTGGTGGGAGGAAAAGAATTAAAAAAAGGCACCTACGCCATATTTACTGTTCCCGGCCAAAATGAATGGGATGTAATTTTTTATACAGATACAGAGAACTGGGGTTTGCCAGTCAAATGGGAAACTGCAAAAGAAGCTGTCAGGTTCAAAGTTCCCGTAACGGCATTGCCTTTTACCATCGAAACGATGTTGTTCAATATGGATAATCTTTCCAATAATTCTTTTGACCTGGTCTTTGCTTGGGAAAAAACTGCAATTACAGTTCCTATCACACTGTTTACAGCAGAAACAGTACAAGCAGACATTAAGCGGGTAATGGCTGGCCCCTCGGCTGGTGATTACTATGCAGCCGGCAACTACTTGTATCAGGAAGGAAAAGATTTGCAACAAGCCTATGAATGGGTAAATAAAGCGAACAGCATGGACTCAAGGTTTTTCCGTGTCCGCACTGAGGCTTTGATTTTGGCCCAAATGGGTAAATACGCAGAAGCTGTCGCTACTGCTGAAAAATCCCTCGCACTGTCAAAAGAAGCTGGAAATGCCGATTATGTTCGCATGAATGAGGAATCCATTGCAGCATGGAAACCGAAAGTACCACCTGCTCCTCCTGCACCAGCAACTAAGGCCACTAAAAAATCAAAATCAGAAAAATAAAACCGTGAAAATGAAACAGGAAGTCCCTTAGGATTCCTGCTTTCAAGAGCTATTTAAAAGTTCACCGGAAGGTAGCTACCTGCGGCCTTCCATTTTTTTATCAACAAAGCCTATCCCCAATTACCACTTCTTTCTGCCCACCCATAGTTGTGAAATCCTCTGGCAAAAGTTTCACAACAATGACCTCTTGAATCTATCAGCAAACTAATTTGAATGATTGTGTAATACATTTGCGTAAAGTTACCAGCATATGAAAAACGTTTTTCTGTTTGTATTGTCATTATCTATTTCGGCCTATTCACATGCACAGTCAGGCTACTTTCAGCAGGAGGTGAATTACAGGATTGAAGTTACCCTCGACGATAAAGCCCATACTTTAATAGGGCTAATTGAAATAGACTACCAGAACAACTCGAGTCAAAACCTTGAGCACATCTGGTTTCACTTTTGGGGAAATGCGTTCAGCACCCCCGAATCAGCCTTTGGCAAACAGAAGCTTCGCTCGGGAAGCACCTGGTTTTTTTTCTCGGGCAAAGAGGACAAAGGCCATTACAGCGGCCTTGATTTCCATGTCAATGAAGAAAAAGCAAAACTGGAATTTGACAAAAACCACCCGGACATTGCCATGCTATTATTGCCAAGACCATTGATGCCCGGAGAAAAAATTACAATAAAGACTCCTTTTGTCTTAAAAATACCCGCCTCATTTTCCAGATTGGGGCACGTCGGAGAATCCTACCAGATGACGCAATGGTTCCCAAAGCCGGCAGTATTCGACCAATCGGGTTGGCACCAAATGCCTTATCTCGATATGGGTGAATTCTATTCGGAATTTGGAAGCTTTGACGTCAGTATTACTTTGCCCGAAAATTATGTGGTTGGAGCAACAGGCATCTTGCAGTCGCCGGAAGAAATCGCGTTTCTTGAAAGGAAAGCCAAAGAAACATCACAAATGTTTGAATCCGGAAATCTGCCGGTTGAAATAGCTTTTCCTGAATCAAGTACAACCTTTAAAACTGTCCGGTACAAAGCAGAAAATGTTCATGATTTTGCCTGGTTCGCCGATAAGCGGTTCCACGTTCAGAAAAGCAGCGTAACTCTTCCTTCCGGTAGAAAGGTGGATACATGGACCATGTTCACCAATGAACAGTCAGAGCTTTGGAAAAAAAGCATTGATTATGTAAACAGGAGCGTTCAGTTTTATTCTGAGCTGGTTGGCGAATATCCTTATACACATGCCACAGCAGTGCAAAGTGCCCTCAGCGCTGGTGCCGGTATGGAATATCCCATGATCACTGTAATCGGTAAGGCATCCAGTCCAAAAGACCTCGATCAGGTTATCACCCACGAGGTTGGTCACAATTGGTTTTATGGAATATTGGCAAGCAATGAAAGGGACCACCCGTGGATGGACGAGGGCATTAATTCCTTTTACGAATACCGCTATACTACAAAGTATTACGGTGACAGAGTGGTGGAAGCATTGCCATCGTTTTTAAGGGGCCATGGCAATACGGATTTGTATGAAACCATTTATCTCTTTCAAGCCAGAAAGAGAATGGACCAGGCTCCCGAAACCAGTTCTAATGATTTTGGGCTCCTCAATTATGGCCTAAGCTCTTACATGAAGCCAGGATTTGCCTTTGGCCATTTAATGGCATACCTGAGTGCCGGGAAGTTTGATGCCATCATGAAGGAATTCTACGAGGTTTGGAAGTTTAAACATCCTCAACCTTCAGACCTGAAAAGTCATTTTGAAGAAAAAACCGGAAAGAACCTCGATTGGATGTTCGAAGCTTACCTGGGCAGCAACAAGCATCTGGATTACGCTATTGAAACTCTGCACAAGGATGAACTGGGTAATTGGATTATCACTGTTTTAAATAAAGGTGAAATAGCAGCACCCTTCCCGGTTTCAGGCTTTAAGTCCGGAAAAATAATTTCCACACATTGGTTCGAAGCAATACCGCCCGGCGAAAAACAGACTATAAACCTGCCGGGTGAGCAGTTTGACAAAGTGGTATTGGATGCCGGACACATCACATTGGATGTTTACAGAAGTAATAACCATTATAAAACTGAAGGTGTACTGAAGAAGACAGAACCGCTCAAATTGAAATTATTGGGTTCACTTGAAGACCCCGGCAGGAGTTCGCTCTATTGGCTACCCATTTTCGGTCTTAATAAATACGATGGACTCATGCCGGGTTTGGCATTTTACAACGCCATAATCCCTTCCAAAAAACTGGATTTTGCCATCGCCACCCAGTATGGACTTAGATCCGGACAACCATCGGGAATGGGTACGGTTCGTTATAATATTTTCCCAAAGAATGAGAAGATCAAAAAAATCGAAATTGGTATAAATGCAAAAACCTATCAATTTGATTTTCTGGATTCTCTGAAATCAGAATCCGGGATTGAATCATCCTATCTGTCTTTTCGAAGGGTATCGCCCTATCTTCGATTCGACCTGATGCGTTCACACACCAGCCGCTTTTATCAAACGCTTGAGTTCAGGAGAATCTTTCTCCAAAAAGAAGTGCCAACATTTGAAAACCTTCCTTCCGGCTTTTTTTACACTGTGAATACCTGGTCTAATCGCTTAATAAATCAAGTCAAATGGGAAGCTGGAAACACACAGGCCCTGAATCCTTTTCGTGTCAATTTGACATTGGAACATGCGAGTTATGACGATGCTTTTGGTATAAAACAAGATTACCTGAAGTTATCTTTTGAATGGGAAAACAACTACGTCTATGAGCACAACAGGGCAATAAAGACAAGAATATTTGTGGGTAAGAAGTTTCAGAACGATAGCAGGAAAAATAAAGGGCTTCTGTTTGATGAGGCATTTAATCTGACTTCTCAGGGATTCAATGACTACCGTTTCGACAATTACTATCTCGGTAGGTCTGAGCCGGATGGTTTTTTCGCGAGGCAAATTTTATTGCAGGAAGGTGGAATGAAAGTGGCACTGGGTAGTCCCTATTCTGAAGGAAGAAGCAACGATATGGTAGTGGCATTTAACTTGTTGGCCGACATGCCACAGGACCTTCCTCTGAAATTACCACTGAGGCCCTATTTTGACATTGCCTGGTATAATGATGCCCGGCCGATTTCCTCAGACCTTACTTTCACGGATCAGGTTTGGTGGCAGGGTGGATTCTCATTGGGAGATAAGTCGGGAATATTTGGAATTCACTTCCCGGTAATAAGTTCAAGAAACGTGGCCGATCTGTATAAACAAAGCGGGCGGTCCAGCTTATTCAACCGGATTACATTTCACCTGGATTTGGCTAAACTCAATCCCTGGCGCTTTATGGATAACTTCAGTTTATAAAATACCAGACTCAGGTCAACGGTTCATCATCATGAAGGGCTACATTTCGCAGTTTCTGCAGGAAAGGCGAAGCGAAGATAAAACCCTGAAGCAGTTCATTTTTACTCTCCAAAACATCGTGTTTGTTGCCTGTCCAGGCAAGGTAACCATCGTGTAGATAGGCGATGTTGTCACCAATTTCCATCACCGAGTTCATATCGTGGGTGTTGATGATGGTGGTGATGTTGTTTTCGTATGTGATGTCCTGAATAAGTTCGTCTATCAAAAGAGCCGTCTTAGGATCGAGGCCTGAGTTTGGTTCGTCACAGAAAAGGTATTTCGGATTAAATACTATGGCCCGGGCAATGCCCACCCTTTTTTGCATCCCTCCGCTGAGTTCAGAAGGATATTTGCTGTTAATGCCACTCATGTTTACACGTTCCAGGCACCAGTCGACGCGCTTTTGTTTTTCTACCCTGGTCCAATTGGTAAACATATCCAGAGGGAAGCGAATATTTTCGTCAACCGTCATGGAGTCAAAAAGTGCAGAGCCCTGGAACAACATACCAACCTGCATTCTTAAAGCCCGTACTTGCTTTTTATCCAGGCTGTAAAAATCAGTGTCGTCATAAAAAACCCGACCCTGCGTTGGCTCAATAAGGCCGACGAGAATTTTCAAATAGACAGTCTTCCCAGCACCGCTCTTTCCGATGATAAGATTGGTTTTGCCTGTTTCAAACTCCGAAGAGATTCCTTTCAGGACTTCGTTTTCGTCAAATGACTTGAAAATATTTTCGGCTCTGATCATTCCGGTTTCTTCATCAATGTTTAGTAATGGGTCAAAAATAAAGTTGCCAAATTGTTTTCTTAATCACTTGAAAATCAGTTGGAAAACTTTTGCCTTTTTACTTTTGCCTTTTTACTTTTGCCTTTTTACTTTATCACCATCTCAACTCGTCAGCAATACGGCAATTATATAGTCAGCCAGCAGAATCAGTATATTGCTAAACACCACTGCATTGGTACTCGCCTTTCCCAATTCAATGCTTCCGCTTTTCACAAAATATCCCTGAAAGCAGGATACTGAGGTAAGTATGAAAGCAAAAGTAATAGCTTTCACATACATCATGTTCACGTTATTGGGAACAAAAAAGGCTCTCAATCCGCGGGTGTATTCTTCATCGGAAATAGCTCCAAATTGCACCGTAGCCAGATAACCTCCTCCAATAGCGATATAAGCAGAAATTGTAACCAACAGAGGAATTACGGCCATGGCAGCCACCACTTTGGGTAAAATGAGATAACCAGCAGTATTCACTCCCATAATCTCCATCGCGTCGATGTGTTCCTTTTGCCTCATGCCGCCGAGTTCAGCAGCAATGTTGGAGCCGACTTTGCCGGCCAAAACCAGACAAGTTATAGTTGGTGCAGATTCTATGATGGCAAGGTCCCTTACAATGTACCCGATATACCATCTGGGCACTAATGTGCCATCGAGCTGGTAAGCAAACTGCACTGCTGCCACAGCACCCATGAAGACAGAAATCAGAGCGACGATAATCAACGAACCAATTCCGATATCATTCATTTGGCGCAGCGTCTCTTTCCAATACATAGAGTGTTTTTCCGGCTTGGTGAACACGGAACGCATCAGAGTGAGATACTTGCCGAAATGGTATAAAATGTTGAAATCCATATTATAATGTGAGGTAGCAATTTCAATGCATGCCACAATTCAAACGGAGAGTGCAAAAGTAGTGAAATAGGGTTTGCATTCACAGCAATAATTCACCTATTTGCCAGCCAGCGAAACGCTGAATGAAGCTATAATGTTTCTTCCCTGACCGCTTAAACCCGAAGAAAACGGCCGGTAGTGCACGTCGAAAATATTTTCAAGTGCCAGATTTACAGACAAACGTTCACTTAAAATCCAAGAGGTATAGAGGTTGACTGTAGTCCAGCTTTTTGCGCCATAAAATACTCTTTTGCCTGCTTCATTTATCTTCCAATAGAACTGCTCAATGTTGTCTTCAGTCCCTTCCCTGCTTAAAACCAGTTGCCCTATCGTCGATTTTGTAACACCACCAACGGCGTATTCATCAGCGGCCTTCTCTCCTTGGTAACGAAGGGTGAGCGCGGTTTTAAACTTCCCCGAATTGAAAGTCAAAGACGTTTGGCCAAATACCGGTGGTATGTGGGAAGTCGGCAAGAGTGTATCAATCATCAAAATACCTGTAGCATTTTTTTCCTGGTAAATGTTCCGGCCTTTGGTATTAGTAAGCTGAGAATTCAATTCCCACCTGGAATTCAGGTACAAACCAATTTCGGCTGTGTAACCATAAATGTATCCTGATTCTGCGTTGACCTTGGCTACTGTTTTCAGAACATCCTGGTCTTTTGTCAGCGTGTAGGAACCATCGGGAAGCGGGAAAGAACGCCTTACGATAAAATCCTTCAACCAGGTGTAAAGCCCTGTGACACCAGTTGTTAAACCAAAACCATCTTTGGGGTCTCCTGCCGATTTATTCAGTGATAATTCCAGGTTATAGGATTTCCCAGGCTGGGGTCTCTTGATCGAAAATGTAAATTGAATGTTTCCGGGTTTTTAAAGCGGAAGATGAATTGTAAATGTCGTACCTGAGTTCAATCCCGATTTTTTTACAAAAATCTTCCCTGAGTGATACTCCTCAATGATGCGTTTTGCCAATGAAAGTCCAAGTCCCCATCCTCTTTTTTTAGTTGTATATCCCGGAAGAAAGACCGACTTAAATTTGGAGGCGGGGATCCCTTTTCCAGTATCTGAAATGTCCAACACAACGTTATTACCTTCTTTATAAACAGCGGCACTTATGGTTCCCTCGCTTTCCATGGCATCCAGAGCATTTCTCAAAAGATTCTCAACAACCCATTCAAACAAAGGTGGGTTAAGCCGAACCGGAAGTATTGCCTGAAAACCAGGGAAGTCAAAGTTTACTTTTCTGGATGCTCTTTTCTGCATGTATGCTTTGCATTTTTCCAATTCTTCATAAATGTTTACTTCCGTTAGCTCAGGTGCTGATCCAATTTTCGAAAACCTGTCGGCAATCAATTCAAGGCGTTGTATATCGTTGCTCAGCTCGGAAATGACTTCATTCATTTCTTCATCTTTACTGCCGAAAGCTTTCAAATGTTCAATCCAGGCAACTATACCAGAAATGGGTGTGCCAAGTTGATGTGCAGTTTCTTTTGCCATGCCTACCCATACGCGGTTTTGCTCAGCCCGGCGTGCAGAGCTGAACCCAAGATATCCGAAGGCAATAAATGCAGCAACCAAAATGAATTGAAGAAAAGGATAGTAAGTGAGCAATTTCAATATCCGGCTGTGCTCAAAATAAAGGTAGATTGTCACGAAATCTGATTGAACAATCATAGGCTCCTGTCCGGCATCCCTGAATTCCTGTAACTTTTGGGTGAGGAATACCATGCTGGTGTCTTTGTCCTCGCCATAGTTCTTCCCCATTTGCGGCATGCCATCCTCCCCTACAAGAATAATTGGAACAGTCGTATTGGACTTAAAGAATGTGTCCTGAAAAGTAAAATCACACTGCGCTTCTTCAGGGTCTATCACCGAAAGAGTCTCGTATGCCATTTTTAGTTGCTCCACTTTCTTGCGCTCCTCTTCTGCAAGCCTGTCGATAAGATAACGGGTGTAAATCATGGAAATACCCACGACTATAATACCTGCAATGGCCAGGTGCCATTTCCATCTCGATTTTTGTTGGTAGATATCCATCCGAAGAATTGACTTGTGCCAATATTTAGGGATTACCGTTACTTAACGAGGCACATCTTTGGCAAAAATAATTTTTGAGAACTTGATTTTCAGATAAGTATTGAGAAATCGATAAAAAGCAGAATGAACGATATGCCTGAGAAAAAATTTCCTACGGTCTGAATTACAACTTCACACTAACTAATGAGAACAGACCATAAATGATATGGGTAAATAGGACACAAAAAGAATTAAACATTCAGGTAGTTCATGAGTCCGGCATAACGTTCCTGCAGTGATTCCAGGTATTCGTTCTCGTTGAATGACGCTTTGATTTCGTAACCAAAACGATTAAATGCTGCAAGAATGGTATGAATATCCTGTTTGTTGATTTTTAGTGTGACCTCGACTATGGTGGATTCAGGGATGGAAGTAACAAAGGTGCTCAGTATGGAGGCGTTTTCACCTTCAACTATACGGGCAATTTCTGCGAGCGAATATCCTCTTTGTTGAAACTCGAGTACAACGATGCTCCCGTTATCGCTGAATGCGGCTGTTTTGGCAAAGAAATTCAGAACATCTTCCAGCGAAATCATTCCCACATAATCACCTGCGTCATCAATAACGGGAATAATAGTCAGCTGATGCTCTGCCAGAAGCCGCATCACCTCATAAACATGTTCTTTGCAGTTTACGTAAGTCTTTTTTAGGGAAAGTTGATAGGAACCTATCTGCTCAGTCAGGTTATTCGCCAAAATATCATCCTCGCATATAACGCCGAGTAATTGGCTGTTGTTCACGATAGGCAAATGCCTAACGTTAAAATCTTCCATACTTCTTCGGGCCGTTTTGCCGGTATCCGAAGTTTTAAGAGGAAGTACTGCGGTTGTTATTAGATTCTCAGCAATCATAGTGTTCGTGTTTTATTGAAGAACGATATTCAGGTATCTATTGTAGTTTTCACAAGGTTAAAACTTGCTGTTTCGAAATTATTAGTTTCGATTCTGGCCAAAGTGGAGCAAAATTCCAGCCAATTGGGGATACGGGCAATAAAGTGTGTTGTTGAGAGGAACTTACGCGAGACCTTTAACTTAAAAGTTTTCTCTTCTGTTCATCGAACTCTTTTTCTGTGAGCAAACCTTTTTCACGAAGCTCACCTAATTTTTTTAATTGGTCAAGCAGGTCGGGCTCTGTACTTAAAAGATCTTCTTCTTTTTGCGGTCCTTTACGAAGCCTGAATTCATTATCCTCGAAATCCTCAAACTGTGCTTGGATTCTGATATATGCGAGAGCATGATGTTGCTTTATCTTCTGGAAGTCTTTAAAACCAAACTCTACAGCTTTATCAAGATGGTAAAATGCTTCTTTTGCTTTTTCGAGTAACGAATAGGTGCATGCCAAATTAAAATGCGTGGCTATGTCCCGGGGTTCAAGTTCGAGGGATTTTTTGAAATCTTCAACAGCACCTTCATAATCGTAATCCTTGAACTTTTCCAAGCCCGTTTGTTTAAAAAGATTCTTGCGGGTAAAATTCTTTGGTTTGGGTTGTTCTCTGGGAATAATCGGTCGGCGTTCACGATTAAAATCCGGAGTACGTCGATACCCCCGCTCGAAGTCCGTTTCGCGGCCCCTGAAGTTCCTTCCGGATTCGCGATTATACTTTTCATCAAATTTCCTGGGGTCCATAGTAAGAAACCTGATTCCGTCCACCAAGGCAATTACCCAAATGAGCGGAAACCAGAAAAACATCATGTAAATGATACCCAAAACATTTTGCCCCAGATAAAACCGGTGCACGCCTAACCACCCTAAAACCAACGCCAGAATTCCCGCTGCATTTTTATCTTTCATAATTACTGCCTGACTGATGTAAAGTTATCTATCCGGGGTCATTCTTCTTGGGTGCAATGTTGAGTCTTTGAAGTTAAATAAGTGACAGATTATCGACTAAATTTTAAAAAATCTTGCACGACAACACTGTAAAATCATCTGCGAAGCCGGCCTTACCGCTAAATTGTAACAACTCACTTAATAGCTTGTCAATAAATTCTTGTGCCCGGAGCCTGTAATTCTTCAGGATAAAATCCTGACCAAAGTTATGGTCAAGGAAATCGCCAGTTTCATTTTTCAACTCAGACAGACCATCTGTAAATAAAAGAATCTGTGCTTCCTCATTAACAGTGATGCATCCTTCCTCAATGCTGGGTAAATGCTCAAAGGCTCCTAGAACAGTACACCCTTCTTCAAGTCTTTGGTATTTCCCTTCCATGACTAGTACTGGTGGAATATGCCCGGCATTGATGTATGATAACTTGCGTGAGTTGATACAGTAATTGGCTACAAAAAAGGTTAAAAACCGGTCGCCTTTGGTTAATCGCATCACGGCTCTGTTCAACTCAGTGACTAATTCAGTCATTCCTTTGGTTCGCTCGAGCAATGTGTGAAAGTTCGCCTGGAAATTTGACATCATCAAAGCTGCAGCAACTCCCTTACCTGCGATGTCGGCTATACAAAAGGTAATACTGCCATTTGAATGCTCCACAAAATCGAAATAGTCGCCACCAACATTGAGGTGGGGTTTGTAAATGCTGGCCAGTTCAAACTTGTCGTTCGCAGGAAGCTTTTTGGGAATCAATAGCTGCTGCATCTCTTTGGCCAATTCCATTTCCCGGTTCAGGCGTTCCTCGTTTAATTGGTTTTTGAACAAAGATTTATTTTCAATAGCAACCGTAATTACATTGGTTATCGTGGTAATGAACTGAATCTTATTGTACTTATCATCTTCGGCGGCAAATCCGCCTATAAAAACATAGGCTAGTGGTTCATCTTTATGCCTGACAGGGATGACAACATCAAATAACTTGAAAAATGGATGTTCAGAATCCCGTAAGTTGTTGAGCCGTGTGTATTGGGCTAAGCTGTCAGTTATATCAATCTTTAGGATTTCCTCATCCACTCCAATTGAGGTGGTACATTCCCATTTGTTGTTGGTCCGAAAAAACAAGGCCATCTTTTTCACATCCATCTCCCAACTCAAAAAAGAACGGTACATTTCAAACAGACCGCTCTTTTTTACATTGTTGTTGATAGCCTGGGTGATGTTCAGCAAGCGATTGATCTGCAATTGCTTCAGATTCAGTTCTCTCTCGAGCTGTTCAATAGTATTCAAGCCTTGTTTCAATTTTCCTAATTGCATTTTTCAGGTTAAAGGTTCATGCGTAATGTAAAATTGAAAAAAATCAGTGGTATAATAATTTGAGAATACCCGTCATAGCGTGCATGAAGTCGGTAAATTTAGAAATTGGCGCTTACTTTATTGCGATAAAACTATTTTTGATTAAAATTTGAGGCAAAGGTGTCAGCTTGCGGGTCATTTTTCGAGTACTGTATCGCTATTAATTATCCGCTTAACTCCTTGTCTGAAATCCCCTGATCAAATGGAAAAAATTGAATTAATTGACTTTGAAGGGAAAAAAATTGCCACCTGGTTGAGTGGAAATGGTACAGGATGGCCTTTGGTTCTCGTACCTGGATTTTGTGAAGACAGCAGGATTTGGGAAGACTGGATGTCGTTGTTTTCTGGACGCAAAATTCTTAGGATTGACTTGCCAGGTTTTGGCAGTTCCGACTACTTTCCGAATGTGACTATTGATATCATGGCCAGGATTGTAAAAAAGGCCATCGATTACCATGGAATAAAAAAGTGCTTATTCATAGGTCATTCCATGGGCGGTTACGTTGCATTAGCATTTGCAGAAAAATACTTGAATAATCTTCATGGACTTTGCCTTTTTCATTCTCACCCATTCGCAGATTCCGCTGAAAAACGCGAAGGCAGGGAAAAGTCGATTGAATTCATCAAAAATAACGGGCCTGTCATATATGTCCGGCAGGTTATTCCCACCTTTTTTGCCTACAACTATATTAAAGGCTATCAAATGGAAGTCAACCGCCTGATTCATCATGCTAAGAATTACTCCGAAAGCGCCATTATTGACGCACTGAAAGCTATGGCAAACCGTCCAGATCGTGCTCATGTGCTTCAGAATCTCAATGTTCCAGTTTTATTCATAGTAGGCAAAAAAGACCAGGCTGTAACTTTTGAACAGAGTCTTAACCAAATTCACCTTCCCAAACTTGCTGATGTAAGGATTTTACCACTGGTTGGCCATATGGGTATGTTCGAGGCGACACGTGAAACGGTGAAAGCGGTTAGAGAATTTATCAGCACCTTCGAATAAGATGAAAAAAGCAATGGTATTTGCAGCGGGTTTGGGTACCCGATTGCGACCTATCACCAACAAAACGCCAAAAGCTTTGGCAGAAATAAACGGTCAACCTCTCTTATCCATCGTTCTCAGAAGGTTGATTTATTTTGGTTTTACAGACGTTATAATCAATATCCATCATTTTCCGAAGCAAATTATTGAGTACCTCGAAAAGAATAACTTCGACGATCTGAGAATATCCATTTCAGATGAAACAAGCCTCTTATTAGATACAGGGGGAGCTCTAAAAAAAGCATCATGGTTCTTCGGCAATGAACCTTTTCTCGTTTGCAATGTGGATGCTTTGACGGACCTTAACCTGAATTTACTTTTTGAATCCCATAAAAAAGTCAGGGCTCTTGCTACGCTTGCCGTGCAGTCAAGAAAAACATCGAGATATTTGTTGTTCGATAGGGAAAATCTTCTTCAGGGTTGGAAAAATGCTAAAACCGGAGAAGTGAAAATGTGTACCCCTGAAAAAGATATCGATACGCTGAAACCTTTTGCTTTCAGCGGTATACACGTCATTAGTCCCGATATTTTTAATTACTTGCCCGATAAAGAAGTATTCTCCATCATTGATGTTTATTTAGAAGCAGCCAAAACGCGAAACATAAGCGCTTTCCCTCATGATGATGGGTTTTGGATCGATGTTGGCACCCCAGAATCTTTATTAAAAGCAGAACAACTTCTGGTATCTGGCAGCTTAAGGATTTGAGTAAATTTGCATCGGCTAAGGTTTACTCAATGCCACTAATATTATCATAATGGTGTTTAAGATTATTGATCCTTCACGCCCTGTGCGCATTGCTTTCCTGGGATGCGGTCATGCAGCCGAATTGCACAGCAAAACACTTTCAGGTTTCAGTAAGGTGAAAAGATATTATGCCAGCCGGATTCCGGATAAAGCGGCTACTTTCAACAAACGCTTTAACGGCAGTGGCTTCTTCAGTGACTACAGTGATGCCATCGAATCGCCGGATATTGATGTTGTGCTTATTCTTACTCCTCCTGACAGCCATTTGGATCTTTCACTTGAAGCTATTGAAGCTGGAAAACACGTGATTGTAGAAAAACCACCTTTTCTCAATTCATCCGACTTTGACATTGTCAGAGAAAGCCAGCGCAAAACGGGTGTGCAGGTTATGGTAGCCGAAAATTTCTTCTACAAACCAGCCCTAAAGTTTATACGCGAAGAGTTGGAAGATGGCACTATTGGTGAAGTCAAGTTTATTTATCTGAACGCCATAAAGTCTCAAAAAACAAATAATTGGCGCGACGACGAAATGGTAGCTGGTGGCGGGGCACTATTTGAAGGGGGTATTCACTGGATCAACTTTATGTCCAATTTGGGCTATCAGATAAAAACGATTAGGGGATTTCTGCCTGGCGAACATATGGGTATGGACCGAAGCATACAGGTGGTGGCAAAGTACATGGAAGGCCCAATTGCTACTCTGATGTACTCCTGGGAAGCTAGTACTATTTTGGGAGGTCTGCGTTTATCAAAAATTTACGGAACTCGTGGATCGATTACTTTTGAATCGGACGGAACTGTAATATTCGTGAGAGGGAGAAAGTGGAAAATAGCCATTCCAGGCTTAAGAGATAATTCTGGCTATCACGCCATGTTTAAAGACTTTATCAGCGCACTCCGTTCAGGCAAAGAACCCAACTTCAGCCTTTCTATGGCCAGAAAGGATATGGAGTTGATTGAAGTAATATTGGAGGATCTTGAAGAGGAATTATAATTGCCAACCGGAGTGTCAACCCTGCTCTTTTCTCCTGTTTATTTCATCGCGGATTTTGGCAGCCTGTTCGTAATCTTCCTTTCCCAAAACCTCTTCTAAAAGGTTGTTTAATTCATCCAATGAATAGGTCGACAAGGAAGCACCTTTGCTACTTTGACGTTGCTTTTGACGACCACCAGAACGTTTTGCTTTTTCTTCCGGCTCTTCCAACACAACTCCGGCAGCATCAAGTATGAATTCGTAAGTATATATAGGGCAATTAAACCTGACGGCCATAGCTAGGGCATCCGAGGTCCGGGAATCGATATCGAACAAATCCCCATTACGTTCACAGATGAGCCGGGCATAGAAAATCCCATCCGACAGGTTATTGATGACCACTTCCTTCAAAACGATATTGAAGGTTTCCATGGTATTCTTAAACAAGTCGTGGGTCAATGGTCGGTTGGGAGTCATTCTTTCCATGGCTACTGCAATGGCCTGTGCTTCAAAACCGCCTATAACAATTGGCAGCCTTCTTGAACCATTCTGTTCACCCAAAACAACGGCGTAATTATGCGACTGAGTGACACTATGTGATAGAGCCACTATATCCAGTTCTATTTTTTTCATATCCATGTGTAAATTCCTGCAGAGTAAAAAGGCAAAAGTAAAAAGGCAAAAGGCAAAAAGTTTTCCAACTGATTTTCAAGTTGTTAAGAAAACAATTTGGCAACTTTATTTTTGACTCATTACTAAATGAAACCAGGCAAATGCATCAAATATCTTCAAACCAGCAATTAAGTTCAGCTTATGTCAAAAGGGATGCGAAGTTCTATTTTAAAAATGAAAAAAACAATTTAAGTGTTGTTGACCCACAATCGAAGTCGCCATTTCTGTAAAACCACATTACCGGAACTCAGGTAAAGTTAAAGAAATAAACCCTAAGATAACAGCAGCAAAAATGCTAAAACTTCAATTGAATTATTGACCTCAGAGCTATAAGTCACCTAATTGTGGTCTGATAAGAATTTCCTCAACAACGGCATTAGGTCCCAATTCCCACATACACCAAATTGTGTTGGCGATATCATCGGCACTCATCATTCGGGCAGGGTCAAATCCTGAGCCTGTCCAACTGTCTGACCATGTCGCTCCGGGAATAATCGAAGTAACTTTAATTTTTTTGGTTTTCAGTTCTTCCCTCAGGACTTTGGAGAATCCTAAAAGTGCAAATTTTGAGATACTGTATGAACCTCCATTAGGATATGCAAAAAGACTGGCAACGGAGCACATGTTAAAAATGTGGCCTTTCTTCTGTTCCAATATCAATGGTAATAAGGCTCTTGTCAAATGATACGCGCTGTACAGGTTCGTATTCATCATCGTTTCAAGGGTGCCATCTTCCTCATTCTGTATTTCTCCGGGAAGAAAAATTCCGGCATTGTTAACTAAAATGTCTAAAGTCTGCCATTCGGATTTTATTCTTTCTGCGAAAGACAGCACATCACCTTTTTTACTTAGGTCAGCCGCTTCAGTAAGTACCTTGACATTAGGAAATTCAGATTCGATTTCTTTTTTTAGTGAAATCAGGTCAGGCTCTGTTCTTGCAGTTAGTGCAAGATCAAAGCCCTTCTCGGCGAACTTCATCGTAATAGCACGACCAATACCCTTTGTAGCACCAGTGATGACTATGTTCATATTCAGTCTTGGAGATTTAATATCAAGAGGTTGTTCAATTCTTAGTTGAAATATTATTAGGTTCAAGAGGTTCTTTAACAGCTTTATGAACTTCATTTTTTAGAGCACTTGCCATAAGATGAAGTTTTTTGTGGTTGCCTACTTTATGCATACGGTTTTCCATTTCGAGGCAAGCCATTACCGTCCATCTATACTTTTGGTTTGAGTCCACCCACTTTACCAGCGTATTTTTCAATACCAGAATTAAGGGATTCAATACAGTTGGTTGTGGTAAAACTTCTTCCAAATAGTGGCATCAATCCCAATCGTTGTATGGTCATTGTTTCTTCTAGCCCTTCTTTTAGGGAGTTAGCTGCGCTTCGGTTTAACACTATCAGTTGTTCATGAATTTCTTTTAACTTGTTTCGTGCCAGCGTATAATTTTCTTCGTTATAGGCTTTTTGTAATTTCCTGCGGAATTCGTCCTGGTGGTTTTCTGACAGATAACTGACTACATTTTCCCTTGTATGCCATTGACAACGCTGGATAACTGCTTCACTGCCAAAGGTGTCCTTAGCCGCTTTGTAAATGCCTTTGGCCCCGTCAATGATACACAATAAGCCACCATCATATCGAAATCCACGTTCTTTAATATTTTCCAGCATCTGACCTATGCTTCTTGCATTTTCCGTATCGGTTTGGCATACACCTAATACGATTTTTTGTCCCTTGTCGGTAATGCCTAATACTACTATCATTTGATTCTTTGCCAGCCGTTTGCCGTCTATGAACATTGCCACAAAAGTGTGATGTTCAAATTTGCGCTCTTCGAATTCTTTTAACGCCTGCTCGCTGTGTTCTTTGAATCGGCGACTTATACTCGAGGCACTAAGACCAAAACTATCAAACAATTGTTCCGTGGCTCTTTCATAGTCACGCATACTCAATCCTCTTAAAATACTGGCTATCAATTTCGTATCCTGTACGGGCAATGCCCGCAACTCCTGATATGTCTCCAGGGTGTGGCTCTTCCTTTCTTCACTATCAATCACCCGGAGAACTTCCAGCCGTATTCGCTGTGCCCCCGAAGCCTCGGGGTTCTTACACTTCCCGGGTTATTCCCCACCGACTGTAACGACCCCCGTTTGGCTTTTCCCGTTGATAACGCTCTCCAGCTAATGAACTGACCTCACCATCAAGAATGGAATTGATGACGATACGACTCAGCTCCAGGCTCTCAAGGGCTAATTACAGTTGCACGTCAATAGGCTGTGTTAAATACCAGTCTAAATTTTGTCGCGGACTTTCACTACTTTTACTCATGGTTCTTGATTTTAGTTGTTATGAATACTTACAAAATGCTAATTTCAAGAACCTCTTTTTTTTCCCAAAATTTCAACTAACTTTTAAACACCCTCTTTAATAATTTTTTGATTTCAGATTTAAGATATAAGACGTATCCCGATAGCTATCGGGATTTGATTTTCCTGAACGTACTAGGCCGGTTCTTGTCTCGGAAAATCAAAAATCTGATTTTGTGCATGCCTAACGTATATCGTCAATCAAAAACCAGTCAAAAGCCAGAAGCAATCAGCCCTGCCCCCTACACCTTCTTCCTCCCCTGCGCATGCACCGCCGCGATGCCCACCATGTTCACAATCTGCCGGACACTGGCGCCCAATTGAAGGATGTGTGCCGGCTTTCTGAGCCCCAGCAAAATCGGACCTATCACGTCTATATTCGAGACATGGTGTAAGAGCTCATAAGAAATATTGGCAGCCGAAAGAGCCGGGAATATGAGGATGTTCGCTCGATGATTTCCCAGCTTGGAAAAGGGGTAAAATTGGTTGCGCATCTCAGGGTTGAGGGCTATATGAGCCTGCATCTCACCATCCAATGCCCAGTCAGGGTGACGTTCGTGAAGGATGGAGGTAGCCTTGCTCATCAATTTGGCGGCTTCGCCATTGGGTACCGAACCGAAGTTGGAATAGGTAAGGAGAGCGATGCGGGGTGTGATGTTGAGTGCTTCCACTTCTTCGTGTACCAGTTCGGTGATGTCGGCAATGTCCTCCGGTGACAGGTAGTGGTTGATGGTCGTGTCTGCCAAAAAAAGCGGACCTTGCTTGGTAATGACAATGTGCATGCTCGCCACTTTGCGCACTCCTTCCCTCGGGCCGATGATTTGAAGCGCCGGACGAACCGTGGAGGGGTATTTTTTAGTCAAACCACCCACCATAGCGTCGGCATCCCCCAACTCCACCATCATGGCACTGTAATAACTGCGACGCTTCATGATGTCCTCAGCCTCCAGCAGATTGAAACCTTTGCGTTTCCTCTTTTGGTAAAAATTTTCGGCATAAGCCTTAAAACGCGCTTCCTCTTGTTCGTCTTTCGGCATACGCGGATCGATAATCTCAACTCCGGGGAGGCTGATGCCGAGGTCGTCCATCATTTGAAGCACCCGTTTTTGGTTTCCGAGTAAAATGGGATGTGCGATTTTTTCCTCCAGTATTACCCGTGCGGCTTTTAAGACGTTGTTGTGCTCGGCATCCACGAAAACAACCCGTTTTAACTCCTGTCTGGCCTTCGTTTCCACGACCCTGGCAATGGGATTGTCGTTACCCAGGCGCATACCCAAATCCGTCTCATATTGCTCCCAATCCGTAATGGGTTGTTGGGCGACTCCCGAATCCATGGCTGCTTTGGCAACTGCAGGCGCAACCGCTGTGATGAGCCGGGGGTCCACTGGTTTTGGGATGATGTATTCGCGGCCGAATTTCAGGTTGATATTGCCGTAGGCGAGGTTCACGATGTCTGGAACGGGCTTTTTGGTAAGCTCCGCCAATGCCCTTACGGCAGCGAGTTTCATTTCTTCATTGATTTCCGTAGCCCGCACATCGAGGGCACCCCGGAAGATGAAGGGGAAACCCAGCACGTTGTTCACCTGGTTTGGATAATCGGAACGGCCGGTGGCCATAATGCAGTCTTCACGGGCGTTGGTAGCATCCTCCCAACTGATTTCGGGCGTGGGATTTGCCATGGCAAAAATGATGCAATCGGGTGCCATTTGCTTTACCATTTCCTGGCTAAGCACATTGCCTTTCGACAGGCCGATGAAAACATCTGCCCCTGCCAGGGATTCCGCCAGTGTGGTATTCAAAGGCAGCCTGTCGTTCACGAATTCCGACTTTTTGCCGTCGAGGTTGCTGCGCTCAGGGTGAATAAGCCCCTTGCTGTCGAACATGAAAATATTGTGCTTATCGGCTCCAAGCGATACATATATCCGGGTGCAGGAAATGGCGGATGCCCCAGCCCCGTTCACGACGATTTTTACTTTTGAAATGTCCTTGCCGACCAGTTCCAATGCATTGAGCAATGCCGCTGCACTGATGATGGCTGTGCCGTGCTGGTCGTCGTGCATGACGGGAATGTTTAGCTCATTTTTTAGTCTTTCCTCTATTTCAAAACACTCCGGTGCAGAAATGTCCTCCAGGTTGATGCCACCAAATGTGGGTTCCAGGATTTTCACGGTGCGCACGAATTCGTCCACATCTTTGGTGTTGAGTTCGAGGTCGAAGCAGTCGATGTCTGCGTAAATCTTGAAGAGCAACCCTTTTCCTTCCATCACTGGCTTGCCTGCCTCAGGGCCAATATCACCCAACCCTAAGACTGCCGTGCCGTTGCTGATGACAGCGACGAGGTTGCCTTTGGCGGTGTATTTATAGACGTCATTCAGGTCCTGTGCGATGGCAAGACAAGGCTCCGCCACACCCGGTGAATAGGCAAGCGACAGGTCCCTCTGGTTCGCCGTTTCTTTGGATGGAATGACTTCGATTTTTCCCGGTCTGCCTTTGGAATGATAAAAAAGGGCTTCTTCTTTCAGCTGTATTTTGTTCATCTTCAATTTTTATGAGAATTATGGTATCGTCATAAGGTTTGACTTTGGAGGGGGTGCAAATGTCGGATTTTCTGACATTTTTCATACGCCAGATGAAATTTGATGAAAAGTTCAAGGTCAAGTTGAAAAGGTGTTCAGGTGGGTTACGGCGTGGAAAAGAGGGTATGTATTCACCCAAAATTATGGTCAAGGCATATTGGTTCTTAATTGCCGGTAGTTGATAACTCACCAGGGTCAGTTGACAGAGGATGGATGAAAAGGATACCCGATTGAGTGCCTGCTTTTAGTGCGGCAGCTAGAAACTTTTTATCGCCCAATGTGTAGGTTTGTTTTTTGAAAAAATATGGACCGGTAGTATTTTCAGATGCTGGTGGATTTTAAAAACCTGGCAGCGTCTTTATAGCAATAGCACCTCTTTTTTGGTACTGCATAAATTGAATCGACTATGACTAAAGCAATACTTTTTGGATTAGCATTAATTATTGCTTTGTCATGCAATAAAGAGGATGACAAAGACAATGTTAGAAAAGAGAAGGGTACCGTTTGGCTGAGCGGTGGATTGAATTATTGCGCCGCGCAAATCCGGCTTGACAAAAGGGATACCCTGGTAGTTACGCATAAAGAAATAATTTCCTTTAAGTCGGGAGACAGAGTAGAAGTAACATACAAAGAAGCAGGTGTTAATGAACACTGCCCACCCTTTATAAAATGCGAAATTATTGAAATGAAAAAGATTGAATAATCAGCATATCCTGCCAGAAGCTGCTGTTTTGTTGTATGACGCATTTCCTTTGGGTCATGGCCTTGGATAATGACCCATTAGATATAATCACGGTGAATGCTTGAATCCTTCTGACTTCCTATTTCAGTTTTGCCCTGAAAAATTCAATCGTACGCTCCCAGGCCAGTCGTGCCGCGGTATAATCGTAGCGTGGCGTGGAATCATTGTGAAATCCGTGGTTTACGCTCGGGTACAAGTGGGCGCTGTATTCCTTATTGTTGTCCTGCAATGCTGCTGCGTAGGCCGGCCACCCTTCGTTCACCCTTTTGTCGAGAGCGGCAAAGTGCAAGAGCAGCGGCGCTTTGATGTTCGGAACATCCTCCGCGGTGGGTTGACCTCCATAAAACGGTACGGCTGCCATTAAATCGGGCACACGCACTGCCATCATGTTGGAAACCCAGCCGCCGAAACAGAAACCAACTACGCCAATTTTCCCGTTGCATTCGGGATGTGTTTTCAGGTGTTCGAAGGCAGCGATAAAATCCTGCAACATTTCTTCCCTATCTCTTTTGGCCTGCAATTCCCTGCCTTTGTCGTCGCTACCGGGATAACCACCGAGTGGAGCAAGTGCATCCGGGGCGAGGGAGATAAAGCCTTCATAAGCGGCCCGGCGTGCCACATCTTCGATATGTGGATTGAGCCCACGGTTTTCGTGAACAACTACGATGCCGGGCAATTTGGCCTGATTGCCGGCAGGCCTGGATAACAAACCTTTCATTTTGCCTGCGCCTTTTGGGGAGTCGTACCCGATGAATTCGGATTTTAACCTGGGGTCGTTTTGCGGGATTTGGATGGAGTCCTTGTAGTTTGGCATGATGAAACTGAGCAGGGCGGGCACTGTCAGCCCCCCAACCGCATAGACAGACAATTTATCCATAAACTGCCTCCGGTCGAGACGGCTGTGGGCATAGTCGTCGTACAGTTCAAATACTTCCTGCTTGATGTCTTCTTTTCTGAGTTTTTTCATGTAGGTCAAGTTTTTTCTTAATCAATGTGATTGGATGAGTGTATGATTATTCCCGGTCGCAAAAACAACTTGCCATTGGTTTCCGACCCAAACGAGGTTTAAATAAAGCTAAATAATTTCAGAATCAAAATTCTTGAGCTGATCACAACTGCTTTGGCAAAAGGAACAACGAAAAGGGAGAAGCTAAAGCCTGTCCTATGAACTACCTAACAGTGTTTTATAACCAAAGAAGGATTATTGGACGGTTCAGGATATCTATTCCTTCGCATATTTCTCCCAAAACACTTGTGCCTTTTCCCTTGTCATTTTGCCATCAAATACCACGAGCCGGTAACGAAGTCGGTAGGTTTTGCTCGGCTCCATCAACCAGTCAGTAGTTTTGGTTGGTGAAAACATAGCCATGAGGTCGCCCCGGCCATACTGGTCGATGGGCCATACTCGCAGCGGTTCAGGGTGATTGTAGTTGGTTGGATGGGAAAGCATTACCCCACCGCCGTAGTCCTTGCCTAAACTGCCCTGTGCAATAAACCATCGGGCTACGGTGTTATCCGCATCTAGTCTGGTATGTCCATCAGATGTCAGCACCTCGCTGTTTTTATTGTCCCACTCGCCAGTGGTGCGCCAGCAAAGGCCGGCATAGCGGTACTGCAAAATGTGGAAGGGGCTGGCGGTGCCACAGGCAAATTCTATGTCGAAATCTACTAAGTAGTAATCCTCCGTGCTTAGACTGACTTTAATGCTGAAGCGTTCCTTCAATGCTGTCTTTTGGGTACCGTTTTTTAAAACAACAGACTCCTGCAATGCTGTAAAGCCATCCTGGTCTATGTTTTTAAAACCGGCAAAACGGACGGTGCCTTCCTTTTTTAACAAATTCCAAAAATCGAGAGTGTCGCCCTCATAAGCCACCTGTGTCCAGGCATTCCAAATCCCGAAGTGGTGGTAGTGGTCGGAAGGCTGGAGGCGTGTCAGTTCATGTCCTTTCAATGTGCGCAGCGGGTGGATGAAAGCACTGCGCCGGAAAGCAGTATCCACGCCTGTTGGGGGATATTTTGTTTCAAAAAAATAGGACAAAACAGGGCTCCCGCCGATGGAAATCACGACCGCACTGTCTTGTTTTTCAGACTTCACCTTAGGTTGCTGACAAAAAATTTGAGCGGTAAAGAGAGCGGAAAAGGCTACAAAAAAAATTGCTTTAAGCATGTTATGATTCGAATAATGAAACACAAATAAAAAGGCAAAAGTAAAAAGGCAAAAGGCAACCCCGAAGGGGTAAAAAGTTTTGCAACAGATTTTCAAGTGGTTAAATAAAAAATTTGGCAATTTTTTGGACTCATTACTCAGATTCGAAAGTAAGATATTCACGGAAAGCTTAGGTTTTTTCCAAAACTTCTGCAAAACGAAATAGATTGGGCCAGCAAGTTGAATTGAGCCAAATGGCTGCGATAACAAAGCCATGCAGAAAATTCCAATCTCCGCAGAATTGTCCAAAAATGAAATCAAAGATGAAACCAAATATAGTTGAAACCCGCCACGTACTGGCTGTGCAAAACCTGGCCGCTTCAGCCAGGTATTACATGGAAAAACTCGGCTTTACATCAGACTGGGCTCAGGATGGCTGGCATCAGTTGCGCCGGGAAAGCTTCGTTGTGATGCTCGGTGAGTGCTCCGATGACCGCTCGGCTTTTGAGACCCGCAACCATTCCTACTTTGCCTATGTGCAGGTGGAAGATGTGGATGAATTGTACAAAGAACTCCTGACAAACGGCGCCGAAATTCACTATGCTTTGGGCAGCAAACCCTGGGGTATGCGGGAGTTCGGTATCATCACTATAGATGGGCACAGAATTATGTTTGGGCAGCCTGTTTAACCCAAACTGCCACTTTCAAGTGTTTACTAATACCGGATTATAGGACCGACACTTCACGGCCTCCTATTACATGTCAAAACTGTTTTTGATGAAAGGCTGGTGATAATAACGCTTTCCTGTTGCTTTGTATAGTGCGTTTGCCAATGCACCAAAAACTGGTGGGAAGGGCGGCTCGCCTATTCCGGTCGGTGCTATTTCGTTTTGTACAAAAAACACTTCCATATTTCTGGGAGCTTCGTGGTGGCGAATCAACCGGTACTTTCCGAAATTAGCTTTATCGATAGCTCCTTTTGAAAAGGTCATTTCACCATACATGGCATGACCTACTCCATCTACCACATTCCCCTGTACCATATTGGTGGCGCCATCCGGGTTGACCACTATACCGCAATCAACAACCGTGCAGACCTTGTCTACCCTGGGTTGGCCATTTTCTAAAACCACATCCACAACATGCGCTACATAACTGTTGTGGCAATAGTAAGCGGCCATTCCGCGATTTTTGCCGGAGGAGTTTTTACCCCATCCGGATTTTTCCCTTATTTGTTCGATTACGCCAACATAGCGGGCGATGTCGTAGTTGTTTCGGGTACCGACAGGCTTTTCTTTGGCCCTTTTGAACAGTTCGAGACGGAACTCAATGGGGTCTTTTCCGGCAAGTTCAGCAACCTCATCCAGAAAAGACTGCTCGGCACCGGCCATGAAGTTTACACCGGGTGCCCGGAATGCACCAACCGAGATATTGGAGTTGATGGTAAATTCTTCTGCCAGGTAGTTAGGCACCGCGCCGGCCGGAAAGGCGTTGGCATTCAATGGACTTTCAGGCACTCCTCCGGCTTTCACATGAAGTCCGATGAGGTTATTTTGTGCATCGAGGGCTGCTCGGTAAACGACATAATATGCCGGACGGAATACCCCCATCTTCATATCATCCTCACGGGTGTAAATCAGTTTCACCGGGGCTTTCACTTTTTGAGAAATCACCGACGCCTCTATCGCAGAGTGTGCATAAAAATGGCGTCCGAATCCTCCTCCCACACGGGTCAACTGGATGTGAATTTTTTCGACCGGTAATCCTATCCTTACCGACAGGGTCTTTGAAGTAGCATCAGGTGCCTGCATAGGTCCGGCAACTTCCAGTTTATCGCCGGTGTAATGGGCAAAACAGACTACAGGTTCCATAGTGGCATGCGACAGGAAAGGTGCTGAATACCTGCGCTCAATGACCTTAGCAGCATTCTTAAAAGCTTCTTCAGGATCGCCGTCTTTGCGCACCACTCTTCCGGGTTTGTTGGCTGCTTCCAACATTTTCGCCTTATGGTCAGATGTGCTTTCGAGACCGGCAGGAACCACTACGTTTTGGTCACCGCCCCAGCCAGCCATGGTGTAATTCGTTTCTGCAATGGGCTCCCATTCCACTTTCAGCTTGTATTTCGCTTGCTCCACCTCCCAGGTTGAATTGCCAACAATGGCCACCAACTCCGGGAATGCATTGGTATCCACCCAGCTTCTTTTGTAATCGTCCTCGTATGTTTTAAAAGAAAAAACTTCTCTGATGCCTGGCATCGATTTCACAGAGCTGGCATCGAATGATTTCAGTTTCATGCCAAAGGCAGGTGGAATAGCAACCATGGCAATCAGCATTCCCTCACGGTCTACATCAGAGGTATAAGTTGCTTTTCCGGTCACCATTTTCAACGCATCCAGATTGGTGCGGGAAGTGCCAATGATGTTGAAATCTTTCGAGTCTTTCAGTTCCACTTTTTGCGGGACAGGTATTTTTGCTGCTGCTGATGCCATTTCACCATAACCAGCAGATTTTCCGCTGGCTTTGTGGTATAGTACACCTGCCTTTGTACTAATTTCAGAAACGGGCACCTTCCAGGCCTGGGCTGCTGCTTCCTTCAACATCTGTCTGGCAGTAGCTCCGGTAGTTCTCAAGCCCTGCCATCTGGTGTAAATGGCCATGCTGCCCCCCGTAAACTGATTCCCATACAATTTCGGATTGAAAGGGGCTTGTTCAACGACCACCTTTCCCCAGTCCGCATCGAGCTCGTCAGCTATCAGCATGGGCAGGGAAGTCGTCACATCCGTTCCGATTTCCGGATTGGGCGCCATAATGGTAATTACACCATCCTCAGCAATTTTTAAATAAGCATTGATTTGGGACCATTCCTCCGGCATGCCCATTGCATTCTTAGCATTGGCTTCTAAAGAGGCAAACCAGTTAAAGCCGAGCATGAGTCCGCCGCCTGCCATGGCAGAGCGCTTGATGAAAGATCTTCTTCCGATTTTTATATTTACAGTTGTCATTTTCTTTCTTTTTTGATGAAAATATGGGCACTGAAAATGCCAGGAAATAATGCGTTGATAAGGTTGCTTATCAACTCTGAATAACCCGGTTAAGTACGGGCAGCAGTTTTTATGGCATCTTTGATGCGTTTATAAGTACCACAGCGGCAAATGTTCCCACTCATGGCATCTTCGATTTCCTGATCGCTTGGATTGGGATTGGACTTGAGCAAAGCCACTGCCGACATGATTTGTCCGGGCTGACAGTAGCCGCATTGTGAGGCATTGTGCTCCAGCCAGGCTTTCTGTACCGGATGTTCGCCATTTTCAGAAATACCTTCAATGGTAATGACCTTCTGATTTCCCACATCGGATACCGCAATATTACAGGATGCCACCACTTCACCATCCAGGTGAATGTTGCAGGAACCGCATTGCGCAGCACCGCATCCGTATTTGGTGCCTTTCAGTTTGAGGTGATCCCTGAGCACCCAAAGCATGGGGGTGTCCGGATCAACATCCACTTTTTTATTCTGTCCGTTGATGTTTAAGTTGAATATTGCCATGATGGTGAAGATTGAATGAATGGTTACGTCACAATTTGCTCATTACGGGCATAGCTTGATTTTGACCAGTGAAGTTAGCAAACCCAGGCGGATTATTGTGATAGTCAAATTGGATAGTTACAAAAAGTAATGGCGGGAACACATTTTCAAAGCAGCAAACTAAACTTGAATGAATACAGTGGAAGTCACTGGCATAAGGTGCCGGTATTTCTACTGATAGCAGGAGATTGTCATAACAACTAAAATGCGAAGAATAGGCGGGTAGCCGAAGGATAATTACTTCACTTCTTCGAATTCAACTTCTTTGGTAACTGATTCTTTTTTGGCAGGATTTGGAGAAGTTGCGCAGCCTGAAGACCCACAGCATCCCACATTAAAAATGGCCTGTATGGCAAAAAAACCACCGAAGAATAAAAACAGCATGTCATGGGTGGTGGAATATTCCACCAGAGCCCATAAGGCAACACCGGCCCTCAGAATGCGCATGAAATGCCAATTAGAAAACAGGTTGAGGTTCATGATTTCAGTTTGAAGGGGTAAAACTACGAAGGTGCTTGAGTGTAGGTTCGTAACTATTATTACATGTGGGGGAATCTATTGATACGGAGTTTTCTTAAGAGTTTAAAAGTTAAAGGATACTGACACCAGCCTGGGAGTTTTCGAAATTTTTTTGCAACTAATGAGTAGATTTGGACATAGAAAAAATATTTGCCAAATGGCGTGTATACCAATGTTGGTGGCAAGCGTAGACGACATTACAAACTCAAATGACAGTATCGGAATGGACAAACAAAAAATAGAAGAACAAAAGCAAAAAATTCTTGACCTTGTGAGAGAGTTTTGTGCAAAAAAACTTGATGAAGAATATTTTGAACTTGCCGAACGGCTGACACAAAAACTGGGACGCAAACGAAGTGTTCCATTTACAACTGGACAACCACAAATTTGGGCAGCTGCAATTATTCACGCACTCGGGACAATCAATTTTTTATTTGACAAATCCTTTGAGCCATATCTTTCCGTAGACGACATTAACAATTTTTTCGGGACAAGTAAGTCAACGACTGGAAACAAATCAAAACAAATTCGAGATTTGCTAAAACTTGACCGTTGGGACAATGAATTTTCAACCAAGAAAATGCAAGACAGCAACCCGTTTGCAAATCTTGTAATGGTTGACGGACTTATTGTTCCGTTAGACACTTTACCAGAACAATATCAACAAGCAGTAAGGCAAGCACGTGCAGAAGGTAAAGACATTTCATTCACGACACGATGAAAACGCCAGCCACCAACACGGGTTTTGCGTAAGGCGGGGTGATGTGCAAACTTCAAGATTTGTGCTTCTATTCAAGTTCAGTGCTGGTTGACAGTTTTGTGCTCCGAAACCCGCCCGAACGCAAAGTCGGAACCGTTGTGCCACATGCCATCAAGAGGTCAAGCTATTGACATTCAACCCTTCAGAATCGGCAAAACCCAAACCTGAATTCAGTGCCATTCCTGTGATACCGGATGTGTTTGAAGATAAGAGTCTGCCCCGAACTCGCTTCGGGCTGGTGTTCAGGGAGCCGGTGAAGGAGGCGATAGTTGAGAATTAAAAATGGAGAATTGAGAGTTCGCTTTTCTTATAGATATTCAAATAAGCCGGGGTTCCAGTGGGTTAGAATGCCCGGCTGATTTTTCACGAAAACCCGTATTTTTATCTAAGCAAATTTTCAGGTCATGGATATTCGTGCAGAGAAACTCTGGTTAATCGAACGGATAGCAAAAATCAAGGATGAGCGGCTGCTCACGGTTTTGAAAAGTATGGTTGAATTAGACACGCAACAGCCAAAAACAGCCGGAAACATTGACTTCTGGGATGAACTCTCCGAAACCCAAATGCGCCGTATCAAGCTGTCCATCGGGCAATTGGACGATGGCGAAGGCATCCCGCACGAGGCCGCATGGCAGAATTCAGGGCTAAACTCAGCCAGGAAAAATGAGCATGCCCATCAAATGGTCGCCTACCTCTGAAGACGAGTTTGCCGGGCTATTGGGCTATGTCGGGACGCAGTTCGGCGGGGATGCCTCACGCAAGTTGCTCGACAAAACCGACAAGGTGCTGGATGGAATTGCCGTACACCCGCCTTGTTTCCCGCCTCCGAAAAGTCACCTTCCATCCGCAAAGCGGTTATCACCAAACAGACTTCCCTTTTTTACAGAATTGCAGAGCATGAAATCCAGTTGCTCCATTTTTGGGACAACCGCAGGAATCCTGATACTTTGGAGTTTTTGATTTAGCAATCTGCTTCCCGCCACTGCTCACAACCCCCATGCCCGCCGCAGCATTGTCGGACGAAGCAGAGGGTATTGGCGATGCCAAGCCTCCCGGCATACTGTTTCCATTTCCCAAAAACCTCACTAACTTTGTAAGAAATTCAATCGCCATGCCCATCCTCATTTCAGACGACATCATACGGCAATCTTCCCTGACAGAAAAGGAGTTCAAGATTGAAATGGCAATCGTGCTTTACGAAGCAGGCTTGCTCAATTTCGGCAAGGCAAAGGAACTGTCCGGGTTGGACGTGTTGGCTTTCCTCGAACTGCTTGGGCAACGCAAAATCGAAGCGCCCTATTCTGAGGAGGATTTTGAAAACGACCTCAGGCTCAGCCGCCAAATCCGCCTTTAATAATGCTGGTCGTCTCCGACACCACCGCCATTAGTTGTTTGCTCAAAATCGGCAAGCTGCACCTTCTTTCCTCCTTTTCAAAGCAGGTTTTGATGCCATTCGCCGTTCGTGACGAGTTGAAGCGCCTCGAAGAAAGGGGCTACGACCTGACGCCTGTCTGGTCGGCGGATTGGCTGCATGTGGAACCCGTTCACAACATGGTTTCTGTTGACAAATTGCGGAAGGAACTGGATGCCGGGGAGAGTGAAGCCATCGTCCTTGCCCTTGAGAAGCACGCCGACTTTTTGCTGATTGATGAAAAGGAAGGCAGAGCAAAGGCAACTAAAATGGGCATTCCCACCATCGGTATGATAGGCATTTTGTTGACCTTGAAGGAAAATCGACGATTGGCCGCAGTGAAACCTGTCATAGATGAATTGAGAAAAGATGCAGGTTTCTACTTGTCAGAAGGCTTTTATTTAAAGATTTTGGCGAGTGTAGGTGAGTAACCATTCTCCAATAGAACCTGGGTGTGTTGTCAGGCAGTTTTTCGTGGAACGCCGTGGTAAACCCGCCCTATAAAGCGGGTCATCCAGAAAAAGGTGCTGAACGAACTGAGCCCGCAGATGATGCCCGGCAAGGTGCAGCCGAAGTCGGGGATGATGCAGGATGTGTTTGATGGGAAGAGTCTGCCCTGATGGCCCGCTGTCTTAGATTAGAATATCACACTCGTTTTTGCCGGTTTGTAACCGGTTTTCAACGTGTCATGACCCATTGAAAATAAAATTCCAACACCCGGGTACTTTGACAATTTTTAAAGAAGAACAGAAAATATTTATGCAAATCAGGGAGTCGATTCCCGGATTTACATAAAAGCCATGCAAGAAATTCCCACAACGGGTCACGACCCATTGCCCCCCCATTGGCAGGGTCGATTGGTTCTATGTTATAAAGGTTTTTTGATTTCAGAATTCAGATATAAGACGTATCCCGATAGCTATCGGGATTTGATTTTCCGGGACACACACGGCCGGTTGTCGTCTCGGAAAATCAAAAATCTGATTTTGATTTCGTCAACCGTATATCGTCAATCAAAAACCAGTCAAAACCCAGAACCAATCAGCCCTACCCCATCGGAAATAAACCTTCCCCTCTCCGCCTTTGTCGGCACCATGCACTCTTCCTTTTTACCAAACCAGCGGTAGCGGTTTCGGGCGAGAAAGTCGTAAACGGCATTGCTGATAAATGGCGGAATCAGGCTCATGGCCATGCCGACAAGCTTCCAAAGGCCGCCCAAATTCCGGAGCATTTCGATGGCGGCACTGGTTTTTACAAAAAGCCGCTTGTTGTGCAGTAACACAACTGAATCGGGTGAGTCGAGCTTCACCGGACGGCCGTACAGCAAAAAGCGGGCAGTTTCGGACTGCAGCGGGGCAAAACGGAATACGCCCTTTTTATCCCGTCGGAGTATCCACTGCACGGAGGCATTGCAGAAGTTGCAGACGCCGTCGAAGAAAATAACCGGCGTGGCCCGCCATTCGGGCAGCAGGTAGCGGCACATGGGGAATTGTTTAAGCACCGCTTCAGTTGCGACTTTCAGGCGTTCTGCTCCCTGTCCGTACACCTCAGCAAAAGGCACCTGCATTTCCGGCAGCAGTTTTATATACAACTCAAACAGTTCCTGCCGGTCGTCAGGGTTTTTACGTTGCGGGTCGTATTCCCATGGAAGGTCGGGTCGGCAGAGCAGGTAGAAGTTGTGGAGTCGTTCCATCAGCTTTTCAGAAATCCAGGGGTCGCTTTCGCCATAACGGAATTCCGACCAGATTTTGATGACTTCGAGACTGGTGTCGAGAAATATAAGCGGGGCTGGCAGGGTGGCAGCCTCTTCTTCGGCAGCTACCTGCCCTTTGGCAATGGGCAGTAGGTCTTCTTTGCCATAGGATCGGTCCAGTTCATCGATATAAGCGCGGGCATATTCCGGCACCCACTCTGTGCTGAAGTGCTCTGCCAGTTGTTCTGCCAGTTTGGTTTTTCCCGAAGACTCCGGGCCGGTGATGACAATTTTTAGCATGTGAAAACTTTTGCCTGCAAACAAATGTAATTTTGTTTCTGATTAATGTTTCACAAAAAAGCCCCAAAAGCGAACCCGTTTATGCACGACATTGAACCATACCAGAGGTGGCGCGACGAGTACGATTCAGCCCATGACAAACGAAACCCATTTCATGGCAGGCTGTACAATGAGCAGTATTACACTCAGAAAATTTACAACTATTTCATCCATCCGCTTTGGGATGATTTCGGCTCACAGACCCTGTACATGAAAATCCTATACGTCAGCTATAACAGCGGTTATGCTGTTTTTGAAATGCTCGGCGAATGGAACGACGGTGTGACCAACGACATTATGTATCTGAAACGCGACGTAGTGGACGAACTCATCAAAGAGGGCATTTACAAATTCATCATCATAACAGAGGGCGTACTGAATTTCCACTCCTCCGACGATTGCTACTATGAGGAATGGTACGACGACGTAAAAGACTACGGTGGCTGGATCTGCCTGCTCAATACCTACCAACATGTGGAGGAGGAAATGCGGGAAGTCCGGCTGGATTACTACCTCTCATTGGGTGGCCGTTTCAACAATATCAACTGGCGCTCCATGCGACCCAAGCACCTTTGCCGGAAAATTGAAGATTTGATTGCAAAGCCACTGCCGGAGGGGATATGGGAGGAGGAAGAATGAATGGAGTATTTGATTTAAGATTTAAGATTACATGAATCTTGATTTTTGATTGAATTGAAGATTTGAGGAACTGCGGTGTTGATTTAAAATTAAGGGTTATCCCAAAGGGAATGGCTATGATTTTTGATTTCGTTTCAAAATCTTAAATCAAAAATCATGTAATCTGATATCGTAAATCAAAAAAGAATTGAGAAATCCCCAACAGCCAACAACCAACAGCCAACAGCCGCCCTCAAAGTCCCTTCAAAATATCCTGCTGCCTTTTGCCGAAGCTCATCATTTCGAGGAAGGTGACGGACAGGACGTCTTCGAGGTTGCCGTAGGCTTCCTGGTAATCCTTGCGGCTCGCCTGAATGATTTCCATGGCTTCTTCACGGCCGTAAACATGGGTGATTTCACATTGCTGTTTTGCACCAGGCAATTGTTTGTAGGTCAGGAAGTAGTGTTTCAGCCGGTTCACGATGCCTTGCGGCAATTCGGAAATATCTTTCCACGCGCTGTACACCTCGTCGTGTTCCAGAATGGCGATGATTTTATCGTCGGCTTCGTTGTTGTCAATCATACGGAATCCACCTACGGGAATTGCCCTGACAATGATATCTCCGTTGGAAATTTCCCTTTCCGTAAGCACACAGATATCCAGCGGGTCATCATCTCCGATGATGTCGTTTTTTCCGGTCTTGGCCTTGCAAATATCCGCCACATGCTGCTTGCAGTAAGTCTGCGGGATGAAACCATACAGGGCGGGTATGACACTGGAAAACTTTTGTGGGCGGTCCACTTTTAAAAAACCAGAACGCTTGTCGATTTCATATTTGACAGTGTCCGTGGGGTTGATTTCGATAAAGGTGGTCACTACATCGGGTGCATCCGGGCCGATTTCGATGCCATGCCAGGGGTGCGATTTGTAACGCAATCCCAGCATTTTCCATATTTTCTGAAAAGCTTCCTGATTCATATTGTCAAGGTAAAAGTAAAAAGGTAAAAGGCAAAAGGGGTTTGGCGGTGATAAAAAGCAAAGTGCTTGTTTCGTCGTTTATTGGGGCAACAGAAAAACAGCATTTTTGCGCTTTGATTGAATTTACCAGGGTTTTCTCTTAACTGAATTCTTATCCATATTGTTCTTACTGCAACCAGATTATTCTCACTCAATTCCTGTTATTTCTCATGAAACCTTTTTCCCTATCCATATTCTTTTCCATACTGTTTCTTTTACCCATTGTCACGCTATTCTCACAAAATGACACTGAAGTCCAACAACCCGTAAGGGTAGGTCTTGTACTGAGCGGTGGTGGTGCCAAAGGTTATGCTTATATAGGGGCATTGAAAGTACTCGAGGAAGCGGGCATCCGTGTGGATTATATCGGCGGAACAAGCATCGGTGCAATTGTCGGCGGGGTGTACGCTTCAGGCTGGAAGGCCCATGAAATGGACAGCCTGATACAATCCACGGATATTATGGAAGTCATTCAGGAGGTTTTGCCCCGGCACACGAGGACTTTTTTTGAAAAACAATACGGTGAAAAATACCTGGCCAACTTCACAATGGATGGGTTTTCGGTAAACCTGCCGCCTGCCTTTTCTAACGGGCAACATGCATTCAACCTTTTCAGTCAATGGACATCCGGGGTGAATCACATCAGTGATTTTACAAAATTACCCATCCCTTTTTTATGTATCGGCACTGACGTAGCCACTGGAAAAGAAGTTGTCATGGAGCAGGGATTTCTGCCATTGGCCATGCGGGCCAGCGGTGCTTTGCCGGGTTTACTTGCGCCGGTGTCTTATTTTGGCAAGCTAATTACCGACGGAGGTTTGGTCAATAACTTTCCGGCAAAAGAGGTCAAAGACCGCGGTATGGATATCATCATTGGAATCAGCGTAGAGGCGGGCCTTTATGAACAAGCAGAATTGAGTTCTATTGAAAGAATTATCCTTCAAATAAGCAGTTATCAGGCTGCTGTCCGGTCTGAGGAGCAGGTTCAATACTGTGATTTGCTGATAAAGCCGAATATAGAGGGATTCAGCATGACGAGTTTCGACGAAGCAGAAGCTTTAATCAGAAGAGGCGAACAAGCCGCCATGGCTGTCTGGCCTGAATTGGTAAAAATTGCCAACAAACAAAAAAACGCACCCAATCCGGAACCTGTCCAAATCGACATCCCTTCTGACACCTTGCAATTAGCCCGGTTTTCCATGCCCAATAACATGAGAATGCTGCGTTCAGTGGAGGGCAGCTTCAAGGAGTGCTCACCTGGGAAAATTACGAAAGAGAACTTCTACAAAGGCTTAGCTGACCTTTATGCATCCCGGCAGTTTAAGTTCATCGATTTCAGCTTTGTGGACCTTGGTACAGGGGAATTACAAGCATGTGTAGAGCCGCTTCCTGATGAAGGTATTGGAAAAAAACTCAAGCTCGGGATACATTACGACAACGTGTACAAAAGTAGTTTCCTGATCAACTTGACGCGATTGAATGTGCTTTTCAGAAATTCAATCGCCTCACTGGACCTGATTCTGGGTGACAAATTCCGTTACGACCTGAATTATCTCGTTGACAGGGGTGGTAAATGGGACATAGGTTTTAATTCAAGGCTGAGATATAATTCCCTGGACTTTGAATTGCCAAGGCCGATTTTCATTGATACCACCCTCACGGTTGAGAAAATCCAGTTTGATTTTATCGATATCAGCAACGAGCCTTATATCCGCATCAGAAGTACACCAACTTATGCTTATGGACTTTCGGCAGAACTTAAGTATTTCAGGAACAAAGCAAAACTGGCGGAAAAGTTTTCAAGTGAATACTCCTTTTCCAACGAGAAAAGCTGGATGATCGTGCCATCACTTTTCTTCAAATTTGATGACAGGGACGATAAGTTTTACGCTACCCGGGGTAGCAAAATTGAGATTCAGGGAAGAGTGGTGCATTGGATTTCTGAGACGGAAGCCAATGCGGATAGAATCCTTTCCCCTGGCTACAATATCGACCTCCATGGTGAACATGCTTTCCCACTTGGCAAGTCATTCATATTGGGTGCGACCCTTGATGCCGGCATTAGCTGGGGGGAGCTCTCGCAGGCATACCTCTATATCATTGGGGGTAATAACCTGAATTTTATCAATAATTTCAAATCTTTCATCGGCCTTCCACAGGCTGGAGCAGTCGGTTCAAAACTTTTGATGGGCAGTGTATATGCTCAGATTAGTCCTCTCAAAAACCACTATCTCGTGCTTAGTACAAGTGGTGCTTATCTTAAAAATGCTTTTGAAACCGATAATGGTTCGACCAGAAAAATCAATAGTTTTGGTGTCAGCTATGGGGTGAATTCCATTCTTGGTCCAATGGCGCTGACTTATGGGAGGAGCGACAAGGGAGGTGTATTTTATTTGAATTTTGGGTATTGGTTTTAGTGCACCAACGTCTTCAATTTAGAGCTTGTTTGGAATTTGGTCACTTGGCTCAAAACGACCCTTTTTCGCCACTTTTTCAGCTTTTTTCAGTCAAGTAGTCCCGCTATTCTCCTTCAAAAAGCCAAAAAATTGACGAAAAATTTCTCGTTTTTAACTCAAGCACTAAATCCCAAACAAGCTCTTATTAAAATCCGGGGCGTATCCCCTGTTCTTCAGGTAGCACTGAAAATCCGGTCTGGGTGCTGAGTCGCATCAATCAATCTTTTTTTGACCTTGCTGAAAGTGACCTCAGATATCAACAGGGGTTTCTCAATTTCAAAATCTATATCTTCAAACCAGGTAATCCCTTTTACGGGGATAATGGGATTGGAACTGGCATATTTTATTTCGTAAGCTTCCAGAAGTTGTTTGAGTGAAAGATTTTCAAGCAGGAAATACACATCATAGAAATCTTTCTGGCGGTTACCGCTATGTGAAATGGCATGCAGCTTCATTGCGCCAATATCCTGCAATGAAGCGAGTTTTAGATTATGGTCAATTACAAGGGGCTTTACAAGTGGATAGGCATGTGTCAGAAAGTCCACTTTGGTATTTCTGATATATCCTTTCAATGTATTTTTGGCGAGATAATCGGTTGCGAAACCAAAACTGTTAACCAGGTAGCTTTCAAGCTGGGTCGTTTCGAACGGACTTTCAGTGAAAAAATCCAAATCTACTGAATGCCGGTGCCCAATTTGAAGAGCAAGTGCTGTTCCACCAACCAGGTAAAATTTGTCAAATTGGTTGTCGGTTAGGATTTCCTGCAGTAGTTGCAGCGTTTCAGTAAGGATGATTTCCGGGTTATTGTGAATCATGGATGAAACCGGATTGGAGATAAATTCGGGTGAAATTCTTGTGTTTTTTGTCGAGTCTTGTGCTTTTACCCGCACATTTCAAAATCAAATCTTTGCCATAAAAATCCACGATTTCCTGCCATTCCTCAGGATTTCCTCTTTCAATTACGCGCTCAATTAATACAGTTGAATACCGGTTGAAATCAAAATTATCCCAGTCATATTCCCACAAAAGATGCCTGCGAATGGCCGGCCTTTGTTGATTTAAAAGCATTATTGATTTTTCACAAAGATACCCAATAGTTTATTTGGATGCCGATTCATTTTGTCTATGATTCAAATCCCATTGTAGAACTAAAGTTTTTCAGGTTTCACAAAAGTCTTTACCTTTCATTCCTCATGTAATCAATTAAAAAACTATAGTCATGGCACTTCTAAACGATTTGAAAAAACTCCTCTTTGGTGCAAAAGCCGTAACCAAGTCAGCTGCTGAGAAAGCCGTAGAAAGCGGTGAGGAAGCAGGTAAAGACATTGCGGACAAGTCAAGCGAACTTTGGGAAAAAGCAAAGGATAAAATTGAGGACACCGGCGAGGTGATTATGGATAAAACCGACGATGTGTTTGACAAAGCAGCCGGCCTGGCAGATGACGTTGGTGAAAAAGTCTTGCGGGCAGCCGATGTAGCAAAGGAAAAAGCTAAAGACCTGGCAGACAAAATTTCTGGTAAAGAGAAAGAAACAGACGATGTGATGGATGATATTATTTCTGAAACATACTCCTCACCAAAGCCCACCGGAGATTCCCTGGATTTGCCCAAACTGAGCCCGGTGGAGCCCATGAAGCAAATTGAAGCTCCGGACTCTGACACAGGTATAACTCCTGAGCGTGAAAACATTGGCGACCGAGTCGAAAGAGTAGGAGGTGCCGTTTTGGAAAAATCCGAAGAACTATTGGATAAAGCAGGTGATTTTGCTGAAGATGTGGGCAGCAAGGTTATCGAAAAAGGCGGGGACCTCAGGGACAAATTCGGAGATAAAGCGGAAGAAATCGGTGGGGCCATCCTCGATAAATCCGATGACGTGCTGGATAAGGCCAAAGGCTTCGTGGAAGACCTCGGCAGCAAGGTGTTGAAAGCCAAAGATGACCTGGTGAGAAAAGCTGAAGAGGAAGCCGCCAAAAGTGGCGAAAGCGCTGAAAGCCTGATTGATAAAGCTAAAGACCTTGGTCAAAAGCTGGAGGATAAAATCACCGGCAACAGGCAAAAATTTGCCGACAAACCCCTCGACATGGGAGGCAGTGAACTCGGCAAACACGAAAGTTTCTGGGAAAAGGCCGAGCGATTTGCCAAAGGTGACCACCACATGAAAGGCGACCAACCCAAGGAAGGCGATATGAAAATCCAACCCGACCCGGATCATAAACCGGAACCAAAAGGCAAGGTCAAGGGCTTTGAAGACCTCGATGGAGATGGCGATGAATTGATCGACGATGCGATTATTGATGATAAGTAGTTATCTCACTGCCTGACTGGTTTGGCTTTAGAATTCCATAAGATTGCTGTGTTTAATTGAAATTAGGATTCATCTCGGCCAAATCACAACAAGCCGGGGGCTTTTGCTGTTCCTTCATTCTAAACCGAAAATTTAACAACCATTATTGATATGTCTCAGGATTTGGTAAACAGGGTGGCAGCCAGCAGCCTTATTACAATCGATTTGGAAGAGTACTTTCCAAAAGAGGAATTATTGCTCTTTGATATCAAAGATTATCTTTTCATGGGACTTATCCTGAAAGAAAAAGATTTTAGGGAGGCTTTGACCAACCATGATTGGAGTCAGTATAAAGGCCTGAATCTTGCAGTATATTGTTCAGCCGATGCCATTATTCCGTTGTGGGCCTACATGTTGATTACCTCTTATGCTGCGCCATACACAAAAGATGTATTCCAGGGCAATGCAGATGAATTTTACAAAAATGCCTTTCAAAAGGCACTGTCAAAAATCGACCCGGCACAATTTGAAGGCAAACGTATAATTATTAAGGGGTGCAGCAAGAAAAGCGTGCCTGCCTCGGCATATGTGGAACTGACTCGATTATTACAACCGGTAGTTCAGAGCCTCATGTTTGGAGAGCCTTGTTCCACCGTTCCGATTTATAAAAAGAGCAAAGTTTAACTGTTGCCCGGGCCCCAGGCCGGGGCCTAAATCACCGCAACATGTTGAAGTCATTGAAGTTTATTTTTTTTCCCATTCTGGTCATTACCGGCCTAATCGCAATTGCTGCATCCATCAACACAACACATGATAATACAACCGAAACAGACATTCCGTATGTTGATCCGGCTCGTGACTATTGGCTGGCAGGGGAAAGAGTGCCGGTTGAAAACTTCGATGTTTTGGAGCGTTTGGAAAGGGAGCTACTGGTCAATACTTATCGCCATTCCGTCACCATCATGATTTTGAAAAAGAGCAGCCGCTATTTTCCGGTTATCGAACCCATACTCAGGGAATTTGGTATTCCTGAAGATTTTAAATACCTGGCTGTTGCTGAAAGCGACTTATTGCACGCTACCTCACCTGCCGGAGCAAAAGGTATCTGGCAATTTATGAAAGGAACAGCGGAAGACTATGGTCTTGAAGTAAGCGATGATGTGGATGAAAGATATCATGTGGAGAAAGCCACTCGTGCCGCCTGTGAGCATATCCGGAAGCTTAAGAATCGTTTTGGAAGTTGGTCTCTTGTTATGGCTGCCTATAACATGGGTGCAACAGGACTCGCCCGGGAAATGGAACATCAGCGTACCAATAATTTTTACGGGCTCAATCTGAATGATGAAACGAACCGATATGTATTCCGCGTGTTGGCCTTCAAAGAGGTAATGACTTTTCCAGAGAAATACGGGTTCAAGCTACCCCGCAATCAGCAATATGATGCTCTTGAATCCTATAACATTGCTACGGTAGATACAGCTATTGCCAGCTTGGGAGATTTTGCCAATCAGTTTGGCACCTCCTATCGAATGTTGAAAGTGTATAATCCCTGGCTCAGAAATAGGAGCCTCGCCAAAAAAGAAGGAAAATTTTACGAAATCAGGATACCGAAAGGATAGGCTAAAGGCTTGTATCTGACGGGCACTATGTTCATTTTTATTTCAATTCCTGATTGCTGGTTGAAAAGGAACTTATTGCACAGTGAGCAATGCGGCTCCAAAAACCCCGGCACTGTCGCCGAGTTTCGGCTTCAAAAACGGGGTTTCTAATTTGTCATTAAATAGATACCGGACCACCTCTTTCACACCATCCGTGTACAGGCGCTCGATATTTCCCAGTCCACCTCCAAGTACGATAGCATCAGGGTCAATGATGTTCACGACATTGGCAATTGCCTTTCCGAAAAAGTGAATTTGTCGGTTCATGGTTTCCATTGCCAGGTCGTCTTCGCCTTGAGTTGCGCGCTGGGCTATTTCAGGAAGTTTCAGGTTTTTTCCACTTCTTTGGTTGTAATATTTAGCCAGTGCGGGACCTGAAAGAACACTTTCCACGCAACCTGTTTTACCGCAATAACACAAGCCCCCACTCTCATCGAGAAAATTGTGCCCCCATTCTCCACCGATGCCATGCTTTCCATGAATTATTTTGCCATTGACAACTATACCGGAGCCAACTCCTGTGCCCATTATGATTCCCCAAACTACTCGTGCCTCCGGGACTTCATCTTTTACTATACCCAATTTGGCTTCTGCCAGGGCGAAACAATTGGCATCGTTGGCCATTTCGATAGGGAAATCTAGAATAGATTCAAGGTCCTTTTTGAACGTCCTTCCATTTAGGCATAAGGTGTTGCTGTTCTTAAGTTTTTGTGAGCCGGGGTCAAGCGTTCCGGGTGTGCCGATACCCAAAATTTCAGGATAAATTCCAGTTTCCTCCGAAAGATTCTCAACCAGTTTTTTTATCTGCGTGAGTATGTGCTCGTAGCCAAACTCCTGCTCTGTTGGCAGGCGCAGTCGCTTTCTTATTTTCAATGGTTCAAGCGATTCCAGTATCACTCCTTCTACTTTGGTGCCGCCGAGATCAAAGCCCCAAATTGGATTCATTTCAGTTAGTTTTTGCTTTCAATTTTGTGTGAGTCTAAGTAATGCAATTGTTATAAATGAGAGGAGAAAATGATAAAGATTTTCTCCGGGATGATGATTTTATGGAATCTTTCCTCCGCAATTCTCCATTCAGCGGGCTAAGTAGTTTGAAGGGATTAAGGTCTCACTAACCAGGCAGGAGAATTAAACAGCTTTATGGGAAAACTACCCCATGGATATAGTTTTGCGGTTTAATCTTGATTAAAAAGTTGGAAAAGCGAAATTCCTTGAACTACTTTTGCCCAGTTTTTAAAGACACCTAACAATGAAATTATTGAAAATCAATTTATTGTTCAGTTTTATCTTCTTGACCTTCTTGTCTGTTCAGGCCCAAAAGTTTGGACACATCAATACGGGTAATCTTTTAGTAGCTCTGCCGGAAACAAAAGTTGCCGATGAAAAGCTGAAAGTTTTTCAGGATTCCTTAATTGCTATTGGAGAAGAAATGGCTAAGAAACTGGAAGCGGAATTTCTTGCCTTTTCAAAGGATTACCAAGAGGGTAATTTGACACCTATGGCAGCTCAGAAAAAACAAGGGGAACTGCAACAAAAAAGAGATCAGTTGGCAGATTATGAAGAGAAAGTGATGAATCTGGTAGCCGACAGAAGGGAAGTCTTATTAGCACCCATTCTCGACAAAGTGCAGGATGCTATTAATCAGGTTGGGAAAGAAGGTGGCTATACCATGATTTTTGACGTCAGCGTTTATAATTCCATTCTTTTTGCTCAGGAATCAGACAACCTCGAAGCTCTTGTTAAAGCTAAACTTGGAATAAAATAAAAGATGAGTTGGGAAAGATACCTAGCGTTGACAATTTACCGTAAGTTGTCAACGCTTTGAGTTTATGCACGATTCAGTGAAAGCACGTTTTCAATAGTGCCAATATCTATTACGCCAATTAGTTTATCATCTTCTTTGACTGCCAGAATCGAAGTTCCCCTTTCATGTAAAAACTCTGCAGCTTTTTTCAGTGATTCTTCGCCGTCAATAAAGTGAATATCCCAGCTAAAAAATTCGCTTACTGTTTTTTCGAGCTTCGCATTCCTTTTGGCTGACATGACCGCCCACTCAGGCAGCGTGCCTATCAACTCATCATTTTCATTGTACACGATGAAACTTTTTTCTCCATTGCGCAGCAACAAATCATAAGCCCCGGACATTGGCTCGTTCAGCTTTAGTTTAGTAAACTGGTTTCTGGCCACATGTTTAACCAAATAATTCGAAAGGACACCCTCTCTTTTGGCCCATCTGTATTCCTGACCTGCTGTAAAGAATATGAAGATTCCAATCAAGGCTGTAGTAATGCTGAATTCCATAATGCCATAAAAAACCATAAGGAACGCAATGCCTTGGCCTAAAAATGCTGCAATTCTCGTAGCCTTCACCCTACCCATTTTGGTGGCGAGTAAGGAGCGCAAAATTCTTCCACCGTCCATCGGGAAAGCCGGCAACAAGTTGAACAGGGCCAGAACAATGTTCAGAAAAATGAGAGAAGGAATAAAAAAAGCGTAATCGCCAATTAAGTCTGTTTCCGACTCTATTGGCCTGTCTATCAGGCTTGGAAAACTAAAGATGAGATAGTAAGAGGATAAAAAGATGGCCAAAGCGATGTTGATTAAAGGTCCGGCAATAGCCACCAGAAATTCCTGCATGGGTTTTTCGGGCAATTTGGTAAGTCGGGCTACTCCTCCAATGGGTAATAAGATGATGTCCTTGGTGTGTACTCCAAAACGTCGCGCCGTAAGGGCGTGACCAAACTCATGCATGACCACGCATGCGAATAAGGCCAGTACAAAAAGCCCCAGCCAAAGCATTTGATATAGCTCCAGGTTTTGGGAGTTACCAATGTAAAAAACGTAAACGAACAAGAGGGCAAAACTCCAGTGGATTAAAACCGGTATGCCTGCAATCTGTGCTATTTTAATAGAACCGTTCACTGTTAATTAGGAGTGATTTGGATGAAATTGGAGCAAAATGCAGTTGCTTGACATTGGGATTTGGGTAAAGACAAACTTACAAAACGAATAGCTGATAGTTTTAAAAATAAGCGACAACGCGGAGTTGTCGCCTATATGAAAATAGTTGGTTCTTTATAAGTGTTGGATTTTAGTCACTCACCTTATCGGACCAAATAGGCAAATACAACTGACCATCGAGTATGTTTCTTGAAATCACGATCCGTTGTACTTCGGAAGTACCTTCATAAATCTCTGTAATCTTGGCATCCCGCATCAGCCGTTCAACATGGTATTCTTTTACATAACCATATCCGCCGTGAATCTGCACTGCCTGAACGGTATGTTTCATGGCCACTTCAGAGGCAAATACCTTTGCCATGGCGCTTGCTGCGGAGTAATCCATTTGCTGATCTTTTAACCATGCTGCCCTGTAAACGAGCATTTTTGCTGCTTCAATATCGGTAGCCATGTCTGCCAGTTTGAATGCTATGGCCTGGTGCTTGGAAATTGTTTTTCCAAACGCCGACCGCTCTTTTGAATAGGCAACTGCAAGTTCATAAGCTCCACCAGCAATGCCGAGTGCCTGAGAAGCTATGCCGATTCGGCCACCATCAAGTGTTCTCATGGCAAACTTAAATCCGAAACCATCTTCGCCGATGCGATTCGCTTTTGGCACTTTTACGTCATTGTACATGATGGTATGCGTGTCGGAAGCGCGAATGCCGAGTTTATCTTCTTTAGCGCCAATCACAACTCCCTCCCAATCGGTTTCGACTATAAAGGCGTTGATTCCCCTGTGTTTCGCCTCAGGATGGGTTTGTGCTATGACGAGATGTACCTTGGAGCTACCGCCATTGGTTATCCAGTTTTTGGTTCCATTCAGCAGATAGTAATCACCCATGTCAACTGCTGTTGTGCGTTGGCTGGTTGCATCGCTACCGGCTTCTGGTTCTGACAGGCAGAAAGCACCCAGCCATTCTCCTGACGCCAGCTTGGTAAGGTATTTTTGTTTTTGCTCTTCGGTTCCGTATTCTTCGAGTCCCCAGCAAACGAGAGAGTTATTGACAGACATGATTACGGAGCAGGAGGCATCAACCTTGGAGATTTCTTCCATGGCCAATACATAAGATATCGTATCCATTCCACCTCCTCTATATTGAGGTGAAACCATCATGCCCAGAAAGCCCATTTCGGCCATCTTGCGCACCTGTTCTGTGGGGTATTTCATTTCCCGGTCGCGGTCGATCACCCCTGGTTTTAATTCCTGTTGGGCGAAGTCGCGGGCCGCTTGCTGCACGGCCAAGTGTTCTTCTGTTAGTTCAAAAATCATAACTTGGTTACTTTAATTTGTGTTTAGTTAAGGTCGAAATATTGATGAAATCATTGCTTTTTGTAGCGGGCGGCAAAAATAATCCGATTTTGCTGTAACTCCTAATCCACTTTTTCCAGCACTGTCCTGAATACTACGTACTTACCCTGGAATTGTTTGGAATGGTCTGCCTGCAATTCGGAAGCATGCTTATTCCGGTATTCCTGGAATTGATTTTGGCTTTCGCAAAAATATTGAATGGTATAAGTGAATCCATCCGAATCAACCGGCTCCAAAAGCCGCATTATTCTGTGGTCGAGGAACAAACCTGTTGCCATGACCTTGGGTATATGTGAATCTTTCATCCAGGCAAGCCATTCATTATTAATTTCCTTTTCAATTTTGACTGTAACATTATAAAGCAACATAAACTATGATTGTTAAAGTTATCTATTGAGCCTAAATCATACTCAACCGTGCATTGATGCAATTAATCCCTTTTTACCAGCTCAGCAGATGCTCCAAAACTTTACTCACTTTTTCGGATGATGGCAACATCGTTTTTTCCAATGTTTCGTTAAGTGGGATAGCTGGCAGATTTTCTGCGCCAATAGTCATGACTGGAGCATCGAGCCAACGGAAGCATTTCTCCTGAATCTTTCCTGCAAGGCTCTGTGCAAAACTATTTTCTGAAGGTTCTTCGGTAACGACCAAAACTTTTCCGTGTTTTTCGACTCCTTCAAAAATTGCATCATAGTCCAAAGGACATAAGGTTCGAAGGTCCAGAATTTCGATGTTTCCCGGAAACTTTTTTGCTGCCTGCAAAGACCAATGTACTCCCATGCCATAAGTTACAACCAGGACGGAATTTCCATTTTCAACTGCAGTTGTATTTGTATGCAGTACTATGCGGGCCTTCCCAAATGGAATAATGTACTCTTCATCGGGCAAAACCACTTTGGCTGCTTCCGTCCCAGGTACTTTCGACCAATATAAGCCCTTGTGCTCCAGCATGACTACTGGATTAGGGTCATAAAATGCCGCCTTCATAAGTCCCTTCATGTCGGCCCCGTTGCTGGGGTAGGCTATTTTGATTCCCCTGATGTTCAACAGAACGGATTCTACACTGGAAGAATGATAAGGCCCCCCGCTGCCATAAGCTCCAGTTGGCACTCGGATGATGCAACTAACTGGCCATTTGCCATTCGATAAATAACAGGAGCGGCTGACCTCGGTAAACAATTGGTTCAGACCAGGCCAAATATAATCTGCGAACTGAATCTCGACGATGGGCTTGAGTCCAGCTGCTGACATGCCAACTGTACTGCCTATGATAAAAGCCTCCTGGATAGGTGTGTTGAATACCCGGTGGTCTCCGAATTTTGCGGCAAGGGTAGCAGCTTCACGGAACACTCCGCCCAAACGCTTTCCCACATCCTGCCCATAAAACAGGCATTCAGGATGCTTTGTCATTAACTCCTCCACTGCATTCAATGCACAATCCACCATTACCTTTAGTTCTCCGTGTGCTGGTTCGCGGATTCCACTTTCATCTGTTACAAAAGTTGGCGCAAATACATGCTTATATAAATCTTCAGGTTCCGGCTCAGGAGCTTGCAAAACAGAATGAAATTCCGATGTTATCAGGTCTCTTGCTGCAACACTGATCCGGTGAAGTTGCTTTTTAGTCAATCCCCTTTCCAACAATTGATTGAAAAGTATGGGTAGAGGATCTTTTTCCTGATGCTCTTCAAGGTCGTCTCTGTACCATTCTTTCTTTACGCCTGAAGTATGGTGATTGAGTAATGGGACTGTTGCATGCACGAGAAAAGGACTACCCTCCTTTCGCATGTCTTTAAGAACCTGCCTCAGTTCCGAATAACAAGAAGTAAAATCGCTACCGTCAACGCTTTTGATTTCCAGCCCCTTAAAACCACGTGCATATTCTGCTGCATTTTGAGACCTGATTTCTTCTGCTTTAGCAGAAATATCCCAACCATTGTCCTGAACCAAAAACATGATGGGCAGTTGCTTCAATGCTGCCATTTGAAATGCTTCTGCAACCTCACCCTCAGTAATAGAGGCATCACCAAAGGAGCATACGACTATTGGTTTTTCATTCGACGCATCAGTCATCTTCATTTGTTCGCGATAGCGGAGTCCCATGGCTATTCCTGTTGCTGGAATAGCCTGCATGCCGGTGGCTGAGGACTGGTGAATGATTTTGGGTTTGTCCGGGGCATTTAAACTGGGGTGACAGTAATAACTGCGACCACCTGAAAAGGGATCGTCCCGCTTGGCCATAAGCTGAAGCATTAGGTCTCCAGGGGTGCATCCTATAGACAGCAACATGGCATCGTCCCGGTAATAAGGTGAAACAAAGTCTTGTGGTTGCAACTGCAATCCAAGTGCTATCTGAATGGCTTCATGGCCCCGGGATGTTGCGTGTACATATTTGGAAACCAACTTGAAGTTTTCCTCATAAATGTCAGTGAGAGCCTTGGCTGTGCTCATCAATCGAAAAGCTTCAGTCAGGGTATCCAATGGAACCTGGCAGGATTTTTCAGTATCGATATTTTTTTTTGAATGAATTTCAGGCATAGGTTGTTTACCTGCTTTTAAAAGCTTTAATAGCATCCTTGGTATATTGGGACAAAAGAAGTCTGCCGCTAATTCCGGCTCTTTCTTCCAGTAAGTTGTCCCAATGTTCGGTGCCCTGCCAAAGCATTGTTTTTATTTGTTTCATCGCCTCCGGGCTGGAATTTACAAGGACTTTGCTCAGGTACTCAATGTACGTGTCCACTTGTTCTACTGTTTCGAAGACATCGTGGAACAGGCCTTTGTCTTTTGCCCATTCGGCAGTTTGCCATTCATTGGCATTGACGGCCAATTTGCCAAAAGCGGACACTCCTATCTTGCGTTGAATAGCAGGGCCAACTACAAAGGGACCAATACCCAAAGCTAGTTCACTTAATTTTATGCTTGCCCATTTGCTCGCTATACAATAATCCATAGCTGCTGCAAGACCGACTCCTCCACCAACTGCTTTGCCCTGAACTCTTCCTATTATGATTTTAGGGCATTTTCGCATGGCATTGATAACATTGGCAAAGCCGAGAAAAAACTTTTTACCCGATTCAATGTCATCGATGGTTGAAAGTTCATCAAAACTGGCACCAGCACAAAAGGTTCTGTCACCGCTGCTTCGCATCACAATTATGTTGCTTGCTGGATCGCTGCCAGCTTCCCGAATAGCGATTTCAAGTTCTCCTAACAATTTGCCCGGCATAGAGTTCTGGGATGGGTGGGAGAACTCAATTTGGGTAACTCCATCACGATTCAAATATTCAATCTTACCATGGTTGGGCAGGTTCATGTGCGCTTAATTTTGAAATTAAGGAACAAAAGTAAGAAGTTTCCATTTCATCATTTTGAATGACACGACCACTGTCACGGCATTTAATAATTCAAATCATATTGTCATATTAGAATCAAATTGCTGACTGAATAAAATCACTCCCCTCTCTTTTCTTTGATTTTCAAAAAATTATTCATGAAAATTAACTGGTGTGTTTGTTAAAATCATTGATTTTTAGAACTTTGTAACGACTGTGCCGTAACAGGTGCCATCTTTTACCCAGGTTATCCAAACTTACCGGGAAGACATACACATAGCTAGTGAGGAAACTTTCGTGTAGTTCATTTGCTGATACTACGTCAATGTATTTGAGCCTACCATTGTAGCCAATATCCAGGTTGACGAAAAACCGTACACTATAACGAACCTCATTGAAACCTTCTTGGGGAGATAGGGACCCTTGTGACATCTATTGTTGTACAGATATAAACAGCAGGGAAATGACTACGATTTACAAAACCATCCTCTCCGGACGGCTGGAATTTGGAAGCCAACGGAGTTACGAACAGGTGCTGAAGCTTTATCAGCACAGGATGGAGAATTTTTACCGAAACGACATTTTACTCAAAGCCGATGACATCTTCCTCGAAGACACCTATTCGATGGAAGTCCCACGGTTTATTTCCGAATGTCAGGAGAAAAGCTGGAAAAACACACTCAACATGCTCGCCTATGTTGCCGACTTTGCCATTGCCGGTGATTTCAGGGTTTGGATAATAAGTGATGGGACTTTAGTTGAACATCGAACCATAGAGCCTTCGGGCGACAAGAGCGCCACCCAGGCTTTTCTTCACGGCAGGGAGCTGGTAAAGGAAAAGGGCATGGAAAAGGAGGCGATGTCAGCCCTCAGCCGCGCGATTGAAAAGTTTGAACGTCATGCGCTCGCATATGAAAGGAGAGCTTATGTCAATTTCAAATTACATAACCTCGACGATGCTCATTATGATTTTTCGAAGAGCATTGACCTGCATCCAAATAATCCCGATGCTTATTGGGGGCGTGCAAACGTAAGAGCACACAAGAAAGATTTTAAAGGAGCTATTGCCGATCTGGAAAAAACAATTTCTACGTCTATTCCTCATCAACCCATTTTTTGGAGTGCCCGTAGGTTGAAAGGAGAATGTCACAGGCTATTGGGCGAGTACCAAAAAGCCATTTTTGAACTGAAGTTGGTCACAGCTCGAAAGTTTGGTAAAAACGACCCTAATTATAAATGGCAGAAGAGTGCCCTGTTTAACTATGGACGGGCACTGTTGGAGGTCGGTGAGTATAGTGAGGCAGTCGCGAAGTTCAATAAGATGTTCGAAACTGACAGCATTTTGGATACACCTTTGCTTGCCGACCAGCATTATTACAGAGGCTTGGCAAGACAAAAGGCCGGGGAAAGCGGATACCTCTCCGATTTTAAAGAGGCCGTGGGACACGGCTCAGAAAAGGCTTCTGCTTTAATGGAAACTATAAACTGAGTCGTAGAAACTGGCCTGGTTGAGAAATATAGAATAGGTCTGCTTTTGAATTGCAGGCCTTTTTTGTTGCAAAAAAAGAGCAATCAGAAAGCAAAATGCTGCGTTGTTTGTTTTATCAAAAACTCTTTCGATGCCCAGAATTTCCAGTCTTTTCACTCTTATTATTTTGTTCACAAGCTGTACTGCTCAACAAAAATACAGCACAACCCAAACCGTTAGCTCAAAAGCCCGAAATGCCTTTGATAGCGGAATAAGAATGTCATTTAACGGGCAATATCAGCGTGCATTAATAGACTTTGAAAGAGCCATCCAAATTAGTCCCAATTTCATTGATGCACATATTGAATGGGCTAATACAAAGAATCAGCTTGGGCTGTTGGCTGATGCTGAAACGGGATATGAACGGGCTCTTAGTATTGATTCCACATTTGATTACAGCATCTACTACAGCCTGGGGATAGTGGAATTTGAGCAAAGGAAGTTTGAAGAAGCTACACTGCATTTTCACAAATATCTTGCTTCAGGCCGAACCTCTGAAAAGCGTCGAACCCAGGCTGAAACGTATCTGAAGAACAGCGACTTTGCTGCCAGAGCCCTGAACAATCCGGTACCCTTTCAACCAATAAACATTGGTTTGGGCATAAATACAGAAGAAGCCGAATATCTGCCAACCCTGTCTGCTGATGGTGAAACCCTGATTTATACTGCTGTCAGATCGGGTCAGGAAGACTTTTACAGGAGTAAAAAAGTGGATGGCACCTGGCAAAAAGGTGAGCCAATTTCTGCGTTAAATTCTCCCAATAATGAAGGGGCTCAAAGCATGAGTGCTGATGGAAAGCTTTTGGTGTTCACTGCCTGTCACAGAAGGGAGGGCCTGGGAAGCTGCGATATCTTTTTTTCGGAATTCAAAAATGGCGCTTGGACCGCTGTAAGAAATATTGGATCACCAGTCAATACAAGAGGCTGGGATTCGCAGCCAAGCCTTTCTGCTGGTGGTAAGACTCTTTACTTCATTAGTGACCGCCAGGGTGGTATTGGCGGTAAAGATATTTGGATAAGCCAACGGCTACCAAATGGTAGTTGGGGAACCCCGGTAAATGCAGGCCCACCGCTCAATACCCCACAGGATGAACAATCACCATTCATTCACGCGGATGGCAAAACCCTCTATTTTATGTCGAATGGCCACCCGGGTATGGGCGGTTTCGATCTTTATTTGGCAAGAAAAAACGCAGAAGGCACCTGGGCTGAGCCTGTAAACCTTGGGTACCCGATAAACACTGAAGCTAACGAAGGTGCACTTTCTGTTAGTCTCGATGGAAAAACTGCTTTCTTTGCAACAGACCTGCTTAAAATTCAAAGCGGCATTTCATCATTTGATAACCCACAGGGAAAGGCAACAACCGACATATACAGTTTTGAATTGCATGAAGCTATCAGGCCTGTACCATCCACTTATGTAAAAGCAAGGGTGAAAGACGCAACTTCAGGAAAACCACTGCCTGCCAATGTTGAAGTGGTGGATTTAAGCAGCAGAGATGGTAATCTTTTTGCCAGCTCAGACTGTGATGAAAACGGGGAATTTCTTATCGCCATGCCAATGGGACCTGAATATGCTCTCAATGTAGAGCTTCGCAATTATCTCTTTCATTCTGAGCATTTTTCTCTGACAGAAGCAGGTACCGTTGACAAGCCATTTTTATTGGACATTATTTTATTTCCCATCTCCCAATCAGGAGAAATGAGCCATTCAATGGTTCCGGAACCTGTCATTCTGAAAAATGTATTTTTTGAAACTGGTTCAGCTAAGCTAAAAGGCAATTCCCGGGTAGAATTAAATAAGCTGCGCGATTTCCTTAAGAAAAATAATTTTCTGAAAATCCAGATAAATGGGCATACCGATGATCAGGGTACTGACGAGGATAATCTTGTGCTTTCCAACAACAGAGCAAAGGCAGTTTATGACTATCTCGTCAGCGCTGGAATTGCACCTGATAGGCTAAATTATTCCGGGTATGGGGAAAGCAAACCCATTGCCGACAACTCCACTGAGGAAGGCAGACAGCAAAATCGCCGGACAGATTTTGTGATTATTGAATGAAGGTAAATGAACTAAAGACGATCCAGGGCAGTTAAGATTACCTCACAGGCTTCCCGAATTTCATTTTCACTGATAGTCAATGGCGGTGCGATTCTCAAGCATCGGTCATTAAAAAGAAACCAATCTGTTACAACACCATTTTCCAGGCAATCAAGCATTACCTTTCTGACTTGCTGAAAATCTCCAATTTCGACTGCCATAAGAAGTCCAGAACTTCTGACTTCTTTGATTAACCTGCGTACCAATAGTTCCCTAAACAGTTTCTCCTTGACTGGCACTTCTGAAATCAGGTTGGAGTCCTGAAGTGTCCTCAACATGGCTAATCCTGCCGTACAACTGACTGGATGACCACCAAAAGTAGTAATATGCCCAAGAGGAGGATCAAAGCTAAGATGCCGGGAAATTTCTTTTGGAGCAATGAAGGCCCCAAGTGGCATTCCGCCTCCCAGGGCCTTTGCCAGGAGTATCATGTCCGGCTCAACTCCAAATCTTTGGAATGCAAACATGGAGCCCGTCCGGCCAAAGCCAGTTTGTGCTTCATCAAATATTAAGAGTGCGCCAGCATTCTTGCATCTGTTTCTAAGCTCATGGAGGAAGGCCTGATCTGGCAAGGTTACGCCGGATTCTGACTGAACTGGTTCGACTATAACAGCGGCTGTTTGCCGGGTTATAAATTCAAGGTCATCAAAGTTGTTGAATTCAAGGTGGCGAATACCCGGAAGTAAGGGTAGATAGGCATCGGTAAAAAAAGCCGGTGACATCAGGCTGGCTGCACCCTGAGTACTTCCGTGGTAAGCATTTTTGAAAGAAATGATTTCGTAACGATTAGTGAATCTTTTAGCCAGTTTCATGGCTCCTTCAGTTGCTTCAGAGCCCGAGTTGACAAAGAAAACATTATCGAGTCCGCCGAATTGATTTTTGAAGGCCTGTTCAATTTTACCATCATTCAAGTGCTTAGTCAGGAGTTGGGCAAATAACACTTGTGGGCTGAGTATATATTCACCATAAACAATGGTATGCAGGTATTTCTCCAGTTGATTCGCAATGGCTTCCAAAATAGAAGGGTGGCGATGTCCAAGCACACTGACACTGATTCCGCCTATCAGGTCCAGGTAACGTTTTCCGGACGTATCAAACAGGTAGGAACCTTCAGCCTTCTCGATTTCCAGCATTAGTGGGATGTCGCTTGTTTGAGCGATATTTTGCAGGAAAAGTTGTCTGTTGGAAGGCATTGGCTTAATTGTGCTTAATAGTCTAAAGGCAAACCCAGACTCAATTCTTCAAAATTTTCATTGTGTTGGTTTGATTGCCTGTGTCCAAAACCAAGGAATAAATTCCTGTGGAAAGTTCGCCAATGGGTATTAAGAAACTGTTTGTACCATTGCTGAGAGGAAATGTTCCGCTAAGCTGAGTCCTTCCAAGGATATCTATTATGTGATACCTGACATCGGACAATCCTTTTGAGGAAAGTTGAACATTCAGGATATCCTGCGCTGGGTTGGGGAATACTTTGATATGGTTTTCAGAAAGTACATCTTCAGCGTTGGTCAATACGCGGCTGCCATTGGCAAACCAAACACCCCAACGGCCTTGTTCAATGAATATGCTGGCATTACCGGAAGCAGAAATCTTATCTATACCCAATGGGATAAAGGCTAATACTGGATTTCCAAAAGTATCTTCTGCATCGAAAACCATTCTTTTGTCGTCCACTGAAAAGCTGGGCCAACTCAGGTCAGTATTTTGGAAAATGGTGCCTACATCACCTGTCTCAAGATTGGCAGACAGTAAGTAATAGTCATCCTCGAAATCGTCTATATAGTCAAAGGCAATAACGTAATCGGAATTCTTGGCAAAAGTTGGATTGCCAACGCTTACGTCACTGGGCAAGCCATTGAATAATTTGCTTATAAAGCCGTCACCAGCTTTGTTTGATTGTTTATTCCAAACTCTGGCAAAACTGATGTCCCAGTATTCAATATCCTTGGCTCCCGTCGTTTTTATTTTGTTGAGTGCATCATACATAACCCATTCGCCCGTGAAGTCCCACTCCAAAACATCTGCATAAAGGACATCGCCTGTTGTTGGGGCTCCTTGTCCTGTTGTTGGGTTATAGAGCCTGAAAGTCGTCCATTTTTGGGTATCATAGCTGAACACGTATAACTTGTTATCCTGGTCTGTTGTCAACGCAGCAATTCGGCGGCCATCTTTGGAAATGGCAACATTTCTCCAAATCGGTTCACTGTGAATGGTTTGGTTTTTAATTTGTCCGTTGGACCAATTAATGGTTATAGCCCTCATTGTTTTATCCTTGGCTATGAAAACTATAACTGAACCATCATCTGTAATACTCGGTTTGCTGGACGGCGCAATGGAGGCTAAGGGATTCGCAACAGCCTGCCCTGATGGAGAGAACACATACAGGGCTGAATATTTGTCATCTGACATTAGAATGAAGTCGTTCCCAGGATTCTTGTTTACGTCCTTTTGGGTTTGGGTTCCTGTGCCGGCTTTAATGCCAACTGCATCAAATGCTGCTGCTGCGGCATTTGCCACACTGGCCCCATAGAGGTCTGTAGCAGATTGGATGACTGCTATCCTGCAATCAATAAACCGGGAAGATTTCACGAGATACTTCGTCAGTGCCCGATAGTAAACTTGTTCAGCTTTTGACTTGCCAACTGCAGGGTTATCGGCAAATAACTGGAATGCTTTATTCGGAATTCCGCTGTTGATGTGGACCCCTGCGTTGTCTTCCGTTCCATTGTAACGCTCGTTGTAATGGGCAGGCTGATAACCGGGGTCATTTAAGCTTGTACCGCCGTTATGTGGATTGCTGAGGTCGCGCAGTGCCCCTGTTGGAAAAATTCCGGTATGCACGATGTCTTCACCCATTTTCCAATCGTCGCGATCAATCATGGCGCCAAAGACATCAGCGAAACTTTCATTCAATGCACCGCTTTCGCCATAATACTCAAGGTTAGAAGTGGCTTGAATAACGCCGTGTGCCATCTCGTGACCGGCCACATCCAAGGCCTTACACAAAGGTGCTTTGAATGCCTTGTTGCCGTTGCCATAAAACATAGCTGCCCCATTCCAAAAAGCATTATCCATTTGACTGCCATCGCCATCAACAACGTTGATAAACGAAATGATGTTACCTCCTCTGCCATTTATACTGTTTCGGGAAAAGGCACTGTTGAAGTACTCAAAAGCTCGTGCACCATGATAATGAGCGCTCACAGATTTGGGGTCGTTCCAGGTATTATTCAGTGAGGCTACATGTGTTGCCTGAAAATCTGTGTTTTCCGGCGACTTGTTTTTGGCATCCAAAGTCCATATTACACCCACTGGCTCATCCGGCATAACTGACTGAGCTCCCTTAAACATTGCCCTTGAGGCATCAATCATAAAATAGGTTCCACTTTTTTGATAAGTATTAATCAGTCTTTGCTGACCAAAAAGGTCCACAGCCATTGCTGTTGCCGGGCCATCTGCAAATGTCGCTTGCCCGTAATTGGTTTCTTCCACTATGTGAGTTGGCAGCATTCCGTCTGAGCCTACTATTGATTTATTGTGTACCAGTTGGCAAAGTTCATTTTGACTTCTTAAAATTTTTCCTGTTTTAGCGTCAATAAATAAGGTAATTCGTGTTGCGAGATTCGGAATCAAATTGACTTTCCAAACGAGTTTCTCTTCACCCTGTAAGCTGGTTTCGTTGAAAATAATCAGTTCAGATTCATATTGCTCCCCTCCTATCCATTCCTTTTCAATCTTTGATAGGTGCACGTGATTATATAGTTGATTGGAGTATTGTTGAGCAATTTCGATTGATTCATCTTGGGTAACTACCGCAACAGCGTCTTTCAGTACCGGGCTTGGCAAAAGTCTTCCGTTAAACATGTAAAACTTATCAGCGAGTTTATGCAGAACTGCTTCGGAACCGTAAACGGGGATCCCTTGCCATTCATGTCGGAAGCGGAAATGTTGGTAGTTTAAATCAGCCTCAGTTTCAATGTCATCAATTATTAGTTCATTAATATTGATTATGGAACCTGAATTTTCAAAAGCCATTGAAAGATATTCATGGACTTGCGACTCTGTGCTTCTCATTGGAGAAATCTCTATTTCACCTTCGATTAAATAGGGTAATCCGGTTACTTCTGAATAATGTGCTTTGAGAAAAGCCGTTACTGGATTTGGTTTTACAAATTTTATTGGTCTGTAATCAGTTATGCCGTCAAAGGTAAGAGGGCCTGTAGGTACCTCGGCGCTTAAGCCGATTGGATTAGATTGCACCACTGTTGTTTGGTTAGTGAGGCCAGGTGCTTTTTTGAGATTTGGTTTCAACTGTGCGAAACTATTCCAAGCTATAGCAAAGGATGCTATTACCAATAGTAATCTTGTCATCATTTTAAAGCTTAAAGTCAATGTTTATTAATGAGGTGTTCTGAATAGTATGGGTGTGGATAAAGACTTTCTACCATTTTGTTTTGTCCTCTTCTTTCTTCGCAGGTTTATCAATATCGGTTTTGGCTGCTTCTGGTTTTAGAGGGCTTCTTGTTTTGGCAATTGACAACAATTCTCTGTGGATTGCCACCAAGCTTTGTGGCGGCAAATAGTCGCCAGCTCCCCATGTAGCCCTGCTATCCGTTTCATTATTTGTTTCCTGCAAAAAATAGTAGAGATTTCCTGGCTTGTTGATATCGAGTTTGTAAAGTTGGACGGTGGCCAGTTTTTCAAAAAGTGTTTTCGATTGCTTTTGCTTAATAGGTGATAGCTCTTGTAACAATCCACCAACACCTGTTTTCTTAAATATCTGACCATTCTCCAGAAGAATGTACGAAGTTTCAACCCCGATGAACCCTCCTCCATCACCAAATACTATTTGCTTTACTGGTAGTTTTTCAGCAGAATAGCGAATTACTTTACAGTTAGACATGAAAAGGAGTGACAGTAAGGTGAATGCTACGAGGTTACGCATATTTCCAGGTGATTTACATAAACCAGGGTGAATGGCAATTCAGCTGGTTCAAAGATATAAAAAAACAAAAGGGGCGCTCATCTCTGGATTGGCATTGTTAAAGGTTAAAGATTTCCTAAATGAAAATAGGTGGGTTGACGCCGGAATGCCTTCTACTTATTTTTGGCATCGTCTTTTCCATTTGGAAATTACTTTCTAAACCTTAATACCCTTTTAATTACACAGGTAAATCCAATAAACATGAGAAAAATTGCTTTGTTAGTTTCCTTTTTAGGACTTTTTGTTTTCGCTGCCAACGCGCAGTCAAAATCCTGTTGCTCTTCCAAATCAAAAGCTAAAACAGAAACTTCTTCCACAGATGCTTCATCCTGCAGTGGCAAGTCCGATGCTGAAAAAGCAGCATCTGCTGAAAAAGCAGCTTCCTTAGATGCAAGCATTGTGAAACAGGTTTCTAATACAGGAGAAGTATCCTACGCACGAAAAGAAGTAGAAGCCTCCACAGGGAAAGTCACTTTTGTTCCTGTCGAGTATTGTTCAAAGTCTGAGAAATTCAAAGACACGGCCTCAGAAGAAAACTGCACTCACAAAACGGATGATTCCTCATCCAAGAACAAGGATAAGAAAGCCAGTAAAAAGACTACCAAATCCTGAAAAATTACTTTGGATAATAGTTAATGGATGTGAATAAGCGGCAAAAGCCCAAACCTATTTGGTAGGGCTTTTGTCATTTTGGTCAAGACCTGAATTCTGAATACATAATTCCTGACCTGTATTGTTTAAGGACATGTCGGACAGTATCCGATAGGTTTGGTGGCAAGTTGCTTAATGAAAACCAGGAAACTCCTCTGAATTTGTCAGGTTCTCCTGCTTTCAATTTTCCTCCCCATTCAGTTGCTTTAAAATATAGGGTTACTCTGTGCCCGTTTTTCCTGGTTCTTTTGTGCAATACATGCACCAGTTGCAGGTCCTTTTTCTTCAACACCACACCTGCTTCCTCATAGGCTTCCCTCATAAGTGATTCCTCTGCGTATTCGGTGTTTTCTATGGTTCCACCAACAAGGGTGAAATTGCCACCTGTCTTATTTTTTTGTCGCAATAACAGGATATTTCCTTTGTTATAAAGAATTAATCGAACCTTAAGATTTATGTTCGTCATTGGGTGATTAAGTGCTGTTTAAGAGGGGTAAATATATGGTCATTTGTTTTTATTGGAATGATTATTGCTACTTTTATATGATTATTTTTTTTCACGTGACTGGTTATGTGTCTTCTTCCTATACCAGCACATCTTAGCCAACAGCACGTGTTTATACGAATTATAATTTATTTACATTTGTCTCTATTTCTAACTTAATCTTACATCACCCATGAAATTCCTACCCTTTCAAGTACTGTTTTTGGTTGCCACCTTTTCAGTTTTTGCGCAGGCACCATCCAAATTTTCATACCAGGCGGTGGCTATTAATGCCAACGGAACGGAGCTGAAAAACACTCAGGTTTGTATCAGGGCATCTATTATTAAGAATATTGTTACCGGATTGGAAGACTGGATTGAAGTACATCCAACAGTGACCACAGATACCTACGGGCTTTTCACTATTGAAATCGGTGGTGGTAACCCGATTGGCGGAGCAGTAAATTCTTTTGACAAAATCAAATGGGGCGAAAGCAAGTTTTTTCTGCGGATTGAAATGAGCATGAATACTCAGTGCAGCAATTATTCACTTGTCGGCACCAATCAACTCTTGTCTGTTCCTTATGCTTTATATTCCCCAACATCAGGTACTGCTACATCTGCCGTACATGCGCAAACTGCTGATTTAGCCAATATAGCCCAAAAAGCAAATTCTGCGAGCAAGGCAGATTCAGCAAATTATGCTGCTACTGCAAAAGCTGCATCCACTGCAGCAACCGCATTGGATGACCTGGATAAAGACCCAACGAATGAATTGCAGACCCTTTCCTTAAATGACAAGACCATTTCACTGTCAAAAGCCAACTCCATCACAATTGACGTTAGAGATGGCGATAGCGATTCGACCAATGAAATTCAAAACCTGAGTTTTACTAACAATGTACTTAGTTTGTCAAAAAGCAGTGCTGTCATAGACTTTAATAACCTTGCCGGCTTTAATGCTGCAGGCTCTGACCTGGATTTTCCTCAGGGTATTGCAACATCGCAATACGTTTTTAAACCTGACACGATGAGAGTACCGGCTGGGCAGGTATTTTATGTGACTGCTTCTGAAAATGAAATGTTTCTTCCGGGTTTAGGCTCATCATTTGGAAGGCATTGGACATCTCCAAATTTGCCTGTATTTAAGTCGGGAACCTATGTCGAAAAGTGCAGATGTATTGGATTTTATAAACCTGTTGATCAATTTGTTGATGCACAAATAATTGTTCTTCGTCCCAATCAGTCCAATTTTTATCAGGTTCCGGTAGGAAAAAGGTTTGTAATCAAAAGTGGACTAAACGTGAATACACCTATAACCCTTGACGGCTATACCCTGAGTCCGTTTAGCGCTTTAATCAAAGCTTTGGTTATCCCTCCAACAACCCAAATCAGGAACTTAAGTAGTGATGAAATAATACTGACAGGCTACCTGATAAATAATTGATTTATCAGAAGACCGGGCGCGTTAAAGAGCGCCTGTTTCCATGTTCAGGTTAATTACGCATCAACTTCTATAAAAATGAAGAATTACTTAAAATATGGTTTACTCGGTGTGTTGCTCCTCATTGAAGGAGTGACAAATGCCCAGAGTGTGCGCAGGAGTGTAATTTCCAGTATCGGCACATCCGGAAATGTGAATGGGTTATACATATCTTCCACTACCGGACAGCCTCCTAACGCCGGGACCATCACCAGCCCAACTATAACATTAAGGCAAGGGTTTCAGCAGCCTCCCGCAAGCAATATTCCCGAGGGATGCCTAAATGCTCCAAAAGCACTTTTTACCCTTGACAAAATAGAAAAGGAGTGCGGGGATGAATACAGCTTTACTTATGCAGATAAAGCACAGCCAGGAACTACGTTCAACTGGACCTTTGGTCAGGATGCCTATATCCCAACTTCTGATCAGTCAAGCCCCAAAGGAATATCTTATTCATCTGCTGGTACTAAGATTGTGGTTCTGGAGGTGAAAACCGGGACATGTACCTTCTCGTCCTCAATTGCACTTCGGGTAACTAGAGCGGCGTTTGGAGCTTATGCTCAAGGTTCATCTGTGGCATGTTTTGCTGATGCAAATGGAAATATCAAATTGACAACACTAAATGCCACTTTGCCTTTGACCTATCAATGGGAGCGGAATGTCTCTACTGGTTCAGATGCAAATAATCTGAAACCCGGCGCTTATGGTTTTACCATTACGGATGCAAAAGGATGCACATATTCTTCCAGGTCAAAAGTAGACGGACCTGACAGTATTGGAATAGCTTCAAAGGTGCAACCCGAATCCTGCGACAACGCCAGCAACGGTGCCATCAGCCTTTCAGTATCCGGTGGAAAATCGCCTTATGTGTATAAATGGTCAAATGGTGCGAACGCCAAAGACATTAGCAATCTTCCCAGTGGTTTGTACAGTGTGACGATAACCGATGCTATCAGCTGTAACAGAATACTCGACTTTCAGGTGAATACATATTGCGATGGTTTAACCTTTAAGAACCTGATTACCCCAAATGGTGATGGCATCAATGATTTATGGGAAATTGAGGGTATTGAAAATTTCCCTGACAATCAGGTTGAAATATTTAGCCGCTGGGGCGCCAGAGTTTACTTTAAAAAGAATTACGACAATTCATGGGGAGGAATCAACAACGGAGGTGGTGAATTGCCTGCAGGGCCGTATTACTATGTACTGAAGTTAAATGACAATGTCCGGACTGTTTTTTCGGGATCAGTGTCCATCTTAAGATAATGGGGTGGCTCAACTTAATGTTTGGACATTATTTCTATTTCCTAATTATGACTTGACACTCCAATGAAATACATAGCAACTCTACTTTTCTCAATAGGTCTGTTACAAGCAATTGTAGCGCAACAGTATCCATTATTCACCAATTATGTGATGAATCGCTTTGGATACAATCCGGCCATTAATCTCGATAAGGAAATCCTGATTGCCAATATGGTGTACAGAAGTCAATGGGTTGGATTGGAAGGCAAACCAGCTACTCAGGTTGCTGGTATAAGAGGCAGATTGAAAACCTTTCCGATGGGCGGTGGAATGTATGTATTTAACGATGAGGCAGGTGTAATTAAGAGAACGGGTGCTTTTGGCATGTTTAATTTCGTCAAGCAAATCGGTAGCGAAACCATAATTTCTGCCGGTTCTTCTGTGGGATACTTTTCTCTTCGATTGGGTGATGGAGTTTCAGTTGGTGACATCAATGACATTGTGTTGCCAAATGCACGTGACGGGCAGCAATACATTGATATCAATGCAGGTTTTTATGCTGAGCATAAAGGAATATACCTTGGTTTTGCCGTGCCTCAGATATTTGAAAGAGATTTTGATTTTACGGACCTTAAAGACAAAAGCAGGTTGCTTCGGCACTATCATGCACTGGCAGGTGTGAAAGTTCCTGTAACAGATAAATTCATCGTTGAACCATCAGCATTGGTAAAATTCGTTGATGGTGCGCCGATACAGATTGACGGAGGCGTCAAAGCTACCTTTGACAAATTCTGGATTGCCGGATCGTACAGAATGGACGATGCCTTTACGGCTATGGCAGGTGTAAATCTCGGGCCTTTCAATTTTGGCTATTCTTACGATTTTACTGCAACTGACTTGAGAAATTACAGCAATGGTTCTCATGAGTTTTCCCTTGAATTCCGTTTTGGAAAGGCAAGAGATAAAGATGGTGATGGAATTCCTGACAAGGATGATAAATGCCCGGATCGTCCGGGCCCAGTGGAGAATCAGGGCTGCCCCGATACTGGAGTCCGGGAGGCCATCGCTGACCTTTCTGACAGAGATGGCGACGGCTTATCGGACAAAGACGATAAGTGTCCTAATGCCCCTGGTCCGCGCTCTAACCAGGGTTGCCCGTTTGGAGACAGGGATGGCGATGGTGTGCGCGATGATATTGATAAATGCCCCGACCTGGCGGGTGTGGCCAGTAACGGCGGGTGCCCAATTGACGACCGAGATATGGATGGAGTAGTGGATAAATTTGATAAATGTCCTGCTGAGCCGGGGCATATCCGTTTAGAAGGATGCCCAGGATCCGACAGAGACAACGATGGCATAGCCGACTTAGATGACAAGTGTCCGGATACAAGAGGAGCACCGGGTAATGATGGCTGCCCTATTGTTACAGCAGCTGAAATTGACATCCTGAACCTTGCCATGCGCAATCTTTATTTTGATGTGGACAAGTCCGACATCTGGCCGGATTCATACGTTTACTTAAACAGATTGGCCAATTTGATGGTGGAAAAATCTGACTGGAAATTAAAGTTAACCGGCCATGCGGATTCTACAGGTAATCCTGAGTACAATATCAATCTCTCCAAACGCAGATCTGAGTCGGTGATGTTTTACCTTCTGAATAAAGGCGTGGCACGTCGACAGCTCCTCGTCGAATATTACGGCGACAGAATGCCTTATGCCAATAATGCCTCAGAAGGTGGGCGCCAATTGAACAGAAGGGTTGAAATGGAGTTCATATTCCACTAAAACCAAGAGAGGAGCGAGTGTGCACTCGCTCCTCTCTTCTGATCTTCACGTCCTAATGATAATTTCAGGCATCCACGTTAGCATACTTCGCATTGGCCTCAATAAATGCCCGTCTTGGTGGCACCTCTTCACCCATTAGCATAGAGAAAATGCGGTCAGCTTCTGTAGCGTCGTCAATGGTGACACGTCGAAGAATTCTGGTACTCGGATCCATGGTTGTTTCCCAGAGTTGCTCAGCATTCATTTCGCCAAGACCTTTATAACGCTGTATTTTAACAGAGCTGTCGTTTTCGCCTGATGCGTAAGAAGCAACAGCTTCTTTGCGTTCTTCTTCATTCCAGCAATACCGGAACTGTTTGCCTTTCTTAACCATATAAAGAGGAGGCGCGGCAATGTAGATATAGCCTTGCTCAATAAGTGGCCTCATGTATCGGAAGAAGAATGTTAGTATTAATGTAGTGATATGGCTGCCATCCACGTCGGCGTCGCACATGATGACGACTTTGTGATAGCGCAACTTATCAATGTTCAAGACCCTCATTCCTTCATCATTTTCGATGATGCTTACTCCGAGGGCTGTGAAAATATTTTTAATCTCCTCGTTTTCGTAAATCTTATGTTCCAGGGCTTTTTCAACGTTCAATATCTTTCCCCTGAGCGGCAAAATAGCCTGGAAATTCCTGTCGCGCCCTTGTTTGGCCGTTCCACCTGCTGAGTCTCCCTCGACGAGGAATATCTCACTTGCACCAGGGTCTTTAGAAGAGCAATCCGCCAATTTTCCAGGTAAACCACCTCCTGTCAGCGCATTTTTTCGCTGTACCATTTCTCGGGCTTTACGGGCAGCATGACGAGCGGTAGCGGCAAGAATTACTTTCTCAATGATTTTCCGGGCTGCATTTTGGTTTTCCTCAACGTAGGTTGCCAGGGCATCACCGACAGCACGGGAGACAATACCAGTTACTTCCGAGTTGCCTAATTCGCTTTTTGTTTGCCCTTTGAACTGTGGTTCAGGAACTTTTACGGAGACCACGGCTGTCAGCCCTTCCCGGAAGTCTTCGGCAGATAGTGAAACTTTTGCTTTGGTTATCATCCCTGAAGTTTCACCGTATTGACTCAACACCCTGCTGATGGCCCGACGGAATCCATTGACATGAGTGCCACCTTCACTGGTATTGATATTGTTGACAAAAGAGAATACGTGTTCTGAGTAGCTCGAATTGTAAAGCATGGCCACTTCAACCTCCACATTACTCTCGGTCCCAGTAACGTAGATTGGCTCATCTATCAATTTTACCCGGCTTTCATCCAAATACCGTACGTACTCGAGAAGTCCTCCTTCTGAGTGAAAACTTTCGGACTTATAACTGCCATTCTCGCCAATTTGCCTTTCATCTGTGAGTGTCAGGCGAAGACCTTTGTTCAGGAATGACAACTCACGAATGCGATTGGCCAGCGTTTCGTATTTATACTCGGTGGATTCAAATATTTCAGGGTCTGGTTTAAAGGTAACCATGGTTCCCCTGTTTTTGGAGGTTCCAATTTCCCTGACATCATACAGTGGTTTGCCCTTACTATACTCCTGTTCATACGATTTTCCGTCACGGTGTACTTCAGTGCGAAGTTGAATGGATAACGCATTCACACAGCTTACACCAACGCCGTGCAAGCCACCCGAAACCTTGTATGTATTTTTATCAAACTTTCCACCAGCATGAAGAACGGTCATAACCACTTCCAGGGCAGACTTTTTCAGTTTCTTGTGAAGATCAACCGGGATACCACGGCCATTATCTTTGACGGTGATGGAATTGTCGGGATGGATGATGGTCTGAATTTCGGTACAGAATCCGGCGAGGTGTTCATCTATGGAGTTATCCACTACCTCCCAAACGAGGTGATGCAATCCTTTTACATCAGTGGTTCCTATGTACATTGCAGGGCGTTTCCGCACCGCCTCCAATCCCTCTAATGCTGTAATATTGCCGGCATCGTAATTGCCGTTATTCGGTTTTATTTCTTCTTTCACTTCCAGATTTTTCATGTTGCAAAAATACGTAAATAGACCCACACATCGTCAATCAAATCAGATGTAAAACCTGAGGGCATCGGGTCTTATTTCGTTGATCTTTATGGGAGTTCTGAAAACATCTTTAAGCGGCGACAGGTTCACTTTTTGGCGTGGAAATAAGCATCAACCCTATTATCGTCAATAGCCCGTTCAATGCCAGGTTGAGGAATCCAAAATCGAATCCCAGATATTTTAATGACCACCCCACTATAAGCCAGGTCAGAATGGGTGCTGCAATACAAACCGGAATGACGAGTTTATCGATGATTTGTTTTTTCGACAACATGCCATAGGTGAAAAGGCCGAGCAGGGGACCGTAGGTATATCCGGCGGCTTTAAACACCTCGTTAATAACTGCATCATTGTTGATGGCTTTGAAAATGAGAATGGTAAGAATCAGAATTACTGAGAATCCAAAATGGACCCAGCGCCTTTTCCTCTGTTGAACTTTTTCCTCTTTTCCATTCTTTTCCATATCCAAAAAATCAACGCAAAAGGAAGTAGTCAGTGCAGTAAGAGCAGAATCAGCACTTGAATAAGCAGCCGCTATCAAGCCTATCATGAATATGATGCCCAAAAACGGAGAGAGGTGCTCCAGGGCAATCATTGGATAAAGATAGTCGGAGCGAGCCGGGATATCCATACCCGTTTCATTGGCATAAATGTAAAGCAGCGCGCCAAGTGACAAGAACAGCAAATTGGTAAACACGAGGATGATGCAAAAAGTGAACATGTTTTTTTGAGCATCACGGATATTGGGACATGAAATGTTTTTCTGCATCATATCCTGGTCGAGGCCAGTCATGACTATGGCAATCAATGCACCCGCAAAGAACTGTTTAAAGAAGTTATTGGGATCACCCCATCCCCCTTCAAAAAAGAACATTTTGGAGTACTCACTTTCTTTGATGAGGTTAACAAGTCCTCCCGCTGGTTCACCCAGGATATTTCCTATAGAAATTACAGTAATTGTTACCGCTGTCAGGAATAAAATGGTCATCAAAGAGTCCGTGTAGATAATCGTCTTAAGGCCTCCCTTAAACGTATATACCCAAATCAGGAAGATGGTGATGATAACCGTTGCCCAGAACGGAACATTAAGTGGTGGGACTCCGAGAACGAATCCATCAAAAACCAGTGCTACCAGAAAAAGCCTGAATGCACTTCCGATGACCCTCGACAGCAGAAAATAGGCTGCGCCTGTTTTATTGGAATAATGCCCGAATCTTTCTCCCAGATAACCATAGATAGAGGTCAGGTTCATCCGGTAATACATGGGCAACAATACAGTTGCAATCACGAAATACCCCAACAAGTAACCGAAAACCATCTGCATGTAGGAGAAGAATTGGTTAACGCCACCAGCACCAACTGCTCCCGGTATGGAGATAAACGTTACGCCTGAAATAGAAGCACCTACCATTCCGATGGCTACCAACCACCATGGTGACTTTTTCCCTGCAATAAAAAAGTCTTTGTTGTTGGCTTTACGGCTGGTAAGCCAGGAAACACCAATCAACATTGCAAAATAAAGGAAGATGGTTGTCAGGATAAGCTGAGGTGTCAAATTTCCATTCATCGTTTTGTGTTTATTAAAAGAGCGGTGAAGGTAGTAAATGGTTTTCACGGAAACCGACAACTGACGTCAATTATCGGTGCTATGGGAAACTTGACTTAATAAGCCTGTTTGGCTCAAGGATTATCGGGGATTCTGAATTTTTTCCAAATCAAAAAACCAGTATAAACAGCCACAAACCCGGATGCCAGAACCAATCCCCATTGAATTTGTCCAAAGTCTCCGGAATTTATTTCATCTATCTTATCCTGGAAAGAAAAGGCCACTATTACCTGAGCAGCATTATTAATGAAATGAGCTCCGATGCTAATCCATAGATTCCGGGTCCAGTAAAACAGGAGGCCAAGAACGATGCCCAGTAAAAAAATGGCTAAAAATCGCTGAACCTGAAAATGCGCCAAGCTGAATATCAGGGCAACTACAAACACTGACAACAGTGGTTTGCCCGTCCATTTGCCTATATACTGTTGGAAAACACCGCGAAAAAGCAGTTCCTCGCCCAATGCCGGCACCAAAGCCATTACCACCAGACTGCTTAACATTTCCAAAAAATTTGGCATAACCAGCAGCCCCTCAATCATTCTTTCTGATGAAGACTCCATATCTATCAATGGCTTTAACCATTCTGACTGTTCCATTAACCAGGAGTTAGCGCCCATCACAGCCTGTGCAAGTGGAAATGCCGACAATATGAACAAAGTACCCAGAATTAGCCCTTGAAGACTTACACCGGAACCTAATGATAAAGTATTACTCCATTTTTTTCGATAGAATATCCAGGCGACAACTAAAGCAGGGATTAAAAAAGTCAAAAGGTGATTAATCAGTAGGAGTCCACGCATGAAATATCTAAGGGAGGGTGGACTTTCAGGGCTGAACTCTGCCGTCAATGCCTGCATGTCTATTCCCTTTGATTCACAGACTAAAAAGATGATTGCACTGCCAGCAAAGGCTCCAAGGAAGCTCAGGGTTACAGCTACCAATAGAAATATCTTTGCCGGAACCCCTGGAACTATGTGATTATCTGGGTTAGAGTCCTGACTATACATGAGCAGTTTGCTTAATTTCGCACAAAAGTACTTCAAACTTCGCACTTCAAACTTTGAACAAAAATGACGCGACTAAGTGTAAACATCAATAAAGTAGCACTCATCAGAAATTCCCGCGGTGGAAATCTGCCCGACTTAATTCAGGTTGCTAAAGATTGCGAATATTTTGGAGCGCAGGGAATTACAGTTCATCCCCGTCCAGACGAACGACACGTCCGGTTTTCTGACATACCGTTATTAAGGTCTGTTGTTACCACAGAATTTAATATTGAGGGTAATCCAACTCCGGAATTCCTGAAACTGGTCACCAACAATCCTCCTCACCAATGCACATTGGTGCCGGATGCTCCGGGGGTACTAACTTCTGACACTGGATGGGATACCATAACACACAAGTCCTTTCTCACCGATGTGATTGCCCAATTTCATCAGTATGGTATCCGTGTATCCATTTTCGTTGATCCAATTGAAAAATTTGTTGAAGGGGCAAAGGCGGTAAACGCTGACAGGATAGAATTCTACACCGGCAAATATGCACAGCAGTTCCATAAGGATAAAGAAAAAGCCGTTGCGGCTCATCGCCGTTGCGGCTTGCTGGCCAAAAATGTCGGTTTAGGTGTGAATGCGGGACATGACCTGAATCTCGATAATCTCAGGTATTACAAAGAGCAGGTACCAAATTTATTGGAAGTTTCGATCGGACATGCGCTCATATCTGATGCGCTTTATTATGGTCTGAGTAACGTAATTCGGATGTATTTAAGACAACTCAGGTAATCTTTCAGGTGCTTTTACATCATTCCGTCAAAACAGGATTATTTTATCTCTATTTCCCAGGCCGCACTTTTACAAAATAAACGTTTTAGTAAATGATGTTAAGCAAAAGTTAAATATGGGAAGGATAGGTTTAGTAAAAAATCCTATTTTTGCCATGCTCATATTTTTGAATCATAATTTTTAAGTTAAATCGAATTAGTATGAAAAGACTCTTACTAGCCTTAATGCTAGCAGTGTTCAGCATATCTTTTATGTTGGCACAGCGCTCAGTCTCTGGTACTGTAACCGATTCAAAGGGAGTTCCCCTCATCGGTGTAAGTATCCTTGCTAAAGGTACCACTACAGGTACCATTACAGATGTCGATGGCACTTATGAACTCATAGTTCCACAAGGTGCCAACGTTCTTGTTTTCAGCTACACTGGTTTTGGAACCCAGGAACTTACCCTTGGTGCTACCGGCGTGCTTAACGTCACCATGGCAGAAGCTGCAGAGCAGCTTTCCGAGGTGGTTGTTACCGGCCTTGGTATCCGCAAGGAGAAGAAGGCCCTTGGTTTTGGTGTAACAACCATTGGAGCCGCCGATGTACAATTGAAGTCAGAAACTGACATCGGACGAATCCTCCGCGGTAAAGCTACCGGTGTGGATGTTACCCAGACTTCCGGTCTTTCCGGTTCTGGTACTAACATCATCATCAGGGGCTTTTCCTCCATAACCGGTAATAACCAGCCTCTGTTCGTTGTGGATGGTGTTGCTTTCAACACCCAGACCAACACAGACCGCGGATTTACTACAGGAGGTGCAACTGCATCCAGCCGCTTCCTCGACCTCGACCCGAACAACGTGGCAGAGATTACCATTCTGAAAGGCCTTAGTGCCACTGTGCTTTACGGTGAGGCTGGCCGTAACGGTGTGATTCTGGTGACTACCAAGAGTGGTAATGCCGGCTCAAATACCGACAAGAAAATGGAGGTAAACCTGAGCCAGTCCGTTTCTTTCTCTGAGATCGCCAACCTGCCAGTTTATCAGGATACCTATGGAAATGGTTTCTCTGGTGACTTTGGATGGTTCTTCTCCAACTGGGGTCCTGCATTTACCGCCCGTGGAACCAATGGTATTGACGCCAATGGACAAATACCACACCCACTCGACCAGTCGAGATACTGGAATCATGTACCCGAGTACAAGGGAGTATTGTATGACTATAAGCCATACAAGTCATTGGAAAACTTCTTCCAAAAAGGTGTTCTCAGCAATACTACACTGAGTGTTGACAAATCACTCGGAACGAATGGTGGTGTAAGCGCCAACTACAGCTTCCTTCGTGACGATGGTTTTATACCAAACGACAAAAACCTGTTCAACAAACACAACCTCGGCATCGGTGGCCGTGTCAACTTAGCCAATGGATTAAACCTAAAGGCAACATTGAACATCATTGCATCAAACAGATTGTCACCCACTGCCTCTGCTGGTTATGGAAGCAATCCATCCGGGTCTTCCTTATTTGCCAATCTGATTTACACACCCCGCAGTATTGACCTGCTCAACATGCCATATCAAAGTCCTGTTGATGGTTCTATGCTGTATTACAGAAGGGGTTCTGCTATAGAGAATCCACTTTGGACCCTGAACAATGCCGGCGACAATGAAGATATCAAGCGTTACTTCGGAACGATGGAATTGTCTAAGGAATTATTCAAAGGACTTACCGCACAATACCGTGTCGGTATCGACGAATATTCACAAAAGACCGTAAGAGCCATCAACAAAGGTGGATCTATGGTGCCCAATGGCGAATTAACTTCATATAACCGCCTTTACTCCATCGTTGACCAGGTAGGTAACCTGCTCTACAATTATGATATCAACGAAGATTTGAATATCGACGGTGTTGTTGGTTTCAATATCCGAAGTGCTAACAGCGAAACTAGCAATGTAACGAGCACTAACCAGTTCGTATTCGACTTATTGACTCATGGCAACTTTGTCAACCATGTCAGTGGTTCTTCAGTGAGCCAGGAAAATACAATAGGAGCTTATGCTACAGCAACATTAGGTTACAAGCGATGGGCCTACCTGAACATTCAGGGCCGAAATGACTGGACATCTACCCTCGAGAAAGCAAACAGATCTATTTTCTATCCATCCGCCAGTTTGGCGGTTGTTCCGACAGACGCTTTTGAGGGCCTCCAGAACAACGACATGGTTAACTTCATGAAATTGCGCATCGGTTATGGTACATCGGCCGGTTATCCCGGACCATACCAAACCAGAAGTGTGTTAGGTTCTGCTACCAACGTTTGGATTCCTGCCACAGGTGGTGTTGCGCTGAACACAAATACGGTGAGCAACCGGTTGGGTAACCCGAATTTGCAGCCAGAGTTGCATAAAGAATTGGAATTCGGTTTGGAAGGTCGCTTCCTGAAAAACAGAGTGGGAATTGACTTGTCCTTATACGATAAGAAATCCACAGATCTGATTATCGACCTGGACCTCGACCCTGCCACTGGATACACCAATACCACAGTAAATGCTGCTGCAATTACCAACAAGGGTATTGAGTTGGGTCTGAATCTTATTCCGGTAAGGGGTAATTTCACCTGGGATATCAATGTCAACTGGACCAGAAACAGAAACGTGGTTGACAAGATCCGTGAAGGAGTTGATGAGATTGTATTTTCTGGTTTTACCAGTGAGGGTAACTTCGCTATTCCCGGCGAAAACTTCGGTGTAATTAAAGGTTCTTATTTCGAAAGACATGAGAATGGCCAGCGCTTGGTTAACGCCGCTGGCGAATACGTTGCTGCAGCAGATCTTAAAATAGTTGGCGATCCCAATCCGGATTGGACGGGAAACCTAATTAACACATTGAGTTACAAAGGCCTCAGCTTTAATATGCACTGGAGTTACATCAGTGGTGGTGATATTTTGTCAATGACCACTGCTACCATGTACGCAAGGGGTAATACTAAGGATACTGATTTTGACCGCTATGTGCCGGTGGTTCTTCCCGGTGTAAAAGCCGATGGAACACCCAACGACATACAGGGTTATGCAGGTGACTTCTGGTTCAATGCCTACTTCTTCGCTACAGAAGGTACCATCTTTGATGCTACCGTAGTGCGTTTGAGAGAGGTTTCTCTGGGTTATGAAGTGCCTAAGAGGTTGCTGGAAAAATCGCCATTTGGTTCTGCATTCATTCGTTTCTCTGGTGAGAATCTGTTCTTCAAGGCTCCAAACTTCCCGAAATATCAGAACTACGATCCGGAAGTATTAAGCCTTGGCGTCGGCAATGGACGTGGAATGGAATATATCACTGCTCCAACAGCTAAGAAGTATGGCGTCAGTTTAAGTGTAACCTTCTAAGGACGACAATTTTCCTTCCGCTGATTTGAGGCCTGACAATTTAGTGAGGCAGCAAGTCAAGAAGAGGAAGAAGAATTGTATATCCTAAACTTTCAAAATTGGTTAATTATGAAATTACTCAATAAATTATTTATCATATCGGCCATTTGGGTCCTGGCAGGTTGCAGCACTACGGAGCTGGATCTACTCAATAACCCGAATGCCGTTACACCGGAAAAAGCCGGTGTGGACTTTTTGTACAACCAGATACAGCTGTCTTTTAACGGTTTCTTCAATGCTACAGTTAATTTTGGTTCACAACCAACCAGGCTATTGAATACCAATCAAGCTGGAACTTACAACGAACTCTATTCTCCTGTCAGTTTCAATGGTATCTGGAACACTGCATACGCAACGATATTTCCCGACATTGATGCCCTGGAGAAAATTGCTGCAGAGCGCAAGTTGGCCAAACACAGCGGTACTGCTAAAATCATGAAAGCCTATGTCCTGTTGACATTGGTTGACATGTTTGGCGATGTGCCCTATACTGAGGCTCTTCAGGGAACTGATTTCATCAGCCCTAAACAAGATCCTGGTAAAGATGTATATGCAGTTGCTTTGAAACTGCTTGACGATGCCATTGCACAGCTGAAGGGCTCTACCGCTCCTTCACCAGCGTCAGACCTGTATTATGGGGGGAATGCAGACCGTTGGGTGACTTTAGCCAACACCTTGAAACTGCGTTATTATCTGACTACCCGTTTGGTTGATAATACAGCCAAGGATAAGATCAATGCTTTAATTGCAGCAGGTGATCTGATTGATACTCCTGCAGAAGACTTCCAGTTCAAGTATGGAAACAACAGAACCAACCCGAATACACGTCACCCTAAATACAACGATGGTTATGAATCCTCAGATGGCGATTATCAGTCAGTTTGGTTCATGTGGTTGTTGATGTATGACAAAGACAAAAAAGACGGGTTCGACGATCCACGTCTGCGTTATTACATTTATCGCCAAAAAGGCGATCTCAATCCTCCTGTTACTGATAACTCTGTTTGGAACTGTATCCACAACGGTGGATTGCCAAATATCAACAACCGCCCGGCATTTTACACTGCCATTGATCCTGATATGCCATATTGCACCCCTGCTCCGATTGAAAGGGGCTATTATGGCCGCGATCACCTGAATGGCTCCGGTATTCCACCCGATGGCCATATCAGGTCGGTTTGGGGTGTATATCCAGCAGGTGGCCGTTTCGATGACAATTCCAGAATTGAAACTCAGAAACAGGGAACGCTGGGAGGACTTGGAGCAGGAATCAATCCTATTATTCTGACTTCCTTTGTTGAATTCATGAGGGCAGAAGCAGCACAGGTGTTGGGTACTTCCGACAATGCGCGCGTGATGTTGGAAAAGGCTGTTAGAAGTTCTATTTCCAAGGTAATAGCCACTTCAGATCCAATGATTGATAAGAATGTTGTAATTGGCAAGGATCCTAATGGTAACGACATCAAAGCCAGTGCCTTGATACCAAATCAGGCGAGGATTGATGCGTATGTTACACGGGTATTGGCATTGTATGATGCAGCACCTGATAGCAAGGAAAAGCTCAACGTCATCATGAAAGAGTATTTCCTGGCACTTTTTGGTAACGGTATCGAAGCATACAATAATTACCGCAGAACAGGTATGCCATTGAGGATGCAACCCAATGTTAATGGAACGGCACTTTCTGCATTTCCACGTTCCATGTTCTATCCTGCAGACCACGTGAACCTGAACCAGAACGCCACGCAGAAAGTAGTTACCAAACAGGTGTTCTGGGATACCAACCCTGCCGGATTCATCTATTAATTTTGAATTGAATTGTTTCAGTTAAAATTGAACACAACTCAATTCAAGAATTAATCAATCAACAAAATCAAATTGATCATGAAGAATAAATTTTCATTTCTTTTAATACTGATGGCGGGGTTGTTCATCATCACGTCCTGTGCTGATCCCGACCTTGCGCCCATCTCAACTATCGATAGTATCGGTAAGGGGATTTATCCGCGCCGGGTATCGGAGACTGCCAAAATCTGGGACATCAACAACGTGGCCAACTCATCGTATACTTATGAAGTTGAGTTCGTTGATGTTGAAAAAGGAGCAGGCGCACAGAAATATGACGTGTACGTAGCTCTGAATGCTGGAGCCAGGAAACTGGTTAAGTCATACAGCAAGACCGACTTTAAAGTCAACGCCAATGGATACTACGGTCCTGGACCAATTACGCTTAAAATGGCAGATATGCTGACCCTTTTGGGTGTAACTGCTGCACAATTGAAAGCCAATGACCTGATTAGATTCACCACTGAATTGACTGGTTCTGACGGTGTGATCAGAAAGTTCGCTAACTCCACACCTGCAGTAGTTGGTTCAGCTTTTAAGGGTCATTTTGACTTCAACATGTTATGTACTTGTCCACTGGTTGACCGTTTCACCGGTGCTTACAAAGTGGAATATGTGACCAATAATACCGGTAATTGGGGTAAGTTCATGGGTAATACACCTGCCAACGTTACGCTGGCAAAAGTGTCCGGTTCTGAAACCAGAAGGAGCCTTTCCTTTAGGTGGACAGAAGACAAGAAGCTTACTACCACGATGACTTTGGACTTCCTGTGTAATGAAATTGTCATGTTGACCATCACTACTACTCAAGGTTGTGATGGAACATTCATGACCATCACGCAGGGAGCAAAGACTCCTTTTACCTTTGGCGACGACAAGACATTCAATGTTAACGTGAATGAGTTCGCTAAGAACGGAGGATGTGGTGCAGCATTTGTCACCACGGCTCATACACTTAAGTTTACGAAAGTATAATTGATACAGAGGGCCTAAGATTTCTGGCCTGAAGCTGACGGCTAACCTGTTCATTCGGGTTAGCCGTTATTGAATTGTAAATGCAGCGTGTAATGGGCTGGAAAAATGGTAAAAACAGTCTTAAAGATCGAAAGTAATGGTATAGGATCCAGTGGTGGTTGGTTTGTCTTCAGTTTTCACCTTTTCCTTTGAGGCTTGCGTAATTATATACTGTAATCCTGTTTCATTTGGTGCCTTTGGCAATCTGAAGTGAATTTGAATAGTCTTGTGAAACAGCACTTTAAGGCCCCTGGTCCGGGACACATCGAACTTAAGGAGTTTGACCAGTCGGATGGCTTCTTCATCACATCCATGCCCAAGTCCCGAAATAACCCTGGCATCGGTAACTAAACCTTCGTGAGTGATATCAAAACTGACAGAAACAGAACCTTCTATTTTTGCCTGCAAAGCATCGTGCGGATATTGTAGATGTCCGCTTATAAAAGCTTGCATGGCTTTTGGCCCACCTTTGTAAACAGGATGTTTGATGAAATCCTTGTCTTTTGCTTTTTTATACATGAAGCACTTCTTTTAGGGTCATTGGCGGCTTAAATGCTGTCTTATTATTTGAGCCTTCTTAAATAAGCCCGCAATGTATCGAGTTGTTCATGCGTGCCGAGCACAATAAAACTTGAGTGGGCAACTAATTTGGTTTCCGGTCCGGGATTGACAATGTACTCGCCTTCAGGGTTGCGGAAACCAATAATATTGGTACCCGTTTGCTTTCTTATTCCCAATTCTCTGATGGTTTTATCCAGGCAACTTTGCGGCATATTGTCGGCGCTGATCTCCTCAAACTCAATATCCGATTCGGATTCGCGGGTTATATAAGAAAAGAATTCTGTGGCTCCCGGCTTTGACACGAGAGTTGCCATATAAAAACCACCTATTTGCTCCGGCATAACGACATGATTAGCACCGGCCAGTTTCAGTTTCTTTTGTGATTTTTCCAGAGTTGCCCTGCTGATGATGTTGATCTTGGGGTTTAGTTGTCTGGCCGATAAGACAATGTATAAATTTTCGGAATCATCAGGAAGGGCAGCTATCAAAGCTTTTGCTCGGCCAATACCGGCATTGGTGAGTGTTTCATCGTTAGTAGCATCGTCCTGGATATAAAGCAGCCGCTCTTCACTTCTCTGAATTTCGTCAATCACATCTCTATTCGTTTCAACAATGACATATGGAGTGTTGTGCTGCTGAAAATGCTGGCTGACTTCTTTACCGTATCGGCCATAACCACATACTATAACATGATTTTCCAGCTGGGCAATTTTTTTGTTTATCAAATTTGAATGCATGGCTTTGAAGAATTGACCGTTAACTACGTAAAATGAAAAAACAGAAAGCACATAGGCAAAGATTCCAAAATTCATGATAATGAGCACCGATGTGAACAACTCACCTTCCGGGCTTAGGGGCCTTACCTCCCCATAACCCACAGTGGAAACTGTAATAACCATCATATAGAAGGCCTCCCGTAGGTTATAACCTTCAAAATAAGTATACCCACCTATCCCAAAAAGGAAGACTCCAATAACTAGAATAACCGCAATTCTGTTACTGAGAAAGGTTCCCGGTACAGAATAAAACTGCCATTGACGCGTGGTTAGCATGTTTTTAGTTGTATCAAGCGGCAAGATAACAACTTACTTAATTTGTCATCTTTTAACTCCAGTTGGTTCAAAGTTAGGCATTAGCAATTATAACCAGTATAACTATGCTTGTTGCAATCTGTGTAACATTAAATGCCATTTATAAACAAGGCGAAATAAACTTTTTAATGTTTTAATGATATTTGCCCACGAAAATAAACACAAACTCATGAAACGTCCATGATTGAATAATCATTAAATTACACAGAGTAATGATTATTCAATCATGATAAGTTCCATCTGTACCGATGAAGACCATAAAAAATAAACAGATGAAATTCACATTGAAAGCGCTTTTCATTTTCGCAGCAACAATTTTCATAACATTCACGGCCTATTCTCAAAAACCTCAAAGATGGTCGTCGTCTGAAATTCACAAAGCCATAAAAAAGCTCAATGTATTGGGCTCTGTTTTATTTGTTGCGGCTCATCCTGATGACGAGAACACCCGGCTTATATCCTACCTCAGTAAAGAGCTTCAAATGGAAACAACTTACCTTTCCATCACACGGGGAGATGGTGGGCAAAACCTCATCGGGACTCAAATCGAAGAATTATTGGGGTTGATACGCACCCAAGAGCTTTTGGCTGCACGCCGGATTGACGGTGGCAGGCAGCTTTTTACCCGTGCAAATGATTTTGGATTCTCTAAACATCCTGATGAAACACTTAAATTTTGGAATAAAGAGGAAGTGCTATCAGATGTAGTCTGGGCTATTCGAAATGTGCAGCCGGACATCATTATCAACAGGTTCGACCACAATTCGGCGGGCAGAACTCATGGTCACCATACTGCCTCTGCTATGCTCAGCTATGAAGCATTTGACTACACTGGCAACAGCAATGCATTTCCGGAACAATTGAAGTATGTGAAACCATGGCAGGCCAAACGGCTTTTTTTCAACACTTCCTGGTTTTTTTACGGCAGTCGACAAAAGTTTGAAGAGGCAGATAAATCCAATCTGGTCAGCATTGATGTAGGGGTGTATTACCCCTTGCTGGGAAAATCGAATAATGAAATTGCAGCCGACAGCCGTTCCATGCATAAATCCCAGGGTTTCGGGTCAATCGGAAGTCGTGGCGAACAAACGGAATACCTCGACCTGCTGAAAGGAATGCCATTAAGCAGTAACTCAGACCTTTTTGCCGGCATCAATACTACATGGACCAGAATAGAGGGTGGAGCGCCCATTGGAGAACTGATCAGGAGAATTACAGAGGAATACAGGCACGAAACACCTTACGCCAGTGTTCCATCACTGTTGAGAGCTTACAGAATGATTGGGGAACTTCCTGATGGTAAATGGAAGCAAATAAAACTGAATGAGATTAAACAAGTAATAGAAGCTTGTATGGGCTTGTTTGTTGAAGCCGTGACCGACAGCTATTCTTCGACTCCGGGACAGCAGGTGAAACTGAATGTGGAAGTTATCAATCGTTCGCCGGTTCCCTGCATTTTGCAGGCGGTTCGTTATGTCCCGATGAATGTTGACAGCACACTTCAAACCAGTTTACAGAACAACAAGTCCGTTTATTGGAACAAGACAATTAACCTGCCACAGAGTATGGATTATACCAGTGCATACTGGCTGGACAAGAATTGGGAAACAGGAATGTATCAGGTCGGAGACCAACGATTGCGCGGCACACCCGAAACCCAACGCAGTTTTAAGGTTCAGTTCAGTTTTTTGATTTACGACGAACCATTTACTCTTGAAAGAGAGGTGATTTACAAGTTTGAGCACGATGTAAAAGGGGAAGTTTACAGGCATTTTGAAATTACCCCTCCGGTATTTCTGAACATGGAAGAAGAAGTCTATGTCTTTGGCAGCGACATGCCGCAAACGGTGAAAGTAAAAGTCAGGGCGGGGGCGCCAAACATAACAGGTACATTGAAATTAGAACATCCGGTTGGTTGGAAAGTGGAACCTGCCGCAGCACCTTTCGACATCAAGATAAAAGGTCAGGAACAGGTCATTAGCTTTAAAGTATTTCCACCCAAAGTAAACGGTGAAGGTGTACTGGCGCCCATTGCTGAGATTGGCGGCAATAAATATCAAAAATCCCTGGTCACCATCGATTACGAACATATTCCTTTTCAGACGCTTTTGCTGAATGCAGAAGCTAAAATCGCAAGAGTAAATCTAAAAAGGGCAGGTGACAGGATTGCTTACATTATGGGAGCTGGAGATAAGGTGCCTGAAAGTTTGAGGCAAATTGGGTACACTGTTGACCTGCTGGAGGACCGGGATATTTCAACTTCCAGGTTGGGCACCTACGATGCCGTTGTTCTTGGTGTACGGCTCTACAATACCAATGAAAGAATCAAGTTTCACCAGCAAACACTGTTTGACTACGTGAAAAATGGCGGCACTTTGGTGGCACAGTACAATACCAGTTTCAGCCTTGTGATTCCGGTTGAAGAAATCGGACCCTATTCATTTCGAATTTCCCGCGATCGGGTAACAGAAGAAGACAGCGAAGTCAGATTCCTGGATCCTGCACACCCCATCCTGAACTTCCCAAATAAAATCACTGCAGAAGATTTTAAGGGATGGGTGCAGGAGCGTGGATTGTATTTCCTTAGTGATTGGGCTCCGGAATACAAACCAATTATTTCATGCAATGATGCAGGTGAGCCTGCAAGAAATGGCAGTCTGCTGGTGGCAAAACATGGAAAGGGGTATTATATCTATACAGGACTTTCGTTCTTCCGGGAACTGCCTTCCGGAGTGCCTGGAGCTTTCCGCTTGTTCGCCAATATGTTATCAGCCGGAAAATCTGAAAAGAAATAGCGTGTTGCTGCTGAATTCAGAGAAATGGATTGGCCGTTCTTTCATAGCCAATGGTAGTGGAGGGACCGTGTCCGGGATAGACTTTTATGTCATCACCCAGTGGTAATAGCTTGTTTTTAATACTTCCTATAAGGGTGTTGAAATCACCTCCTGGGAGGTCGGTTCGCCCAATGCTTTCCCTGAACAACACATCACCTGCAATAATGAACCCAGCATCTTTGCAATAAAAACTCAAACTACCGGGGGAGTGCCCAGGAGTCAGCAACGTTTGAAGGGTGGTATTACCAAATGTGATTTTTTCACCTTCATCAATATACCTGCCCGGATCAGGTGATTTTTCAACGACGGCAATTCCGAAATACTGAGCTATTTGCGGCACTGCTTCCAGTACGGGTAATTCGAGTTTATGAATTTCTAGAGGCAGGCTCCAAGTTTCGCTAACGAATTTATTCCCGAATACATGGTCGATGTGGCAATGAGTATTTATCAACCTTACCGGATTCAGGTTGTTCTTTTCGATAAATGTCTTTAACAGGTTCTTCTCCTGAGCATTGCTGCAACCTGGATCAAAGATGATACAGTATTTGGTTTCGTCGTAAACGATAAAAGTATTTACCTGGAATGGATTAAAGGAAAGCAGTGAAACAGTTGTAGCCATTTTAATTTGTATTTGGATTTGGGCTTCTAAAACATTAGCCTGCCTAAATGGAAATCTTGTATTATTCGAACAATAAAACAATCATGAGTTCAGTAAAACTGTCGGCACTCTAAATTGACCCTAAACAGAATTCAAAAAGCAGAATTGTAATAAAGTGCTAAATTGCTTGAACATATTCGCCTGGCAAAAGTAGCAAAATAGAGTTTCAAGTCCGGATGAGATCCTGCATTGATGCCATCTTAAAAATCTCCAATTATAAATGAATCCATGCTTTCAGCATATTATAATAGAACACCTTAAAAAGCATCCCCCAAAACATTCCCCTAAAGGCATGAGTAAAGCGGCACTACTGAAAGAGGCACGGAGCATTGAGGTACGGGTTTTTCACACTATAAAAGAAATAATGCTTATTGTGATTGGTGTCCTTATTGCAGGGTTTGGATTGAAAGGATTCTTGTTGCCCAATGGATTTATCGATGGAGGAGTGACCGGTATCTCCCTTTTAGTAGCAGAAGTTACCTCACTTCCACTACCAATACTTCTTGTGTTCATAAATGCTCCATTCATCATGATGGGATTTTCACAGATAGGTAAGCCTTTTGGTATCAAGAGCATTTTTGCACTATCCTTTCTTGCCTTGGCAGTAGCCTTTATAGAATATCCACTGATTACTGATGATAAATTGCTGATAGCGGTTTTTGGTGGTTTTTTTCTGGGAGCGGGCATAGGTCTGGCTGTTAGAGGCGGGGCTGTTCTCGACGGAACTGAGGTGCTGGCAGTATTCCTGAATAAGAAAACGGGATTGACAATAGGCGACGTTATCCTGATTTTTAACATCATGATCTTCTCCCTTGCTGCCTTGTTGTTGAGTATTGAGGTGGCATTGTATGCAATTCTCACCTATCTTGCTGGATCCAAAACAGTTGATTTCATTGTGGAAGGTGTTGAAGAGTACCTTGGCGTTAGGAGCATTTCACCTGAGCACGAGGAAATACGACTGATGATTTTGAATAAAATGGGACGTGGAGTAACGATTTATAGAGGTCAGGGAGGGTATGGCTCTTTGTCACAGGTGGATATCATCTACACCGTAATAACCCGGTTGGAGTTGGCCAAGCTTAAACGAAATATTGACGTTATAGATTCCAAAGCATTTATTGTCATGTCAAGTGTACAAGGCATTAAAGGCGGAGTGATAAAGAAGAGGCCTTTGACTCATTGACATTTCAGGTATTTAATGGAAGCCAGTCAAACAATTGACTTATGCAAAGACACATTTTTTTCATTGGTTTTTTGGCCATTTGGTCCATAGCCTCCGGCCAAACTACGCAGACGGAGTTTGGGAAAAATCGCGTGCAATACCACCATCATTTTGATGAATGGTCGCAATATGAAAGTCAGAATTTCATCACTTATTGGTATGGAGAAGGCCGCCTGGTTGGTCAGTCTGTAGTCCAAATAGCAGAATACGATTTCTACGAAATTCAGGGAATACTCGAACACAGAATCAATGACAAAATTGAAATCATCGTCTATACCGATCTGACGGACCTCAAACAAAGTAACATTGGCAGTGAAGAAGCATTTGAGAATACGGGAGGACAAACCAAGATAGTAGGCAATAAGATGTTTGTCTATTTCAATGGTGACCATACCGATCTGCGCCGGCAAATCAGAGAGGGAATAGCGACGGTTTACATGAATGCCATGTTGTTTGGCTCCAACCTTCAGGAGATAGTGCAGAATGCTGTGATGCTGAACCTCCCGGAGTGGTTTAAAGTTGGACTGATATCCTTTGTAGGGGAAGAGTGGAATACGAACTACGACAATCAATTGCGTGATCTTTTCCAGTCCGGGAAGTACAAGGATTTTGAAGCCATGGCCAAAGATCATCCCCGTATAGCAGGGCACTCCTTTTGGCATTATATAAGCCGGCTCTATGGTTTGTCCACTGTTTCCAATCTTCTTTATCTCACCCGCATTAACCGCAGTATCGAAAGCGGGTTTCTCTACGTCATTGGAACGACTTACAAGAATACGGAGGCATCCTGGTTAACCTACTACAAAAAACATTTCGAAGATGAAGCAAAGTCCATGCAGACTGCTGACATGGAGGAAACCGGAGCGCAATTGGTGAAAATCCGCAACAAAAGAAAATCACCCATTACACAGGTGAATGCCAGTCCCGATGGATCAAAGTTGGCTTATGTCACCAATGAGATTGGACGCATTAGGGTTTATATTCAGGATTTGAACTCGGGCGCAAGGGAACTGGTCTTCAAAACCGGATTCCGGAATCCCATTCAAGCAACTGATTATAATTATCCGATATTGGCATGGAGCCCAACCAATATGGAACTAGCAATTTTGTATGAGCGGAGGGATATCACCAAGCTGCTGCGCTACGACATCAATACTAAACAAAGCCTGGAAGAGGACATGTCCACTCAGTTTCAGCGCATCTACAGTATGGACTTTATTACTCCCAATGACATGGTGCTTTCAGCAGCTGTACGAGGACAATCGGACCTGTTTCTCTATTTCACGCTCACGCGCCAGTCTCAGCGGCTAACTACTGACTTCTGGGATGACCTTGATGCAACCTTTGTTCGGGTAAGAGGACAAAGGGGAATATTGTTTTCTTCAAACCGTTTAGATTCACTAAACGTAACGGCAGTTTTGGACACGGTGCTTCCCATCCGCAATTTTGATATTTACTACCTCAATATCGATTCTCCAGGAGAGCTGGTTCAGGTAACCAAAACTCCCCATGCCAATGAGCGCAAACCAATGGCAGTAGATACCACCTGGTTTTCTTTCCTGACTGATGAAACCGGAATTTTTAACCGGAAGACAGGTTATTTGGAGGACTTCATCCACCATTTTGAGAATGTTATTGAGTTTGTGGATGGAACCAAAATGAGATTGCATGCCGACACTATCATACAGGAGAAATTGGATAGCGTGGCTTTATCGCAAATTGATACCATTTGGCAGGACACCATTATCAAGCAAAGGGCAGTCAATCATTTTTCCTCAAATTATGACCGCAGCATTGTGGAGCAACATAAAGCCCAGAGAAGTAGCCGATTTGCAGAGTTAATCTTCCGCAATGGATTGTGGCAGGTGTATACGGGCACTTTAAATCCTGAAGCGCTGGTAGAGCCATCATTCACCAACTATCAAAAACGAAATATCAGGATTGAAGACCCTGTGCCCATAGTTGAGCTGCCTGTAGAACGAGACATTCCGCTCATACCACCGACCATGGATGTTACAGAGATCGATACGGTAAAGACGGATACCAACAAGATTGATATTGACAATTATCTGTTTCAGAGCAACTTCAACGATGAAGAGCTTCCTATCCGCCGTCCCGGGCTACGCCCAATTGGAAAGGAGGTAACTACCCAGGAATACACTTACAAGATGCTTGAACAAGAAAGCCTTCCTGGAAGGAAAGTACATGAGTTCAGGCCAAGCCGCATCATTCCATACCGTCTGAAGTTCCGCACTGATTACGTGACGACGCAGATGGATAATGGGTTGCTTTTCGATGGGCTGAGCAGTTATTCAGGCGTCCCGGAAGATTTCGGTTATCCGCCACCCGGGATATTGGTGAAAGGCAACTTTAAGGACCTTTTCGAAGATTACGAGTTGGAAGGTGGTGTTCGAATTCCAACCTCTTTTAATGGGGCTGAGTATTTCCTGCTTTTCAATGACAGGAAAGGAAGACTCGACAAACGCTACGCTATTTACAGAAGACGGCTGAGGTTCACCCCTCAACCTGCCCCGCCTCCGGTTAAGTACGACAATACCATCAGTCTTTTGCAATATCAGATGCGCTACCCGCTCGATATTTTTACCAGCATCCGCGGCATCGCCACACTGCGCTTCGATAACACTCATGTACTGTCAACAAATAAAGCAACTCTGGAGACACCATCGAACAGCACTCAGCGCCTGGGCATCAAAGGGGAATACGTCTTTGACAACACTTTGGATGTAGCTTTGAATACAAAAAATGGTACTCGATATAAAATTTTTGCCGAGTTAGTAAAAGGCTTTGATGTCAGTCTTTCTGATAATGTGTCTTTTAAGGTCAATAACGGATTTATGGCAGTACTGGGTGCCGATTTCAGGCATTATCAGCGTGTTTTGAAATACTCCGTCCTGGCAGGGCGATTTGCCGGGGCCAGCTCATTTGGAAAAGAAAAGATCGTTTACTTGCTTGGTGGGACCGATAGTTGGATGTTCCCTCAATTTGATATGACTATTCCAACACCTTCCGGTGAAGAATACATCTACCGCTCAATGGCCACTAATCTTCGGGGATTCAAACTGAATGCCAGGAACGGAAATTCTTATGCTCTGATCAATACTGAATTCCGTATGCCGGTTTTGAAATACATCTTCCCTCGCTCACGTTCCGGCTTTATTAATAATTTCCAGGTGGTGGGCTTTTTCGACGCCGGAACGGCCTGGCAGGGGTTGAACCCCTTTGACGAAAGCAGCCCGTTGAATACATGGACTGGATCCAATAACAACGTATTTATATCGGTCAATTACTTCCGGGATCCAGTGGTTTTTGGTTACGGTGCCGGAATCAGGACTTTGCTATTTGGCTATTTTGTGAGACTGGACTATGGTTGGGGAATTGAAACGAGGCAGAGACAGGATCCAAAACTTTATTTGTCCGTTGGCATGGATTTCTGAGAACTTGCCCTTATGGGGGGCTGATTGTCCCTGGTTTATGACTGGTTTTTGATTGACGATATAAGATTGACGAAATCAGATTTTTGATTTTCCGAGACGAAAACCGGCCGTTTGCGTCCCGGAAAATCAAATCCCGATAGCTATCGGGATACGTCTGATATCTTAAATCTGAAATCAAAAAAAATTTTATAACATAGAACCAATCAGCCCTGCCCTTATGGTTTTTGTTGCGAGCTGATTTTTTTTTCAGTAGGTAATCCTCACCAGTTTTAGCTGATTCCTGCGTTCACTGGGGACTATAATTTCATTGGGTGCCATTTGTACGGCATCCTTGAAACGCAAGGCCAGGTCGAGCCTTTCGGTACTCATGATGGCGTGGCGATCGTAGTGCCCATTTCCCTGGATGACAAACTCGCTTACCTGATTGTCCGTTGAGATTTCTTCATTAAAAATCAGTCGGATATTGGAAGGTGTTTTAGCCAAAAAGAAAGAAGAAAAGAGGGCATCGTCTCCCTGAGAGTATTGCTTTTTGTGAAGGATTATTTTCCAGTGTTCTTCGCCCGAAGGATGAGAGGCTATAACAAAAACATCATCATAAAAGTAATCTACAATCGGCCTCACTCCCATTCTGCTGTAATAGTTTGATGTAGTGCCTCCCCGCTGATAACTCCTGTTCAGTTCACCGATCAAAATGATACCTCCGTCGCGTCTGAGCACTACTTGCTGCACTTCCACATCACTTATTCCTTTGTTTTTTACTTTCTCCTTCTCTTGCAGGATGTTGATGAATTCATCTTCAAATTCCCTGAAATCCAGAAAACTATTATCTGTGTCTAACATGGGAACTCTCATAACAAAGTAGCCTTCAGCCCTCAATGGATTGTCGCGGGTATAAAAACCACCTCCCGACAAGGCATTGTTCAGGTTGTCAAAAGTCATGTTGATATCATAAATCAAATGGCCTTTCATCGGTACATTAAAAAGCTTGATTTCATTCAAGGTGGCTTCTCCGCAAACAATGACTTCCAGGCGGTGGTCCTCGATTTTACTCTTACGGTTTTCGCGCTGAATGAGCGAATACATATTCCCACGATTGTCCACGAGTATTTTCTCAAACTCCTGGTACCATATAAATCTGTCGGGGCTGAAGCTTTTTTCCCACAACAACCTCATGTTTTGCATATCGAAGCTGAGTACTGTAAAATCGCTTCCGTGCTCCACCAAATAGATCAGGGCGATTTTCTTATCCTCTGAGACCACTACTTCAAATTTCTGCGGGAAAAACCGAGTGCCGAAATTCATTATGGTAACTGAATCCACCAGGTTTGCAGCAGGATTGTATTTATGGGCTTTGATTATTTGGTCGCCACGGTGCCGGTATTGATAAATGATACAGAAATCACCATCCAGAGAAAGAACGTCGATAATTTCCGGACGTCTTTTATCCAGTTCAATCTCTTTATCCCATTTTTCCATCATTTTGGAATCAAAGGCCTGAATTTTGAACTTGCCTTTTTGGTCGCGAAACAATAAAATATTGCCCCGTAGATCTGGAAGGATATTGTAGGAATTATCGTTTCCCATGTACAAAGGCTCGGAAATGGTAAATGACTGGGAAGCTGAGCCAAGAGGCAGCAAAAGCAGCAAAAGCAGATAAATTTTACTCATTCCCTTAGATTTTATTGGATGATGTTTAACTCAGTTTTATTGGTAGACAATGGATTCCTCTGCGGTCAAGGATGTTTCCTGCACGTAATAAACATAACACAACTTTATTGTTGTCAGTTTTCATAAGGCTTTTAGGAAAGCATAAGTCCTGCAATCTCTTTGACCATTTTGGCGGCAAGAGCAGCTGTAATTCCAGAAACATCACGGTACGGATTGTACTCAACAATATCAGCTCCAATGACAGGCACCTCAATACGGTGCAGTAAATCCAAAACATCACGGCTGCTGAGTCCACCCGGTTCCGGATGAGACACACCTGGAGCGTATGCAGGATCAAATCCATCCATGTCCAAGGAAATATACAGAGGCCGGTTGAATTTCAGGTCTTTCACCCTGGCGTGAAAATTTTTCATTTCAACAACTTCAACATTATATCTTTCAGCCTGTTGCCGATGCCCTGGAGTTAAGGTCCTGATTCCCACCTGTACCAACCTGCTGCTCAGATTCTCCTCCATAATCCTCGCAAAAGGACATGCATGGGAATAGCGGTCTCCTTCAAAAATATCGTACATGTCGCTGTGAGCATCTATTTGCAGAATGTCAAATTCCCGGAACACACTGGACTGGGCTTTCACAATGGGATATGCAATTGAATGATCGCCCCCAAGGCATAGTGTTTTGGTGTCACTTTGCAGAATGTTCCTGACTTTTGATTCGATGTCGAAATATTGGCTGATAGCCAGATCGCCCAGGTCGCAATACTGTGGATTTTCAATCGGATTCACTGTTTTTTCTGTCCAATAGTTACCAGAGCCATTGTGGAGTGTTTCACGAATTCTTCCGGGTGCTTGCGCAGCGCCCTGCATGAAGCTCGATTTTTTATCAAAAGGAATCCCGACCAGCCCAATTTTATCCATTTGTTTACTTGTTATCGTGTGGATGTATAATCAAATTTAAACAAAGTACGTCGAAGTTGGCTTTTGGCTGTTGGCTGTTGGCTGTTGGAAGTTGGCTGTTGGCTGTTGGCTGTTGGCACAGTTGAATCTTAACCGCAAAGGGCGCAAAGACGCAAAGTCTCTTTATCCCTCATTCCTCATCCCTCATCCCTCATCCCTCATTCTCAATTCTCCATTCTCCATTCCCAATCTCCTTTGATTATTTTTGTGCTGTGAATTACAGTAAACTCGATTTAAACGATACCATTGTCGCTTTGGCCACACCACCTGGTGTTGGGGCTATCGGCGTCATTCGACTGTCTGGTGAAAAGGCAATTGATATCGTGCAGCAGGTTTTCCGTGGTAAAAACCTGCTGGAACAAAGCAGTCATACCATACATTTTGGAGCCATCATCAACGATGAATGCAGGATTTTGGATGAAGCCCTGGTCGCTCTGTTTATAGCGCCACATTCCTATACGGGCGAAAATGTAGCAGAAGTTTCCTGCCACGGGTCGCCTTATATTCTTCAGGAAGTATTGTCGCTTTTCATTCAAAAAGGCGCCCGGCTGGCCAGGCCCGGTGAATTCACCATGCGCGCCTTCCTTCATGGGCGAATGGATTTGTCGCAGGCAGAAGCAGTGGCTGACCTTATCAGTTCGCATACTGAAAGTGCCCATGCAGTTGCTCTGCGGCAAATGCGTGGAGGATTCAGCAAAGAAATCAAAGTCCTGAGGCAGGAGTTGATTGATTTCGCCAGCCTGATTGAATTAGAGCTCGACTTCTCTGAAGAGGATGTTGAATTTGCCAACAGGGAATTGCTAAAGAAAACTGTTCAAAAGATACAGGCTATTGTCCAATCCATTTTGCAATCCTTCAAACTGGGTAACGTCATTAAAAACGGAGTGCCCACTGTAATTGCAGGCAGGCCCAATGCGGGGAAATCAACATTGCTGAATCAATTGCTCAACGAAGACAGGGCGATAGTCAGTGATATTGCCGGTACGACCCGGGATACGATTGAAGAGGTACTGAACATAAAAGGTATTGAGTTTCGGTTGGTGGATACAGCGGGCATCCGTGAAGCTCAGGACCAGATTGAGGCCATTGGCGTTGAAAAGGCTCTGGAGAAAATCCGTCAGTCCGCTCTTTTGCTCTATATATTTGATGTGGTGGAAACGAAAATCGACGAGGTGTTAAACGATTTGGAAGGGTTGCAGGCATCGAATCTCCAATTGTTGGTTGTTTGCAATAAAATGGATCTAAGCCCAAATTTCAAACCCGAATGGCTAACCCAGCCAGACAATCCAGAAATCCCTCAAACCCTCTTCCGTAGCTCCAAACTTCCTCCGATAGCTATCGGAGCCAAACTCCAAACTCACCAAATTGTAACCCTCTCCGCTAAACACGGCATGAACATTCCTTGTCTAAAGGAGAAGCTTTACGAAACTGTGGTGGAACAGCAAATTAATCTGGAAAGCCCCATAGTGACCAATGCCCGCCATTTCGAAGCCCTGCAGAAAGCCTCGGAAAGCCTGACTGACTTGTCGAACGGTCTGGATAGTGGCATCACCTCCGACTTTATCGCCATGGATATTCGCCGGGCACTGGCTTATTTATCTGAAATAACCGGGGATGTCGGGGTGGAAGATTTATTGGGTAATATCTTTTCGAAGTTTTGCATCGGGAAATGATACTGGCTCTTGGCTGCCTGGCCCTTTGGGCCTTGCCCCTTCGGGGTTGGCATTTGGCGGTTAGCGATGACAGGATTGCAGGATTTGCAGGATGGTCAGGCGGTTGGGGGTTGGCTGTTAGCTTTTGGCTCTCTTATTCCAAGTTGAGTTTATCCTTCCATCCTCCTATCTCTCAACCTGTGTTTCGATGGAATGCACCTGGAAAATCCCCACTACTATCGTCATTTCAAAAAATCAAAATAGTTGTCTCTGTGAACGAATGATAGTTCGTTTTGCGGGTAGGCATTTGTGAAGGTTTTGGAGAAGCTGACTTTGGCACTTGGATTCCATTTGAATTCCCAGGCCCACATTTTACCGTCCCTTTCTTCGACATAGTCAATTTCCTGTTGGTCCATGGTGCGCCAGAAGAAAGTATTGGCGGGGATGTTATTGTAATGAAGAATTTTCAAGCGCTCGCTGATGAGCCAGTTTTCCCAAAGTGGACCAATGTCCTGCCTCAATTCTATGGGTTGAAATTGTGCGATGATGGCATTGCGTATGCCGTTATCGTAGAAGTATATTTTGCGCTTGGATTTAAGTTCCTTTCGAAGGTTACGGCTAAGGGGCTGCAGGCGGAAAATGATGAACGTCTGTTCCAGTAAGGTGATGTAATTTTCTACCGTTTGGTTGTCGAGGTCTGTTATTTGTCCAAGTTCATGAAAAGAGACTTCGTTTCCAAGTTGAAATGCAAGGGCCTGTAAGAGTTTGATTAGTTTTTCCGGCTTCTTGATTCGCTCCCATAAGAGTATGTCCTTGTAGAGATAACTATCCGTCAGTTGCGTCAATAGCTCCCTTTCCTGTCCCGGATTGCTTACTACTTCCGGGTAGTAACCGTAAATAAGCCGGTCGGACAATCTTCTGTTTTCTTCCATGAAACCATGGTGCTTTTCCATTTCGCCGAAGGAGAGCGGAAAGAGGTGAAAGTGCCATTTTCGTCCGGTAAGTGGCTCGTTGATTTTATTCGCCAGTTCAAAAGCACTTGAGCCCGAAGCAACCACTTGCACACCACTGATTTGATCAGTTATCAATTTCAGTTTTATTCCGATATCGCTAATGCGTTGTGCCTCGTCGAGCACAAGAATTTTATGATTGCCGATTACACGCTGCCACTTTGTAGTAGTGATGTTTTCAAGCAATAACCGCGTTTCAGGGTCATCACCGTTCAACCATAAAAGTTCTTCGGTACTGCTGAAGAAATCTCTGAGCAGGGTAGTTTTACCAGACTGACGCGGGCCGGTTAGAATGATTGCCTTGCCACTAAATAATCAGCGGCGAAATTGTTCTGAAAGGACTCTTTGTATCATTTTTGCGATTCCATTCGCAATAATACCGGGTTTTTTGCGATTCCATTCGCAAAATTTCAATTCTAAGCTGCTTCCAGCTTTAGGTTTGCTGATGAGCGACTAAACTCTTTCCAGTTCTTCTTTGAGTTGTTGAACGGTATCTTCAAAGTCTTTTTGCATCACTGCCAATAGGAGGGCAATTTTTCCGGTATCACCTTTATCCTTGCAAATCAGTTCGATTTCTTTGTTGGCATCAGTTAATTCATCATTTCCAACAAAAGCTAATGTGGATTTCATTTTATGGCTCAGAGCACCTAATTCCTGCCAGTTGGAATCCCGGAAAAGAAGTTTCATCTGCTCAAATTCCAGGGGTAGTTCTGAAATCAACATTTCAATCATGGTCTTCTCCATGTCCATGTCTCCGTCGCATATCATCTTCAAATAGTCCAGGTTGATAAGAGGTAATGTCAGTTTATTCATGTTGCATTTTTGTTTTTGTGGAATAAGACTTTGTAATAGAGTTCTTTTGGCTCAAATGGCTTCAATACAAAATCGTCCATACCAAACAGTTTGAACTTTTCTTCCATGCTGATATGGGCGTGTGCTGTCATGGCAATGATGGGTGTCCTTGCTTTTTCGGGAGGCAGTTCATGTCTGATGATACGGGTGGCTTCATATCCATCCATTACAGGCATCTGAATATCCATCAGTATGATATCGTAATTCTTGGCCATTAGAAACTCAATTCCTTGGGCACCATTTTCTGCCACATCAATTTCTATGGATTCCCATCTTTTCCTGAGTGTTTTGGTGGCGACAAGCTGGTTCATTTTATGGTCTTCCATGAGTAAGAGCCTGATGGGAGTAGAATCATCTAGTCCATCTATGTCTGGGTAATCCTGTTCTGCATGTAATTCGGGTTCTAAGGCTGACTCATACAAAAGGTCAAAAGAAAAACGTGAACCTGCATCCAAGCTGCTTTCTACCCTAATTTTCCCTCCTTGCATTTCAATTAAGTTTTTTACTATGGACAGACCGAGGCCTGTTCCTTCAACAACTTTGTCCTTGTACCTTATTGTGGAAAACGAATCAAAAATGCTGTCCAGCTTATCTGCTGGTATGCCAATACCTGAATCTTCAACCTCGAAAAAGAGCTGTACACTTTCCAGTATATCGTGCAGCTTTTTTACTTTTAATTCTACGTATCCTTTTTCTGAAAACTTTATCCCATTACCGATAAGGTTGTACAAGATTTGATTTAGTCTCAATGGGTCGCCAATAACAAGCTGTGGTACATTTTCAGCAATGGATAGTCGTATGGATAAATCCTTTTCAACAGCTTTATATTGCATAACTTTTACGACATTCTCAAGGAGGCTATGCAAGTCGAATATCTTGTTGTCAAAGTTGACCCGGTTATTCTGAATGGAACTGATATCGAGGATGTCGTTTATAATTCCCAACAGCACCTCTGAAGACTTCTTTATAGAATCCACAAGGTCGGCTTGCTCTGAGTCGAGATTGCTTTTCTCAAGCAAATTACTCATTCCGAAAATGGCGTTCATGGGTGTACGCATTTCATGGCTGATGCTCGCCACAAATTGCTCTCTCATCTTTGCTGCCTGTTCAGCGAGTTCCTTTTCCTTACGAAGTCTTTCAGTTTGTTTTTGCTCGGTGATATCGCGGACGATACAACTGTAGAAGCTTCCTTTTGAAGTGCGTCCGATTGTAGCCGATAGCAGACAGTCCCTGAAAGAACCATCTTTTCTGATTGCGTAAATGTCAAAATCCTTTACCGAGCCCCGTTCCTTCAATTTTGCAATGAATTCATTGAAGTTTTCACGGGTGTAAAAGAGCTGCCTGATTTCCAGATCAGATAATAATTCCTCACTGTTAAATCCAAATAAGTCAATGGTGGCATGATTGAAATCCATCAATCTGCCTTCAGGATTACAAACGAGGATGGCATCTTTACTTTGTGAGAATATTTCCTGATATCGCTCTTTGCTCTCCGCCGCTTCCTGTTCCGACAACTTTCTTTCAGTTATGTCCTGGAGAATGCCTTGAAATGAAACCTTTCCCTTGTGATTTTCCTGAAAACGACATTCAACAAATGCATAGCGAATGCTTCCGTCTTCACGTTTAATCTCTATATCATCGTGGAATTCACCGTAGATGGATGCCTGCTGATGGATGCCATGAAGCAGTTTAAACACACAATCATTTTCTATGGAATCCGAATCAGTCCTGGGCCGGATATTGGGTATCCGCCCCACAATTCTGTACATTTCATTGGAAGCAAGGAAATAGTTGGATTCGGGATGATATTCCCAGCTTCCAATGTGAGCAATGTCCTGGGTCTCTTCCAACCTTTTTAATACCCTGGCACGCTCAATGGAAAATCGAAGAGATTTTGACAACTGGTCCTGGTCGAACTCACCTTTGATGAGATAGTCCTGGGCGCCGGTCTGCACACACCTCAGCCCTACCTGTTTGTCGGTAAGGCCAGTTAAAACGATTACATTGGAATAGGGAAATTGGTTCAGCAAGACTTCAAGGGTGTCAGGCCCGCTGCTGTCGGGCAAAGTCAAATCAAGTAATATACCTGCTACGTTTTTTTCTTCTTTAAGAAATTCAAGCGCATCGCCCAAGGTAGTTTTATGTATCATCGGATGATCATGTAGGTCGGACTCGGCGAGATAAATCTCTACCAGTCGGGCATCTCCCGGATTGTCTTCAACAAGTAGGATCTTGTTTGCAGTGGCAACCTTGGCAGTATTGCTCGTGCTCAACATAAAAGCAAAGGTTGATTTCGAAAAAAAATGGGAGGAACAATCTTGGTTGGGAAGACTGGGGTTTCCTGTTAATCTGACTCAAAAGGCATAAAGACAAAATTGGCTCCTGACTCATTGAGCACAAAAAGGCAAAGCTCATCGGCGTGGGTTTTGTAAAGAAAGCTGAATTCTTCAACTTTTTCCTGAGTTATGATCTGCTTCGCTACAAACTCCTCCAGCGATGATGCATTTACCGACCAGTCACCATTTACCTTTTCTTTATCAACGATATTTATGCCAATGTCAACACTGTGCTGGTGAATAACAAAAATGGGGTAAGAGGACACTTCCTGTACGATGATAATATCAGCTGCATTCTTAATGGCGGGCATATAGGTTTTTAGTTCCCGCCGGAGTTTTTTGAACAATGCTGTGTCTTTCATTGATAATAGCTGTTTAGATGCTCCTTGGTAATGAACAAACCGGTTCGATTCCTAAAAGGTCTTTTTGACGAAGCCACAGGTCTGAAACACCTGAATTCAGGTCGTACCTTGCTTTCCTACAGGTTGATTATCGTGGCGCAACAAATTAGGTGTATTTTCAGGGAAATTAATTCAATTATAACTAAGATTTGTACTAAACCCGTTCCCTGGTTTTAAGCTTTGGTGGTTACGGTCATAGATGTAACTTTGCAGTTCTTCCGAATGATAAAGAGGTCAATTTTGTGAGGAAGGAGAATGGATTTACCATTCCCTTTTTGCATTTCATTTTCTTAAAAGAATGAGTGATTTTATCAGACATGAGTGTGGCATTGCTCTTATACGATTGCTAAAGCCAATGAATTATTATGCCGAAAAATACGGCACTGTTCTCTATGGCCTTAATAAGCTTCAATTGCTGATGGAGAAGCAAAGAAACAGAGGTCAGGATGGAGCAGGCTTGGCATCTGTAAAGTTGGACATACCTCCCGGAGTGAAGGTAATTCATCGCAAGCGTAGCAATGGGTCAAATTCTATCCAAAGCATTTTCAAGACTGTTTACAACAAGATCAATGACGTTCCGAAGGATAAAGATCAGGACATAACCTGGTTAAAAAACAAAGTACCGTTTATTGGCGAATTGTTACTGGGGCACTTGAGGTACGGAACCCATGGCGAGAACAGTGTGAAAAACGTTCATCCATTCATCCGTAAAAACAACTGGATAAACAGGACTTTGGTCCTTGCCGGAAATTTCAACCTGACCAATGTAAACGAGCTATTTGAAGAATTGGTAAGTTTTGGCCAATACCCCATGGAAAGAACCGATACCGTAACGGTGCTGGAAAAAATCGGCCACTTTCTGGACGATGAAGTGCAAAGGTTACACACCTGGTACAAACCTGATGGATATAATAATCAGGAAATCAATGACCTGATTTTTGAAAATCTGGACGTTCAGCGCCTTTTGCGAAGGGCTAGTAAGAAATTTGACGGAGGTTACACAATGGCTGGACTCATCGGTCATGGGGATGCTTTTGTCATGCGCGACCCCAATGGCATCAGGCCTGCCTTTTATTATCACGACGACGAGGTAGCAGTGGTATGTTCGGAGAGGCCCACCATTCAAACAGCTTTTGATGTAAAGTATTCATCTGTAAAAGAACTAAAGCCCGGACATGCCTTAATCATTAAAAAGAGCGGCAACTTACAGGAACTGCCCTTCATTGAGGAAGGAAATAAAAAGTCCTGTTCCTTTGAGCGCATTTATTTTTCCAGGGGAAATGACAGGGATATTTATAATGAGCGAAAACAATTGGGTGAACAGCTTGCCATTCCTGTAATGGAGGCTATCGATAATGACATTGAACACACGATATTTTCTTATGTACCCAATACTGCAGAAGCTGCCTTCTTAGGTTTAATCCGAGGAGTGGAGAATAAGTTAAGAGAGACCAAGGTGAATAAAATTCTCGCCCTTGGCCCAAATCCGGATGCCAAGTCAATCAATGACATATTGGCTTCAAGGCCCAGGGTGGAAAAAATCATACATAAAGATGCCAAGCTCCGGACTTTTATTGCTGATGACCAAAGCAGGGGCAACCTCGTTTCACATGGCTACGATGTAACTTACGGGACTGTCCAGGATGATGTGGACAATATTGTTTTACTGGATGATAGTATTGTGCGGGGTACCACTTTGCGCAAGAGCATCATCAGCATAGTGGGCCGTTTAAAGCCAAAAAAGATCATTATCGTGTCCAGTGCTCCACAGATTAGATACCCTGATTGTTATGGTATAGATATGTCGAAACTGAATTCCTTCGTTGCTTTTAAGGCTTTACTCAAACTACTGGAAGTCACTGGTCAAACACACCTTCTGATGGAAACTTATCAAAAATGTAAAGACCAGGTTCAGTTGCCTAAAGAAGAAATGATAAACGCCGTAAAAGAGCTTTACGCTCATTTCAAGACACGTGAAATTGCGGCAATGATTTCTAAAATCGTAACACCTAAAGAGCTGAACCTTGAAGTACAGGTCATTTTCCAAACCATTGAAGGATTACATGCAGCTTGTCCAAATCATAGAGGAGATTGGTACTTCACCGGCGACTATCCGACGCCGGGCGGGAATATGGTAGCAAACCGTTCTTTTATGAATTATATGGAGAATAAAAACGAAAGGGCTTATTGAGGCCGGCAAGGTTAATAGAGAAGAGGGCGTGAACACTTGGTATTGGTTTACGCCCTCTTGTAATTTTACATGTAGGCTTCCATCGGAGGACAGGTACAAACCAGGTTTCTGTCGCCATAAGCATTATCCACCCTGCCAACTGAAGGCCAGAATTTGAATCCTTCACGAAGGTATGGAAGTGGATAAGCAGCCTGTTCGCGGGAATATGGATGAGTCCATTCCGAGGCAGTAACTGATTCTACGGTATGAGGTGCATTGTGTAAAACGCTCTGCTCAGGAGCCACCTCTCCAGATGCAACTTCATCTATCTCTTTGCGGATTTCCAACATGGCATCACAGAAACGGTCCAATTCGGCTATATCCTCACTTTCTGTTGGCTCTATCATCAGGGTGCCTGCAACTGGAAATGATAGCGTAGGTGCGTGGAAACCATAATCCATCAACCTTTTGGCCACGTCTTCGGCAGAGCAGAAATTTTTGTAGGGCCTTAGGTCAATAATGAGTTCATGTGCAGCCCTGCCTTTCTTGCCGGTGTACAAAACCGGATAGGCATTTTCCAGTCTCGTTTTGATGTAGTTGGCATTCAGAATGGCGAATTTGGTTGCATTGGTCAATCCTTCTGCTCCAAGCATTCTGATGTAAGCATAAGATATCAGTAAAATACTGGCACTTCCCCAAGGTGCCGATGACACTGCGTTAATGGCCTTTTCGCCCCCCGTTCTCACAAGAGAATGACCCGGAAGGAAGGGAGCAAGTTTACCATTGACGCAAATGGGGCCCATACCTGGACCACCCCCTCCATGCGGAATAGCAAATGTTTTATGCAGGTTCAGATGACACACATCCGCACCGATAATGCCGGGACTGGTCAATCCAACCTGTGCGTTCATATTGGCTCCGTCCATGTAAACAAGGCCTCCATTGTCGTGTATGACCTGACACATCTTTCTCACTCCTGTTTCAAAAACACCGTGAGTTGATGGGTAAGTCAGCATTAAACAGGACAAGGTATCTTTATACTGTTCTGCTTTTGCCTTCAGGTCATCTGCATCCACGTTTCCAGCTTTATCGCAATTAACAACAACGATATCCATGCCCGCCATGGCTGCGCTGGCTGGATTTGTACCATGTGCTGAAGACGGTATCAGGGCGATTTTACGATGATAATCACCTTTTGATTCATGATATGCTTGTATTACCATCAGACCGGCATATTCTCCCTGGGCCCCTGAGTTTGGTTGCAATGAACAGGCGGTAAACCCTGTGATTTCAGCGAGATAGCTTTCCAGTTCCTTGATGATTTCCCTGTATCCTTGAGTTTGGTCTTCCGGTGCAAATGGGTGAATTTCACTGAAATGTCTCCAACTTAAAGGCATCAACTCCGTAGCGGCGTTGAGCTTCATTGTGCAACTACCAAGCGGAATCATAGAATAAACCAAAGAGAGATCTTTATGCTCCAGGCGCTTGATGTAACGCATCATTTTGGTTTCCGTGTGATAATTATTGAATACATCATGGGTAAGGTATTCGGACTCTCTATGCAGTTCCTTTTGGAAATTGTATCCTTTTACCTGTGAAAAGTCCGCCTTGCTGTCCTTGTCTATAGACTGACTGAAAAGGCTGATGAGTAAGTCAATATCCTCATCGGTCACTGTTTCGTCAAGACTGATTTGCACCCTATTATTCCTGAAGAATAGGTTGATTTCATTAAAAGTGCTTAGATGGTGCAAAATATCCTGGGTCTTGTCGTCCATCTCAATACAAAGTGTATCGAAGAAGTTTTCATTGGTTTGATTGTACCCAAGTCGCTTTAGGTTGGCATTCAGAATCTGGGCATATCCATGTACTCGGTCAGCAATGGCCTTTATACCTTGCGGGCCATGCCAAGTTGCATACATACCTGCCATAATGGCCAGCAGAGCTTGAGCGGTGCAAATATTACTGGTAGCCTTTTCACGACGGATATGTTGTTCACGGGTTTGCAATGCCATGCGCAAGGCCCGGTTGCCATGTGAGTCAACTGATACGCCTATAATCCTGCCAGGAATGATGCGTTTAAAATCTTCTTTAGTCGCAAAATAGGCAGCGTGAGGTCCACCAAAACCTATGGGTATACCAAATCGCTGGGTACTGCCAACAGCACAGTCGGCTCCCCATTCTGCAGGTGGTTTCAATATTGCAAGGGCGAGAATATCAGCAGCAACGGTGACATAAACTTCATGAGCATTTGCCTTTTCCGTGAAAGCACGGAAATCTTCGATTGACCCGTTTCTGGACGGATACTGAAGCAAAACGCCAAATGTCTTTTCGGAGAATTCATAATTTTTCCAATCACCAACTACCACCTCAATACCAAATGGCTTGGCGCGGGTGTACAATACATCAATTGTTTGATCAAATACCTTCTCGTCCACAAAGAACTCATTAGCTGCTTCGTCCTTTGCCCTTTTGTTTTTAACGCTGTAAAACATAGTCATGGCCTCTGCAGCGGCGGTGCCTTCATCGAGTAGTGAAGCATTGGCGATGGGGAAACCGGTCAGGTCACTTACCATGGTTTGGTAATTAAGCAAAGCTTCAAGCCTTCCCTGTGATATCTCAGCCTGGTAAGGTGTATATTGCGTGTACCATCCCGGATTTTCAAAAATATTCCTTTTAATCACGGAGGGCACGATGGTGCCATAGTACCCGTTACCAATGTATGTTTTGAATATACGGTTCAGGGTTGAAATCTCTTTAATCTCCCTGAGCATTTCAAATTCCGAAAGAGGCGCAGGTAAAGAAAGTTCTTTATCCGAACGAATGGCATTGGGGACGGTCTCGTCAATTAACTGGTCGAGAGAATCAGCCCCAATAGTTTCAAGCAAAAGGGATGTTTCCTTTTCGTTAGGCCCAATGTGTCGATTTGCAAAACGTTCGAAGAAGGTGGTATTACTCATAATTTTTCTGAATTGGGTTTATTTGATTATGTGGTGCTTGTCAAATTACAAAAACCAGCCTGGAGATTTTTGAGTGGCAAAAGTAATGTTTTGGCTGTTATTTTACCCGGTAGTACCGGGGTTGTACTAACCAAAATTAGTGCGGAAAGGATTAACAATGAATAGTTTTGAGAAAAGTCAGGCACTGGAATAGCCTTTGTCATACACACTCATTTTCTCCATCCAGACTTTTGTTTAGGTATGTTTCCAATTGTCGGTATCTGATGAATTCCCGGGCGACAAACCAAGTAAATCTCCCTCTACTGTTACACCCAAGCCCAAAACCGTACGATTGGCGTAATTAAAGTAGGCAACTACCTGATTTATTTCCAGGATTTCGCCATCCGAAAGTCCCGAATTTTTTAGCTGAGCGATGTGTTCTGCAGTTACTCTGTCCGGAGTATTTGTCAATATCATAGCATAAAGAAGGCCCGCAAGGTGTGCTCCATCGAAAAAAAGGTCTGGCTTATTGGATTTCAGGGCAGCGTAAATGGCTTCCGATTTGCCTGAGTCGTTAACCAATCTCGCAAGACCGGTGAAATGGTGCTCCACACAATAGACGCAGTTGTTCAGCATGCTAACGAATGTGCCAATAGCCTCGAGATACCATTTCGGGAGTTGGTTGCTCGTATGATGTAGAACACTTTTATACAAAGTCATGTGCCCGGTCAATGTATGAGGCCTGAGACTATGTACCAGCAGGATGTTGTCCACATTATTATCGGGGCCGGAAACACGGTCATAGATCTTTTTCAGGTTTAGATCCGCGTTTTCGTATGGAATAGTTTTTATCCAGGTCATATTTTCTGAGTTTGGTGGCTAAGTTAGACACATAACATGAAGGGAACTGAAACAGAAGTTAAATTTGCAGAATAAGCAAAGTGATATGCGACTGGATATTTGGCTTGTCGTAAACGGACATTTTGAGACTCGGCAACGTGCTCAGCACGCCATAAAAAAGGGACTTGTTCATATAAACGGGGAGGTTACTCACAAACCATCAATGGCTGTAGACGATTCCTTCATAATAACAGTCACCGGTAACACTGTCAGGTATGTCAGCCAGGGAGGAATGAAGCTGGAAAAAGCCATCCGTCACTTCGAAATAGAATTTGAGCATAAAAGAGTGCTCGATGCCGGTGCCTCCACTGGTGGTTTTACCGATTGTGCTTTGCAACATGGAGCTTCCAAAGTTTATGCTGTGGATGTTGGTTCTGAGCAATTGGTCCAGAGTTTACGTGAACACCAAAAGGTGCTTTTCCGGGAGAATTTCGATATACGTGATATTAACCTCAGTCATTTGGATGAAAGTGAAGTGGATATCATAGTCGCCGATATTTCTTTTGTTTCACTCACATTGGTCATTCCAACTCTAAAAAGCTTGGTAAAGTCAGGGGGCTTAATGTTATTGCTGATAAAACCTCAATTTGAACTGGAAGAAAAAATAAACCTGAAAAGAGGTATTGTGAAGAATAAAGCCCTTCAGGAAAGAGCTATACACAGGGTGGTGGATTTCGCCAAAATGAATGGTTTGATTGAAATGGGGGTAGTGCCAACTGATGTGGAAAACGAGCAGAAAAAAAATGTGGAATTTCTCGCTCTTTTCAGAAAACCCTGAGTCAGCACATTATTCAAACAGCTTTCCTTGCCCATTTTTTCCAATATCAAAATCGACTGAATCACCGACATGATACTTGGTATCGTCATCCTTTTTGGCAGTGTCCTCTTTTTCCAGTGGAACTTCGATTTCAAAAACCTGCAGCAGTTTCTGGTCACTGAGTTTGTTGCCTAACGCTTTCCAACCTTTTACATCTATGAAATCAGCCAGGCTGACTTCCCCATCCAGTTTTTTGGACTTTACCTTTATGCTGTACCTTATTCTTGGGTCAGGCTTTGCGGATGCAAATAGCAGTTTGGAATTCTTGTGTTCGGAGAGGAAAGAGAATCGTTGGTCGAGAGTGGAGGTTTCGATTTTAAACCGTTTGATCATGGTCCATTCTTTAGCGCCTTCAAAATAAACTGCACTGATGACCAGTTCCGGATCGTATTTGCCAATATGAATAAGGTCTTTTACCTCAAATCTGCGTGTGAGCTCATAATCGGTCATTTCATAAGTCCCATCGTTATACACACTGAGAATCATATCTCCAGTGTCAAAAGCACCGAGGTAGGTGCCTCTTTCATCGGTGTTGAGGCGCCCGCTTACCTCGTCCATCCAGATTTTGATTGCTCCAATTGTGGATTGTCCCGCCTCTTTCAAAGTGACTTTTTTGACTGGATATTTGGTGACGATATTCCCCTGGGAACTTCTGCCTTTAATATCGATATCGGCAAAACCGTAATCAAACACTTTGATTCTGGCCGGGCAGTTGGGGCTGAGCGTGAGGGTTACCAGTTCTGCCTCTCCGTTTGGATTAGCTGAAAAGTACAGGACTTTCGAATTGGGCGATCCTTGAGTTAGGTCGTATTCTTTGTCGCGGGTAATAGCGGTGACATTAAAGCGTTTGGCCATACTCCTTCCACTTTTCCCGTCGAGGTAAATCAAATTATAAGTGCTGCGGTCATCGGATTTTTTCCACACATCCACATGAATAATGTCTTTACCGACAAAGACTTTGTCGTCGATTTTGCTGACCTGGAATTTGCCATCGCGTCTGAAAACGATGATGTCATCAATGTCAGAGCAATCACAAACAAATTCATCTTTTTTCAGACTTGAGCCAATAAATCCTTCTTTCCTGTCAACATAGAGCTTGGCATTATTGGCAACAACCTGAGTTGCCTGAATGCTGTCGAAACTGGTAATTTCGGTTTTGCGCTCTTTTCCTTTGCCAAATTTGTCGATCAGGTTTTTAAAGTATGCAATACAGAACTCAGTCAGGTTGGTAAGATGGTATTCCGTGTCCTTCAGTTCCTCAATCAGGGATTCAATAAGTTCATCAGCTTTGAAGGAATTGTATTTTGAAATCCGCTTTATTTTAATCTCCGTAAGCCTGACGATATCTTCGTCATTCAAGTCTCTGAACAGGATGAGCCTTTTTTCAGCTTTTCCCTTGTTGTCGGAAGGGGTTGCCACGTATTTGCGCAATTCCCTGTAAATGGTTTCCATGACTTCTTCCCAACTCTCGCACTCTTCTATATGGTGGTAAATCCGGTTTTCGATGAAAATCTTTTCCAGGCTGGCAAACATCCATTTTTCCTCAAGTTCACTCTTCTTGATTTCCAGTTCCTGACGTAATAAATCTTTTGTGTTTTCGGTGGAAATCTTCAATAAGTCTTCGACTGTAGTAAAATGGGGTCTGTTGTCGATAATGACACAGGCGTTGGGAGAAATGGACGATTCGCAGGATGTGAAGGCATAGAGCGCGTCAATAGCCACATCCGGAGATACACCCGGGTTTAATTCAATGGCAATTTCCACATCTGCTGCAGTATTGTCATCAATCTTTTTGATCTTGATTTGTCCTTTGTCCACGGCTTTTCCAACACTTTCTATCAATGACTCGGTGGTCACTCCATAAGGCAGTTCTTTGATGAGCAGAAGATTTTTATCTGCTTTTTCTATTCTTGCTCTGCATTTCACTTTGCCTCCCCTCATGCCTCCGTTGTAATCACTGGCATCCAGGAGGCCTCCGGTTTGAAAATCAGGATAGAGTTTAATTTTCTTGCCTTTAAGCACGTCAATGGATGCTTCGCAAAGCTCTATGAAATTGTGCGGAAGAATCTTGGTGGAAAGTCCTACTGCGATGCCATCAACACCTTGAGCAAGAACAAGGGGGAATTTCATCGGAAGGTTGATGGGTTCCTTTTTTCTGCCATCATAACTGAGTTGCCAATGGGTGGTTTGGGGGTTAAATGACACTTCGAGTGCAAATTTTGAGAGCCGAGCTTCAATGTATCTTGGAGCTGCTGCATTGTCCCCAGTTCTGTAATCACCCCAGTTACCTTGTGTGTCAATAAGCAAATCTTTTTGACCAAGGTTGACCAACGCATCACCTATGGCGGCATCACCATGTGGGTGGTACTGCATGGTGTTGCCAATGATGTTGGCTACTTTGTGGTAGCGCCCGTCATCAGTAGTATACATGGCATGAAGTATCCGCCGTTGTACCGGCTTCAAGCCGTCTTCAATGGCTGGCACAGCCCGCTCGAGAATAACGTAACTGGCGTAGTCCAGAAAATAATTTTCATACATCCCGGAAATAGTAACCACATTACTCTCCGCATGGGAGCCATTGCCATTTTGGGGCTGATTACCATTGGAAGGGGATTTGGATTTTGACATTCAATTAAGTATTAGCTTAGGAACAAGTAAAAAGTAAAAAGGCAAAAGGCAAAAGTTTGACAACTGATTTTCAAGTGGTTAAGAAAACAATTTGGCTACTTTATTTTTGACTCAGAACTTAGTACTTTCAGGAACACCACATCAAAATTTAAAGAGTCCCGACAATTTCCGGGGTGGTATTGGACAAATTCTACTTTCAATTATTGCCATATCCAGGCATTTTTATTGAATTGCAAAGGTAATAAAAGGGCAATATTATTATCAACATTTTGTTTTAATTGTTTAAAGTTGTTCTATTTTTTTGTTTGAAAAAGCAAGAGAATATATGTTATTGTCGCCTACAAAAGGGAAAAAGCAAAATCTTCTGTTTACCTTGGGTTTCCTTTTACAGCAGTTGTATGCTTTCACACCTTGCAAAAACCAATTTATCAGAATTCCGTTTGCTTAGAAATACAATAATTTTAAATGATTTATGCCAATGACATTGGCAGCATTTGAGAAGTATTTTCCGTTTTTTCAAAGAAAATCAACCCTAAGTGAATGAACGGAAGCGCTTTTTTTTCAGAATCAGCAATTGTATGGATTTCGCATTACCGTTCGGTTACGAAGAAAAAGACATCATCTCCGCTTGTATTCAGCGGGAACGTTGGGCACAGAAACTTCTTTATGAAGAGCACTACCCTAAGATGATGGGGGTTTGTCTGCGTTATGCCAGTAACGAGGATGAAGCCTTGGATATACTGCATGAAGGTTTTATTAAAGTTTTCAAGAACCTTTACAGGTATCATTTGGGTACCTCGCTGAGTTCCTGGATAAGGCGCATAATGGTCAATACAGCAATTGATCATTACAGGAAAATGGTACGGCAACGGACTGAAGATATTGAGACTGCATATAGTCTCAGTATTTCTGATGCCGATGCTCTGAGCCAGCTCACTGAAAAAGAGATTTTACAGACTGTTCAGGAATTGAGCCCTGCTTATCGTGCAGTTTTCAACCTTTATGTTCTCGAAGGTTTTTCGCACAAGGAAATTGCAGAAATGTTGGACATCACGGAAAGTACATCTCGTTCGAACCTGGTAAAAGCAAGAATTAAATTGCAAGATGCATTAATAGCACGCAACGCTGTATATGAATCCAAATAAGCATCTCGATAACATTATCAGAGACGCATTAAAGGATCTTGAAGCAGATTACAACCCCAGGAGTTGGAGGCTGTTTGAAGAAAGGCTTAATGCGGATCCTGCCGGCAATGAATTGCTGGACGGGCTGATTGCTGGCAAACTTTCCCGCATGGAAGTTGCCCATCCTGATGCCAATTGGTCAGCTTTTGAACACAGACTGGAAGCAGAAGAAGCAGCAGAACTGATAGAACAAGAGCTGGAAGTTGACAGTCTGGCCTATGATTCACTCCAGCATTACGACGCGCCTACTAAAGAATCCCACTGGCCATTGATGGCGCAAAGACTGGAGGAAGAATTTTCACTGCGTTATAAACTCATCAAATACAAAGTTGCAGAATTGGCTTTGGTGTTCCTTATTATCCTAACCTTTATTCGGTTTATGCCGCTGGCAACTGAGGTTATTGATAAGGCAAAAGATAGGAATCAAGAGTCTGGAATTACATCCACCGCAATTTACCGTGGACAAATCAACGAGCAATCCTTAGGTTACCTTAGATTGGATTATCCCGTATCCAGTTTTACTTTTGTGCAGAACTTTATCCCTGGATATTTTTCGACTGGAACTGGGCAATCTATTTTGTTGCCACCTTCTGTACAGCAGCCTGCTGTTATGTTTTCAGATAATCATCACAGGGGGCAGCTATTACCGGTTCTTCCGTGGAACGCGGCTAAATTAAGAACTTCTGAAATTGCACAACTTAAGAATCGAATTAGTGACCATGCTGTAAATGACAATACTGGTAAAACTTATGATACAGCTAACCAGGATTTCAAGGGCTTCAATAAGATTGACCTTGTAAAATCACTTGAAAAGCCGGAACTTGCTATCGCGCATATAAATGGGACATCGGTTGCGGGGAATTTGAGGTTTGGATTTTTTACTGCTACTGACTACACCTACGTTTTCTCTCCTTCAGAGAGTTTCAATTTGACAGATACGCTCATTTCCACTACCTCTGAATTTACAGGTGCCAGTGGATATGGCGCAGGATTTTCAGTGAGTTTGAAGAAGGGTAAGTTTGAATTCCAATCCGGTGGTATCTATTCATTCAAGCGCTACGTTCCCAATACTCCGATTTTCCTGTTTAAAACAGTCAAATATTACGTGGAAGAAAATTTCCATGGCATTCAGCAAGATATTTTTCAGGTGCCTTTAAATCTCAGGTATCATTACAAAGATCAGGGCAATTGGAGATTATATGGACACGTGGGTGCATCCATGCATTTCATAACTTCTTCGGTGTATGAAATTCAGTATAAATATACACCCGCCTTCATTAATCCCGGCGCAACAGCACCTGGTAGCGAAACACAATCGTTCCTCAAAGGAAAAGAATTCCCCAAAGGTCTTGCTGATGGAGGCAGGTTGAAAGATAACCTTTACCTGACTGCAAATATTGGTTTCGGAGTCGAGAGGTACGTGACTCCCAACTGGAGTTTGTTCTTCCAGCCTAATTACCAGCATTATCTCAATTCTTCGGGAATTGGCACCAACAAAGACAGGTTCTATACTTTTTCAGTCCAACTGGGTGCTAAGGTTAGCTTGAAATAATAACCTTATCCAATCTCTCTTACTATAAAAAATCCCTCTGCACCTTGTGGCTGATATAGCGGCATTAGAATGAGCCCATCGTATGGAGATAAGACCGGACCATTTCGATCAATCGCCAATTCTTCCCCCTTACTAATGCGTTGAAAATTTTTGTAACCGGGTTTCATGACGAATTGGTCTTTGAATGAGATTTTATGTACTGCAAGCAATTCAGCAATTTTGGGCAACCCCTTTGAATACTCTAGCAATAGGGTGTCGTGATGATGTTCAACGTCCTCCCGTTTTACACATCCTATTGTTCTCATACAATTTACAATTGCAGAAACACACCTGTTAACAGACAATGGATTCTCATGGTGACCGGCTTCAAAGGCAACGGCGGTAATAGGCAGGCCGGTATTTTCAGGATTGAAATAGTGCAGCGTGGTTCCACCCAATCCTGATAGCATTCCTGTAATAACGGGAGCATGAAGTTCTATTGCTATCCGGATACTTTCGGGCGCATCTGTTGCAATGGAGAATATACCTCCTCTGGCTGAAGTTGTATGCAAGTCTATGATAACAATCCGCTCTGGTTTACTGCGTTCGATTTCTTCATTTATCGAGTCCAGGAGGGCTATCAGTTCGGCATCTTCGTCTTTTAATTCTGAAGGGTCTTGCTGGAAAAATTGTGCAACATTTTCAACCGTCCATAGCCTGTTTAGGTCTTTTGCCAAAAACCTCTTGTTTTGCTGCAGTCCCTTTAGATTGCCTATGAGCCCAATGAAGTTACCTATGAAAGTAAATCCGGGATTTTTGTCAATTTCGATTTCAAGCAATTCAAACACTTTTTCAAGCGCTAAAACGCCAGCCTTCTCATTTCCGTGCATCGCTGCTATGGCAATCAGTAATGGTTCATTTTGCCCGGAACCAAACCGCCCAATTATTCTCTCATTATACTTCAATACTTGATCTTATTTTGAGTCAAAAAAAGGATTGTCACTAAATACGCGTATTTAGCAATTGACGAATATTGTTCCATCTTCCTGCATGAAGGCAAATGCCATTCTGGGAGTGTTAAAAGCATAGGAATATTCCATGCGCCGCCGTGTACGATTAATTTAGGTATCATTAGTGCTTATGAGAGCGCAAAAATAGTGATAGGAAATGGTATAAAATTCCGGGTAACAAATTGATCAATAAACAAACTCAGGCGTAAAGGACATGCTTCGATGAGTCGTTATGAAATGGAATGTGAGCAGATAATATTCTGAATAACCGACCATCCCAGTCACCCAATATGTTAATGGGCATACCTGCAGATGCAGTAATCAGTTTCCATCCGTATTCAGAGTCCACCAGACTGTTCAATTTGTTCAGGTGGGTATCAATTAAAGAAAATTGATCCTTTTCAAAGACAGGTACGATATTTCTTAAAATGCCCGGATAGGGCGTTATCCAGGGATTAACGGATAATGCTTCAGCATAACCTGATATGAACTCCTCAATGGTCTCATTGCCAAAATCAATTACAAATGGTTCTTCTAACAAACTTGCACTTTTGAAGATACCTCTTGTGGGGAATGCAGACGGATAAAATGCTACATCACCATTGATGGCAATACCTCCAGGGTAGAATAGAGGGAAATTAGGCTCCTTTAAGAAAGTGCGTTCATGTTCTAAAATGCTTTCCAATGGTTGTGGGTAAAAATCAAGAACCAGAAGCGGTTTTTGAGTATGTTCTCCCCAAAACCACATTCTTCGGGATGTCAGATTCTTCTCTTCACTTTTATAATATTCCCCTGCAAGAATCCAAGTATCGCTTATTGATTCACCCTTGAGTATTTCTGATTTCCTGGGATGAACACCAGCCATAACCAGCAAATCATCCTGCAGGCCATCTGGCAAGGTTTCGAGGTTTTGGAATCCTTTCAGGTGTAGGTACAACTCGCCAACTTCCTTTACTATTTCTTCAATCCAGTTCTCAGAGTCCAGTTCTTCAGCGACTACCCTGATTCTTCGGGCTAGAGACCCCAGTTTCGCATCTACCAGCCTGACTGCCTGATCATGTAAGCGATTCTTTGCGTTTTCTTCCAAACCTGCTATACCGGTTCTAAGTAGGTCAATCAACCAGGCTTCCATCTGCGACAACCCAGATTGCATCAATGAACCTCTCTTTTGAATGTTTTTGATACGGTTGCTGATTCGTTGGCATTCTGTTTCGCTGTCAGATTCAGTGTCTCCAGGGCTTTCGTGAATCTGAACAAAATCAGTTGCCTGGAAAAATGCCGGAGAGTTTTCTGATTTTCGGAATAGCTGTGGATATTCATAAAACATCACCAAAAGGGCAGCCACATGGGCACATGGCCTTTCTGACGAATGGCAACTGCAAAGAAATTTCAGGGAGTGGTGATTATGCAATGGCGAAAAATCTTCCCCTGATGAAACAGTACCCTCTTCTTCTGCTCTGAATTTTATTGCTGTTTTGAAAGAAAACTGTTTGAAGTTTCCCCAAATGAAAAAACCATCTGTTTCTAGGAATTGCCATGAGTCGGTCTTGGAAAATGATTTTACCAACTCCTCTCTGCCTTTAAGAAGTGCTTTAGTGTATGATTCATTGAGCTTCATAACCGGGTCAAAATAAGTAAAAGAGCGATAGCTAATAAACGAAACACAAGAATCAGTTGACAAAACCTATTGTGAATGTCAAAAATGAAAAAGCCCCATCTTAATATGATGAGGCACTACTGACTAACATAAGCTTTATTATCTCGATGAAAAATTAATTAAATGGAATCAGGGCGAGTCAAAAGAATAAGGTAAAAAGAACTGCCTCGCTCTTTCGCGAGGCAGATGCCCTGGTATGTCGAACAAATTTGTAACCTTACTGAATATGCATTCTAAAACTCCACAAAGGCTTCCAGCTTTAAAGGTGATTCGTTTGTCACAGCCTTTCATTTCTATCTTTTGCCCCTAAAATGCTGAACAAAGTTGCTTCAGTCGGAAGAAACACCAATTAAAGCGGTATTAAAACTCAATTAAAAAAACGGGGAGTGGTAATGCAGAAGGAGTTACGGGACGATATTTACAATCAACAGATTTAAGCTTTACTTTTGGAAATTAATTTTCTGTAAAGTGAAATTCTACCTTGGTCCACTTGGAACGGTCTCTTTTGTTTTGCTTATTGTTTGTATTGTATTCAATGCAACAACATCTATTGGATTCCTGATCCGCAGGGATAGTAACAAAAGGGCTGACTTTTTTTTTGCACTTCTGCTGCTGGTATTTGCTTTGACATGTGTTCACCATGTGTTTGTGCTCCAGGGACTGTATATCAGGAATCCTGAATTTTTATTCCTGCCGGTTTATTTTACACTGTCCTTAGGTGCTGCTTTTTTTTTCTCTGTAAAACTTCGACTTTTTCCTAAGTACAAATTTGATGGTAATGATTCGAAGCATCTGATTTTACCGCTTGGTCAATTCCTTTACTTTGCTGGTTTGTTCTTATTTGCGTCAGTCGCTTTGCGACAGGAGATAGGTAGGAAGTTTTATTCTCCGTTTTACGGTGGGCTGGAAATGGCTTTCTATATCGCAACATTTCATACTTACATCTTTAGTGCGCACCGGTATATCAGGTTCAGGATGGGGATGTTGCGCCATGAAAAGTCAGGTATGGCGGTTCAGGAGACTTTGCTTTTGGGGAAAATGGTAAAGGCGATGGCCATTTTATTCTGGATAAACAGCCTCTATATCGTAGGTGATTTTGTGATGTATGAATTATTGAGGCTGAACATGCATGATTTCAGGGGTTTTACGCGGTTTGGTGAATTGTCGTTTGCGGCCATGGCATTCTGGGTAGGGTGGATTGGTTGGAAACTCTTAACACGCCAACCTTATAAGAGCCTGACAATGACCTTGTTTTTGCTTTTAAAAAAACTGCTCATTATGGTCAAGGTATTCCTGAACCGACGAAAGTCCGGACAAAAGATTTCAAAATAAGTCCATATTGATTCCAAAGGCTATTAACCAATGTCCTGAATTGCATTGACCAAATCAATACTAACAAGCCCGGCATGGAAAACATACCGGGCTAGTCGTTATTGAGATTTCTATCCTTACTTAATTTTCCTCCTCTTGCTGAGATTTATGCTCTGCAATTAGTTTCTGTTGAACGTCTGTTGGTACGGAAGCATATTCCGCAAACTTTCTCGAAAACTTGGCTCGGCCCTGTGAAATGGACCTGAGAGTGGAGGAATACTGGTACAATTCAGCCAGGGGTACTTTGGCCATGATTTTCTGATAATGACCCTCAGCACCCATTCCCATAATGATGGCACGCCTTGTCTGCAAATCTCCCATCACATCACCCATCACATCATCAGAACAAAGAATCTCTACATCGTAAATAGGTTCCAGAATTTGTGGACTGGCCTTGCCAAAGTTTGCTCTGAATGCTTGCATACTGGCTGTCATAAAGGCCATATCATTTGAATCGACAGGGTGCATTTTACCATCATAAATACATACTCTGATATCCTGACAAGTGGATCCCGTAAGTGGGCCTTCTTCCATTTTCTGCAAAATACCCTTCTTGATAGCGTTGCTGAAGCGGGAGTCAATAGATCCGCCAACGATGCACCAGTAAAATGCAAGTTTGCCACCCCAGGGTAATTCATCAATCTCCTTGTTTCTGACTGTTAGTCCGGCAGGATCAGACATGCCCTCGTAGTATGGTTCAATCCTCATGTGAACTTCAGCGAACTGACCGGCACCACCACTCTGTTTCTTGTGGCGGTACATTTCGTTCGATTCCCGGGTGATGGTTTCACGATAAGGAATTCGAGGCTTAATGAACTCCATTTCAACTCCGAATTCAGTAGCTACCCGGTGTTTCACCAAATCGAGGTGCAATTGTCCTTGTCCGTAAAGAAGAGTTTGTTTCAAGGATTGTGATTGCTCAACGATCAAAGTTGGATCCTCTTCCGATATGGAATAAAGTGCCTTCATTAGCTTCTCCATATCATTTTTACTTGGTGGATTGACCGCAAATTCGATGCGGGGATTGGGGAAGTGCATGGGTTCTATTGCCCTGTCAACTCCTTTTTTACTTAAAGACTGATTGGTGTGGGAGTTTTTGAGTTTAACTGCACAACCAATATCCCCTGCTTTTAATTCATCTACCGATTCCCGGTTCTTACCGTTCACAACATAAAGTTGACCAAATCTTTCAGTCGTTCTGTTTTCAGCATTTACAAGTTCATCACCTGGCTTAATAGTACCTGAATAAACTTTAAAATAAGACAAGTTGCCGACCCGTGGTTCATTATGGGTCTTGAATATGAAGATAGTCGCTTCCTCCTTGTCGTCGCATTTCAAGGTTCCACCATCCTGCAAGGGTGTTTCATTTCTGTCAGCAGGAGACGGACAAACATCATTCAGGAATCCCATAATCCTGCCGCTGCCAAAATTTTTGGCCGCTGAACAACAGAAAACCGGGAAAATAGCCTGCTTCGCAATAGCAATGCGAAGACCAAAAGCTAATTCATCCTCAGACAAAGTGCCTTTGTCAAAGAAACGCTCCATGAGTTCTTCGTCATTTTCGGCAGCTGCTTCTACCAGTGCATTGTGCATTGCCAAAGCTTTATCCTTTTCTGAATCAGGAATTGGTTTTTTCTCTGGCTTTCCGCCTCCCGGAGGGAATACATACATTACCATCCTTAGAGCATCAACAATGCTGTTGAAATTAGTACCTGCATTGATAGGAAATTGGAAAGGAAGAACATGGTTACCAAAACGAGCCTTGGTTTGCTCAAGAGCGGTTTCGTAATCAGCCTTTTCGTGATCTAACTGATTGATTACAAATATTGATGGGGTTTGAAATTTCTCAACATATTCCCAAAGTAGTTCAGTGCCCACTTCTACTCCACTCTTTGCATTGATCAGCATAAGAGCAGTGTCAGCCACTTTTAAAGAAGATATGACTTCGCCAATGAAGTCGTCAAAACCAGGTGTATCAAGCACATTGATTTTTGTTCCCCGCCAGTCATCATGCATAACGGAGGAAAAAATAGAGTTGCCTCTTTCGTGCTCCAGTTCTGTATAGTCGGAAACTGTGTTTTTTTCCTGAACAGAACCTCTTCTGGTGATTGCTCCCGATTCAAACAACATGGTTTCCGCAAAAGTGGTCTTGCCTGAACCGGGATGTCCTAAGAGGACAATGTTTCTGATTTTACTGGTATCGTAGGTCATAATTTTATGAGTATTGGTAGATGAATCCTGTACATATTTTCCTGGTCTTTGTTTGAATTAGGTAGTTTTGTAATTCAAATTAACGACCGTTCAAAACAGGTGAAATTAGGTAAAGAAAAATGAGGCGTGAACTTATTAAATTTTGGTGTCCTTTGGAATTTTTAGAGCTAAAAAGGAAGTGACTTTTAACAAGCTTAAATGAAATTACTTTTCTCTGACGAAACAGGATTTTAATTTTGCGCTCCACTTTTAGAAAACAAAGTGGAGCTGATGCAAAGTTGTGCAAAACTGTTAATAACAGGTCATTTGTTAATTCTTTAATATGACTGGTACTTGTTTTGCAATGCTTTTGTCAGTTTTCTCAAAATAGCTAATGCATTAGCAACAGGATCCAGCATCCTGTCAATCCTGAACATTAAAAAATCAACAATGAGAATCATTATTTTATTGGTCATTGCAATCATGGCCTTTTCATGTAAGTCTAAAGAAACACCCCTTACAACCGAATTGTATGATATTAAGAATTACAAGCAGCTTGCCGAAAAGCCAAACATTAAAATTCAGATAGAAGGTCTAAACGGTGGTACAGCATTTCTTATCGGAGTTGTACAAGATCAAAACTACAAATCCGACACGGCAGTAATTGACGCTAATGGAAACATGTCTTTTCATGCTCCAGAGCCTTACCACCCTGGAATGCTGTACGTCTTACTGCCTAACAATGCCAATATCCAGATGTTGGTGGACCTTGATCAGACCTTTTCCATGAAAACCAATATCAATGATTTGGTAGGCGCCATGCAGGTAGAAGGCAGTTTGGATAATGAGTTACTTTACAAAGCACTGAAGTTTGAGAATGGGCAAGCTGCGCAGTTGCAGGAAAATAGCAGACAAACCAGTTTGGCAGCGCCCGGCAGTGCAGAGGCTAAAGTCCTGAAAGAACAGCTCAATAAGATCTTGGACGAAAGAAAAGCTTTCCTCGAGGGCCTCTATGCTCAGGCGCCAAACTCTCTGTTTACAAGTTTCAAAAGGGCTGGTCAAAATCCAGATATCAGGGATATGGAAAAGCCTGACGGATCATTGGATACAGCAAAGTACATGGAGCGATTCAAAGCTGAATTTTGGGACAATGTCAATTTCAACGATGTACGCTTGATGTACACGCCGGTTATCGCTAACAAGCTGAACCGCTACATGAAAGAATTCACCCCGCAGGTACCTGAAACAGTTTGGGCTTCCTCAAAAGCTTTGGTTGACAAGGTGCTCGATAAAAAAGATTATTTCATGTATTTCGCAAATTGGATTGCACTGGCTTACGATCCAAAAGAATCCAAGATGATGGATTCGGAGATGATATTTGTGAATATGGTTCAAAACTATTTCACCTATGAAAGGGCATTCTGGTCAGACTCTGTAGAAATTCATGGACTCCAACTGAGAGCGC
>CAYRDX010000003.1:0-124039 GCA_964423205.1 uncultured Saprospiraceae bacterium | reverse complement strand
GTGAAAATCCGTCCCAAATCAATTTAGAAAAAATCCATAGTGAGAATTGCTGATTCATTGGGGATGTTATCTTTTTATCAATGATAGAAATCTGAGGCCTCGGATTTTTGACTCATTAATCTATACGCAAGTAACCATGCGTCACAGCTGGTCTTATAAGCTACTTTTGAATAATTGACCATGACGGACATTTAGATTAGGTGGTTTATGCCTTTAAGGTGTTCATTTTGAGGTTGATATGAAGTTTCAAACTTCAAACTTCAAACTTGAGTCCGCTCCGGAAAGTCACTTTTAGTAAAATCAACCATCAAAGTTGAATTTGAATATTTTAAACTTTACTGAAAATAAGCGAGTTGTGAATTTGTCAAATTTTAAAAATTTGACAAATTTTCCCATTTCGACTTTTCGGAGTAGGCTCAAACTTCAAACTTCAAACTTCAAACTTCAAACTATCCTACTTCTTCCCATTGCTCTGCTGAAATCCTCGCATGAGTCCGCGGTCCGCTTTGCGAATGAATTCGAGAATGTAATCGCGTTCGGGAGTAGCCTCTACATCAGTTTCAATGATTTCAACCGCTTGGGTGGTGTTGTTGCCCTGTACGAACAGAATCCTGTAGATATTCTGGATTTGGTGAATTTGCTCAGCTTTGAATCCACGTCGGCGCAGACCTATTGAATTTACCCCGGCATAAGAAAGAGGTTCCCGGGTGGCTTTTACAAAAGGTGGAACATTTTTTCGAACGAGGCATCCGCCACCAATGAAAGTATGGGTACCAATTCTTACAAACTGGTGCACAGCAGAAAGTCCTCCAAGAATTGCGTAATCATCAATTTCTATATGCCCTGCGAGGGTAACTCCATTAGCCAGCACTACGTTTTTACCGATATGACAATCATGAGCAACGTGAACATAAGCCATCAACAAAGAATTTTTGCCTATGGTAGTCCGGTGACTGGCCTGAGTGCCTCGATTCAAGGTGCAATACTCTCTAACCGTTACCCCATCACCTAATTCAACCAGACTGTATTCACCTTTGAATTTTAGATCCTGTGGAATGGCACCAATTACAGCTCCCGGAAAAATCTTACAATTTTTACCGATTCTGGAACCATCCAAAATGGTGACATGAGGTCCAATCCAGGTGTCATCTCCAATTTCAACATCGCCATAAATGGTGGCAAATGGTTCGATTATCACATTTTTTCCAATTTTGGCATTGGGGTGGATGTATTTCATTCCGTGTCCGTTTCCATTAATTAGAGAATGTAGGGTTGCTTGTTCTGAGGGCATTTTCATTTTTTTCAGTTGTAAGTTCTTGATTTTGCAGTGAGCCAGGCTCGTTCCAGTTTTCTGATAAAGTACCGGCGGGTTTAGATTGTTCCAGATATAGAATAATAGAAACTGCTATAGTTTCTGAGCGTCGAAAAATGGTTGGAAGAAAACAGGCGTGTATAGTAAAAAGTATAATCCCGGTATTTCACCAAACTTTTGGTAACATTCCATTAACTTTTGCAGTGCATTATTATTGCGCAAAAGCTGATAATTAGTGATAATTTTTTTGATGAATAAAACGCTGTGAATAAACAGACGTGCTGATTAATCAGAATGAAAATTCAATCGTACCATTTCTCTTCCTGTTATTTTCCATCCGAAATCATTTGTTTGTCAGTGCTTTCTTCTGCTCTTTTGATGATCTGGGCTGTTAAATCGCCTTCTGAAACCATTTTATTTCCAACATAAGCGGAGCCATGCATCTGCACTAAGCCTCTTCTGATGGGTGCAGTAAGCTCAAGTTTCAGTAGCAGGGTGTCACCTGGTACTACTTTATTTTTGAATTTTACATTGTCAATTTTTAGAAAATAAGTGTCGTAATCGCCCTGATCTTCCATGATGGACAGGGCGAGTAATCCTCCGGTCTGAGCGAGTGCTTCAATTTGAAGAACCCCCGGCATTACAGGGTTTCCTGGAAAATGGCCCTGAAAAAAACTCTCATTGAAGGTGATGTTTTTGAGCCCCACAATATGGGTACTCGACATTTCAATGACTTTATCGACGAACAGGAAGGGGTAACGGTGAGGCAAGAGTTTCTCAATTTCCACGGCATTGTAAATTGGTTCTGCATTGGGGTCATAGTTCGGTACTCCTTTGACACGTCTCTTTTCAACAAATGCTTTTTTGAGCAATTTGGTGAACTCCACATTTGCATAATGGCCGGGCTTATTGGCAAATATTTTACCTTTTATAGGCCTGCCCAGCAGTGCAATATCACCGATGACATCGAGTAATTTGTGCCTGGCCGGTTCATTGCTGAAGTATAAATCAGTGGTGTTGAGAATTCCTTCCTTGTCAATGGTTACTGTTGGTTTATTGAGTTTCTTGGCCAATGCATCCAACTCCTCCTGGTTCATAAGCCTGTCAACGATAACTATCGCATTGCTCAAGTCACCACCTTTTATCAGGCCATGGTCTACCAGGTACTCCAGTTCATGGAGAAAAACAAAAGTCCGGCATGGAGCAATTTCAGCAGCAAAGTCCTCCAAGGAGTTCAAAGAAGCATATTGCTGACCGAGTATCTTGGAGTTAAAGTCTATTAAAGTAGTCACCTGAAACCCGTCATAAGGGAGGGCAAGCAATTCTGTACCGGTTTTTTCATCCGAAAAACAAATGGGCTCTACTATTTCCAGGTATTCTTTTTCTTCATCCTGTTGTTCAATTCCTGCATGCATAAGGGCGTTTACATAAGGGCCTGCACTGCCATCCACAATGGGTACTTCTTCGCCGTGCAGTTCAATAGTGAGGTTGTCAATTCCAAGGCCATAAATTGCTGCCAGTACATGTTCAACCGTATGTATCCAGGTTCCATCCTGTTGAAGGCTGGTACCACGATTTGTTGAGGATACACTGGCAACATCCACCCTGATTTGCGGTTGGTGGTCGAGGTCCGTCCTGACGAATCTGATTCCTTGTCCTGCTAGAGCCGGAAGGAAATTAATAGATGCTTCTTTGCCTGTATGAAGACCTGTACCAGCTAAGTTTACCGCTTTTTTTATGGTGCATTGATTCATAAAAAACACTACTCGTTTTCCTGGTTCTTGATTAATGAATGAATTCTAATAGGTTCAGAGGAAATGGCGAAAATAAACAGTAATATTTGGATGCGCTTCATTTCAAGGGAAAGCGCTGCCCGGCTATTGGTGTCGTTTATCTGATTGGAGTTGATTTACCGACTCAGGATTCTAATTTTTTTCTCAAGTTCCTGGATCTTTTTCAACAGATCAGGTAATTTTTTGAAACCAGCATAAGAGCGCAAAAAGCTTCCATAATTCAGTGCTGGGGAGCCGTACAAAGCAGTATTGGGTTCATTTACATCTCCCGCAACACCACTTTGCGCCTGAACCTGAGTACCGTCAGCCACTTTGATGTGCCCTGCAAAACCACTTTGTCCTCCAATACGGCAACGTTTTCCGATTTTAGTGCTACCTGCAATACCAGCTTGTGCAGCCACAGCTGTATGTTCATCAATTTCCACATTATGGGCCACCATGATGAGGTTGTCAAGTTTAACACCTTTTCGAATAATAGTGGAGCCCAGGGTCGCCCTGTCAATGGTGGTATTGGCACCAATTTCCACGTCGTCTTCAATTACTACATTTCCCAATTGAGGGATTTTGTGAAAACTGCCATCTGGTTGCGTAGCATATCCAAAACCGTCACCACCAATTACCGCGTTAGCATGTATGATGCAGCGGTCACCAATTTTACAATCCCGATAAATTCTGACTCCGGGATAAATAACGCATTCACTACCTATACTTACGTTTTGCCCGACAAAAACCTGCGGATGTATAAAGGTACCATTTCCGATGACTACCCTATCCTCAACCACGGTGAAATCTCCAATGGTCACTTCATTTCCAATGGATACAACTTCAGAAACACTGGCTTTTTCAGAAATTTTTGCAGGCACCTTTTGAGCTGCTGCAAATTTTTCCATAAGTATGCTCAATGAAGTGTACACATCATCAACTCTGATAAGTGCGTCGGCTGCCACCGGGGAAGTTGGTTTAAAATTACGGTCAACTATCAGAACGGCAGATTTGGTGGTATAGGCGAACGATTCGTACCTGGGGTTCGAAAGAAAGGTGAGTGTCCTGGAGCCACCCTCCTCAATTTTACCCGGTTTGTCCACCATTACATCCTCCTGGCCCTCAAGGGTACCTCCCAGCATGTTGGCTATTTCTTTGGCTGCTATTTGCATGAGCACAAAGGTAGAAAAGACTTTTGTATGAACTGCTTTTCCAGAAATTGCCAATATTCTATCATTTTGGGTCATTTTACTTTGACCTGACTGATTCACCTCAGATAAACTCACAAACTCATTTACCTTTGCCGCAAAATCCAAACATGTTGAAGAAAGTAAAAATAGGAACCAGGGGCAGTCATCTTGCATTGTGGCAGGCAGAATTCACAAAGAAGCGATTAGCTGATGCCGGAATAGAAGCCGAGCTTATTATCATCAAAACAAAGGGAGACATCATACAGCACCTTAGTTTTGATAAAATAGAAGGGAAAGGATTTTTTACAAAGGAAATTGAAGATGCGCTACTCAACGGCAGTGTGGATATGGCGGTACACTCCATGAAAGACCTTCCTACTGAAAATCCAGAAGGACTGGTTGTCGCCGGTGTTTCCTATCGTGAGAATCCTGCAGATTGGTTGTTAATCAGACCTGATTCTGTGGATAAAACAAGAAAATTCAAGCTTAAAGCTGACGCTGTCGTAGGCACCTCAGCTGCCCGTAGAAAGGCTCAGTTATTGGACCTTTGCCCCGAAATAACTCTGAAGGATATACGCGGAAATGTGCCGACCCGGGTTGAGAAACTCCGCAATGGCGATTTTGACGCCATACTGCTTGCCGGCGCCGGACTTACCAGGCTTCAACTGGACATTTCAGACCTGGAAGTGGTACACATGAATATTCGCGAATTCATTCCTGCTCCGGCCCAGGGAGTGCTGGCCTATCAATGCAGGGAGAATGACGACGCTGTTAAGGAGGTGATCAATGTTTTACACAACGAGGCAGTTGCTGAAACCATTGGCGTAGAACGCCGGGTGCTGAAATTGATTGGAGGAGGCTGCCATATTCCTCTCGGAGTGTATTGTGAAAAAGGGGAAAATGATGAGTTCCAGGTTTGGGTCGCTCATGCAAACAGTTCGGACAGCCCGGTTACCCGTTGTCACTTAACTTCAGAATCATCATCGGGACTTGCAGAAAACATACTTACCAGATTGAAAGTAGGGTGATGTTTTACTGCATGCCTGATTTTCCGGAAAGGATGAGGTATTGGGCTGCCTGAAATGTGTGTTCGCCGTAGTTTTTCATTTTTAGCTTCAAGTCCTTTTGTTCCTGAGAATAATCCTTCACACTTCCTGTGTTGTATTGGTAAAGGGAATTCAAGCCATTTTCCCGGGATAGGTACATGTAGTTGGAATTCAATACAGCAAATTTTACATCCGCATAACTGATGGCAAATTCCCGCCGCTCACGGAGGAGGTCAACACCGAAAGTATTATTAACATAAGGCTGGTGCAACATCCCCATTATGGTGGGGAAAATATCCAATTGGCTTCCCAGTGAATTTAGTGCTTTTGGTTCTCCAAAAATCTTGGGAGCATAAAAAATAAGAGGCGTATGCAGATAAGTGATAGGAAGGTCGTAACGCTTATCTAAGGCAGCTCCATGGTCAGCCACAAACACGAAAATGGTGTTGTCAAACCATTCTTTTTGGCTTGCTTCTTCAAGAAACTTCCTGACCGACCAATCCACGTATTCCACTATTGCCAGAGTGGCTTTTTTCTGTTTTGGTTTAAAATAATCCGGTATGATGTAAGGACCATGGTCGCTGCCGGTCATTAAGGCAGCAAAAAATGGTTTTCTTTCCTCTTCAGTCTGAGAGTGATACAAGCTGTCCAAAACCTTTGTGGCATGATGGTACAGATAGTCGTCGGGCACTCCAAGTGAACTCAATACCATTTCCTCAGGATAATCCGGTTTGGAGACAATGCGGTCAAAGCCATTTGCACGTAAGAATGGGCCTACCTCATCAAATGCCTCGTCATGAGTGGTGAAATACAAAGTATGATATCCCAGAGAGCGAAGAGTGTTGGACAGTCCGGTTTGAGGGGTAATTTGCTTAAATGGGTGTTTCTTTTTGATTACCGGCTGTGAATATAGGATGGAGTAAATCCCAGCAAATGTATGTATGCCAGTACAAAAAATGCTGTCAAAGGTGAGACTCTCCTTCGCAAGGCTGTCTATGAATGGGGTCAGGTTGTTTGTATTTCCATACCTGCCCATTTTGTGAGCACTCATACTCTCCATCATAACAACGACCACATTGGCATTCAACTTAGGTACTTGTTCAGGGAAAGTGACCGCCCTTGCCAGAGGTGATGAATAGTTTGCTGAGTCGGGAATATTGAAAGTTTTCTTTACAAAGGTTACTGCCGTTTCATCCTCTACAAAATGAATCAGATTGAAATTGGGTTCTAGAGCCCGGAGACAGCTTTGTCCAAATGTGAACATTGGATTCAGGCCCAACTGGTTGGTGAAACTGTAATCAGAAGTATAAGCATCAGCGTTGTCGATGGGTCCTTTGGTGCTGAGAGAACCCCAAACAGAAAGAAATAGCAAACCGGCTATAAAAGGGAAAACTATGATTTGGCTTCTTGTCAAAACTGCAGATGGCTTGTACAAATAGCGCTCTGAATAATCCATCATTTTGCGAAGCAATAAAAACGAAATCAGTAAAAAGGGGGCAATAGCCCAATAGTAGCGCCATTCCTGAAACACCATTCCCTTTAGAAAATCAGAACTTCCACTACTGACGGAAATAAATGCTGCCACGTTTGCCCGGGCATGAAAATGGTGCATGTATGGAAGGTCGGCGGCACTGACAAAAAAAGTAGAAACGTAACCAATAGCAGCAAAAATGGCGGAACTGTAATAAATCAACCTGCTGTTCCATTTGCCAAAAGCGTCTAAACTCAACAACAGAAAAGGCAAGGCGAGAATATAACCTGATACGACCAGGTCAAACCTCAATCCGGTCATAAAAGCTCTGAATACCAACCAAAACTTTTCCCCCTGTGGTAAGTATTGAAGTTGCTGGTACTCCTGAAAAAAAAGCATCCCGCGGAAAATGGTCATGGTCAACAGGCCGGCAAGTAGCAACTTTACCAGAAACAATATTTGCTTGGGGAGAAAGGCCTTCAAATCTATTCTGTTGACCATGTTCCTTATCATGAAAGGTAAAATTTCGCTTCACCTTGAATTGAACGAAAATCTTTTCGATTCGCAGTTCATTAATTCAATTTGGGAAACAAATGTAAAAATGCAACAAGTCACCGCACCGTGTTCGTATAGCTTTTTAACTTTGTTTTCACTATGAAAGTTTTCATTTCCCGATACCTGAAGTCCGATAGTCCCTTTGCCCATGTACTGAGTGCGCAAGGCCATATAGTTCATGGTGAGTCACTTATACACTTTAATGCCGTGTCCTTTGGAGTTCTTCCTGAGGCAGACTGGTTATTTTTTTATAGCAAGTCCGGGGTGCGTTATTTTCTTCAACAAGTCCGGCAGGAATATCTTTTGGGTAAAAGGCTGGCGGTAATTGGTGCGGGTACGGCATCTTATCTGGAAAAAGTTTACAGAGCTCCCGATTTCGTGGGAGATGGGGATCCTATCAGCGCCGCTGCAGCCTTCCTTTCAGAAGCGCGCGGCAGAACCGTATTGTTTCTGCGTGCCAAGGAAAGCAGGCAATCCATTCAGCAATTGCTCGGTGATAAAATCGTGCAAAAAGACCTGGTGGTTTATGAAAATCAACCCCGCTCAGATTTCGATTTGGAATATCACGATAAGCTGGTATTTACCAGTCCACTGAACGCGGAGGCATATTACTCCAAATATCCGGTTCTGAAGAAACAAAGTGTAATTGCCATAGGTGATACTACCCGGCAGAAGTTAATTGAATTGGGTGTTTGTGAAATTGAAGTGGCCGATACACCCTCAGAAGAAGCTCTCGCCAAATCTGTACTTGGAATACTATGAATTTCTTGCAATATTTTTGGTAATAGTTACCTTAGTAATGAGTCAAAAATAAAGTTGCCAAATTGTTTTCTTAACCACTTGAAAATCAGTTGGAAAACTTTTGCCTTTTGCCTTTTTACTTAGAAGGTCATTATATGACTTGCAACCCAGTTCATTATTCTTTCATCTCCAAATCTTTATCAATGAAAACGAGATTCTTCTTTCTTTTATCCGTAATGGTCATAGCTATGGCTTGTTCCAATGGGCCAGAGTATGACATCATAATTCGCAACGCTCTGATATTTGACGGTTCCGGAGCGGCACCCGTAAAAGGAGATTTGGCAATTTTGGGTGATACCATTGCCGCGATTGGTGACCTTTCAAAAGCAACTGCCAAAACCGATGTCGATGCAAAAGGACTAGCTCTCAGTCCAGGATTCATCAATATGTTGAGTTGGGCAACGGAGTCTTTGATTGAGGATGGAAGGGCTCAAAGCGATCTTCGACAGGGTGTAACTCTGGAAGTAATGGGTGAAGGTTCCAGTATGGGGCCTTATAATCCCGAAATGAAGTTGAGAGAAAAAGAAGAACAGGGCGATATCAAATTCGACATCACGTGGACTACTTTGGGGGAGTACCTTGAGTTTCTGGAAAACAAAGGTATATCAGTGAATGTAGCTTCGTTTGTTGGGGCTACTACAGTGCGCATTCATGAAGTGGGATTCGAAAACCGGCCACCCACCGCTGAAGAACTTGAACGAATGAAAACATTGGTCCGTGAAGCAATGGAAGAGGGTGCTTTAGGTGTGGGTTCGTCCCTGATTTATGCACCGGCTTTTTACGCTCAGACACCGGAATTGATTGAACTATGCAGGGCAGCCAGCCCATATGGTGGAATGTACATTTCGCATCTTCGTAGTGAAGGCAATAAGTTTTACGAAGCTGTTGAAGAGTTGATAACCATTGCGAAAGAAGCCAATATTCCCGCTGAGATTTACCACCTGAAAGCTGCCGGACAAAACAACTGGCCCAAAATGGATTCTGTTATCAGGCGAATAGAAAGGGCGAATTCGGAGGGTTTGACCATAACTGCGGATATGTACACCTACATAGCCGGAGCAACCGGACTCGATGCAGCCATGCCGCCCTGGGTGCAGGAAGGCGGCTATCCCGAGTGGTCAAAAAGGCTGCAGGACCCGGCCATCAGGAAAAAAGTTGCCAATGAAATGGCGCAGGATGCCAAAGATTGGGAGAATTTGTATTTCTCGGCTGGTTCGCCTGAAAAAGTACTACTGGTAGGTTTTAAGAATGACAGCCTCAAACATTACACTGGAAAAACTTTGGCAGAAGTATCTTCTATCAGAGGCACCAGTCCTGAAGAAACAGCAATGGACCTCGTCATTCAGGATGGCAGTAGGGTAGGGACTGTTTATTTTCTGATGTCAGAGGAAAATGTGAAAAAGCAGATTGCACTGCCCTATATGACATTCGGATCTGATGCTGGCGCACCAGCTGCTGAAGGAGTATTCCTGAAATCAAACCCGCATCCCAGAGCCTATGGCAACTTCTCCCGCCTTTTAGGCAAATATGTCCGCGATGAAAAAGTAATAACCCTGGAAGAGGCCATACACCGCTTGACTCAGATGTCGGCTGAAAGGTTGAAAATTCGCCAAAGAGGATTGCTTAAACAGGGGTATTTCGCCGACCTCGTATTGTTTGACCCGGCGAAAATTCAGGATCATGCCACATTCGAAGCGCCTCATCAATATGCAACCGGAGTGCTGCACGTATGGGTGAATGGTATGCAGGTTCTAAAGGATGGAGAGCCAACAGGTGCGAAAGCAGGACGCGTAGTGCGCGGTCCGGGCTGGACGGGCTGGAAACAATAAAGTAAATCTCCTTAGGGGTGATACATTTTCGAAAGGGTGTCACTCCTAATATGATTTGCTTTTGAAAATGAAAATGTAAACTACCCAGGCCAGGAAGATGAAAAAGGATGCAGCGGCAATGGGAAGGCTGCCATCAAGGGTGTTGAGCCATCCAGCTATCATGGGAGGTACCACCTGCCCCAATGATTGCATCGATTGGTTGATTCCCAGTACCTCACCTTGCCGGCTGGGGCCAACTTGTGAAGAAACAATGGTTGTCATATTGGGAGCGGTCATGCCTTGAGAAACGGCAATAAGAGGATTAATGATGTAAAACCAAAAACCCTGTTCTGGTAGCAGTAGGCATGCCATAAAGGCGGACAATGCCAGCAAAGAATATCCAACTATATACCTGGAGGAGAAGATTCTGCTGAGGCGCCTCACAAAAACACCCTGTGTGATGGTAAGCCAAAAGCCGATCCACCCAAACAGCCAACCGATGTTTTTTTCTGTAAAGGCAAATTTCTCATACAGCATCACCGAAAAGAACTGGGTGAAAAAACTAAATCCCAGAGAAGCCAACAATACCACAGAAAAGATGGTCCGCAATTTTGGTTCGCGGAAGGACGTAGCTATGTTTTTTAGCCCTTGGAATGGATTTATCGGCGTGTTTCTGTTTTCCTGCAATGTCTCTTTGAACCTGTATTGCATCAGGATGATATTCGCCAATGTCAGTGCCGCTGTAAAAAGAAACGGCATGGCCGGGCTAAACCAGCTCACCACGGTTTCATCCGCCAATACACCACCAATTGCCGGACCTATGACGAATCCGATTCCAAATGCCATTCCGACAAGTCCGAAATTTTTCGGCTTGCTTTTTTCGTCACTGATATCCGCAATGGCGGAGTAAACGATGGAAATGTTACCTCCGGTAAAGCCCGGCAACATTCTGCTGAAAAAAAGAAGTAACAGGCTGTTGGAACCCACAGCATAGGCAAATAACAGGTACCCAATCAATGTGCCGGTTAGGGAAATCATCAACATCGGCTTCCGCCCAAAGCGGTCTGAAAGTGCTCCTAACATGGGAGCACCAAAGAATTGCATCAGCGGATATGCGGTTATGAGCAGTCCGTAAAGCAGGGAGCGCGTTTCCCGGCTTACATCCGGAGGAAAAAAATCAGAACCGGCTTCAAAGAAAAGCGCAGGAATGACAGGTATGATAATGCCAATACCCAGCAGATCGAGGAATGCTGTAAGAAAGATTGGGACTAAAGGAGAAGAATTCCAGCTTTTCATTTTATTGCAACCTGCTCAGGGCAGGAGAGGTGCAAAGGTAGAAAGCTCAAATTGTATATCAGCTTAGTTCTTCACTAAAGGATGTGTTGGGATAAAAAAAGATGACTAATGGAAATATCAGAGAACGTTTCTTAGACCGGCAATTATTCTTGCACCAAAAACAATGGTCAGAGTCCATTTGGTCACAAAATAAACAAGGAAGATGACAAGTGCTTTTTTCCCGTATTTCTTATACTCTCGTTTGATGAAAGGTGTAATGTTCATAGCAAAGTTTAATTAAACATCTGAAACACGTCCCAAAGAACAGAGATTTCAGAAAAATGTTGCACAAGGAATATTCAAGAAATGTTAAGGTGCGGGAGGGTTCACATCCCGGATTCAAACCACATAGTGCAAATTCAGTTCCAAAGCTGAAATCTAACGCCAGATGAACTGATAAATAAAACAGAAGCACTTTACAAAAGAATGCTTTGGGACAACCGATGCTGATATTTCAGGGGTTCAGAAAATCAATTTGAACCATATCATCCAACTTCAGTCCATGCATTCCAGCTGCTTTGCCCATATTTATTGAAATCTCCAGAAATCCTGCCGAATTGAACCAGCAAAGAGTTTCGCCAACGGATACATCGCTGTAATGGGTACTCAACTTCCGGATAGGTTCGAATCGTTTAAAATACAACTCGAATTCCCGTCCGTTTCTGACCCTTTCGAAAAGCTCTTTATTAACGTTGACAATGACATTCTCGTAGTGGTCAACATAAACGATAGAGCCACGGATTTGGGAGGTGCTGATGACCGGCTGAAGGGCAATTCTTTTTTCAATTTCATCCACCTTTTGTCCGGCATCCCGCAAGTGTTTTCCCGATTTTATAAACTCCACGGCTTTTCTTGAAGCATCTTTGAGCGGAAAAGAATGATCCGCTTCGATTGCTATTGAATAGGCCTCAATATCCTGATTCGGAAAGGCCAGAGAGAAAATACCGTTATCGGGCCCCAGAAAAAAGTGTTCGCTGTGTTTGAACAATACAAAACCTTTGGCTTCCGGACTGTTGTTTACGCTGACTATATGCAGAGAGCCATCAGAGAATTCATAAAAACTGTTTTTTAAAACAAATGCGGCCTGTACTATGTCAAATGGCGTGATGTCGTTTGTTATGTCGATAATGGTGGCTCTTGAATCACCTTTTAATATGGCGCCTTTTAGTACAGCCCCATAGTAATCATGTGTTCCAAAATCTGTAATCAGCGTTACGATGGCCATTTCTGCTCATTTTTAAGGGGTTGAAAAGTAAGGCAAAAGAGTAAATTCTATAAACCCTAACATACATTATTACCTGCTTTTATTGTTAAATAATGATACTCCATGCCAGGTACTTGAAAGTCCCTTAAACAAAAAAGAACATTATACTCCTGAAAGGGGTAATTTTGCCTGCAAAAGTATGTGTTACTTTCGGGTTGAGTTTTGAAAAAGATGCAACATGATGATAGTTGAAACAGAAGGATTCAACTGTAGTCCATAATGCGAGATTATTTCATGCCAAAACAACGTGATAAAAATTTGAGTGAAATTATTCTGACAATCGAAGAAGTTGATCCCCTTGAACTGTACGGGGAAAATAACAGTAAACTTAATTTATTGCGCCGGGCTTTCCCGGACATTTCCATTACTGCACGAGGCGGCCAGCTAAAACTTGCCGGGGAAAAGAAATACACTCAAAAGGCCAAGGCCAAATTTGAACAGATGGTCCGCTTACTCAAAGACCGCAAGGAATTACCCCTGCAGATGGTGGAAGAGTTGCTCATGAACGGAACCAATCCATTCGAGAATCATCTGAGCAGAAGTGACGGCAAAGTGTTGGTGCATGGCAATGGCGGCAAAGTGATAAAAGCCAAAACAATTAACCAGCAAAAACTGGTTGCTGCTTCCGAAAAAAACGATGTAGTTATAGCTGTTGGTCCGGCTGGTACGGGTAAAACCTATACGGCAGTGGCACTTGCAGTGAGGGCACTCAAAAACAAGGCAGTTAAAAAGATCATTCTCACTCGCCCTGCAGTGGAAGCTGGAGAAAGTCTGGGTTATCTGCCAGGCGACCTGAAAGAAAAAATTGACCCCTATCTCAGGCCCCTCTACGACGCCCTTGACGATATGATTCCGGCTGAAAAACTCAATTATTTCATGGAAACCCGGGTCATCGAGATTGCTCCACTTGCATATATGCGCGGCCGAACACTCGACAATGCCTTTATCATTCTGGATGAAGCTCAGAATACTTCTTCCTTGCAGATAAAGATGTTTCTAACCCGGCTAGGCCCTTCAGCCAAATGCATTTTAACGGGCGATTTGTCTCAGATTGACTTGCCTGGCAACGTGCGCTCAGGCCTGCAAAGAGCTATTGACATTCTAAAGGGAATTGAAGGCATTACCGTAGTCCGCCTTACTGCTGACGACGTCGTGCGCCACCGCCTGGTAAAAGAAGTCATCAGGGCTTATGAGCGCGACAATGAAAAACAAAGACGCTATTGGGAGGAGCAACATGGAAAATTGCCATCGAATGAAGAAGAGTAGACCTATTTTCAACTCTTGAAAGCATTGCACGTTTTTTGTCTCACTTATTTCAAAACTTTAAACCATCCCAATTCCAGACTTTATAGGAATATTTTTGTCCTGAGGAATACCATCGATTGATTTTAGATGAGCTTATAAAAGATTTTCTGAATCACTTCCGTTGTATTTCTAAGTTTTAGTAAACCATTATTCATGATTAAGAAGTACGAGAATATCAGGCTTGCTCTGTTCACATTTCTTGGTCTAGTTGCCTTCGGTCCCATTCTGGTTGCCCAAAGAGCAACCATTGTACAGACTGCGCAATCTTATATCCAGGCACATCACCACGATTGGGGCCTTAGCCTCCAGGATGTAACATCTAATGTTGTTAGCTCAGCTTACATAGATGATCAAACAGGCATTGGCCGGGTTTATTTACAGCAACACTATGATGGAATTCCTGTGCACAACGCCATTCTGAATGTCAGCATGACCCGCCAGGGAGAGTTGTTTCATGTGGGCAATCGGTTTGTGTCTGGTTTATCGACAAAAGTGAATAGCACGGTTCCGGCGCTTACTCCACAACAGGCCATTGAAAAGATCGCAGATGATTTGGACTTACAAGTTGATGATTTGAGAATAATCAAAAATGAAGGAGAACGGAAATTCATTTTTGACAAGGGGCGGTTATCTTATGACGACATCGAAGTGAGCCTTTGTTATCAAATGTTGGATGATAAAGCCCGACTGGCCTGGAGTATTGAAATTGGGCCAATAGGCAGCTCGGACCTTTGGAGCATCAGAGTGGATGCTGTAAATGGCAAAATACTGGATAAGCATAACCTGACCGTTTATTGCGATATAAGCCATGATACCTACCGCCATATTGACGATGGGCATGAGTGCACCTCAAACCAGAACAGACCAGTTCCTGACCTTGAAATTTCAATGCTTTCAGGTGCAACTTACAACGTCTGGCCAGTACCGGCTGAAAGTCCAAAGCATGGCCCACGGGTACTGGTTACCAACCCAGCTGATCCTGTGGCCTCGCCGTATGGCTGGCACGATGTGAACGGAGTTGTTGGAGCGGAGTACACCATCACGAGGGGTAACAATGTTCATGCTTACGAAGACAGTAGGAATACCAATCAGTCTGTAAATAATGAACCTAACGGAGGGGAAAATCTGGTTTTTGATTTTCCGTATGATGCCAGTTGGGAACCACAGAAATTTACCAATGCGGCAGTAGTGAATCTTTTCTATGCCAGCAATTTCATGCACGATTTTTCTTACCACTATGGTTTTACAGAGCAGGCAGGAAATTTTCAGGAAAACAATTACGGCAAAGGCGGAACCGGCAACGATTGGGTGCGTGCAGAAGCCCAGGATGGTGGTGGTTCAAATAATGCCAATTTTTCCACGCCATCTGACGGTAAACTTCCCCGGATGCAAATGTATCTGTTCAACAGCGCAACAGTCAGCCGTTTTCTGACGGTCAATAAGCCGGCATCCGTTGCCGGTGTATACAATACGGGAACAGCTGTAACTGGTACGTGGGGCACAGGTGCTTATGTGAAAACCACACCCGTAACCGGTGATGTGGTTGTGTACAACGATGGCGTGGAGGAGCCATTTTCCTCTGATGCTTGTCAGCCACCTGTCAACGCGGATGAGCTGAAAGGCAAAATAGCTTTGATTGACCGCGGAGGCTGTGAATTTGGAACAAAGGTAGTGGCTGCTCAGAATGCCGGAGCCATAGCTGTCATAATCTGTAATTTCCTCGACGCAACTTTGTCTCTTGGGGCTGGTGCTCAAGGAATCAATGCAAAAATTCCGGTTGTGTCTGTTTCTGTTGTCGATTGCCAGACTATCAGACAATACGCCGGTAATGGTCTGAATGTAACATTGGTTGATCCCGGAAAATCAGGACCTTCTCAATTCGATGGCGATTTAGACAATGGCATCATCTTTCACGAATACGGTCATGGCATTTCACACCGCCTGACTGGTGGTCCGGCGACAACCTCCTGCCTGAATGGCGATGAACAAATGGGAGAAGGCTGGAGCGATTTCATGACACTTGTCACTACTGTACAGCCCGGAGATAAAGGAACCAAGAAAAGGGGTGTTGGAACATATTCGTTCGGTTATCCCATTGATGGCCGGGGAATACGTGCCTATCCTTATTCCACAGATTTGAATATAAACCCGCTTACCTATGGCGATTTGCCGGGTCAATCTATTCCTCATGGAGTGGGTACCGTATGGGCAAGTATGCTCTGGGATTTATACTGGGCCATGGTTGATGTTTATGGCTGGGATCCGGATTTGTTCAAAGGAAAGAGTGGGAATAATATGACCATACGTCTTGTTTTTGAGGGGATGAAAAACCAACCCTGTTCGCCAGGCTTTGTAGATGGCCGTGACGCCATAATTGCTGCTGATAAGGCTTTGTATGGCGGGGCAAATGAGTGCTTGATTTGGGGAGTGTTTGCCCGGCGCGGCTTAGGATATGGTGCTTCCCAAGGTAAGGTAGCTGCGGTTGGCGATGAGGTTATGTCCTTCAAAACCCTTCCGGCTTGTATGAACTCCCTTGCAATCGAAAAAAATGTAACTCCATTCATTCAGCCTGGAGAGGAAATAGAGGTCAAAATAAAGCTTGGGAATTTTAAAAAGGAAACAGCAAAAGGTGTCGTGGTGAGTGATGAGATACCAGTAGGCGCCAGTTTTAAAACAGGTTCATCCAATGTGCCAGTCTCTGTACAGGGAAGCGTGCTGAAATTCAACCTCGATAGTATGTTGTTCCTGCAGGAAAAAACAGTTACTTATAAACTGACTACCCCAGCCAACAAACACTCTGTTCGGTATTTCATCGATGATGTACCCCACCGGTTCGCTGATGATAACTGGGATTACTATCTCATCGGCACACCCAACGGTAAAGCAATCTGGCAAATTGCCGATAGTGCGGCGTTCAGTGGCCAGTGGTCGTGGTTTGCTCAGAACGTAATAGGTGAAACCCGGATGGGTCTTGAGTTGAAAAAGCCCTGGAGGGTAACTGGCAACCAACCCACGCTTCGATTTTATCACATGTACAATACCGAGACGGGCAAAGATGGTGGCCTTGTCGATGTAAAAGAAATCGGAACTACAACATGGAGACAGGTTGACGATAAAATGATTCGAAATGGCTATCCCGGATATATTGCCTACAATACTTTCGTTGTTCCTAATTTGAAAGCCTATACCGGAAGCACAAATGGCAAATTCATCGGCACCTATGTTGATTTGAAATCCTGGGCAGGAAAAGATATTTTGCTGCGGTTCCGCTTTGGAGCAGATGCCGAAATTGCCATGCCCTTGGGCTGGTTTGTCGACGATATTGAGTTTATGGATTTGCTCACCTACAATGGTGAAGCGTGTTTGACCACCAATCAGGGTGATAAGTTGTGCGCCACTGCACCCGAAAAGGGAACTATTGTTGATTCGAAATTCCTGACCAATACGAAAGAAGAAAAACTCTGGGACTTTGATGTTGTCGTTTATCCCAACCCTGCACGGAATTACCTTCAGGTTGGTTTTAACAATAAGGGTGTTCAAAATGTAGGTTTAAGCCTTTACAGCACTGATGGAAGGTTAGTTTACAAAAACTCAATGCAAGTAAGTGGAACCCAGGTTGTTCATCTGGATTTAAGTGATTTGAACAAGGGATTTTATTTCCTGAAAGCGCAGACAGTAAATGGAGTGGTGGTCAAGAAGGTTGTTTTGGAATAAAGCACGTGGGCAAGGGCTTTATCATCTTACGATTAATGGAAGGGTTTCAGTTTTTCTGTTTACCGGATGTATAGTATGATTGTAAAAGCATGGTACAAATTTCTGGAAGGGTAAATGCACCACTTCTAAAATTTTCGCCCGTCACCAGATACTGTCTGTAATCCTCTTTTCTCCTGCCTGTCGTCGAATTAGCACACCTGTTGGGACTTTATTGGTTAATATTGTTTTCCTTTTCGGAAAATGCATAGAGAAGGGGGACAATCAAATAAAGGTGGTACAGCTACAGGAGAGGTTAAAATCAGGTGATAAAACTGCACTTAAGCAAATCTTTGAAGCGCATTACGCTACTCTGTGCGCTATAATTTACCGTTATATTCAGGATAAAGATACAGCTCAGGATATCGCCCAAAGAGTTTTCATCCGGCTATGGGAGAAAAGGGACCAGATAGTCATTTCATCTTCGTTGTCAGCGTATCTGAGACGGATGGCAGTGAATGAAGCCCTGGCATGGATGCGTCTGAAAGGAAATCAGCCCACTGACGATCTGACATTTATCCACAGTGAAACTGCGCCCGATGATGCAGAGGCTGCTTTCTTGCACACTGAACTTAAAGACAACATCCATTTGGCTATCCTGAGTCTGCCATCCCGCTGTAGGATAGTTTTTCAACTCAGCCGTTTTGAGGAAATGACCTACCAGCAAATTGCGGACGAAATGAACATCTCCATCAAAACTGTTGAAAATCAAATTGGAAAGGCACTCCGAATGCTGAAAGAGAGTCTTGCACCATATCTAAGCGAATCCTGATATCTGGTGGGAGTTTATTTTAGACAATTGTAACAGTTAGTGGTTATAAGTTTTAATAATTCTTTAAAAACCACAAACCCGGATAGGGGTGAATAGGGGTGCTTTGCATCCTTAAATCAGTAAAGCCTTGCAAGCGTGAATATTTCGGACCAAATAAATGAGCTCATAGCAAAATATTTGTCGGGAGAATGTACCCTGATGGAGGAGCGGACCCTGTTTGCTTGGGTAGAGGCGGAGGATGCAAACAGAAAGTTCTTTGAAGATATGGCCAGAATATGGCGCTTGAGTGAGGAAGAGGAATTTTCCCACTTTGATATCAATATCGAGGATGCCTGGAATAAAGTGGATGCTGCTACTATTTCAGACCAGGCTAATACAACAAAAAGGGTTTTCATAAGGTCAACCTTCATGCGCTGGAGTGTTGCAGCTCTTATTCTTGTTTTGTTTGCAGCCTTCATCTGGTTTGTTGTTAAACCATCAACTACTAACGACTTTATTGTTATCAATACTGGTCAAGGTGAGCGAATGGAGATTACCCTGCCAGATAGTAGCCGTGTTTGGCTTAATGCCGATTCAGAATTGCGGTATCCTGCTGATTTTAAGAAGAGACAACTTGAACTTTTTGGTGAAGCCTTTTTTGAAGTCGTCCATGATGAAATTAAACCTTTCTTAATATCTGCCGGAGAAGTAACCGTCACTGTTTTAGGAACGTCTTTCAACGTACGAGCCTATAAAACTGAAAGGGATGTGGCAGTATCTGTGCAAACAGGACGTGTCTCTGTCTCAGCTGGTTCGAAGGTGAGTCAGGAAGAAATTGTCGAAATGGGGACAACTGCTATCGTGGATAAGGAGAAAAATGAGATACAAATCAGCGAAGAAGCTCTGCCAGCAGTGGAAGCATGGAAAACAGGCAGACTCATTTTCAATGATACGCAGATGAAGGACGTTTTGAACATTCTCGAAAGATATTTCGGTGTGTCCATGAATGCCTCCAATCCGGCGATATTGAACTGCCACTTTCGGGCTACTTTCGACAATCCTGATATCAGTTCGGTGATTGAAGTGCTTTCTGAAACTTTTGCTTTGAAAGTCAATGTTACCGGTAACGTATATCAGTTTTCCGGCGCCGGTTGTTCCAGTATCGACTAACCTTTCTGTGTGGCCCTATTCAGATGAAAACAATTGGATGTGAAGCCTTTGATTACATTTTTGATATTGACCACTTCTTTAAGTGTTTTCACCCAAAATCAGGTGCTGACTAAAAAGGTTGATCTGGAATATAAAAGGGTACGATTGGATGAGGTTTTAACAGATATCACCAATGTTTACCAGGTTAATTTTTCCTACAGCAAAGATTTGATTAACGTCAGACAACGAGTGAGCATTTCTGTCAAAAACACACCACTGTCTGAAGCTCTGATTATTCTGTTTGAAAATACCGATATAGAATTTGCTCTTGTAAGTAATCACATCGTACTGAAAGCAAATCCCGGCAAACGCTCCGGCAACCGACAGAACGGAAAACAAACAAAGTCTGATTCACCACAAAAGGAAATTCCCAAATTCCCGGAACCTGAACAGTCTGTTTCTGAGTCAAAAGAAATGCCGGTTCATCAGGAAAAGAATTTTGATCCTGCCATTCAACTGGAAGTTCCTAAAACAAGAGATGTCAGATCCAATGAGAGCATGTATCCCTTTGATGAGGTGCTGCTCAGTTTTGAGTGGCTGCGTCAATTAACCGAACGCCCGCTGGGAAATGCAGAAGACAAACGCAGAATCGCACAGGCGACCATTATCCCCGGCTTTGGTACAAACCGTGTGAATAGTTTTGAGATTACCAACATGGCCTCCCTGAATATCCTTTGGGGTGATAATGGAGGGGTGGAAGGTGCGGAAATCGGTGGTGTTTTCAATTCACTTGAAAAACACATGTCGGGATTTCAGTTTGCCGGAATAGGAAACTTAGTTAAGGGCAATGTCACCGGAACCCAATTGGCCGGAGCTTTCAACAGTACAGCAGGTTATACCCGCGGCTTTCAGTTTGCGGGGCTTGGCAATCAGACGGGTTATTTGCAAGGCGTTCAATTGTCCGCAGTGTACAATTCAACGCAAAAAGATGCTTCAGGTGTTCAAATAGCAGGTCTTTATAACCATGCTGGAGCTGATGCCAATGCAATACAAGTGGCATTGGGATTAAATAAAAGCAAAGGCAAAGCGAGATTGCAGGCTTCGGGGTTGATGAATTTTGCTGGTGATGTGGAAACTGCCCAGGTAAGCACGCTGCTCAATGTGGCTGATGAGGTAAAGGGTTTTCAATTGGCACTGGTCAACAAGGCCGATACAGTTAGAGGAGTTTCAGTGGGATTGTTGAACCTGATTAAAAAGGGATATAACAAACTGGAGTTATTTGCGGGCGAAGGGCTGCATGGAAATGCCCAACTAAAACTGGGAGCCGGATCATTTTACAACATTTTTCAAATCGGCGCCCGATACCCCGATACGGACCACAACAGTACCTTATGGGGTTTCGGATACGGTCTCGGAACCAAGATGACTCTTAACTTCAGAAACGACCTGAATCTTGAAATTCTGGCCATTCATATCAATGAGAATGAAAGTTTTACAAAGAAACTCAACAGCATAGGACAGTTCAGACTTCTTTGGAATTATCAGATCGGCAAAAGGGTTGGACTGTTTATGGGACCCACAGCCAATGTTATGGTTTCTTCTCTGAAAAACCAGGAAACCAGTGAAGCAGGGTCTGGAATAGTGCCATACTCACTGTTAAGTTTCGACATGAATAAAGATACTAACCTGAAGTCCTGGATTGGATTCAATGCGGGATTCAGGTTCTGGTAAAACCTTAATTGTATTTCACCATTTCCGGGTAAGTGCACGGAGTTCGTTCACCTGACAAAACAATAAATCATGAAGAATTTTCTATTTGTACTGATGCTTTTCACAACAGCTAATCTGTTTGCACAAAGAGACCAGACTCTTTTCAGCGATGTGCGCAGGAGTGGCGGATGGGGAGGTCCCATTTTCGAATACACCAATATTGACAAGGATCTGCAGACCACCGGCGGCGGTGGCGGGGCATTGGTGCTCAACGATATGTACCTCGGTGGTTATGGTATGGGTACAGCTGAACTTATTAATACTGTTCCCGCAAATAATTTGAGGGAAAAACTCAGCTTCAAGCATGGCGGGTTCTGGGTTGGATACACTCCTGTTCAAAACAAGGTAATTCACCCATACTTTTCAACACGTTTTGGCTGGGGAAAAGCCCGTTACAGGACTTCTGAAATCAATGACCCATCGAAGATAACCTACGACCTGAAGGATAATATTTTCGTAGTAACACCAGAAGTTGGACTCGAGCTTAATGTCTTTTCTTTCTTCAGAGTTGCATTTACTGGTTCTTATCGTTGGGTGAGTGGTATGGATGGACTTCCCACATTTGAAAACGAAGACCTCAATGGTTTTGGAGCAGCACTTACACTTCGATTTGGAGGATTTGGGCGGGATTAATTTGTAAATCCTTCTGATACGTTTTACTCTCTTTATACTCAATTATTAACCATTTGAAACATGAAGAACACAATTTGCATTCTCTTCACTTTGCTTTTGACTGTACCTCTTTTTTCACAGCACAGCGGCAGAGATGAAACTTTGTTCAGAAATGGACACAGGTCAGGATTTTTTGTTTCCTCCATCACTGAGTTCAGCGGCTTCGATACCGATACACGTCTGGCTACGGGTGGTGGCTTTGGTTTTGTTATCGGCGACTTCTTCCTCGGAGCTTATGGCCTTGGCACGAACGGCAAACGACGCTTTCATTTTGAAGATGAAATGGAATTTGGCCAGGGCGGGTTCTGGGCGGGATTTGCTTTTCCTCAATACAAGGCTGTTCATGGTTTCGCCAGTTTAAAAGGTGGCTGGGGTGCTCTGAATCTTGAAATAGACCACGACGACCTATTCTATGAGGATGCATTTTTTGCCTGGACTCCGGAAGCTGGTCTTGAGGTCAATGTTTTCAGGTTTTTTAGAGTTAGCGGAAGTGTTGGCTACCGATTTATGAAAGGTCTGAACAGCACTCCTTCTGTTAATCTGGAACCTTATGAGGGTCTCACTGCTTCTCTAAATCTTCGTATCGGATGGTTCGGAAGGCAAAGCCGCAGATATTAATAGTTTAATGAAAAGGATACTTCATTCGAGGGTATTTGAATAGGTCTATCCTCTGGAACTGACCTTAATTCATCCCTTAGTATTTATCGATTGTATAAACCAAACCTCTCTAACAATGAAAACAACCAAATTATTAACAGTAGCACTGCTTATTTCAGTGCTTTCAACTTCCTGCCATTTTTATGGCGATGATTTCTTTCACCATCACTGTATCAACGGGGTCGGTAATGAAGTGGAAACCACTTTTAAGCTGCCCAATTTTGATGGTGTTCAACTCACCAACAATGTAGATGTGTACATCACACAAGGTTCTCCACAAAAAGTTGTGGTGAAAGGGCAGGGCAATATCATCGATCTCCTGGACTTAAGAGTAAGCAGGGGTGTTCTCGATATCGGATTCAGAAATTGTGTGAATCGTCATAATATTGAGATTTACCTGACTATGCCCGATGTGGCATTTGTTGGCAATGCTGGTTCTGGATACATTTACGGTGAGAACTTTTTTGATGCCTTTGATATCGTATTGAGAAATTCCGGATCAGGGAAAATAGACCTCGGCCTTAAGGCCACAGATATAGATGCGTCCATTTCAGGTTCCGGGGACATTGTGCTGGAGGGTTCCGCCGGTTATTTAAGTCTGAAAAACAGCGGATCAGGCGATTTCGAAGCTTTTAAACTTAAGAACGATAAGGCATTTATTCAGGTAACTGGCTCCGGTGATGCGGCAACCTGGGTAGTAAAAGTTCTGGATGTAAAGATCAGTGGAAGTGGCAATGTATATTACAAAGGTAGCCCTATCATCAATCTGAATCGTACCGGTTCTGGTAAACTTATAGATGCGAATTAGATTACCCGATTGTAATGAGAGGCCTGTTTACCTGACGGTCAGCAGGCTTTTTTGTTTTATTTACTGAAATTTTCATGCAATCTTGTCCACGCCATTTTGAATGAAAAAGGAATGATTATCGCTGTAAACTCATTTCAAAGTGAATCAGTTATAAGTATTTGGGTATTTTAAGGTTTCCTGATTAATTCTCAAAAATGCCATTTTAAGGCGATGTAACACAAAGCAAGGCTGCAACCAAATGCCTAACTTTGGCGTATGAAAATTCACATTCAATATAATTTATTGTAATACGTAAACCGAATTAAACTTAAGCTTTAAACCCATGCCGAAAGTTCTGATTGTCGATGATGAAGCACCAATAAGGAGAACCCTGCGGGAAATCCTGACTTTTGAAAAATTTGATGTAGATGAGGCTGCTGATGGGCTGGAATGCCTGGCTCAGCTTAAGAAAAGCGAATATGACGTCGTTCTGATGGACATCAGAATGGATAAACTGGACGGACTGGAAGCCCTGGAAAGGGTACAGGCTCTAACCCCAGATACTCCAGTGATTATGATTTCGGGACATGCCAATATCGATATCGCTGTTGATGCGGTTAAGAAAGGGGCCTTTGATTTTATATCCAAACCACCCGACCTGAATCGCCTTCTCATTACTATCAGAAATGCCCTCGATAAGTCTTCACTTATCACCGAAACCAAGGTTCTGAAACAAAAGGTTACCAACTATAAGACCCAGGAGATGATAGGTGAATCACCTCCAATGCTTCAGATAAAGGAAACCATCGACAGGGTATCACCCACAGAAGCGCGTATCCTCATAACTGGCAAAAATGGTACAGGTAAGGAACTCGTCGCTCGCTGGATCCATGAAAAAAGCCATCGAAACAAAGGCCCTATTGTTGAGGTGAACTGTGCAGCCATACCTTCTGAACTGATAGAAAGTGAACTTTTTGGCCATGAAAAAGGATCCTTTACCTCAGCTCATAAGCAGCGACTCGGCAAGTTTGAATTGGCTAATGGCGGTACCATATTCCTGGATGAAGTTGGTGATATGAGCCTTGATGCCCAGGCCAAAGTATTGCGAGCACTGCAGGAGAGTAAGATTACGAGGGTTGGTGGCGATAAGGAGATTAAAGTCGATGTGCGGGTATTAGCAGCCACCAACAAGGATTTGCTTCACGAGATTGCAGAAAAACGTTTTCGCGAAGACTTATATCATCGTCTAGCAGTGATCATCATAGAAGTTCCACCCCTGAACAATCGAAGAGAAGATATACCGATGCTCGTGGAACATTTTATACAGCAGATTTGTGGAGAATACGGTGTCTTACCGAAAGCGGTAACAAAAGATGCCTTTGTGGCTCTTCAGAAGGTCAATTGGACCGGAAATATTCGTGAGCTGCGCAATGTGGTTGAAAGACTTATTATCCTGAGCGATAAGGAAATTACTGCTGACGATGTAATGAAATACGTTGGGCCTTTCCAAAGGGCAACCAATGGCGAGGTGCGGGTTTAAGCAGGTCGAATTGCTGTAAATTGTCAGTAATTTTTCGCTTGCATTTTTGGCTATATCAATAAAAGGATTTAAATAGCACAGCCAAGCCTGTCCGGAATAAGGGACGGGCTTTTTGCACCTTTTACAATCTTGAATGTGTTGAAACAGTTTAATTGAAAATGAATTGTGTCCTTGTTGCCGGTGGTTTCAACTCTTATTGAATCTGAATCCAGGGAAGAAAGACAGTAAGCAATTGAGAAAATTATGACAGAACAGACAAATGGTTTGCCTAAGAACAAGCAAGCCATGAAACAGTGGAACCAAATCAAAGGAGAGAACTCCTGGACGATGTTTAAGGTTATTTCCGAATTTGTTGACGGCTTTGACAGATTGAATGTAATTGGTCCTTGCGTTTCGATATTTGGATCAGCAAGAACTAAACCGGATAATCCCTATTATAAAACTGCGGTGGATATCGCCAGGCGGCTTACCGAGGAAGGCTGGGGAGTAATTACGGGAGGCGGTCCGGGTATCATGGAAGCGGGTAATAAGGGGGCTTCTTTGTATGGTGGCATCTCGGTTGGCCTGAATATTCAGTTACCTTTTGAGCAAAACCACAATCAGTTTGTGGACGAAGACAAGAACCTCAACTACCGATACTTCTTTGTCCGAAAGGTAATGTTTGTGAAATATGCCCAGGCATTTGTAATCCTGCCGGGTGGCTTTGGCACTATGGATGAGTTGTTTGAAGTGATGACTCTGGTGCAAACGCACCGTATTACCAAAATGCCCATCATTTTAGTAGGAAGGAGCTTTTGGTCTGGCCTTGTTGACTGGCTGAAAACGGTCATGCTGGAGCGGGAACACAATATTTCACCCGAAGACCTGGATCTCTACGATTTGGTGGATGAACCTGAGGAGGTCATCAAAATCATCAGGGAATTCTACACGGAAGAGAGCTTCCTGCAGCCCAACTTCCGAATGGAGTAATGGAGTTTCGCTCCCAAAAAAAAGCCCTTGCAGATTCGATTTTGCAAGGGCTTTTTACTGCACAAGATGTATCAGATAAAGAGTTGTTTCATATCCACTCTTTCCCTGACTATCTGCTCCACTTTATCAATTGAAATGCGTTCCTGCAACATGCTGTCCCTTTCCCGTAGGGTAACAGTATTGTCCTCCAAAGTCTGGAAGTCAACAGTAATACAGTAAGGTGTACCGATGGCATCCTGTCTGCGATACAATTTACCAATGCTGCCTGTGTCATCGTATTGGCAGGGGAAGGAAAATTTGAGCTGGTTGAATATTTCCCTTGCTTTGCCCACCAGCGCATCTTCATTGCGCTTCAAAGGCAATACGGCACACTTAATGGGAGCGAGCGCCGGATGCAGCTTAAGTACATCCCTGGTATTTCCTTCGTCATCGGAATCTGCAACAGCCTCTTCTACCAATGCATGGCCCAAAATGGCCAGGAACATCCGGTCAACACCTATCGAAGTTTCGATGACAAACGGAACGTAACTTTCACCTGCTTCCGGATCGAAAAACTGAAGCTTCTTGCCGGAAAGTTCCTGATGGTTTGCGAGGTCAAAATCCGTCCTGGAGTGGATTCCTTCCAGCTCTTTAAATCCAAAAGGAAATTCAAATTGAATATCCACAGCCGCATCGGCGTAATGTGCGAGATTCTCATGGTCGTGGAAACGCAACTTCGCAGCAGGTGTTCCGAGGGCGAGGTGCCACTTCATACGCATCTGCTTCCAGTAGTCGTACCATTCCTGCTGGGTTCCGGGCTTGATGAAATACTGCATTTCCATCTGCTCGAATTCGCGCATGCGGAAGATGAACTGCCGCGCTACGATTTCATTGCGGAAGGCTTTGCCAATTTGTGCAATCCCGAAAGGCAGTTTCTGGCGGGTGGTTTTTTGAACATTGAGGAAGTTCACGAAAATGCCCTGTGCCGTCTCCGGCCTGAGGTACAGTTTTCCTTCCTCTCCGGCAATATTCCCTAATTGTGTAGAGAACATCAGGTTAAACTGGCGCACTTCTGTCCAGTTGCGGGAACCGGTATCCGGGTCAGCGATTTCCAGTTCCTCGATGAGTGCTTTCAGGTCAGCCATGTCGTTGGCCCCTAAAGCTTTGTTCATGCGGTTATTGGTCTCTTCTGCCCTTCTGGTGTATTCCACGACCCGTGGATGGGTTTCCCTGAAAAGCTTTTCATCGAAACTATCGCCAAAGCGCTTGCGGGCTTTATCTACTTCCTTTTCAGCCTTGTCGAGAAACTTATCGATGGCACCTTCTATCAGTTGGTCGGCACGGTAACGGCGCTTGCTGTCTTTATTGTCAATCAAGGGGTCGTTGAACGCATCCACGTGACCAGAGGCTTTCCAGGTTTTTGGGTGCATGAAAATAGCCGCATCGATACCGACGATGTTTTCGTGCATCTGCACCATAGCTTTCCACCAGTAGTCTTTGATGTTGTTTTTCAACAAAACCCCATAAGGGCCGTAATCATATACGGCACTGAGGCCGTCGTAAATTTCCGATGACTGATAAATAAAGCCGTATTCTTTACAGTGGGCTGTTAGCTTTTTGAAATGGTCAGCTTGCTGGGACATTTTTTTATGGTTGTTAAGCTTGCCCCCCGAAGCCTCGGGGCTCGGGGTTGTTAGTTGTTCGTTGCGTTTGAACGTACAACGTTCAACTAACAACGATCAACTTTTTGAGGCGCAAAGGTAAGAACCGGGGGCGAAAATGGAAGCCCCTGTTGCTGAACCTTATTTGGTTAAATTTATTTTACATTTGTCAACACAATCACTTTATGGATTCCGGGAAAATCATAGTGGAATGCCTACGGGAAAAAATGCCTTTTGTGAAAGGCATTTACCTGTTTGGCAGCCGAACTGATGGCGCAGCCAACGGTGACAGCGACTTTGACATAGCCTTCCTGAACGAGCACACGGTCCAAAAAGATACAAGAAGGGATTTTAACCTGAGTATTGAGTTGGGTAGTCTTCTTAATGCCACTGTTGACCTGGTGGATTTGCAACACTCGAGGACTGATTTCAGGTTTATCATAGTTTCTACAGGAGAGCGAATTTATTGTGCTGACCAAGTATTTTGCGATACGTTTGATATGGTTTCATATTCCATGTACCATCGGTTCGAAGAAGAACGAAAACCCATTATTGAGGATATTAAAAAAAGGGGAAGCATCTATGGCTGATTCTGTGATTGTCAATAAAATCAGGAGTATTGAGCTAAGCCTCATGCAGGTATCCAAGTACTATAAAGGAAATGAGTCGGATTTTGATACCAACTTCATGCGGCAGGATGCAATATTGCTGAATCTGCAAAGAGCTTGCGAATTCAGCCTCGATTTGTGCAATCACCTGATTAAAACCAGAAAACTCGGCGTACCCCAAAACAGCAAACAGACTTTTGAAATACTGGAACAGGAAAAAGTGATTTCACCTGAATTATCCAAGCGAATGACAAACATGGTAGGATTCCGGAATATTGCCGTTCATGAATACTCGAAACTTGACATTCAAATTGTCAAGAGTATTTTGGAAAACCGGCTTCAGGATTTCCGGGACTTTGTCAAAATAGCCCTTAAATACGTCTGATGGAAATAACATTCACCACTCCTGCACTGCTTTTCCCGGCCATTTCACTGCTTATCCTGGCTTATACCAACAAGTTCCTTGCTATCGCCAGTTTGATTCGCAACCTGCATTCGCAATACGAGGCTAAACATCTGAAGGTCATTCATGAGCAAATCATGAGCCTCAAGAGGCGGGTTTATCTGATCATGATGATGCAGGCTTTTGCCATACTCAGTTTTCTGGCTTGCTTCCTTTGTATGTTTCTGTTGTTTTACGGGAACATGAAAATGGCCACCTTGGTATTCGTGGCCAGTTTGATTCTCATGATAATTTCCCTTGCAATTTGCCTTTGGGAAATAATTATTTCTGCCGATGCGCTCAGGGTTTTGTTGGGCAATTTCCCGGAAACTCCCGAAACGGAGTGAATTTAAACTTTGTAAAAAGGCAGTTTAACCACTTTGGCACTCAGCTTTTTACTTCCCGCAACGACAAAAATCTCCGAACCTTCTTTTGAGAAAGGAAGTGTGACATAACCCATACCAATAGGTTTGTCCAAAGATGGGGAATAAGTCCCCGAAGTCACTTTGCCAATAGTGTTACCGTCGCCATCTTCGATGGGATAGTCGTGACGTGGTGCGCGGCGGTCGTTTACTTCGAATGCGACGAGTTTACGGGTTAAGCCTTCCTCTTTCTGCTTTTTCAGGAAATCGGAAGAGTTGAAATCACCTTTATTGAGTTTGGTAATCCAACCCAGGCCCGCTTCGAGTGGTGAAGTGGTGTCGTTGATATCATTGCCATAAAGGGCAAAACCCATTTCCAAACGCAACGTATCGCGGGCACCTAAGCCGATGGGCTGAATACCATAAGGTTTGCCTGCCTCGAAAATAGCTTCCCATATCGGACCGAGCTCTTCATTCCTGGCATACAGCTCAAATCCACCGGAACCGGTATAACCTGTGGCGGAGAAGATGACATTCTTATAACCAGCTAAGGTGCCTTTCACAAAGTCGTAGTATTTGATGCTTTTTAAATCAACATCTGTTAGGGGTTGCAATGCATCAAAAGCCTTTGGACCCTGCACTGCAAGCAATCCTGTTTTTTCAGAAATGTCAATCATCTCTGTCTCAAAAGTGTTGTGCAACCTTATCCAATGCCAGTCTTTGGCCGCATTGGCTGCGTTAACGACGAACATAAATGCCTGCTCTCCTTCGGCGCACATATCTTCCGGCAATCTGTACACCAGCAGGTCGTCCACGATACCACCGCTATGATTGGGCATACAGGAATATTGAGCTTCGCCGATGCCGAGTTTGGACGCATCATTGGAAGTTATCAACTGCACCAGTTTCAGGGCATCCTTACCTCTTATGATAAACTCGCCCATGTGGGAGACATCAAAAACACCCACCGCATTTCTGACGCATTCGTGTTCTTCACGGATTCCTGCGTACGAAATCGGCATATTGTATCCGGCGAATTCTGCCATACGGGCTCCCAATGAAATGTGTTTATCAGTTAGTGGTGTGGTTTTCATGTATCGAATTTTTATGGTTTAACTTGTCTTTTTTATTCTGCGGGGTTGAGTAAAAGATTGAGGCTATATCATAAGTAAATTCCGGAAACGTCTTGCAATATTTTTGGCCACAAAAGCACAAAACCACAAAATTTTATGACCAATTAGTGCTTTCGTGCTTTTGTGGCAAAATAAACTACTGGAGGGGTAAACAAGGTATGACTTGTGATACGCCTCAATGTAAACAGTGAAGTCATTTTTTAATCATTACTTATCAGCAATAACTATTTCCTGTATGCTGTCACCAACTTGTATGTTGTGGACTACATCCATTCCACTTTCAACTTTGGCAAAAATGGTGTAGTTGCCATCGAGGTGCGGTGTTGGTGAATGGGTGATAAAGAACTGCGAGCTTTCTGTGTGATTGCCAGCAGAAGCCATTCCAACATACCCTTCTGCATCATAGTGTAAATAAGGTAACTCCGATCGGATGGTATAATCAAGGCTTCCAAAACCATCTCCTCTCGGGCATCCTCCCTGAATGACAAAGTTGGGAACAACCCTGTGGAAGGTTTTACCATTGAAATATTTTTCTTTACTAAGTGCCAAAAAGTTAGCAACAGAGCCGGGCGCTTCTTCCGGCATGAATTCCAGCACGATCTCACCCTTATTGGTTTTTATGGTTGCTTTTGAACCAGGATTCAAAGTGGTCAACTGTTTCCAGTCTATTGGTTTGGCTCCTCTCAACTTCTTGTTGTTATTTGAAGTACTTCCTTTAAAAAAGTCCAGTGTTTGTTGTACTTCAAGATATGCTTCGAGGTCTTCCACTTTACTATATTTTGGCAGTGAGCGTTCGAGAAATTCATAATTGTCTATAACTGCCTTAAAGTTAAGCTTGGGATCACGGAGCACACCTGACGCAATGGAGGCCCTACCCGCATCTCCGCTTTCAATTGCTTCTGCAAAGAATCCAGCCAGCTCTTTCCTTACACTCATTCCTGTGCCGAATATCTGTGCAAAATTGGGCATGCTTGCAATAGAAGCTAAGCTTTCCATAGCCCCCGAACTAACTGCCGGGTGAGCACCAATAGTTGCAGCTTCTTTGATGTAACGGTAGTTCCATGCATAAAGAGCAAGCGCCTTGAGAGCTGCTGCCCTTTCATAAGGATTCGTGGAATTCTCAAAACGCTGTTTGATTTCCCAATTCAGATACTTGCGGCTTTCTTCGGCAGAAAAAGGAAGGTACTTGGCAGTCGCACCATACAGCGATAATTGTGTGGACCAATGACCAGGCTCCTTGGCCATTTGCCAGTAAGTGGAGGCATCCTCGGGTATGCCATTTTCTTCAAAAAACCTGGCAGCTGTAATAGATACTGCAGTGGAGGGGTCCTTAAGAGCTAAGGTCACGATGGGTTTTACCAATGCATAATCAAAATTGGCCAGGGCCCGAATGATGTTGCAGCGCACACGATAATCCCTCTCCACATTGTATTGATAAAGCAGAGTGTTGGCAGCTCTCAGAGTTTTGGTTTTACCGAGTGCGATAACCAATGCCATGCGAATCCTCATGTCCTCTTCCCGGGAGAGTGCCGGGGCTATAAGGCTATCCCCATTTTCCATAACTATGTCTTTTGCCCGCGACAGGTAGTTGGCTGCAATAAATCGCACGCTGTTTGGATATCTGCTATGGGTGGCAAACTCCATCATTTTGCTGGTTCCTTCCTGACTGGTCATGTTTCGGAGGGCAAACCGATAAATACCCCACGCCTGTCCCTCCATTAGTAAAGTGTCTTTCTGGCGGTAAGTGCTGATGGTTGCTAATGAAGAAAGCATTTTTTCTGAGCCACATTTCCCAATTGCTTCCAGGATGGCAGCATTGAAATATTTGGATACACCAATTGTGTCGTAGCGGTCAAAAGCTTCAATTAATCTCGTTTCGGCTTTTGCGTTACCAATTTGACCTAGGGAATAGGCGGCGGCTACGCGCACCATGTCCACCGGATCATAAAGCTTCTTCGATAAACTATCTATCGCCAAGGAATCCTTTATAGAGGCAAAAGCCAATGCTGATAGATATCTGAAGGTTGGGTCTTTGTGCGATAACCAACGATACAGGCTGTCCGTTTTTCCCTGATTTTGCAGGTTGTACAATCTTTGTACCTCCGGATTGTTCAAATCGATATTCACTTCCGTCAGCAGTTCGTCTTTTGGTGGAACACACCTGAAAAGTAAAAATGCGCTGAACAGGAACAGCAATAACTGGTGATTCTTCATTGAATTTTTCTGAAACTGTTTTTTAGTTCAACGACTTCAACCGTTGAAGCCATCGTCAATTCTGGTATTTCTCGTTCTTCTGGTGGTATCTCTTTGAGTTCTGCCAGTTCCAAATGGGTCTTCAAAAAAGCCCTGACTGGCAGGATTGGATAAGTCGTCATTGTATTCATCGTCATCGGAGTCGCGGGGAACTAATCCGGGACAGTCGAGCCCGATACTCAGGTCGCCAGCGGGTCTTGCAAAGCGTGCATTGATGTCAAAATCTGCCATGGCATCAGCTTCCACACGACGTAGAAACTCTCGACAAAATGGTTTAGCCATGCGACTTCCCTGACCTTCGGCTAAAGACAGAAAACGCACCCAACGGTCTTCACCACCCACCCAGGTACCAACGACCAGGCTTGGAGTGATACCCATAAACCAACCATCGACATAGCTGTTGGTAGTCCCGGTTTTACCACCATGTTCGCTTCTGATGCCGAGATTGCCCCCGGCGTATTTCAGCATATCGACCATAATATAATTAGGCTCCTCCTGCAAAGCTTGTCTTTCCACTTCTTCGTCGGTATAAATTACCCGGCCATTTTTATCCTCTATACGGGTAATGAAAATCGGGCGGCTGTAATAACCGTTGTTGGCAAAAGTGGTATAGGCACCTGTCATTTCAAATACCGACAAATCAGCCGCCCCAAGGCAGATTGATGGCTGTTGTGGTATTTTTTTCTGTGGTACACCCATATTGTCGAGTAATTCGATAACAGGTTCGGTACTTCCAAGTTGTTGCATCAGAAATACGGAGACGGTATTGACCGAATTGCGCAATGCAGTCCTGAGTTGCATGGTGGCGCCGCTGTATTTGCCGGTGGAGTTTTGGGGAGTCCATTCTTTAACCAAACCGAAGCTGCCTTCCCCGGGGAAGATGGTCCGTTGCAGGTCAGTGACTTCAAGGCATGGTGAAATACCCTGCTGTGCTATAGCTGTGGCGTAAACAAAAGGTTTGAATGTAGAACCAACCTGCCGGTTTGACCTGGTATGGTCGTAGGCAAAGTATTTATGGTTAACACCCCCCACCCATGCCTTTATATGACCATTATGGGGATTCACTGCAAGTGAGCCGATTTGCAGGAACATGTGGTGATACTTCAGAGAATCGATTGGGGTCATTACTGTGTCCTTTTCCATGGTGGATGTGTAATCGAACACCGTCATTTTCACTCTTCGGTTGAACTCTACTTCCACAGCTTTCTGAAAGGCCAGCCATTGTTTTTTCAGGTCGTTCCAAATTACATTCCTCATGGCCTCCCGGTAAAGAGCAGCATCACGGGAACTGATTACATTTTCGGACGAAAGTTTTGACAGAGTACCTTTTTCCTGTTCCTCTTTAATCATTCTTTCAATGGAAGAGTCGCCGAGCCTGAGACCAGATACTTCGTTTTCCAGATCAGATTCCAATGTGCCGATATAGGCATCCCTCATGATGATGTATCGCTCCGATTCCCTGACCAGTTGCCTCAATTTCCACTTGCGGTACCTCAGTTCATTATCGGTTGTGGTTTTATCCTTGTAGTCCCATGGTGATATTCTCATCCTTTTGTTCCATAGGTTCCAGAATTTTTGCTGGAGGTCTTTCATGTGTACCAGCATGGCATCTTCAGCGTGTTGCTGGATAACCGGGTCTATGGTGGTATAAATTTTCAGGCCATCCTTATAAATGTTGTAAGGGGTGCCATCCGGTTTTCTGCGGGCATCATCACCTGTGAGGATTTCGTTGGTCAGAATTTGAGCAAGCTCTGAACGGAAATATTGAGCTAATCCCTGGGTATGAGATTTGCGTTTGAACTTTGACAGGTCGACAGGCAGCATTTTCAGGGAATCGTATTCTTCCTGAGTGAGAATCCCATTTTTCTGCATTTGCTTTAAAACGATGGAACGCCGTTGCTCAGCCAGTTTAGGCCGTCTTTTTGGATTGTAAAGCGATGGATTTTTAAGCATGCCAACTAACATCGCTGCCTCCTGGATATTCAATGAATCCTGAGATTTAGCAAAATAGGTTTCAGAGGCAGCTTTTATTCCATAGCTGTCGTAGAGGAAGTCACACTTGTTAAGATACATGGCAATGATCTCCTCTTTGGTATATCTTCTTTCAAGCCTGACCGCAATAATCCATTCTTTCAGTTTTTGAACTACGCGCGTAAAACCCGAACCTTTTTGCCCGGTAAAAAGCAATTTGGCAAGTTGCTGTGTGATGGTACTTGCACCACCAGAACTGGCATCCCCCATCAGGATGGTTTTCACAAACACCCTTCCAAGAGCCCTGAAGTCGATGCCGGAATGGTTGTAATATCGCTCATCTTCGGTAGCTACCAATGCTTGCTCGATGTATGGTGATAACTCGTCAAAGTTTACTGGTACCCGGTTTTCAATAAAATAGCGACCCAGTACATCGCCATTTGCTGCAATGACTTCCGATGCCAGCTCACTTCGCGGGTTTTCGAGTTCCTCTGTGTCCGGAAGATTTGAAAAGGAAAGTATAATGAATACGAGAATGACAGCAAGTATGCCAAGACCCAACACCCGCCACAAGGCATGTATGATACTTTTGTAGGTCGTAGAACGCATACTCCGTTGCCTCCGGAAGGGATTCTTTGATTTGGACATCAATTTTGGATTAGTACTGCCAATGCCTTTTTCAATTCTGTAAAACGTCTTTTCCGTTTTCGGAATATGGCAAAAGTAAGAAAGGATATGCGGACTTAAATGCCGCAGGTTTGGAGATTTGAATTGGCCAAACTAAATTGGCATAAAAAGATACCTCTCATGAAAAGAATTTTCCAAACTTGGCTCGTCGGGATGCTTGTTTTTGTGATTTCAACCTTCGCAGCAAGGGGTCAAAAGATAGAAATTTCTCCACATTTTTATTCTCTTCTTGACAGCGCCGGACTGGAATTTTTTGAACCGCTGGAAGCTGGTTACCGTGATCTGCAGCCATTGCCTAATCCTTTTCAGGACTACCAATTTGCCATGCGTTCAGGGAAAGAAAAATTGGAGATTCGCTATTTCATCATGCCTTGGGACGAAAACAAACCAGAGTCCACGTTGCCAAATGTTGAATCTTTCCGAACGGTGACTTCAGTTGCCAGCAATGCTCAGGATGCACTCATTTCGGCCATTCAACCGGAACCACAGAAAATATTGGAGGATTTCAATGCCGACTGGGGGATGATTTATTTTTTCCAACCCAAAGAAGAATTTGCCAACTGGCCTTTCTGTCGTTTGGTGGTATTGCATAAAAAAGAAAAGGGTACGGCAATGGTGTTTTACCTGTTCGACAACCCGGGGAACTCTGCTTTGGATACCAGGTACCTGGCACTGCGGTTTTTATGATGTTGAGTGGGTGGAGAAGGTTGAGGGAGTTTGAATTAGGAATGAATAAACTTGAAAACCTCTTTTCTCAACTATCCTCATCTTCATCAACCTTTTCAACTTCATCTTTCCCTTTCCAGTGGCATGGCAGCATGAAAATCGCTGCGTATACGCTCTGCATATTCATCCATCAACTGCATGACTCTTTTTCTCTCCGGAGACCTGACTATCAGTGAAATGTGGTAGTCTTTTTCCATTTTCCACACGATTTCAGGATCGGTAAAACCAGAGTAATCAGGTCGGATATGTCGTGACAGTGAGGTGATTATTCCGGCATATTCCTTCTTCGACTTTGGAGCTTTATAAGGTTTGTTTAAGGCAACGGCGGTTTCCAGTTTTGCCCATTCAGCCCAAAGGTTTACGCCTGTGGCTGCAGACAACATGTCTGCCACATGAGCACCACCCACTCGTGAAGCGGTTTCCAGAAAATAAAACTTTCCATCCTCATGGCATTTGATGAATTCTGAATGAGAAGCGCTGTTCACCATACCAAAAGCCTTAAGCACTTCAGTGTTGAACTTAATCAGATCCTTATCATCTTTTGAACCGTATTCTGTGGCCACCGAACGGAAAATGCCACCGCCATGGGCAACCTCCCAGGGTGTGCTGAGGTATTGAGAAACCTGAGTAAACACTGGTTTGCCATCGACAGAGAGAGCATCGACATGGAAAATATCGCCTGGTTTGAATTGCTCAGCCAGGTAATTATGGCGCTTATCGCCCAACTCGTGAATTACCCTCCAAAGTTCATCTCCATTTTGTACTTTGCTGATGCCCTTTGCTGCAGCCTCAAAGCGGGGCTTGACCATATATGGTGCTTTGCAGGTTTCAATGAATTCATTGATTTCTGAATCGGTGAAAAGTGCTGTAAAACCGGGAACATTCAGGCCGGCATCCATGGCTTTCATTCTCATAGCGAGCTTGTCGCGGAAGTAACGCGCCGTGGTTTGACCCATGCCGGGTATCCGGAAATGCTCCCTGAGTTCGGCTGCTTCTTCCACGTCGAAATCATCGATGGCGATGATGCGGTCAATCTTATGATTCCGCATGAGATAGGCCAATCCGGCAATGAAATGTGGTACATTCCAAATTCCATGTACTTCCTCTTCCATAAAAAAGATATCGTCGAGGGCTTCCATGGGCCAGGGCTCCTTTTCCAGGTCTTTTGCAGTTACCAGGAAAACTTTATTGCCTTCAGCCTTACAAGCTTTGAGGAAGTCAATGCCTTTGAATTCACAGGAAATGCATAAAAAGGTCAAGGGTTTCATGTTCAATAGTTTGTGTTATGCTCCAATCCTGCTGCCGTGAGGAATGATGGCGTTTTTCTTCAGGACGACAATTCCGTCCACGATGCAATAGGTGTCTGTTTCTGTATTGGGAAGGTCAGAATGGCCGCGAATGATGACGTTGTCACCAACCCTGCAGTTTTTGTCGATGATTGCATTTTCAATAATGCAGTGCTTGCCGATGCCCATCGGGATTTCCCCGGCTTTTTCCAGCTCTTCAATGTGCTGGAAGTAGTCGTTACCCATGATGAACGCATTGGCTATGACCGTGTAGGCACCAATCCTTGACCTGATACCGATAACTGCGCGTTCTATGCGTTCGGCATGTATGATGCAGCCATCAGCTACGACAACTTTCCGAAACAGGGTCCCGAAAAACTTGCTGGGTGGCAACATGCGTGGACGGGTAAAAATTGGCTTCCGATTGTCAAAAAGATTAAAACTGGGAATATTATCGGTCAAGGCGATATTCGCTTCAAAGAAGGAGGCTATGTTTCCAATATCCGTCCAGTAACCGCAGTATTCGTAGCTGGCGACTTTCAGGCCACCGGAAATAGCAGCGGGTATAATTTCTTTCCCAAAGTCCAATGCATCAGGGTTCTCATCAAACAGTTTGAAAATGGCTTCTTTCGAGAAGATATAAATCCCCATGGAGGCCAAATAATGTTTTTCTTTCCGCTTATTTTCTACCGATACCTCTGAGGCCCATTCATGTAAAACATCGGCTTTGGGTTTTTCGACAAAGGAGGTGATGATACCTTCGCTGTTTACCTTCATGATACCAAAAGAGGTGGCATCATGGGCATCAACGGGAATTGTGGCAATTGTCAGGTCAGCATTTTGAGCAATGTGGTACTTGGCCATTACCTCAAAATCCATTTGGTACAATTGGTCACCGGAAAGTACCAGCAGGTAATCGTAATCAACATTGATCAAATGCCGGGTAGATTGGCGAACTGCATCAGCAGTACCCTGAAACCAGTTTTCGTTGCCTCGGCGTTGCTCCGCTGCGAGCAAATCCACGAAACCAGAACCGAAATGGTCAAAATGATAAGTGTTTTTGATGTGCTGGTTCAGGGAAGCAGAATTGAATTGTGTCAACACAAACATTCTTCGAACGCCTGAATTCAGGCAGTTGGAAATGGGAATATCGATTAATCTGTATTTCCCTCCTATGGGCACGGCAGGTTTTGCGCGTTGTTCAGTCAGTGGGTACAATCTGGTTCCAGCTCCTCCGCCGAGAATCAAGCTTATCATTTTAATAACCATTGTAATAGTGTTTTAATGATTTTGGGATAAGACCAAAAACTTTCAGGTCGTTTCGCTGAACTCAATTATCTATATCTGTGGGGTGTACGCGCTATTAACTAAGCTCGTTATAAAGTTTTATGTATTCCTCAGCAGACTTTTCCCATGAAAAATCTACAGCCATGATGCGCTTTCTAAGGTTATGGAAAACTTCATTGTTGTTATATAACCTCACGGCTCTGGCAATAGCCATAGCTGCATCTTCTACACTAAAATGATTAAATCGTATCCCGCGTCCTCCTTCATCCCCAATGTCAATAATGCTGTCTTTCAGACCACCGACACTTCTTACAACAGGTACAGTTCCGTATCTGCAGGCGTACATTTGATTCAATCCACATGGCTCAACCCTGGATGGCATGAAAATGAAGTCGGAGCCGGCATAAAGCTGATGGGCTAGACTTTCATTGTATTCGAGGGAGTAATCGACATATCCAGAAGCTTTAGGTTTCAGGGCAGCTAAGCTGTCCATGACTTTCATGTCGCCGGTGCCAAGAATGACAAATCCCGCTTTTATTCCACTTCCCAATACTCTAAGAATGGTGTCCGGTAAAAGATCTGCTCCTTTTTCTCTTACTAACCTTCCGATGAAGGTAATGATAGGTAAATCGGGAATGATACGAAAACGATCAAGTACCCTGTTTTTATTCCTGTCTTTGAATTCTTCTACTTTATCTCCTTCAAGATGGTGCCCGATCATGTTATCCGATGCCGGATCCCAAAGTGCTGAATCTATGCCGTTGATGATGCCTTTTGATTTCTTCCATTCATTTCGGATTAAACCTTCCAGTCCTTTGGCGTCATTGCTCAACTCTTCCATATAACCTTCCGACACTGTTGTCAATTTCCAGCAACATTTTATTCCTGCAGCAAGTGGGCAGATGGCATCTGACCAATCCAACAGATTTCTGGCGTATTCGTCAAAGTAGGGAAGCATGTCAATGCTGTTCCAGCCAAATGTACCGTGGTAATTACCGTTGTGGATGGTAAAAATGGTTGGCATGCGCCTGAGGGTGTAGAATTCAGGGCAATGCTTTACCATAAAGGGTACCAGCCCGGTGTGGTGGTCGTGGCAATGCAGGATTTCCGGTTTCCATTCCATCGAAACTACCCATTTTAATACAGCTTGCTGGAAACACAGTGAGCGCTGTACCTCGTCGCCATACCAATTGCCGTTGGGTTCGCTGTACACTCCGGGTCTGTCAAATTTGCCAGGAATATTGGCAACGTAAAGGGGAAATCCAAGGTCTGCGTCTACTACTTCTTCAATGGAAAACCAAACGTAGTCTCTATCCAGCCGTATGTGGTCATTGAAAACCTGCCTGTAATTCTTGGACAACAACCAATTGTTATGGTATTTAGGGATGATGACTGAAGTATTAACACCTGCTTTGTTCAGATAAAGGGGCAGGGCTCCCACTACATCACCCAAGCCACCAGATTTGGCGGCAGGATAACATTCCATACTAATGTGAAGGGCTTTCATAGAAATAAGTCTTCTCGATGAATGCAAAAGCTGGAGCGGATAGTCGTCAGCCTGAAACAGAAGCCTTAGTTGCTACACTGAGCGCTCCTTGCTTTGCAGAAATTTTGTTTTATGCTGATGCCGAAAAAGCAAGTACTGAAAGTGTTGGTATTCCGGCTATATGTTTAATTCTAACGGTGAGAAGTGCAAAGGGTTATAGCATTTAAAAAGCATTTACTTGTTCTGGGTAATAAAGCCAGTCGATGGCTTTTGGAAACTCAATACCCCACCTTGCTTCATTGTGCTGGCCTTCCGGATCGATAGTAACTTTAAATTTGATTCTCTTCCCATCGTAGCCGTGTCTTTCCAGGACGGACTTCAATCTCTCAATATTTGGAATCATGCTTTCCCCTTCCTTGCCACCTGCGTAAAGGTAAATCTTTGTTTCAAAAGCATTACTAAAGTTAATGGCCTGAAAATATATTCTTGGTGCTATCCAAAGTGAGGGTGAAAAAATCATCAGTTTGCTGTAAATGTCAGGATATATCAATCCGCAATAAATGCTGATCAGGCCCCCCATACTGCTGCCGCCAATGCCGGTATGGTTTCGTCCCGGAAGGGTCCGGAAATTCTTATCCACAAAAGGTTTCAAGGTTTCAGTAAGAAATCTTGCGTACTGTTTGCCAAAACTCACTCCAAATCGGGTTACTTCAGGTGGGGAATATTCCTGGATCCTGTCCTTATCACCGTGGTCAATAGCCACGACAATGATATCATTTTTGCCCAAAGTGGCCATTTTGGAAAGGTGATGATCGACATGCCAGTTGCCGAAAGGAGAGCGGTTGTCGAACAGATTTTGACCATCCTGTAAATAAAGCACGGGATAGTGCTTATCCGTTTCAAAATAATCATGGGGTAGCAAGGCAGCAATTCGCCGTCTTTTTCCGAGTTGGGGCACCTCAAACTCCTCACTTATGACCTTTATTTTTGGCAAATATTGTTCGACCATGGAATTCCTTTGAATGGGCTTAGTAAATTGTTGCCCCGAATCAAGCTCAAAAGTGCTGCAAAAATAGCTGTTAGAATGGTTGACTGTTAAACAAAAAACGATTTAGGACAAGTAAAAAGTAAAAAGGCAACCCCGAAGCCCGAAGGGCTAAAGGGGCAAAAAGGCAAAAGTTTTCCAACTGATTTTCAAGTGGCTAAGAAAACAATTTGGCTACTTTATTTTTGACTCATTATTTAGTCGATAACCTTTTAAACGGATAACCTTTTGGCAAAGATTATTTCTCTCAAAAAAAGAGGTTTAAGCCTCATGCTTTGGTCAGTAATTCCGGCAGCTTTTATTGGTCCCGGAACGGTGACTACCTGCTCAAAAGCTGGTGCCGGCTTCGGCCTGTCCCTTATTTGGGCCCTCACCTTTTCAACTCTCGCCACTCTGATACTGCAGGAAGCCGCTGCAAGAATAACGGTAGCATCTGGCAAAAGTCTGGGTGAAATAATTGGGTTAAAATACAGAGGTGGCAGTGCGGAGATTCTAAAGAAGATTCTTTTTGTTGCTGTGGCATTTGGTTGTGCAGCCTATCAAACCGGCAATATTTTAGGTGCCGTTTCCGGTTTGATGCTCTTGAGCGATATTCCACAATATGTCTTCGTTTTGGCGCTTGGCGCTGTAGCGACAGGTTTGTTATGGTTCGGTAATATCAAAACCATAGCCCATATTCTGGCCGCTGTTGTATTTTTTATGGGGCTTGCATTCATCGTAGTTGCCTTTCAGACCGATGCTTCTGCGCCTGAAATTGTTCAACACTCCATAGTTCCCTCCATTCCCGACCAGTCGGCACTGATTATCATTGGTTTGGTAGGAACAACCGTTGTGCCGTATAATCTTTTCCTGGCCAGTGGATTGAGCAAAGGGCAGGACATAGGGGAAATGCGCTGGGGCATAGCTTTGGCAGTTTTAATAGGAGGCCTGATTTCGATTGCCATTCTGTTGACAGGGACTCAGATTTCCGGAGATTTTTCCTTTAAAGCGCTTTCGAATGCTTTGAGTTCAGGACTTGGGACCTGGGCAGGTTCATTGTTTGGTTTAGGCCTATTTGCCGCTGGAGCAAGTTCTGCCGTAACTGCCCCATTAGCAGCAGCCATAACCGGACAGACTATTTTTGGTGGTGGTGGAAATGAGTGGAGTTCAAAGTCCTGGCGGTTCAGGACTGTTTGGGGTATAGTTCTGTTGACTGGAATGGCTTTTGGCCTTTCTAATGTCAAACCCGTACCCGCCATCATTGCGGCACAGGCGGTTAATGGAATTCTACTGCCAGTTGTAGCAGTTTTTCTCTTTCTCGCTGTTAATGACAAAAAATTACTGCCTCAAAGATTTGTCAATAACTTTTGGTGGAATGCTGTTATGTTGGTTGTCGTGACTATTGTCACGGCTCTTGGTTTGTATCATTTGTGGGGGGCACTTTCAAGATGATTTCTCCTTCTTGGCGATTTTTTTTATTTCAGGCCAGAGGGAAAGTATTCTGCCAGCTTTGTAAATCCATAGCCCCCAAACCCCGATTAATGCAGGATAAATTGCTATGCTTCCAATGTTATAGAAAACCGCATCTTCAAACTCAAAATGGTGTATATGCATGACTGCCCGCGTCATGCCGCAACCCAAGCACTCAATATCAAAGAATAAGCGCGAGGGGCACAAAATGACTTTACTCTCATCAAAAAAGTTAGCAGGTAAAATCCAAAGTACTATAGGCGTTGCAATTAAAAGAATCAACCAAACCCATTGTACTGTCTGACTTTTGAAATTCAGCATAAGAATTAAAGTTAGTGGGCCATAATTAAGTAACGCACCCGGAAAATGCAGGTGCGTTACGTTTGACTGACGCTGACAAAATCAACATCAGTCCAGACATTCAAGGTGAATGTTTGTTAGAGTACCTTAGTTGGAACCACCGTAGTAGTCTTTCATTTTCACAAAAGCATGAATGAGTCCTGGTAACCAGCAAAGCACTACCAAAATCAAATTGACAATCCAGGTGCTTCCTTCCCAGTTGTCCATAACTCCCATTGCTATCCAGGCCAGACCAAGAATTGCTAAAAGGATATAAAGTCCTTTGGAAAATTCCGGATCAGACTTCATTTGCTTTTTGATGATCTTCTGAGCGGCTTTCAGTTCAAGGGTTTTCTTCAGTCCTAGCTTCTGCCCAGTAAGTTCTTTGTACTTTTTGGGAGTAAGTGCAAGGAAGTCATCAAGACCCATTTGTACCATTTCGGGAGTAAGTGCTTTAATCTCGGGATGCTCATCAAACTCCTGTGTCCAGCTGCTTTTCATGGAAGCAGCATTGCTGTTCAGGTAAATAAGTGTGAGAAGTAGTAACGTGAAGATTCTTTTCATAATGATAGATTTTGTCAAAAATAAAAGGAAAAGGTTTGTGAATTTCAGAAACACTGCCTCACCCGCAATCATTTATAACGGGATTGTTGGAAAATATCAACTCAACAACTCAAATCACGACAAACTCAAAGTCAGTAAAAGCGGGCTAATTTAGAAATAAGTAATTAGGAATGAAATTAATCGCAGAATTTTCTTAAGGTGTACCAATTTTATTTAAAATATTTGCCGTTATGAGGTAGGTGGGTTTAACTCCCTCTTCACCAAGACTTCCGGATGCCAATGTGTGGCCGCTGTGCAATGGATTATCAGAAGCGTAATAGGCATAGCGTATCACTACATTTTCATTAATACTCTTCCGGATTTGTGATGCAGCCTGGATGGCCTTTTGGTAATGTGCGCCTTCCATCTCCAGGCCTACGGCTTTCCATGAAGACCTGAGGAAGTAGCGAAGAATGTCCTTGTTTTGAAGGGAAGTGCCTAATACTGTTATCATGGTACCTTCAAAAACCTGAAGTCCTTTACCTTCAAAATCTTCTTTTCTGAAATCATTTTTAAAAGGATAGTTGTCAGCAGTGCCTTCAAATACATGGCTGGTCGGCACCATAATGTCACCTTTATCACCCTCGAGAATACCAGCTTTACCCATAATGGAAATAGATTCAATCTTTAAAGGAATTCTCCTTTCCGGCGATTCGAAAGGTTTTAACAGTTCATCCATCACTTCAAAAGCCTGTTCACCAAAGGCATAATCCATAACCAGAATGATGGGCTTTTTTTCTGAAATGTATGCAGCATCCCATGAAATCTCAGCAGGGAGGCTTTGCACATCAATTTTTGCGGTGTCAAATACCTGTACGAGGATATTCGTGCCACTGGTATCATCCAGTTGATGCATGCCGTGTGCACTGGCGTAATCAAATACCTGTGTCCTGAATTCCCCATTTTGCTCCAGACTGAGTTCGAGTGCTATTTTTTCAAGGTCCGGTGATTTCTTGTTCTTATACAGTGCGGCTTTAGCATAAAGACAGTTCATTACGCTATGCGGATTGGAACTAATAATGTGGATGGGCCGGCCCATCCAATTATTCTTTTCCAGGAATGATTTAATGGCCTTTGCCCACATTTCCCCATAAACATGGTGACCGATTTTCTCCCGAAGTGCTGCGGAAAAACTGATCTCACGGTCATTTCGGTCTTGAAATTCCTCAATAGCCAGCTTGCCCATCCAATAGGCTATGTGAAAAAGGCTGTTTACTTTCGACGCCTCTTCAAACTTCTTTACAGCGTGCCATGTTTCATCAAATGTCCTTCCGATGAGAGTGCTCAGGTAGGTCGTAGCGACCTGATAGTCAAATTCTTCTCCATGTTCTTCCAGTTTGATAATTTTTTCGAGGTTCAGCCAGTCTCTTCTTTTGCGTCCCTTGCTGTCGAGGGTGTTGCGGCGTATTTTTTCTGCCTCAATGTATAAGAAGGTCAGATGGGTCAGAATGTCGTAAATGTCACCTCTGCCATTAGTCAGTTCTATGAACATTTGTTCTTCATCAATTCGGTAACAGTTTCTTCTCCTTTTTGCCGGCAGAATTGTTTCAAAATCTGACCGTTCAAAACCTTCCTTTGCTATAAGTCTGATGTATCTGCACTCTTCAATCCCCTGAGGAAGTCTCTGGAAAATGTAGAGCAAACCTTCCAGTTCAACTCGCTCCGGGTCAGCAATGGAACCGTATATCTCCGGTCTGAGCACCATCAGAGCTTCTATCATGCCCTCACCACTTACACCCAGTGGTTTGTATCCGCCACGGATGAAAAGGTGGCGCATAGAAATATACAACTGCTGTATGGCTGCTCTTGATTGCTGGGCTCTCGACCGGTTAGAGGATTTGGACATATAGGGTGTTTTGTATGAGAGTTACAGATTGGTGTCTATATGTTTACTTGATCAGCAAAAATATGTTCAATGTTAAAGGAAATACTTTTTGCTTTAAGAAAAATTGAAAATAAGCTGTTTCCGGATGTTGTTTTGAGTACAACTTTTCAAACAGCTCTAAGTAATTAGTCAAAAATAAAATAGCCAAATTGTTTGCTTAACCAATTGAAAATCAGTTGGAAAACTTTTGCCTTTTTGCCCCTTTAGCCCTTCGGGCTTCGGGGTTGCCTTTTTACTTTTTACTTGTTCCTAAGAGCCAGTGCTTCGTCTTCTTTTAAACGCATTTTCTTTTCTTCATCAGGAGTTTTGTCGCCATAACCACACAGGTGTAGGACGCCATGCGCCATAACCCGGTCGAGTTCCTCACGAATACTTGTTTTATAAAGACCTGCATTTTCTTCCACTCTTTCAACACTGATAAAAATATCACCCTCGATGAGGGGAGGAGAGTTATAGGGGAAGGTAATAATGTCGGTGAGTGTGTCGTGGTTCAGGTATTCCTGATTCAGTTGGAGCAAGTATTCGTCGCTGCAAAAAATAAAATTGAGCAGGAGGAGTTGATGTCCTTCCTGCTCAATTATTTTCTGCAACCATTTTGCCGTGACTTTTTCTTCATCCAGTTTGAAATCTATGTCCTCCGGGAAGAAAAAAATACCACTTTCGCTTTTAGCTTCTTGCGGGAAGTCCGGCATTGTAAAAAATTGGGTAGAGTATTGTTCCTGTAAAACTGTTTAGATTTTAAAACGCATTTCAACGGTGCGGCCGTTGTTGTGGAAAATCAGATTATCCGAAAGCTGTTTCATAAGAAATACTCCTCGCCCTCCGCATTCACAAATATTTTCCGGTGCAGTTGGGTCTGGAAGGTTCTGATAATCAAAACCGCCTCCTTCGTCAGTAACTTGAAGAGTAAGACAGTTTTTGTCTTTCTTTGAGTTAACTTCAACTGTTTTGGTTTCGTTTTCACAGTTACCGTGAATAATAGCGTTAGTCACAGCTTCGGTGAGACTAACTAAAATATCGCTTTTCCTCTCTGGGTCTAAATTGAACTTTGAAACCAGCTCATCAACGAAAGGCTCAACCTTTGAGACACTCCCATGCTTAGAAGTAAGTTTTAACATGCTTTATTCCTCTTTTTACCTGTGTTGGTAAGTTCTCTCACTTTATGTTTTAAAGAAAATGTTCAATCGGCTTCGGATTGTTCGATGGGAAAGCTTCAAATGTGAAGAAGGATTATTAAAAGAAAATTTTCAGTTTGCAAACGTGGCGCAATTTAAGCCTAAAATGCGCGCGTGTCAAGACTGGAACGCTAAATTGAGGTTCTTTGTTTACTTTACTGGCTGATAAACAGATTTTTAAAAGAAAAATGCGCGTAAAATTTGTTTTATCAAAGTCTGAAAAAACAATCTATTAGGTTTCCGATAGAGTTTTATTCAATAAAAATGCCCAGTTGATTGAAAACCAACCGGGCTATTTTTGACTTCTGCGAAAGGTTTAGAGGGATAGACTCATGGATGCTTTGGGTGCAGTAACTTCCGCTTCTTCCAGTTTTGGTAAGTAGCCTTGCTTCCTCATCCATTCGTCGTTAAAGACTTTACCGAGGTATTTGCTGCCATGATCGGGGAAAATCAATACTACCACATCATGGGCGCCTAGTTCATCGGCAATCTGGTAAAGCGCCTGCACTCCAGCTCCACTTGAATATCCTGCCATTATGCCTTCCATCAGGGCCAGTTCTCTGGTTCTGATTGCACTGTCTTTGTCGGTAACCTTTACGAACTTGTCAATCAAATCAAATGACACATTGTCGGGAATGATGTTTTTACCTGTCCCTTCAATGTGATAGGAATAGATTTCATTTTCATCATAGATACCGGTCTCGTGGTATTTCTTAAGTGCCGAACCATAAGCGTCAACAGCAATTATCTTGATTTCGGGATTTTTCTCTTTAAGGTAACGTGCTGTTCCGGATAGAGTGCCACCCGTACCTGCACTCGCAATCAAGCAGGTAATACGACCCTCTGTCTGCTCCCAAATTTCAGGACCAGTAGTGAGGTAATGTGCTTTGGAGTTTTCAGTATCGTAATTCTGATTAACGTAAAAAGAATTGGGAATCTCTTTAGCCAGCCTTTCAGCCATCATGTAATAGGAACGTGGGTCATCAGGTTTTGCCTCTTTTGGGCAAACAATAACCTCTGCACCCATGGCCTCGAGCATATCGATTTTTTCCTGAGAAACCTTGCTGGTCACTGTAAGGACACACTTGTAACCTTTAATGGCTGCAACCATGGCAAGGCTGAAACCAGTATTGCCACTGGTGGCTTCGATAAGTGTGCCACCCGGTTTCAATGCTCCATTAGCCTCTGCATTTTCAATCATGTGAATGGCAATTCTGTCCTTGGCGGAATGCCCAGGGTTGAATTGTTCACATTTTGCAAAAACTGTGGTGGGGAGGCCTTTTGTGATTTGGTTTAAACGAATAAGCGGCGTTCGCCCTATCGTCTCCAGGATGTTGTTGTATGTCATTTAGAAAGAAGCTTTGTAGTACTTCTCTAGCGAACGCACAAAGATAGCAAATTGAACAAAGGCAGGAGAATTAGGGCGTTCTATTCCAGGTTTTGGCAGTAATTTTAGAATGGATGTAATAATATAGCTGTTTCATTGCCATCTGTCTAATCCACATTGTAAAAACAGCAGGCCAATTAGCCAATTAGTTGAAAACTGATTAGACTACCGAGGTAGGCCAGAGCAGCCATAAATGCAAATTGTATTGTTGGCCATTTCCACGACTCCGTTTCTTTTTTAACTACGGCAATTGTACTCATACACTGCATGGCAAAGACATAAAATATGAGCAGTGAAAGAGAGGTCGCTGGATTATACACTTTTATTCCCGTTACAGGATTCCTGGCTTCCGAGAGGCGCGCATGCACTGATGTTTCATCATTGGTGTTGCCAATACTGTAAATAGTGGCCATAGTAGCTACAAAAACCTCTCTTGCAGCAAATGATGTAATCAGGGCGATGCCTATTTTCCAGTCAAAGCCAAGTGGTTCAATGGCAGGTTCGATGAAACGTCCCAAATGGCCGGCATAGGACTGTTCAATTTTTCGGGAAGCTACCAGATTGGCTGTTTCTTCCTCTGATAGAGACTGACTTTCACTGAAAGTAAGTGCCTCCTGCTCTGCCAGTTCCATTTTTTGCCCGGGACCGTAAGTTGCCAGGAACCAGAGAATGACGCTGATTATCATAATCACCTTTCCAGCTTCTGTTACAAAAGACAGTACCTTTTCCTGTATAGTGAACCAGACATTTTTCCAAACAGGTGGCCTGTAGCGGGGCAGTTCCATCATCAGCCACGATCTTTCATTCGATTTCAAAATCATTTTAAAAACGATGGCAGAAACTAGTGCTGCCACTATTCCCAAAAGGTATAGCCCCATGAAGGCCAGGCCTTGCAAATTGAAAATACCCAGGACTGTCTCCTCAGGCACAACAAATCCTATCAACACTGTATAGACGGGTATTCGAGCTGAACAGCTTATCAATGGCGTAACCATGATGGTAATCAGCCGCTCCTTCCAGTTTGCTATGGTCCGCGTGGACATGATAGCCGGAATTGCACAGGCTCCGCCAGAAACCAGGGCAACCACGCTTCTTCCGTTCAACCCAAACTGCTGCATGAGTTTGTCAAAAATAAAAACGGCCCTTGCCATATACCCTACTTCCTCCAAAATAGTAATGAGCAGGAAAAGAATGGCAATCTGAGGAATGAAAACCAGAATGCCCGCCAACCCAGTCAATATACCTTCAGTGAGCAGGTCAGTGAACCAACCGGCTGGAAGGTATATCCTTGCAGTCTCACTGAGGAATGCAAATCCTTCTTCAATCCAGTTCATCGGATGTTCTGCCCAGGCATAAATAGCCTGAAAAACCAGAAACATGATGACAAAGAAGATGATGGGAGAAAGGATTTTGTGGGTTAATACCGTATCCAGTTTATCGGTAAAAGAGGCAACTCCCTTTTTCCTTTTAAGCGCTTTTGCCAATATATCTTTGGAAGAATCATAGCGCTTCATTGTTTCAGAAATCTGAAAAGCAAGGTCTTTGAAGCCCGTTATCGCACATATCCCGCCGATGGTTGTTTTTTGACTGTCTGTCAAAAAAGGCAAAGTCTTGTAATGATGGGAGATTAATAAAGCCTGATAATCATTTTCGAGATGTAGGAGGCTCTTTACTTTTTCAACTGCCCCTTTTTCTATATCAGAAAAGGTATAAAGCGGCTTTGTGGTTTCTGTGGCCTTATTTTCCAGAAGTTTGGAGAGCTCTGATTTTAATGTTTCAATATTCCATCCTTCCCTTCCACTGACAAGAACCACAGGCATTTTCAGAAAAACAGAAATGACTTCTATCTCAACTTTTAAACCTTCTTTTTGGGCTAAATCGGCCATGTTCAATGCCAGGATGGCAGGAAATCCCAGGTCTTTGATCTGCATCAGCAGAAGCAGATGTTTTTCAAGGTTAGTTACGTCCGCTATATAAATGATTGCATCAGGATAGTCCTTGTCCTGCTTATTGGTGAGCACATTAAGAACGACTCTTTCGTCTTGTGAGGTGGGATACAGACTATATGTACCGGGAAAATCAATAACCTGACAACTGCGATTGCCGCTCAGGTTAATTTTACCAACCTTCTTTTCTACGGTAACTCCTGGGAAATTGGCAACTTTCTGTCTTAGGCCTGTTAATTGGTTAAAAACGGAAGATTTGCCGCTGTTAGGATTGCCTATAAGAGCAATGTTATTCATTCTTTTGGCTCAATGTTGTCGTTCGTCAACAGCGTCTGCGATGTTCGCACCAGAACAACACTGACATCTGAAACGAACATGCTCAAACTTCCAGCACGATGCTTTCTGCTTCCTGGCCTCTCATCACCACGTTGGCGCCATCCACTTTAAGATAGAAACCACCGTTAAAAGGGGCTTTACGCACTACCTGGACCTGACTGCCGGGCAAAATGCCCATAGTCACCAGCTTGCCTGCCACCTGGTCGTTGGTGAAATTTCTGATTTTGCCGCTGTGGCCTTCTTTTAGTTGAGTAACGAGCCTGGTCATCTTGCTCTATTCTTATTTAGATTTAATTTAGACAAACAAATATAGAGGCATTAGTTCATTTGAGCACTATGATTTTATAAAATTAGCAGTTTTTGTTAGTGTAATACCGAGTATTAGGTACTACACAGAATGTAATCACTAAGGAAAAAGTAAAAAGTAAAAAGGCAAAAGTTTTTCAACTGATTTTCAAGAGGTTAAGAAAACAAATTGGCTACTTTATTTTTGACTCATTGCTAATTAAATTTTCGCACCCTGATTTCGCTCAAGATTTTATCCAATCCACTTCATCTTGTGGAGGTATTCTGCAATTTGGATGGCATTAGTGGCAGCACCTTTGCGTAAGTTGTCGGAGACAACCCAAATATTCAAACCATTTTCTACACTATCATCCCTTCTGACCCTGCCCACGAATACATCATCCTTATTCCTGGAATAAAGCGGCATAGGATATTGTTTTTCGGCAGGGTTGTCAGTCAACACGACACCTGGTGCTTCGCTGAGCATTTTCTTTACATCAGCAACCTCAAATGGTTTTTCAAATTCAATATTCACTGCTTCCGAATGCCCTCCATGAACGGGCACTCTTACTGTGGTTGCAGTGATCCGCAAGGAATAATCATCAAATATTTTCCTTGTTTCGTTTACCATTTTCATTTCCTCTTTGGTGTAATCGTTGTCGAGAAATACATCGCACTGAGGAATACAATTTTCAAAAATCTGGTAGTGATAAGCCATTTCATCAGTTCCTGGCTGAAAACCTTTTCTTTCCAGGTTGTATTGCTTTACAGCTTTTACCCCGGTACCTGTTATCGATTGGTAGGTGGAAATGACGATTCGCTTTATTTTATAGGCTTTGTGAAGAGGAGCCAGAGCAACTACCATCTGAATGGTAGAGCAATTGGGATTAGCGATGATTTTATCAGTAGTTGTTAGAGCATGGGCGTTTACCTCAGGTACCACCAATTTGATTCCCTCCTCCATACGCCAGGCAGAAGAGTTGTCGACGACTGTAGTTCCTGCTGCCGCAAATTTGGGTGCCCATTCTTTGGAAACAGTAGCTCCGGCAGAGAATATGGCCACATCAGGTTTTGCAAACACAGCATCAGCCAAGCTTACAATCTTATAAGGTTTCCCGTTAAATACTATTTCTTTTCCTTCCGAACGTTCTGATGCTACGGGTAAGAACTCAGTCACCGGGAATTTTCTTTCCTGAAGAACCTCAATCATAACTGTGCCAACCAAACCGGTTGCACCAACAACAGCTACTTTCATATCGATTTCATTTTAATTGTGCACACAATTTTTCCCAAAAGGCCACAAAGATAAGGTTGTGAGCGTTTTAAAAAAGGTAATTATCACCCCATGTGGATGATTTATTTTTTTTAATGACATTTTAAGAGCTTTGAAACTCCTATTCTTGGTCATAGCTTGCATTAGAGGCTATCTTGCGTCCTGTTTTTTCTAACTCATAAATTCGAATAAAGATGCGTTGGTTAATTGTAGTCGTAGTTTTCCTTTTTGTGAATACCCTTATTGCTCAGGATTTCAGGTTAGGTTTTACCATTGGGATGAACCTCAATAAGTTTGAATCCGAGGCTGAAATGGATGATGCTGGAAATGCGCTGGAAACATTTGACTGGAGTACAGGATTTATGGTGGGTGCAACTTTTGCATGGCGACCTACCGAATTGATGGGATTAAGAGGAGAGTTGCTTTTTACTCAAAAAGGAGGTCAAAAGACCTACAACGGCCCTTCCTATTATATATTCACCAATACTACTGGTACCAGAATTTTTACTAATGGTACACGCTCCATGAGCCTTGATGTGGCCAATTCTTACTTGTCAGTACCCGTGATGGGGTATATAAAACCGGTGCGATGGCTGGAATTTTATGCAGGAGGCCATGTTTCATTCATGATATCATCGACGGCATTTGGTGAACTGACCTATGAAGGTAAAACTGCAAGTGGTTCTCCCATTCAAAAGTTTACCCACGAAATCGACGCCAATTATTTTGGAGACATTCCCCTTAAAATGAGTTTTGGTTCCACCCCTAAATCCGTCCAGGTGGGAAGCGAGAAGGTATTCATTCCACAATCCGGTGGAGCTTATTTTGAGTTTCCTACCGACCGGGGGAATCTTTACCGTGTCCTGGAACTCGGCGTACTGGGAGGTATGTCCATTTATTTCAACCGGGGACTTTACTTGTCTGTGCGGGCAACAAAAGGTTTGACTGATATAACAAAAGATGGTGCCGATGTTTATCTCTCAAAACTGGATGCCAATAAGGATTTTATCTCCAGAAGTGACGCGGATAAAAACCTAACCTTCCACGCTGCAATCGGGTTTACGCTGTGATGTTTTAAGTCGAAAGAAGGTGGTCAATAAAGCGTCTCAATAATCTTCTCTTCATTGATACCCTCTGCTTCTGCTTTGTAGTTGCGCACAATGCGGTGGCGAAGTACAAAATTGGCAATGGCTCTTACGTCTTCTATATCCGGAGAATATTTTCCAGCCATAGCGGCGTTACATTTTGCACCGAGGACGAGATATTGGGAAGCACGAGGCCCTGCACCCCAGGAGATGTAATTGTTCACCATCTGGGTAGCATGGCTTGTGTTGGGTCGCGTTTTGGTAGCTAAGGATACGGCGTATTCCAGTACATTGTCGGCAATTGGAATCTTCCTTACCAGTTGCTGGAACTCAAGAATCTGCTCAGCATACAGCACATGCTCCAGTTTGGGTTTGTGAATACCGGTAGTATTCTTTACAACGTTAATTTCCTCCTGATAGGATGGATAATCCAATGGAATGTTGAACATAAACCTGTCGAGCTGTGCTTCTGGCAAAGGGTAGGTTCCTTCCTGTTCAATAGGGTTTTGCGTTGCCAGAACAAAAAACGGAGTAGGAAGCAAGTGCCTTGTTCCTGCAACCGTAACTGAGCGCTCCTGCATGGCTTCCAAAAGAGCTGCCTGAGTTTTAGGAGGTGTACGGTTTATTTCGTCCGCCAGAACTATATTGGCAAAAAGAGGGCCTTTGTTAAAATGAAAATGGCGGTCTTCATCCAGAATTTCCGACCCCGTAATGTCAGAAGGCATCAGGTCGGGAGTGAACTGGATTCTTTTGAAACCGAGTTCCAAAACCTCTGCGATGGTGCTCACCAGCAAAGTTTTGGCCAAACCGGGCACTCCAACGAGAAGGCTGTGGCCGTTGCTGAACAAAGAGATAATGACTGCTTTTACCACTTCCTCCTGGCCAACAATCACTTTACCGATTTCAGCACTCAGGATTTTATAGGATTGCGACAAAGCGTCAACCGCTTCGACGTCGTTTTTATGGGCGCTCTTTGCCATCTTATTTTTTCGATTTAAAGGTTCTTAATTTGTTCCCTTCTTTGCCAGGAAGTACAAGGGTAATCATAAAGGCAATAATACCAAAGCCGCATACCGGAAAACGGCATTAATTGGCTTTTTGTTTCGATGCCGACCAGATTAACCCTTTGTCCAGCTTGCTCCTTCCTTACTATCTTTTACGATAATATTCAGCTCTTTGAGCGTATCGCGAATCTTGTCGGAAGTTCCCCAATCCTTATTGTTTCGGGCATTTTGCCGGATATCCAGGATTAATTGCATCAACCCATCCATGGCACCTTCATTGCTTTCGGATGAATTTTCGTCCAAAAGACCAAAGATGTCAAATATGAAATCAGTGAAAGACTTTTTTAGGCGGGCTAATGTATCCTCACTTATTTCAGAAATGGATAATTGCCCACCTTTCAGACTATTGATTTTCGTAACGAGTTCAAACAGGCTTGCCAGCGCTTTTGGTGTGTTGAAGTCGTCGCTCATATCAGCAAAAGCAAGGTCAATCAGCCCATTGATATCCTTATCAAGGGTTCCAGGATTAGCGTTTCCTGGATGAGTCAATTCCTGTAAGGCTTTTAAGCCCTCAAACAATCTTCTGTAACCTTTTTCGGCTGCTTGAAGCGCGTCATCCGTCAGGTCGAGTGTGCTTCTGTAATGCGTTTGCATCATAAAAAAACGCACTACCATGGGAGAATAAGCTTTGGACAAGTGTTTGCTTTCACCGGTAAAAAGCTCTTGAGGCATGATGGAGTTACCCTCACTCTTTGACATTTTTTTGCCGTTGAGGAGCAACATATTCCCATGCATCCAATAATTGCATGGGGCATGGCCGCAGGCGCCGTGGTTTTGTGCAATTTCATTTTCGTGATGGGGAAACTTAAGATCTGCACCGCCACCATGAATATCGAAAACCTCACCCAGATACTTGGTGCTCATGACGGAACATTCCAGATGCCAGCCAGGGAAGCCCACTGACCAAGGTGAGTTCCAGCGCATAAGGTGTTCGGGCGAAGCTTTTATCCAAATAGCAAAGTCTGAAGGGTGGTTTTTTTCATCCTGATTTTTCAGGTCGTCACGGGTCTCCACCAAGAGGTCTTCAATCTTTCGTCCGGATAGTTTTCCGTAGGCGCCACTGCTTTCGGCAAATTTCAAAGTATCGAAATAGACAGAGCCATTTTTTACATAGGCCATTCCATTGTCTATTATTTGCTGAACCATTTCTATCTGTTCCGGAATATGCCCCGTTGCACGAGGTTCAATGTTGGGAGGAATGACATTGAAAATGCGCATCATATCGTGAAAGCCGTTCATGTAGCGCTGCACAATCTCCATGGGCTCTATCTGTTCGAGTCTTGCTTTTTTGGCGATTTTATCTTCCCGTCCTATGTCGGCATCTCCCTCCAGGTGACCCACATCTGTTATGTTGCGCACATAGCGGACCTTATAGCCATGGTATTTCAGGTACCGGTACACCACATCAAAACTTACGAAGGTGCGGCAGTTGCCGAGGTGAACATCGCTGTAAACAGTTGGGCCACATACATACATGCCCACTTTCCCCTTATGCACAGGTTTGAATTCTTCTTTTTTTCCAGAGTAACTGTTGTATATCTGTAATGTCTGTTTCATGCGCGTAAAGGTAAAGTATTGTTTGATGGTGGTTTGAAGGTGGTTTGAATTGTTTGAGTTGTTTTACCCGAGTACTCGGGGCAAACAACTCAAACTATTCAAACCACCTTCAAACAACATCATAACTTCAATTTGACCAAAACGGGAAAGTGGTCGGAAAGTTCCGATTTCAGCACTTTGTGATAGGTGATTTTATATCGCTTCTCAGCAAGTATGTAGTCGATCCTGAGTGCTGGTAATTTTCCCGCGAAGGTTGAACCTAAACCACTACCAGCTTCTGAAAAACTGTCGTTGAGCTTTTCAGAAATCTGGTGATAAACATAGGAAAAAGGCGTATCGTTCAGGTCTCCACACACAATAACCGGAACGGAACTTTTAGCAATGTGTGTTTTAATCATAGCCACTTGCTCAGAACGAATCTGAGCACCACGCTTGTAGCTTGCTAAAACAAAACGCACATCTTTCCAGGTTTCCTTTTCCCGGAAATCTCCTTCAGTGGTTATTCGGATAGCCGTCTGAGTCATTTTATTGGACTGCAAATGAAGGTTATATACCCTGATTATTCCCTTAGGCGTTTGTAATTCAGCCCAAAGGCATCCGTTTTCTGCATTGCTAAAATCTATCCCATCCTGCCTGACAAATGGAAATTGCGAAAAGAGTACCGTTCCTTTAGATTTATAGTGGAATGGATACCCAAGCTCTTTTTTAATGTTTTCCAATTGCTGTTGGTTGGATACTTCCTGCATGCACAAAATGTGAGGCTTTATTTGAAATAGCTTTGCAAGCGCCTCCATACGCTTTTCCTGTGTATGGTAAGACTTACTTCCCCCAAGCCCTGCAATATTGTAGGTCATTATAATAATCTCATCCTCCGCTGTTTTGTTACTTTTTATAAAATGCCAGCCATACAAATTTTGTAAATGCCCAAGTCCTACTAAGAGAACGCAGAGTGAAAAAAGAAAGTAAATTCTACGCCGCCAGAGCCAAAAAGCCACAAATGCAATATTGGCAAGAACAAGAAAGGGGTAAGCTAGCCCGATAATTGTAAACACCCAGGTTTTGGTGGGATTTACCATTGGCGACAAATAGGTGAGTAAGGTTGCCAATACAACGCCCAAATTTATCCAACGCGCCAAACTGTTGATTGGGTTGAAAGTTGAGGATGAATTGTTACGCCTGTTTGCCATTGGAAGGATGTGAGACGTTGAGGTGAAATATTATTTTTTACTGGCTTTGAACAAGAACTCTTTTTCCTCCTGGCTCAGGCTTTCATAACTTGATTTCTTGATTTTGTCCAATATATTATCCAATTGTGTCTGGTAATCTTCATCCTGTTTATGCCTGCCACTGGAATTGGACTTCACATGTCCGGCTCTGGGGTTCTTGTATGCCATTCGGGGGCCTTTAGGCCTGAAACGGAATTTTCCGAAAATACTCATAATCCAGTCTAAGGCATCATTCACCGGTTGAGTCAAATCACGGCCCTGTTTGAGTTGCGCTGCAATAACATAACCCATGATGGCTCCACCAATATGGCCAAAACTACCTCCCGAATTATTATTCCAGGAAAGTGCTATGAGGTCTAAAAAGACCAATACAAATACAATGTATTTCAGTCGGACCGGCCCCAGGAAAAGAAGATGTATAACGTAATTTGGCGCAGTTACACCAGCAACGAGCAGTGTGGCCATGACTGCTCCGGAGGCGCCCATAGCATAACTTCCCATCGCCCATGGTGAGGAAATATTGGCCATGATGAAATACAGCATAGCACAAGCCAAACCTCCAAGAAGGTAGATTGGCATTATGCGCTTTGCCCCCAATAGATCGCTGACTATGATTCCAAACCAGTATAACAACAGCATGTTCCAGAACAGGTGCCAGAAGCCATCGTGCAGAAACATACTCGTAAAGGGTACCCAAGGATGAGTTAGCAGAAACTTCCAGTCGGCAGGCATGCAAAAGAAATGTATGAAGGGCTCATAACTGGGTGGAGGCGCCACACCGTCAATTGGCACCAAAATAAAGCGGACAATGTTGACCAAAACAAAAACTGTGACATTCAGGATGATGATCCTGGTCAGCGTGCTGCCTTGATTAAACCGCCATTTGATATCGCTCCAGATTGATTCGAACATGCTCTTTTATATTGTTTGAAGGTAGTTTGAATTTGTTCGAATGGTTTGAAGGTTGTAAGCCTGTTTGGACTCCTTCACTTTCGAATGGATTGTAAAAATTGAGTCTCTAAGAAAAATGCACTGCCACTGATCATGAGAGTGGTCATATAACAGGGTTAAACAACTCAAACAATTCAAACCCCTCGAACAACTGTCAAACGATTCAAACAAACCAAACAACTCAAACAACCTTCAAACAACTCAAACAAATTAATAAAGCTGACTCCCCGTCTTTCGCCAGTACAGAATCAGCAATGCACCAAATAGCGCTCCTCCAACATGTGCAAAGTGGGCAACTCCAGTTTGGAATGGACTTAAACCCAGACCAATTTCAAGGGCTGCGTATATCAAAATAAAATACTTGGCTTTCATCCGGATGGGAGGAAATATGAGCTGCAAAATACTGTTTGGGAATTGCATACCATAAGCCGCTAATATACCGAACACCGCACCTGATGCACCCAACATTGGAATGTTCACTGCCCATTCCGGAGCACCAAGTTGCAGTTCAAAATACTGAACAGTCATTTGAAGAACCAATGCTCCAAGCCCTGTGAAGAAGTAGTAAAACAAAAAGCGTTTTGGCCCCCAAACCATTTCAACATGAGAACCAAACATGTACAATGCAAACATGTTGAATAACAGGTGTGGCAAATTGCCATGCATGAACATATAACTGATAATTTGGTAGGGTCTGAAGAAATCAGAAGCAGGGTAAAAAACAGCTAACTGCAATCTTCCCCAGTTGCTGAGTCCTGATTGTTCACCCGCCACTAATGCCTGCATTAAGGCATTGTCGGGTTCACCCATCAATTGGGTACCCAGGTACATCAATACGTTTATGATGAGTAAATGCTTGACAACATCCGATATATACATGTGTGCGTTTTAAAGAGATAAAGATGAAAACTATACCCGCCAGAAGTTAAGCCTCGATTTTTCATCCTAAAGAATCAAAAGGTATTTTCTAATTAGTTGCTTCATGAAAGGTAGTTATTACACAACTAACAACTAACAACTTTCAACGAACAACCACAATATTCTTCCTACAGGCAGGGCAAATGTAAAAAGTCAAAATGCAATGGAAGGAAGCTATTCGACAAAGATTTTTTTTATCCCTGTCGGGAAACAAGTGCCGAATGACTTACTTTGTCACCTGAGGTTTATTAAAACTTAAAATGTTGTCAATTAAAACTTGCCATTCGCTAATACTGCTTTTATTTACTTATCTACCTCTTTTGGTTCAATCGCAGGTTCTGCATTCATTCGCCACAAAGTGGAGTAACAGCTTTGTGGAGTGGCACTTTTATACCGAGGATGAAGAGCTTGAAGGTGAACTGAATATGAAATGGCTGATGCAAAACGACTGGACAGAATGGGACTACCGCATCGGAGAAACTTTTGGAGGTATTAAGAGAAAATGGAAAGATAATCCGAATGAATGGGAATTGCGTGGCCGCAACCGCATAGTAACAGCAAGAACCATTTGGACCGGTGATATGCGGGAATGGAGAATAACCGATAACAACCGGACCCTGACTCTCCGTTCAAAATGGGGCAACCAAACTGATGAATGGGAACTCCGCGACCGGCAATACGGCAAATTCTATATGTACACCAGATATGAAAGAGATCCCCGGGAATGGGAGATTGTGGATGAACTTAAATCCGAGATCACTTTTGAAATGAAAATGATGCTTGCCTTTATCGTTATTTTCCATTCCTCACCCAAAATTTAATCACAGCAAAACAAATAGTGCTTTTTATGAAACTTAGACACACTCTTACCCTCATTCTGATCGCTTTTTCATTACTGATAAATGCTCAGATTCGCGAAACAACTGTGCTTCTTCATGGCTGGAAATTTCAAAAAGGCTCCCATCCTGATGCTTTTCAAAAGAATTTCAACGATGCTGGCTGGCGCACACTGAACATTCCCCATGACTGGGCCATTGAAGGGCCTTTCATTAAAGGTGGCAACAGCGACACCGGAAAACTTCCCTGGAAAGATGAAGCATGGTACCGACGGAAAATTAACGTGCCTGAGTCATACCATGGGAAACGGCTTTACCTGATTTTTGACGGCATCATGGCCTTTCCACAGGTGTATGTGAACGGAAAATTTGCGGGCAAATGGGACTACGGTTATAACTCATTTTACCTTGATGTAACGGATTTCCTGCAAACCGGAAACGACAATGTGCTGGCTATTCACGTGGACACACGTCCGCACGACAGCAGATGGTATCCCGGTGCCGGTATTTACCGCAAGGTGCAATTGTTGGCTGTCAATCCGGTTCATGTAGATGTTTGGGGTACTTACATTTCCACGCCTGTTTTGAAGCCGCATTATGCCGATGTGCGGGTTGCTACTACCGTAAATAATAAATCAGCTGCAGATGCTGATTTGAGAATAGAGCACAGCATTATTAACGCCGATAAAAATGAAATTGTAAGTAAGGAAATAAAGGGAGCAATACTGGCCGGAAAAAACAAGACACTTGAAACGACCCTTGTCCTGCCTAATCCGAAGCTTTGGGATATCAACCATCCTTATCTGTACAGTCTGAGAACAAGGGTTTTCAGAGGCAATGATATGGTGGACGAGTATTTTTCCAGTTTTGGAGTGAGAGACATCCGTTTCACGGCAGACCATGGTTTTTACCTGAACGACAGAAGGGTACAGCTTAAGGGTGTAAATCTTCACCACGACCTTGGTCCTCTGGGTGCAGCATTCAACGTCAGGGCGATGGAGCGACAGTTGCAGATTATGAAGGATATGGGTGTAAATGCCGTCCGTAACAGTCATAACACAGCCGCCCCGGAATTACTTGAGCTTTGTGATAAAATGGGCCTGCTGGTTTTCAACGAGGTTTTTGACAAATACGATAACAAGGCCGGTATTGTGGATACTACGGATTTTGAAAGTTTTGCACAGCGCAACATTTACAACTTCGTAGCTCGCGACCGCAATCATCCCTCCATCTTTCTGTGGAGTGTAGGCAACGAAATAGGAGATGTACAATGGAATATCAACAATGGTTTTCAGCGCTTACAGACCATGGTGAACTATGTTCGTAAATACGACCCTTCAAGGCCAATCACACTGGTTTGCGATAATCTGAAAAGTGCTGCCCTGAAGCATTTTGACTATTACGATGTACATGCATGGAATTATGGCCGGCGTTATTGGCTGGCCCGTCAACTGGAACCCAATAAGTCGGTTATTATCAGCGAATCTGCTTCCACGGTGAGTACGCGGGGATTTTACGAGTTTCCGCTGCCGGAAAAACCCACTGATTTCACCCATTCACTTCAGGTGAGTTCCTACGACCTGAATGCGCCGGATTGGGCCGAAATTGCAGACGACGATTTTATGTGGCAGCAGGAGGAGCCTTACATCGCAGGTGAATTTATATGGACGGGTTTCGATTATATCGGTGAGCCGACCCCCTACAGCAATTTCTTTTTAAAACAGATGGGCTTATCTGAAGAACTGTCATCCGTAAGTTCCTATTTCGGGGCCGTTGATTTATGTGGCATTCCTAAGGACCGTTTTTACCTGTACAAAAGCTACTGGAAGCCAGATGAAACCACAGTGCACATTCTGCCGCACTGGAACTGGCCAGAAAGGGTAGGGCAGGTGACGCCGGTATTTGTGTATACCAACGGCGATTGTGCAGAACTTTTCCTGAATGGAAAATCGCTGGGTAAAAAATGCAAAAACCCAAAATCGGAAAAGTCAGTGGAGCGCTTTCGACTGATGTGGACAGAGGTTAAATATGAACCAGGGGAATTAAAGGCAGTCGCTTACAAAGAGGGAAAAATTATAGGTCAGCAAATCATGAAAACTGCCGGTCAACCTACCCAACTGAAACTCTCGGCTGACCGGAGCACCATAAAAGCGGATGGCAAAGACCTTTCGTTTATCCTGATAGAAGCCATGGATAAGGACGGCAATCTCTACCCCCTTGCCGACCATCAGGTGGAAATTAAACTAACTGGTTCCGGAAAAATTGTCGGTGTCTGCAATGGAAATCCCCAATCGACAGATCCTTTTCAAGCCAATATGGTGAAGTTGTTTTATGGGAAGGCTATGTTGGTGGTTTCAGGCGTTTCAAGTGAGGGCCTGACTCCGAGTCAGACCCTCACAAAGGGTGCTGTAAAAGTTGAGGTATCTTCCAAAGGGCTGAACAGCGCAGTGGTGAATGTGATGATGGAGTAGCTGTTATATTGATGGCCTGGCTAACGGTCTAATGGCGTCAACTTATGGAAATTAGACTCTCTGGGTAAGACCATGACTAATTCTGAAGCTGTAAACCGTGCCGGGGCTACGCCCCTAAACTGAACTTTGGCCAATTCTCTATAAACGGTATCGGGGCTACGCCCCTGAGTCTTAACATAAGTAACTAAGTACAGGGGGCCAAGCCTGAAAGATTGATTACTTAAGTTGACGACAATAGACTGCCAGCCTAATGTCGTCAATTTAAGGGAGCAAATTTGCAGAAGAGGCACAGGCTATTTTGGCAAAGCCGGAATTCGGCAGCAAGTTATATTTATTTGGCAGGGTAAAAGTCAGGAAAATGGAAAGCACCGATTTGAGAGGTTTGACAAATTTTCAATATTTGTCAAATCTGGAATTAGCCAGACCCTCAAAAACCAAGCAGGCTAAAAGTCTGATTTTATCTTATCAAATTCCCACAGCGGAATAACAGTCACCTTCTCCGACAATGGGTAGGATTTTGTCCCCGGATAAAGTAACCACAAATGATTGAGCGACAAGTCATCGATTGACTGATGCATAGATTTGGTCATTCGGGGAGCATCGATATATTTGAATTCGGCACCATAACCCTTGCCGTTTTCCTGCCAGAATAGGTCCAACTCTGCCCCTCCATGTGACGCATAAAAAAACACCTCACTTTCTCTTTTTGAAAGAAATGAAACTAATTCTTCCATTGCAAAACCTTCCCATGATACGCCTGCTTTAGGATTGGTTCTGAGGCTACTGATGTCTTGAATGCCCTGAAGAGCTTGAAATAAGCCTGCATCCCTGATATAGATTTTGGGACTCTTTACCAGTCTTTTACCGAGGTTAACATGCCAGGGCATCAATAACCTAACCATGAATGTGTCTTCAAGTACAGTCAGATAATTTTTTACTGTCTTATCGTTGATTCCAAAAGACCTTGCTAATTCGCTGTAGTTCAGGGTTTGACCATGATAGTGGCTGAGCATAAGCCAAAACCTGTACATAACAGCCGAAGGAATATTGCTTCCCAATACAGCGAGATCTTTTTCCAAAAATGTAGAAATGAAATTTGTGCGCCAAAGCATACTCGCTTTGTCGTCTTGTGCCAGGTAAGAAAGCGGAAAACCTCCTCTTGACCACAAGGAATCCATGTTTTTTTCACCGATATCCTCAAGGTTAAAACCCGATAGATAATGATAACCTATCCTTCCTGCCAATGATTCGCCACTTTGTTGCTTTAGATTAGAAGAAGCACTTCCCAAAATCAAATACCGTTGAGAAGAATTGCTATCAACCAGGAACCGCAATAGCGGAAACAATTCAGGTTTTCTTTGAATCTCATCTATAACGATCAGTCCTTCGAGTTTTTCAAGAGTCAGCAATGGGTTTTCCAGAATTACCATGTCTCTTGGATTCTCAAGGTCAAAGAAATGGTCGGGTTTGAATGACTTTGACAAAGTTGTTTTACCCACTTGTCTTGGTCCAAGGATGGCAGTTACAGGAAATACCTGCATAAGAGCTTTGATTTCTCTAAGATCTTTATGTCTTTCAACAAAACTGGTTTGCATGATGGAAATTTCACCAAAATATAATTTATCCTTGAAAATTCGGAATGTGACTCCGAAATTTCAAGGATAATGAATTCCCTGCGAAGAGTTGGATGGACAATATCAAGGCATATTACTCCAGTCAGCTTTTAGGAAAGTTCCCTTTATTGAACTAATTTTGTTTGCCCTCTTCAGAAAATAGTAAAACACCATGTCAAAGGAAGAAATCATTGACATTATCAAAACTTACCTCGCCAAAAAGCCGATTGAATGGGCAGGGATATTTGGGTCATTCGCGCGTAATGAAATGACCCAGGACAGTGATATCGACATAGTTGTCCATTTCATTCCCGGGGCAAAAGTGAGCCTTGTTGATTACGTGCGATACAAACAAGAGCTGGAAGAATTAACGAATAGAAAGGTAGACCTTGTGACTTACAAGTATTTGCGCCCAAAGCTTAAGTCATATATTGACAAAGACTTGCACATCATTTATGCTGCTGCATGAAAAAGGACCCCACAATTTATCTCGAACACATACTTGCTGCCATGAAGGCAATAATGGATTTTACGCATAGTGTGGATGAAACAGAATTCTACAATAGCGATATCATTCAAAGTGCAGTCATCCGGAAATTTGAAATAATTGGCGAAGCGGCAAAGCGCATTCCACAGGCACATTGAGATGAAAATCCGGAAATCCCATGGAAAGAGATGTCGGGTTTCAGGGATATTCTCATTCACGATTACGACAACCTCAACCTTGAGACCATTTGGGTGACAATTCAGTCTGAATTGCCAGCGGCTATAAATCACATCACTGAAATGCTAAGACGGCTCTCAGCTTAATTTTTGCAAACCATACTCCGTCCGATCATTTTTTTACAACTCCGTCAAATACCAGCCCTCACAACTGACATGGCCGGTACTGCCCATTGGAGCTTCGAGACGTTTGAAGCCCATCTTTTTATATAGAGCTGCGGCAGCCATCATACGGTCAACAGTTTCGAGGTAGCATCTTTTATAGCCGATTTTGCGGGCTGAATCGAGGCAGAGTTCAACCATGTTTCTGCCGAGTCCCAGTCCGCGTATTACCGGGTAGAAATACATTTTTTTTAATTCACAAGTCTCAGCATCTCCACCATTTAGTGGACCTATACCACCACAACCGAGGATCTTGTCTTCACCTGTTTTAGTGAGGACATAAAAGGCTGCCTTATCATGGTTGTACTGTTCGTACATCTCCGATACTTCGGCATCCATGACGGAGTAGCCTTCGCCTACGCATGCGAATTCTGTCATGACTGTCCGAATGAGTTTTGCTACCTGTTCGTTATCGTCGGGTCTAATCGGGCGGAATTGAAAATCGATGTTTGTTAGTTCAGCCATAGAACTGAATTGATTAGGTTTCCGAAACCTGTCTGATTTCGGAAACCTTTAAAATCTTAATCCTTAATCCCCTTTGCACTCCGGTCTTCGAATTTCGGCTTCGGTGCCAGTTTGCGCGGGTTCGTTTTTATTAATTTCATCACTTCATCAATAGCCCTGAGCAATTGAGGGTCATTGCCTTTCGCCAGTTGCGCCGGGTCGTCCCAAACTTCTATGGTTGGCGTTACACCCCAACCTTCGGCGAACCACTTTCCATCGGGACCATACAGACGGGCATCTGGTACTGTAATGCCGCCGCCATCTATCATGTTGTGTCCGGTTGCAGGACCCACCAAAATACCCAAGGTGCGTTCACCGATGATAGGACCCATGTTCATGGTCTTGAATGCCCATGGGAAGGCGTCACCACCACTGCCGGCCCAACCGTTGATAAGCATGGCTTTTGGTGCGTCGTTTCCTTTGACCGGTACACGGGAGATGCCTGCATTTCGCCAGGCAATATTGTACAAATTGGTTCGGTTGAGCATTTCGATGAAGCGGTCTCCTAACTGTCCTCCGGCATTGAAGCGTTCATCTATGATGAAACCTTCCTTATCAATCTGTGCATAAAACTGCCGCATAAGCTCGGTCTGGCCACTAGTGCCAGTATTGGGCATGTACATGTAACCAATTTTACCGCCACTGATTTCGTCCACTGTTTTGCGGTTCCTTTCAATCCATTCCAGATGACGAAGACGGCGTTCATCAGATGTTGACAAAGTTTCGATGACCACATCTTTAGCACCTTCGAGTGTTGGATTGCTGTTGACTTTCAGAATGACAGTTGCATTAGCCAGACCATCAAATGCAGCATAAGGGTCAATACTGGTATCAAGTGTGCGGCCATTTACCGCTAAAATGTAATCGCCTTCTTTGACTTCCATTCCAGTCATATCGAAGGGTGAGCGGACTTCGACATCCCAGGCTGCCGGTCGAACAATGCGTTTAATGCGATATGCACCATTTGCCAATTCCCAATCGATGCCCAGGAAACCATGACCTCTGTTAGTCCCGCTAATTACATCGCCGGGATTTGCGTAGGTATGACCAGCTGACAACTCAGAAATCATTTCAACCTGAATATTGGTAACATCCCAACGTGTAATGGCATCTTTCATCAAAGCACCGTATTGTGTCCTGATTTTATCCCAATCGACCTGCTGCATTTCAGGATCATAGAAAAAGTCCCGGTACCGGCGCCAGGTGTCATTAAATATTTGAGTCCATTCTTCTCTTGGATCCAGCATCATTTCCATGGCAGAAGTGCGCAATGGCTTGTCAATCTTTTGCTCAGGTTTTGGCTCGATGATGCCCAGATTGTTGTTCTGAAAAACGAGAATAGACTTGCCATTGGCTGTCAATCCCCAGCCGCCGACATCAGCCATTACCCTTTTTTCGTCCCTTTTGTCAAAGTCGTATATTTGAAGTGCAGGCCTGTCTCCGGTACTTCCTGAATTTGGGAAGCGGTGATAGATAAGTTTTCCTTCTATGGCTGCAATGGCTCCAAAATTACCCGGGGAAATAGGCAAAACCTGGACTCTTGCTTCAAACCCATCGGTTTTGATGGAAACGACTTTGCTAGCTGTCTTTTCCTTGTCGGCAGGCTTTTTATCGGCTTCGGCAGTTTCAGATTTGGGTTTTTCGGCTTCAGCCTTTTTATCAACAGCCGTAGTATCCTTTTCTTCAGTCACTTTTACTTCGTCATTTTTGGCGAAAAGCAGGCTTTTAGTAGCCGGGTCAAGTGTTGCGTATGCGATTTGAGTGGAGTTTGGATAAATCCATGTTGCATCCAGACTGCTGTAAACCGGTTGGAATCTTCGGTTGGTTTTAAAGAACAGGTATTTGCCGCTGGGGTCGAAAACCGGGTATTCGTCGTTGTAATATCCGGTCGTAACTTTCATGAGCTTCTTGTCCGGGATATTATAGATGTAAATGGCAGAATACTGATTTTCCCCTTCTTTGTGATAAGTCAGGTTATTGTTGTCATTGCTCCATCCAAGCCGGAAACCACGGAGTCCACTCACTGACAAAAGACTGGTCTTGTCCACAACCACTGAAGCGCCGGTTGCTACGGTCAGCACCCGTATTTCCTGCAGGTCATTGATAAATGCCAAACTTTTGCTGTCTGGTGACCAGAACAACTGAAAACCCATACCTCTGCCGAAATTGGTCAACTTCTTATTGGTACCACTGGTCACATCATGCAGCCAAAGTTCGTATTCACCGCTTTGGTCGCTCCAAAACGCAATCCACTTGCCGTTTGGTGACCAGGCTGGATTCTGGTCGAAAGCGCCACTGCTGTTGGTCAGATTGATAACCGGGCCATTTTCAGCTGGCACACTGAACAACTCGCCGCGGGCTTCCACGACGACTCTCTTGGCATCGGGTGAAATGTCGGCGTTGGCAATTCTACGGCCAACGTTCTCCGGTCTTGGCATCAAAGTGGTGAAATCGTTGACCACATTGATTTTTACCTCTTCGTATTTGTTGTTGGATAGGTTGAGCAGGTGCAATTTTCCTCCTGCCTCAAAGACCAAATCATTGGGTCCTGCCGACATGTGGTTGATATCCACATCTTTGAATCGGGTCAGCTGTGTTTTTTTCTTACTGGCTATGTTATGCACCCAGATATTGCGGCGTTTGGCATCGTCGTTATCACTCACGTAATAAATGCTGTTTTTAACCCAGGCGGGTTTTCCATCAGCGGCAGCATTTTGGGTGATGTTTTCTGCTGTTTTATTTTTCAGGTTGAATACAATCACATCGGAGGCTAAACCACCGCGGTACCTCTTGAAGGGGTAGTTCTCCGTTATTTTCGTGACGTAGGCTATGTTTTCTCCATCCGGAGAGAAACTTCCCAACTCACCATAGGGCATCGGCAGTTTTTCTGGAAGGCCACCTGTTTTGGGCAGTAAGTAGAGGTTGTTTACATTGCCCACTCCGTTTTCCCGAAGGGATGCAAATAAGATTCTGCTTCCATCAGGATGCCAATCCACCACTCTGTCGGACATGGCATTCCAGGTCAGACGTACCGGGATGCCACCAGTTACTGGCAGCGTGTAGATATCGGAATTCCCGTTGTAAGTTGCAGTGAAAGCGATGGTTTTGCCATCGGGTGAAAAGCGCGGGAAGGATTCTTCTCCCGTACTCGAAGTCAGTCGTGTGGCAGTTCCTCCTGCTTTTGGTGCTACCCAGATATCACCTCCGTAAACAAAAGTGATGTGGGTTGCAGAAACGTCGGGATAGCGAAATAGCCGTGCATCAATTTGTGCGGTCAGGTATTGGCTAAAAAAAATGACCGCAATAAGGTAGATAAGTTTTTTCATGTTTTGGTATTTGAATAAAAAGAGCAAAGTGAAGCAATGATAAGCAATATCGATTGAACAGCTGAATCGGTTTGACCCTGATTCACTGAATCTTAGACGGAAAAGCATCAATTGCATATTGGCAGTCATTGCTTCTCGATAAAGAGTCTTACAGCAGAATCTTATTCATTAGCCATTATCTTTAGCACTGATTAAACCATACGAACAATACTTAGAGCTTGTTTGGGATTTAGTGCTTGAGTTAAAAACGAGAAATTTTTCGTCAATTTTTTGGCTTTTTGAAGGAGAATAGCGGGACTACTTGACTGAAAAAAGCTGAAAAAGTGGCGAAAAAGGGTCGTTTTGAGCCAAGTGACCAAATTCCAAACAAGCTCTTAGTAATGAGTCAAAAATAATGTGGTCAAATTGTTTTCTTAACCACTTGAAAATCAGTTGGAAAACTTTTGCCTTTTTGCCCCTTTAGCCCTTCGGGCTTCGGGGTTGCCTTTTTACTTTTGACTTCAACCTTATTACCCTTAAAATGAAAATTCTGATAATAGGAGGAGCAGGAACGATTGGAGCTTCTGTTACAAAACATTTTTCCGAAAAACATGAAGTTGTAATTGCTGGCCGAAATAGTGGGAATGTACATGTTAACATCAGTGAAGCACATTCCATCCAAAAAATGTTTGAGGCAGTTGGGAAATTGGATGCTGTTATCTGCATTGCCGGCGAAGCCAAATGGGCAAATTTCACAGAACTTACAGAGGACGATTTCTATATCGGTATTAAGAGTAAACTCATGGGGCAGGTGAACTTGGTCAGGTTAGGAGTGAATTTTCTGAATGCCGGAGGATCATTTACCCTAACCACAGGTATATTGGCAGATGATCCCGTTGTCATGACAACAAGTGCTGCCATGGTGAATGGAGCCATTCACAGCTTTGTGAAAGCGGTAGCCCTTGAATTGGAAAACGGCCAAAGAATCAATGTGGTATCGTCTGGCCTTGTGGATGATGCCGAAGAAAAGTACCGCCATTATTTCCCTGGCCATGATGTCATTCCTATGAAAAAGGTGGTAAATGCCTATGTACGAAGTGTGGAAGGAAAAGGTAATGGAGAAATAATCAGAATATACCGGTAAATTCATCGCTCACTATCCAACATTATTTTCATGAATCGCACCATCCTCGTTTTCAGTCTTGCCATTTTCTATGCGACGGGTTTTGCTCAGCAGAAACAATTCGATGCTCTTTTCAAAATCTATCCCGATTTTAGTGGGGTAGTTCTGTTGGCGGATCAGGGTAAGCCCATTTATTACCGTGCATTTGGGTACAGGGAATTTTACGGAAAGAAGAAATTAAGAAGGAATGATGTTTTTGAACTGGCATCAGTTACCAAGCAATTCACTGCTATGATTATCATGATGCTAAAGGAGAAAGGAAGTCTTGATTATGATGAGCCGATTGAAAAATATGTGGATGTACCTTACCGAGGCATCACCATTCGCCACCTTTTGACCCACACCAGCGGCCTGCCTGATTATCAGGAAATCATGGATAAGCACTGGGACAAAAGCAAAGTCGCCGGTAATGAGGATTGCATTGAATACCTGAATAAGTACCTGCCACCGATGTTGTTTGAACCCGGTGAAAAGTACCAATACAGCAACACCGGTTTTCTTTTGTTGGGCTCAATAGCTGAAAAAGCCAGCGGACAGGATTTTATCCGGCTTTGTCAGGACTGGATTTTCAAACCACTGAAAATGAAAAGCACCAATATCAGAACGCTGGAAGAGAAGGCTGCCACCCGCAATTTTGCTATAGGCCATATTCTGGTAAAAGAACGTGGTCTTTATGTCAGGGCCGATTCTTTTCCATCCTCTGATTATACCATTTGGCTGGGCAACAGAAAAGGACCCGGCAGGGTAAGTTCCACGGCATCCGACCTCCTGAAATGGGACATAGTGCTTACAGACGGCAAACTGGTGTCAAGAGAAACTATGTCTGAAGCCTTTACACCGATGAAACTCAACAATGGAAGCTTGTCCAATTATGGATTCGGTTGGATGTTGAAAGAAGTTCCGGATTTAGGAAAAGTGGTTTACCATACCGGAAGTAATCCCGGTTACAGCACCTTGATTCAACGTTACACGGATGCTCAAACTTCCTTTATTCTGCTGAATAATAACGCTCACTCAAGTTTCGGAGAAATAACCCAAAAAATGGAAGCGATACTCATTGAATCCAAATAAAGTCTCCCAGAATTTAGTCTTCACTTTTTTCTATCCTTACACAGTTCCATTCCAATCATGATTGACTTGGGGTGACTTAAGATTGTATTTAATCTGATAAAAATCAATTACTTAGCCCAAGCCCTCGTGACACTTATCACACCTTTCAAGGCATTTTGTTGCGATAATTGACTTTTCATTTTTGCACCCGTTTTGGGTTGCAACTCAAGTTCATTAAACCTGACCAACATGAAATCTTACGGATTCTTGGCACTTTTTATAATAGCCTTTACCTGGGTTTCGGCTCAAAACCTTAAACCATACATACTCGGTTTTGAGACTACAGAAAATATTACAGCAGTGAAGGCCAAATTGACAACTCAACTGGAACAAAACGGCTTAGAAGTTTTGGGGCAGTATCAACCGGCACAAGACAAAAACCGTTGGTTGATGGTTGTCAGTTCTTCCGATATGGAAAATGCAGTGAAGAAGGTGGGAGGCCTTACTGGTTTCGCTGCAGCCCTGAGGGTTGCCATAACTACAGAAGGCGGGAAAACTCTGGTGTCTTACACCAATCCCGAGTACTGGGGGAATGCTTATTTCAGGAGTGATTTTGACAAGGTTGGCACTAATTATTCCTCATTTACCAACAAACTCGAGTCTGCAATGAAGGCATCGGGAACTTTTCTTGGTGTCGGATTTGGTTCTCAAAAAGGCCTATCCTTAAAGGACTTGCGCAAATACCGCTACATGGTAGGCATGCCTTATTTCGACGATACAGTGGTGTTGGGAACTTTCGCGAGCTATCAGGAAGCTGTTGGTAAAGTTGAAGCCTCCATAAAAAAAGGAGTTACCGACGTGAAAATGGTTTACAAAATTACCATTCCGGGAAAAGACCTTGCGCTTTATGGATTTTCATTGAGTGGTGCCAAAGGTGAAGGGAAGTTCCTACCCATTATTGACATTGCCAATCCTAAACACACAGCTTTCCTGCCCTATGAACTGTTGGTGAGTGGCAACAAAGTGTATATGCTGCATGGGCGCTTCAGAATTGCGCTGTCCTTTCCCGACCTGACGATGGGCACTTTTACAAAAATCATGTCCACACCCGGCAATATCGAAGACTTGCTGGAGCAATTAGTTAAGTAAGTAATGAGTCAAAAATAAAGCAGCCAAATTGTGTTCTTAACCACTTGAAAATCAGTTGGAAAACTTTTTACTTTTTACTTTTTACTTTTTACTTTTTCCTAAACTGTTTGCGAAGTTTAAGTTGTCCAATACTTTTGAATTAAAATGCCCTCTATGTCTTTTGGCTGGAGGGCATATCCATGTCAAAAGTCTTGAAGATGCCACAGTTATCCGACAGCCAAATCATTGAATCCTGGAATAAGAATGCTGCTCCCTGGATTACTGCAGTCCGCAAGGGGGAAATAGAAAGCAGGGTATTGGTAACCAATGAGGCCATCACTACGGCAATTCTGGACCAGGCACCTCAAAGTGTACTGGATATTGGATGCGGTGAGGGATGGCTGGCCAGAGCCCTGTGTGAAAAAGGCATCAAAGTCCACGGCATTGATGTAGTTGAAGAATTGATACAGAAAGCTCAGGAACTTGGTGGAGGCGAGTTCAGGTGCATGGCTTATGAAAATCTGGATGCCAGCCTTTTTATGCGTGGCTTTGATTTGGCGGTTTGCAATTTCTCCTTATTGGGAAAGGAATCGGTAGAGCGAATATTTCGGCAGGTGCCGGAATTATTGAACAACAGCGGGGTATTTGTTGTACAAACCGCTCATCCTTTGACGGCCAATGGCGATTCACCCTATGAGGATGGGTGGCGGCCAGGTTCATGGGCTGGATTCAGTGAAGATTTCAGCGACCCTGCACCCTGGTACTTCAGGACTATTGAATCCTGGAAAGAACTTTTCTTCCAAAGTGGGTTTTCATTAGATCAAATTATCGAACCCTTGCATCCTAAGACTCAAAAACCTGCGTCCATTATTTTTATTGGCCGACTGGAAAAAGCAATGAACCACTAAAAGCAAACTCCATGAATTCTATACTCAGACCCTGGACATTTGATGATTTGGACGATTTGGTGACTTATGCCAATAACTTCAAAGTTGCCAGAAACCTCACCAATCAGTTTCCTCATCCCTACACAAAAGAAAATGGTGAGGCTTTTATCAAAATGGCTACTTCTGAGCAGCCCTACCGGATTTTTGCTATTGACGTGAATGGAGTGGCATTGGGCGGAATTGGCTTACACCCACAGACTGATATTCACCAAAGGAATGCGGAATTGGGTTATTGGCTGGCAGAACCTTTTTGGGGCAAAGGCATCATGACCAGAGCAGTAACGGAAATCGTGGAGTACGGCTTCAAGATCTTCGACATTGACCGCATTTTCGCCCGGCCATTCGGCACCAATTTCGGTTCCCAAAAGGTGCTGGAAAAAGCGGGTTTCATTCTGGAAGCCCGTTTCGAAAAAACGCTGTTCAAAAACGGCGAATACCTCGATGAATTGATTTATGCTGTGCGAAGAAAAACGTGAACTATTACTTACAGTTCTAGGCAATCTCCGGTGTATCCAATTTTGCCAATGAAGCACTTATTTCCTCCGATGTCAGTTCAGTTTTGGAAATATTGCCGGCAAAGTAATCTTCATAGGCTTTCATATCGAAATGGCCGTGACCGCATAAGTTGAAAAGGATGGTTTTGGACACCCCTTCTTCCTTGCACTTTTTTGCCTCTGCAATGGCCGTCGCAATACCGTGATTTGCCTCAGGCGCAGGGATGATACCTTCTGACCGGGCAAAAGTAACCCCGGCTTCAAATATCTCCAGGTTATCATGGGCGCGAGCCTCAATCAACTTATCCTTCAATAGTTGGCTGACGATTACCCCGGCACCATGATACCTGAGGCCACCGGCATGTATAGGTGCCGGCATAAAATTATGGCCCAAGGTGTACATGGGTAGCAGTGGCGTCATGCCAACCGTATCGCCAAAATCATATCTGAAAACACCTTGAGTCAGTTTCGGGCAAGAGGAAGGCTCACTGGCAATGCATCTGATTTTTCTTCCTTCATCGAAGTTCAGTCGCAGGAATGGAAAGGCAATACCTGCGAAATTGGAGCCGCCACCGAATGGTGCAATGACGATATCGGGCATATCACCGGCCTTTTCAAACTGTTTGATTGCCTCCTGGCCGATCACTGTTTGATGCAGTAAAACATGGTTCAGCACACTGCCAAGGGCATATTTGGTGTTTTCGTCCGTCGCTGCCCTTTCCACTGCTTCTGAAATCGCAATTCCCAACGAGCCAGAAGTATTGGGATCGGCTTCAAGTATTTTCTTACCAGCTTCTGTAATTGTAGAAGGAGAGGCGTGAACGGTGGCCCCCCAGGTATTCATCATAATCTTTCGATAAGGCTTTTGGTCGTAGGAAAGTTTCACCATAAATACTTCACACTCCAGGTTGAAGTGGTGGCAGGCAAAACTCAAGGCAGATCCCCATTGGCCGGCGCCCGTTTCGGTAGTTATTCGCTTGACACCTTCCAACTTATTGTAATAAGCCTGCGGCACGGCAGTATTGGGTTTGTGCGAACCCGCCGGACTTACACCCTCATACTTGTAATAGATTTTTGCCGGAGTGTCCAATGCTTTTTCCAGTCCATAAGCCCTGTATAGAGGTGTTGGTCGCCAAAGCGCATAGATGTTGCGCACTTCATCTGGGATGTCCACCCACTTTTCTGCAGTTACTTCTTGCTTTATCAGCTCCATTGGAAACAAAGGAGCCAAGGCCTCCGGACCAATTGGCTCTTTTGTGCCGGGATGCAGCGGTGGCAGGGGTTTGTTGGGCATGTCGGCGATGATGTTGTACCATTTTTCAGGGATTTCATTTTCAGTCAAAGTAATTTTTCGATGTTTCATTTATCCGGGTTTTGTATTTGGCTGCCAGGGAGTGGCAGATTAGTTTATACGTGAATGTTCGGTTCTACGAGAGTTGGGCTTTTTTGTTATCCCAAAATTGAAGTGGTAATTCTTGTGAAAAAGTGGAAGCCAGGTCACCCCCGCTTTTGGCAAGCCCTTGTTATGGGCTGCCCTTCTTTTTCTGTCATATCAATGAGTTGTCAGGTAGTAAACAAGTCCGAAAACAGCACTAATACCAATCCAGGTTATCATTCCAATCTTAAAGCGATACATTGCAATAAATGAAACCACTGTCCAGCCAAGCGCAACATAGTCAAGTCTCGAAAGCGAAAGTTCTTTTGGAAATACGACTGCCTTACCCAAATAAATTGTCAGGTTGAGAACCACCCCAACAACTGCTGCCGTTACAAGCGAAAGTATTTCTTTTACTTTTTTGTTTTCCTGTGTCCGCTCAATGATAGGTGCACCCGCAAATATGAACAGGAAGCAAGGTAGAAAGGTGTAAAATGTTGTTGTTACCAGTCCGACTGTCCCCATTGCCAGTGAGTTTCCGAAATGATTGTATCCTGCCATAAATCCAACAAAAACAAGAACCATAATCAATGGCCCGGGTGTTGTTTCGCCAAGTGCAAGTCCGTCTATCATTTGCAGATTAGTCAGCCAGTTGAATTTTTCTACGCTTACCTGTGCCACATAAGGCAAAACGGCATAAGCCCCGCCAAAAGTTACAAAGGCTGCTTGAGTAAAGAATACAGATAATTTTTTCCAGAACTCAAAGTCAGAGGTAAGAAAATAGAACGCAATTAGCGGAATTGTCCAAAGTAACATGCTTGTTAATACTTGCTTCCAAAACCGTAACGGATTAAAACCGACATTGTCAACAACCGTATTTTTGTTAATGTAATATTCGCTTTCATCAATTTCCTTATTACCTGTCGAAATATTACTTGCTTTAAAAAATGTCGGAAACATTTGTCTGCTTAATGCTGCCAATATAATTGCTCCAAGAATAATTAGCGGAAATGGCACATTGAAAAAGAATATGCAAACAAAGGCGGCAAAAGCCACGAAAAAATGAAAGGGGCTTAATAATGATTTTTTACCTATTTTGATAAGAGCAAGAATGACAATAGCAATCACGGCAGGTTTTAATCCACTGAACATTGCGTATATCCACGGAATATTGCCGAGTGAAACATAAATTACGCTTAGTCCGAGAAGAATAAACATAGAGGGAAGCACAAATAAAATTCCTGCTGCCAGCCCTCCCCAGGTCCCGTGAAGCAGCCAACCGATGTAAGTTGCTAATTGTTGTGCTTCAGGCCCTGGTAAAATCATACAATAATTCAATGCGTGCAGAAATTTACTGTCGCTTATCCATTTCTTTTTGTCAACGAGGTATTCGTGCATTATGGCAATCTGTCCAGCAGGTCCGCCAAAACTTATGAAGCCAAGTTTTGTCCAAAATTTTAATGCTTCTTTGAAAGGCGGTTTCTCCATTCGTTACTTCAGTTTATTGTTGCACGGTCGTTTTTTAGGGTTGCACCTAACGGTTGCATGTATGAAACGTTGGGGATTGCGGGCTTCGTTCCTATCCGCCGACACAAATGCCGATGCGGGGCAGAACGCTTGAATTAACCACTTAAACCCCAATGTTTTATACACGATGTTGGCGGTAGTTTTTCTATCTCACTCGTTTAATAGCTTCATAATCCTTTACAAATTTGTCAAGTTTGTAGTCGTTTGAGTTATATAATTCTCCTACTGTAGTTCCACAATATCCTGTCAAAAAAGCGTCTTCGGTTGCGTTCTTTCTGAATAACTCAAATTGATTTGGATTTACTTCAAATGTCAAATTCAACACTTGACCATATTCAAGTCTTACAGGAAATTGTAATTGTTCTTTTGGAAACATCATAAAAGTATCGTGTTCAAGTCCTGGTTCCAATTCAAACTTAGGTGATACTTTAAAATATGGTTGGTTGAAATATCTGTGTTCTTTTGTCAAATTTGTAATTGTCACTCCCCATAGAACTGCATTATTTCCAAAATCTGGTATTGCTGCAATTACAGTTAGGTAAATATTCGCTCCAACTTTCATTTCAGTTTCTATATTGTTATGTTTTTGAAGTTCTGTCAATATTTCCTGTGGTAACTCAGAGAGCTTAGTTTGAAAATCTATAAAAAATTTCCTTACTTGTTCAGTGTCCGCAAGGTTAATAGTTATTGTTGAGCTGTCGGCATCTTGAATGACAACATTGCCGTGTCCGTCTATGTGTGATTTATTTAGCATAAAACCAATTTATAAGTTGTTCCCAACCGATTAATATTTGGACAATTAGAGCTAAAACAGCTATAATTACAGGTAATACAATCCATAATTTTTTGTTCTCTTTAGCAATAGCTGTCTTGTCACCAACTGAAATTTTAGATTTGGAAACGTCCTGTATATTTATGTTTCTGTCTCCTGTTATTTTACTTTCATTTTTCATTTTTGTCGTCATTTTAAATTACCACTAACACTTGTATATCCGCCAAATGGCGTCTATTTCCCCTATCTCTTCCTGTACTTTTACCCCTTCCTTCAGTGTAAGTTAACACGCAAACGCCCCCTTACACCTTAATAAAAATCTTCCTCTTCCACAGGAACCAGGCTACGGAAAGATTGATGAGCACGATAAAAATTGCGTGAGCCAAAGAAGCATTGTAAGGGCCGAGCCAGGAGGCGAACAGGTTCTGGAAAATCCATTTATAGGCCGTCAGGTCGCCGATTTTTATCAGGTTCAGAATTTTTGTCAATAAGACATGCAGGGCAAAAATGAAAAGCGGATTCAAGCCAAACCAGATGAAAGGTTTTGTCCACCATGTGTAGCCTTTCACATCCACCAGCCACCAAACGGTGCACAGTGTCAAGAGGGCCAATCCGCTGTGCAGCACCACATAACTACTCGTCCATAGCGGTTTGTTGATCGGGAAAACTTCACCCCAAAGCAGCCCGAGCAGAAACAGGAGGAATCCTACGGCAAACATAGCCGACCATTTCTGCCACTCATCGGTTTTGCTTTTTAGCCACTCCCCGGCCAGTACTCCTGCCAGGCAGGTGCCTACGGCCGGTATGGTGCTGAACAGTCCTTCGGGGTCCCAGGTTTTGGACTGCGACCACATATGGCCGGTCAGGAAAATGCGGTCAATCCAGGCTCCCAGGTCCTGCCCTTTTTCCAGGCTTGGAAATCCCTGCCCGGGTACGGGAATCAGTGTCATGGCTGCCCAATAGAAAAGCAACACCCCAAGCAGTATCCAAATCTGCGACCTGATTCGTGTATTCATGAAAATAACAGCTGTGATACCGTACACCAGGCCGATGCGCTGCAAGACACCCGGATAGCGCCAAGTGCTGAAGTTGAACTCGAACAACAGATTCAGGAAAAGGCCTATGCCGATAATCCAAAGGGTGCGGCTGATGATTTTGGTGTAAATCTGTTTGCGGTTTGCCCCGTCTGCCTTACGCATTGAAAGCGAAAAGGTGATGGCTATGCCCACGATGAACAGGAAAAATGGGAAGACCATATCGGTGGGTGTGAAGCCATGCCATTCAGCATGAAGCAATGCTCTGTAAACAGTGCTCCAGTCTCCCGGGCAGTTTACCAGAATCATGAGGGCGATGGTGAGCCCCCGGAATACGTCGAGGGAAAGCAGGCGCTTGCTGGTATCCATATCGTTTTGTTTTGAAAATGATGGGATGAAAGTAGGGAATCTGTTATTGGGAACAGAAAAGAATTTTCCCTTTTAAAGTAAATCGCACAACAAATCCCGATATTGACGAGCGGAGTGAATGAGGTAGGAGTTACTGAGAGGCGCTATTTTACTAAAGCTATATAATCACCAAGCCCCAATGCACGAGATAGGAATAAAATTAGTGCTCTGGAGACTTGGTAGCGATTGGTTTCACATTGTAAAATGTTTGTTTCACTTTGAAACCTACTCTTATTATGGGTTAAAGATTTCCGAAATCTGGAAGTTTCGGAAATCTCAACAGTGTAGTCACCTTTATATCAATGTTTGGTAATGAGTCAAAAATAAAGTAGCCAAATTGTTTTCTTAACCTCTTGAAAATCAGTTGTAAAATTTTTGTCTTTGCCTTTTTACTTTTGCCTTCAACCTTAGTGCGGCAGTTTGTCACGCCAGTAGCCGTAAGCAAAGGTACCCGTCATGGCAGCAAGCAGGAACACAATAAAAACGGTATATCCGCTGCCCATCAATACGAACATCGGCCCGGGGCAAACACCGGCTAATGCCCATCCCAATCCGAAGATAAATCCGCCTATGATGTACCGTTTCCAGCTTTTGTCTTTATCTGGTATGGAGATTTCCTTTCCTTCTATGGACCTGATACCTTGTCTTTTTATCCATTGCACGACCAGAACTCCCAAAGCAATGGCAGACAGAATGATGCCGTACATATGGAAAGACTGGAAGTGGAACATTTCATAAATCCGGAACCAGGAAACAGCTTCCGTTTTGTACATCGTGATACCAAACAATATTCCTACGATGATATATCTCGACATTCTCATGATTCAGCGCTTTAATTGATTTAAAAAATAAGGGGAAACAATACGTGGGTCATAAAGAGTCCTCCCAGAAAGAATCCAATAACTGCATACATAGAACCCAACTGCAATGCCGACATACCGCTGATGGCATGTCCTGAGGTACACCCACCTGCGTAGCGGGCACCAAATCCAACCAAGAATCCACCGCCTACTATGATGAGCAGACCTTTGATGGTGAACAGGCTTGGCCAGGCATAGAATTCAGGTACCAGAGGCACCTGTCCCACTTCATAATCGAAGCCGAGGTTTCTCAGGCTTTCAACCGTTGCAGCTGAAACATGGGCTATGTCGCCATCAGGTGAAAGGAAGTAGTGTGCAGAAAGATATCCTCCAAACAAAGCACCCAGCGCTACGAGCAGGTTCCAGCCCTGTGATTGCCAGTCGAATTTGAAAAAGTCAGCCAGGTCTTCTGCGCCGTCAGCAGCGCACATAACCCGGAAATTAGCGGAAATACCAAACTCCTTTCCAAAGTAAAGAAGTATGAACATGACCAGAACGATCATAGGGCCGCCAACCCACCATGGCCATGGCTGGCTGATAAAGTCCTGGATTTGAATGAGTATTTCAGGTATCATATGAACTACTTAATTGAGTTATTAGTAATTGGATTTTGAAGAGGTTTTCGAGGTGCAAAATTGGGTTGTTGGGGCCTATTTTTCATCTATTCTTGTCAGAAAAAACGATGAGTTTTAGCATCGTAATCCCTTGAATATAAAGGACTTTTATCAAATTCGACATAGCGTGACAAGGGTCACTGTACGCTTTTACGGGAGGGAATAAATTTGCGCCTCCCGATTGTATATCCAACTGCTCGCTAAATAATACGACCCAGTCCAATATTCTTTACTGCCTTACTTTTCCGGTAAACACACTCGCTTTTGAATTGAAAGGGTTGCCTGATGACCGCCTGAAGGACACGATTTGGCCACAATGCCAAAGCGCATCAGCTATTGGTCCGTTAATCTGATTCCAGAAAGGGTATTCTGAAACATTCTCGCCGTTCTTAAAAACGATTTTACTGTCTTCCAACTTCTTACCTGCTTTCAGCAAGTCGCTGGCGGTTTTTAGATTCTCCAATGTTGATTTCCTTTTTTCATAGAAACTTAATTCGGGCTGGGCAGCTTCCGGGTCGCGAACATTGGGAATATTCATTACGGAATTGACAATGACTTGCGACAGGCCAAGAATGTGGTCGATGGTTTCCTCTGAGGTTCTGGCATCAGGATTAGGTCGAAATGCCAAATCCTCCGGCCTTAATCCTTCAGTTGCCCAAAAGTAGCGGAATCCCAGGCCGTCAATCATTCGTGCGGCAACATTTTCAGGTGTGAAATTAGATGGGTAATCCGGGATTTCGTAGTAGGGGAGTGATGAGACTGAAACCTGTGTTTGCGCATCCGTAATCAGAGAAGAAAATAGGGTCAGCATAAGTAAATAGCTCAACTTCATATCCATAGATTGAGAGGTTTAAAATGTATTCAAAGCTAAACTTTTGTTTTTTTTCTTACCAATTGACCTCCATAAAGTCACAGTCAATTTTACTTTTATTATTTACTTCGTGCTGTTCATGTAAAGCTGTTCACCAAATACAACAATTATGAAAACCATCAAAGGTCCCGCCATTTTCCTTGCCCAGTTCATGGGCGTTAAAGCTCCTTTCGATACCCTTGAAAACATCTGCCGTTGGGCTGCCAATCTCGGGTACATTGGTGTTCAGATTCCCACCTGGGATGCCCGTCTAATTGATTTACAGAAAGCTGCAGTAAGCAAGGCTTATTGCGATGAGTTGAAAGGAAAGGTGGAAGCCTGTGGAGTTCAGATAACCGAATTGTCCACCCACCTTCAGGGGCAATTAGTGGCAGTGCATCCTGCTTATGATATTGGTTTTGACGTTTTCGCCCCGGAGGTACACCGGAACAACCCGAAAGCCCGAACTGATTGGGCTGTGCAGCAGCTAAAATGGGCGGCTAAAGCCAGCCAGAACCTTGGTATAGATGTGCATGTGACATTTTCCGGAGCACTGCTTTGGCATACCGTTTACCCATGGCCTCAGCGGCCAAAAGGATTGGTAGAAACGGGATTCCGGGAACTCGCCAATCGCTGGCTGCCAATTTTGAATACTTTTGATGAGGTAGGCGTTGACCTTTGTTATGAAATTCATCCCGGCGAGGATTTGCATGATGGAGTAACCTTTGAGCGATTCCTGAAAGCCACGGGAAATCATCCACGGGTGAATATACTGTACGATCCCAGTCATTTTGTGCTTCAGCAACTGGACTACCTCGACTATATTGACATCTACCATGATTTCATTAAGATGTTTCATGTTAAAGATGCTGAATTTAATCCTACCGGCCGCACCGGAGTTTATGGAGGCTATCAGGACTGGATAGATCGGCCAGGAAGGTTCCGCTCTTTGGGTGATGGCCAGGTTGACTTTATGTCCATTTTCAGCAAACTTGCCCAATACGACTATGCTGGGTGGGCTGTTCTCGAGTGGGAATGCTGTATCAAGGATGCCGAACAGGGCGCTATTGAAGGGGCGGAATTTATCAGGAATCACATCATAAAAGTCACAGAGAAAGCCTTTGACGACTTTGCAGGTGGTGTGGCAGATGAGCAGTTGAACAGAAAAATAATCGGCTTGGAATAGGGTTGGTTTCAGGGTTTAATTTTTCGATGCCTGACTTTTTCTTCACCGCTCAGCAGTAATTCCTGTTCTTCAGGATAGAAACGGGCTTTATCCAGGTCCTTGCCGGCGAACTGACGGATGGCATCGTAATCTTTCCAATAAGAGATGAAAGTGAAATGGGTGATTTCACCTTCCGTTCGGTGGTAAAATGTCACGCCCAAATTGCCAGAGATACTTTGAAACTCCGGGATGATGGTTTCTTTAGCCCACTTGATGTATTTATCAGCATTTCCAATCATAGCTGCACCATGCCAGATTCGCGCAATAACGCTACCGGCTGGAATATCAGGAGAAGTAAAGGGCTGAATATCTATTTCACGGGTAATCTCCTGCCCATCCGGCACCAAGGATGCCAATGGGTGAGGGCGCGAAAACCTGAACCTTCGGGTAAACCGATGCGGTGTATTGATAAAGAAGACGCCCGTAAGCATCATTGCAGCCGCAACAAGGGACTGCCCTGTAATCACCTCATTATTCAATCCCCAACCCATCAGCATCGCCACTATCGGATTGACGTAATTGGAAGTGGCAACTTTGTCGGGAGTTGATTTTATCAAAAGATAATTGAAGGCTGAATAGGCAATCAGGGAACCGAAAATTACAAGGTAAAGCCAAGATAGCAATCCTCTGATGGTAATACGCTCTATCTCCAGTCCGCCCATTTCACCGGTTATAGTACTCACGAGCAATAGTGACAAACCACCCGACATCATTTGTATTCCGGCCGATAACATTTTGGATTTGGGCATCTGAACACGGCCAATATATATGGAGGCATATCCCCAAGCTAAGATGGAAACTGAAATGACCACGATTCCGAACATTGCGTTTGCGCTGGATATAAATTGGTCCTGCCCAACGAGAAAACCCATTCCTGCCATTCCCATGAAGGTTCCAACCAGGGTGCTCACTGTTGGCTTTTTCCCCTGCATGTACCACATCATAAGCACTACAATCAGTGGCTGAACTGAAACCATGAGAGCCACCATTCCCGAACTGATGAATTGGAGTGACCATACCATGCCACCCGTCCCAACACATAATAACATGAAGCCGGTGTAGGCCGCGTTTCGCCATTCTGCTAATGATGCGTTTTGCTTTTTAGAGAAACGACTTAGAAGAAAAAGTATGAAACCCGCAATCAGAAACCTGCTTCCCGACATGGCAAATGGCGGAATATCCTGTACTGCGTACCAGTTGATGAGATAAGTGGACCCCCAGATAAAGTAAATAGCCGCAAAGGCCGCTGGAATAACCCAACGATTGAATTCACCAATCCGGCTATTTGCATTTTTATGAAACATTAGATTGAATTTCCGGCAGGGGTTTAGTTTTCAGGCTGCAAAAGTACCTTTTGATTTTTTCTGAAAACAAGAAAAAACCCCGGAATTAAATCCCGGGGTTTCTGAATATTGATTAACTAACTTGCTTCAGCGAGATTATGCGCGGATTCTGGCTGTGTCCTCATACATCTTCTGCAACTTGCGGCGAGCAAAAAAGATTCGGCTTTTTATGGTTCCCAGAGGGGCATCGAGCTCCTGTGCAATTTCATCGTATTTAAAACCCTTATAAGCCATCCAGAACGGGCGTTTGAATTCTTCAGGAAGAGCCGAAACCATTCTGAGCAGCTCCTTATAAGCGATATGCATTTCTCCCTCATTTTCAATTGAACGCTCACCGGAATTCAGATAATAATTATTTGGAGTTTGATCCAAAATGGTGTTGCGGCGAATTTTCTTGCGATAGTTGTTGATGAAAATATTTCGCATGATGGTCACCGCCCAGGCTTTGAAATTCGTGTCGGGTTGATATTTCTCAGAATTGGCAATAATCCTGAAAGCTGTATCCTGGTACAAATCATTGGCATCAGATTCGTTACCAGTAAGCTTTAAGGAGAAGGCTCTAAGAGATTGGCTGACGCTATTGAGCAGTGGGTAGATGGTATTTTCCATGTTGTGAAAATTGTTGGCTTTATGGATTGTAATTATTTTTGACAAAAGTAGGCGCGCATGCCTTTTGTCGCAAATATTTTTTTCAATTTAGACGCATTCTTGACAACTTTAATGGTTCATTAACACTTCTGTTAAGGGTTTAAACTTTTGAATTGTCAATGGCGTTTACAAATCGAATCGAAATTTCAGGGTAGGGATCTGCTGATGTAAAAATTATCTACAAATACCGCAGATTTATCGAAAACAGAAAAAACACAGGATAAAAGATGAATGATTGTAACTTCACTGAACACTTTTTTCTTGCGGAAAATTTGAGAATCCTCCGAAAGCGGATGAACTGGAGTCAGGAAGAGCTTGCTGACCGTATTGGCCTGAATCGTGGTAATATTGCTTCTTATGAAAATGGTACGGCCGAACCCAAAATCTGCAATCTGGTTAAGTTTGCCCATCTCTTTAATATTTCTGTGTTTGACCTGACCCACTCTAAATTGAGTAATGATGAGACCTATCAGCGCGCTATTCAATTGAATATTTCCAACAATAGCATGTTTGCACCACAAACCCTAAAGAATTACGCCAAAGAAGCTGAAGACTTTAGCAATGCTCTGAAAGGACTTTCCTGCCTTTACCGGATAAAAGCCAATAATGGGAATTCCAACCACGACAATCCTGAGGTTCTGAAGGACCAATACGATCAATTGTTTAGTTTTACGCAACACCTGATGCACTCCCACAATGAGTTAATTTCATTTCTCGTTCAAAGTTGCCACCAACACCACCAAGAGGACTGACTTAATTTTAAAACTCATTCATTATTAGCTAATCTAAAATCAAGATAAGGCGACAACCTTATCCAGTCACTTTCCTTGAAGACGAGTATTTTTCTGAAATCATCCATGTTTTTTAAAGGGCCATGTTCTTGACGGTAATGATGCACAGCATTTGCCTGGAAATTACTGATATAAGGGTGTAACTTGAGTTCTTCCAGCGACATTGTATTAATGGATACGAACCTGAATATGGGTGAATTAACCAGGTAAGGTTGGATGGCTAAAAAAGTGCTGTCTGGTAAACCATAGGTTTCTGCTATTTGCTGGACTGTGCTAAATCCCCCCAGTTTTTCTCGGTAGTTTACTATCCTTCGGGAGTAGCCAGGGCCTATACCTCTTAATTGTTGCCATTCACTTTCTGTTGCCCTGTTGATGTCTATCGTAAGTGGACTTTCCGGTTTTGTTTTAAAATCATTTCCGAAACCTGAAGCATTAGGGAATACTGTTGATGCGGGTTTATCATCTTGTGAAATATAGAGTTTTTTCTCGCTTCTTTCGGGAATGAAAATCCATGACTCCAGGCGCTCATAGTCTTCCTTTCTGAGTGTGTAAATTTTTGCGAAATCCTCCTTTTTGTAAAACTTACCTCCTTTGTTTCTGTAATTCAAAATAGCTGTAGTTACTCTTTTCGAAAGACCCAGTTTTAGAAAATCTCCTTCCGTAGCAGTATTGGGATCAAATTGAAATGTTTCAAAGGCACCCACTCTTTCACCTCCCCGGGGCATAAATTTTATTGTTTCATTGGGGTGATTTGCACTGTTGTCTATTTCAGGAAATGCGAAATCTACAACAGTATCCTGAGGGTTTTTCAGCAAGAATTCACGGTAAATTCGTGGAAAAAGAAAGGACAGGGTAATCAGGCAAATCAGAATTATGACCGCAGTACGTTCGGCCCGGGTAAAGGTCAGGTAATCGAGGAGGGGGAAAAATCTCATGATTTTCTGATGTGGGTTATGGTTTTCCTCTAAATCGTTCAGCACCAAGTGATTTTCAAAAATAAGATAAGGGACAATCAGGCACAAATATTATTTCCATTCATAATTGAATAGATTTTGCCAAAAAGTAGCATTCAACACCATAATTAGAGCTTGTTTGGGATTTAGTGCTTGAGTTAAAAACGAGAAATTTTTCGTCAATTTTTTGGCTTTTTGAAGGAGAATAGCGGGACTACTTGACTGAAAAAAGCTGAAAAAGTGGCGAAAAAGGGTCGTTTTGAGCCAAGTGACCAAATTCCAAACAAGCTCTTAGTCCTCAATTGAAAACTATTGCCTGTAAATTAGGAATACCGTTGGTCGTTTATGCAGGTCTGGAAGTTGGACTTTTTGCCACTCCTGTATGGATTTGGTCTTAACAAATTGATCCGCTAGGGTGATATCAGCGGCTATGCAAAAGAGAGTATCCGGTGATAGTGTTGTCAAAGCCTGGGCAAGCACATTCTTATTTCTGTACGGGGTTTCAATAAAAATTTGAGTTTGTCGGTTCTTAACCGATAATGATTCCAGGTGTCGAAGGTCCTTCACCAATTCTTGCGGCCTGGGCGACAGATAACCATGAAAACAAAAACTTTGTCCGTTCATTCCTGAAGCCATCAGAGCTAAGAAGATGGAAGATGGTCCAGTAAAAGGCACTACTTCGATTCCATTTCGATGGGCATGTAAGACCAATTCAGCACCCGGGTCTGCTACTCCAGGGCAACCTGCTTCCGACATCAAGCCCATATCTTTTCCGGATAGAGCGGGCTTCAGCAAACTGAATATCTGCTCTTTGGACGTATGTTCATTCAATTCTTGAATGATGTATGACGGAATGGGTTTGGGCGGATTTGTCGATTTGATGTAGTGTCGTGCGGTTTTCGCCTTTTCCACGATTAGGTGGTCTAATCTGTGCAGTACCTGTATGACGTTTGCCGGGATATGCTCCAATGCACCTTCGCCCAACGGTGCTGGCAAAAGAAATAATTTTCCTTGTCGGGTCATATTGATTTTATTTCGACCTCATAAACTTAAAGTCAATGAATTGGAAGCAACTTGTGCCGTAAATTTTTATCGCATGTTATTCAATTTTGACAAATTTCCATACTTTTGCCCGCCTTTTCGGAAAGTTCATCATTACGACGGTGTTATTGCTCTGATTTTCAGGCCACACCACAGGGATGAAGAACCCAAAAGTGATTAATTAATACTTCCAACTTAATGCGAAATTACGAAGTAACTTTCATCGTAGATTCAGTTCTGTCGGGCGATGAAATTAAAGCGACAGCTCAAAAGTACGTCGATCAATTACAGAACAACGGTTGCAGCATAGTTCACATTGATGAAATGGGCTTACGGCAGTTAGCTTATGAAATCAACAAACGCCACTCAGGTTACTACTACTGTGTAGAGTTTCAGTCTGAAACCGGCGAGATGCTCGCTCCACTTGAACTCAACATGCGCCGTGATGAACGCATCATGCGTTTCCTAACGGTAAAACTTGACAAATACGGTGTCAAGTACAATGATGACAAGCGCCAGGGCCTTATTGGTAAGGTGAAGCGCAAGAAGAAAGCCGAACCCTCAGATTCATCAGCTTCCAAAACCAAGGCTCCAAAACAGAGCAGCAGCCAACCCGATAATCTTAAGAGAATTGAGGGCATTGGTCCTAAAATCGCTGACGTTTTGAAGCACTCTGGAATTGATTCTTTTGCAAAACTTGCAGAAAGATCTGTGGATGACCTGAAAGAGATTCTTAAGGATGCCGGTGAGCGTTTCAGTTTTCAGGATCCTACAACCTGGCCAGCTCAAGCTGACATGGCAGCTAAAGGTGATTGGGACAAGCTTAGAAAATGGCAGGACCAATTAAAAGCTGGAAAAGAACAGGAAGGCAATTCAGACGAGGAGGAATAAAAAACCTTTTCATTTTCAATCATCATTGATAACCAGTCAATAAAAAAAAGAAATCATGGCAGCATCAAGAGACGATATAAAGTTCTTAAGCAATCCCAATCTGGGTCAGGCGCGCAGTAAATATTGCCGTTTCCGCAAGTTCGGTATCAAGTATATCGACTATAAAGATCCGGATTTCCTTCTGCAATTTGTAAATGACCAGGGCAAAATCCTTCCACGCCGTATCACTGGTAACTCACTGAAATATCAGCGTCGTGTGACCACAGCAGTGAAGCGTGCAAGGCACCTTGCTTTAATGCCATTTGTAACGGATTTGCTTAAGTAATCAACCTTCGTTCTGTCCAGGCACAACTTCGGTTGTCCCTATTCGTGAACAGTACAAATTATCTAACAATGGAAATCATTCTTTTAAAGAATATCGAAAAGGTCGGTAAGAAGTATGAAGTCGTAAAAGTCAAAGACGGATACGGGCGTAATTATCTTATCCCTCAGGGCCTGGCTATTATTGCTAACTCTGCCAACCGTAACAACCTCGAGAGTTTCAAGAGGCAGGAGGCATCCAAGCTCAATCAGATGTTGGACAGTGTCAAAACCATCGCCGGACAACTTCAAGGTAAAACCCTTAAAATAGTTGCCAAATGTGGTACATCTGGAAAAATCTTTGGGTCTGTAACTCCAATCCACATTGCCACCGCTCTGCAGGAGCAATTCGGCATTGAAGTTGACCGCCGCAATATTGAAATGCCTGAGCATGTAAAAATGCTGGGTAAATACATAGCCAAGCTGGATTTACATCCGGATGTAGAGTCAAATATAGAGTTCGAAGTATTTGGCGAGGACGGACAATCAGTAGCTCAATTCGCAGATGCCAAAGCCGAAACAAAGGAAGAGGCTGACGCTGAATAAGATAAGAAAAAACCCGTAAGAACCTACCCCATGTCCTTAATTGGTCATGGGTTTTTTTTGTTTCTGGTTTTTCATGATTCCAGGAATTCATCCAGGTCCTCTCTGCTGCAGAAAACAACCAAAATATCATCCTGGTGAAATACGGTTGACGAATCAATTACTCCTATAGCATCTTTAACAAAGTGATGGACTCCAAGAATATTCCTTTTCTTTTTCTTTCTGATGATGGTGACGATGTTCATCTTATGTTTTTGTCGGAACTCACTGTCGGCAATCGTATGGCCTACCAGCCGCTCAGGTACGGCAATTTCGTAAATGGAGTATTTTTCTGAAATATCAAAGGAGTCAATAACCTGATGCAATTCAAGCCTTTTCGCCAACCTGTAAGCAGCTTCTTCTTCGGGATGTACAATTTCATCAACACCCATCGACTCCAGAACATTGTGGTGGAGAATGGTGATAGCCCTGCTGATTAACCTCTTTGGATTGTGTTGTTTCATCAGAGCCGTGGTAAGAATAGAACTCCCTTCGTCTTCTCCAATAGCAACAACTACAACATCGGTTTCTTCGATAGGAAGACTTTTTACTGCCTCAGGGTTTGTGGAATCCAGTGCAATGGCGATGGTGATTTTGTCCTTTATAGCATCAATTTTTTCCATACGCTTATCCACGCCGATTACCTCATGACCTAGTTCAGTCATTTTGATGGCTAATGCGGAACCAAAGTTTCCCATACCGATGATGATGAATTTCATATTAGGAGAATTAAGAGACTTGTTATCAGGTTATGATAATGTTTTCAACGGGGTAGCGGTAAAGTTTTGTATCAACAGCCCTTTTCAAAATGCCTAACAAAATGGTGTACACCCCAACACGGCCAACAAACATGGTCACTACTATTACTAATTTGGAAATGTCGGTCAGTGCGGGAGTAATCCCTAAGGATAAGCCGACCGTTCCCAAAGCTGAAAAGCACTCAAATACAATGTCCATTAAGGCCTTGTCGGGTTCCAAATATTCCAGCGTCATGATAGAAGCAGTCAACGCAATCAAGGAAAGGAATATGACAATGAGTGCCCTTAATAAAGATTCTTTGGCCACTTCCCTTCCACCAAATTCTACATGATCTCTTCCTTTAACGATATTAAAAATACCGAGAGTGGCGATGGCTATTGTGGAGGTTTTTATACCTCCTGCAGTAGAGCCAGGAGAGCCTCCAATCCACATAAAGAATAAGGTAATCAGAATACCTTCCCTCGATAACATAGCCAAGTCAATATTGTTGAAACCAGCTGTTCTGGGAGTGACACTCATAAAAAAGGCAGAGAGCCATTTCCTAAATCCATCATGATCGGATAAAGCCTGATTGTGATCAGTCACATAGAAAATCAAGGTGCCAGCAACTAATAAAATGACGGTGGTTACCATAACTACTTTCGTATTCATGCTGAGTATCCAAGGTGAATATCTAATCGATTTGCCGTAAAGTAAGATAGAGAACTTCGCCTTGATTCTCTCCCTCACATATTTGACGACGTTGAATGCAATGTAAAAACCAATCCCACCAAATATGATGAGGAAAGCAACGACCATCTGGAAAACATGATTTTCGCGTAATAAGGGGTCGTACAATCCTGCGCTTTTTAATTGAAAGCCAGCGTTATTGAATGCCGATATGGCATGAAATACTGCGAAATACATCTGTTCGCCTATTCCCGAAAAGTCTTTTGGATTCAGGCTGAAGTACAAAATGACAGAACCAATAATTTCAACGCCAATGGTGAAGGTTACTATCCGGATTATGGTTACATAAACTTTCCTCAGGTTTTCCTCACCCGTGAAATCCTTATAAATCATTTGATTCCGGAAAGAGGATTCATTCATGAAAAACAATCCGAAAAAGCTCGTGAAAGTCATCACTCCCAATCCCCCCAGTGAAATAAGTATCAAAATGACAATCTGGCCGAACCTCGTAAAGTCTCCTCCTGTATCCATTACCGTCAGGCCGGTAACGCACACAGCGCTGGTGCTCGTAAAAAGGGCATCGACAAAACCCAGTTCCTTCTTACAGGCAATTGGCAGCATTAATGTGAATGTCCCCAATAGTATGATGAGGATAAAACTCGAAATAAAAAGTAAGGGTGGATTCATCTGGAACCTTTCCAGGGCAAGACTTCTCCTGGATATTTCCACAAGAAAAATAAATACAGTAGCCAGTTGAAGGTATTCTCTTGCAGCAATGCCTTCGAACAAATTAAAATCGAGGTCGAAATGTGCTAAAATCAGAACGATGAGAAAGACCGCTTCAATGATAGCAACCCACATTTCCCGCTTTTTATCCTGCCATAAATATTTTACAAAAGCCCTCATTCCAAATAACCCAATAAAAAGCAAAAGAGTAATCTGATAAAAGGTGTCGTAAATGGGCTTGGAATGTGATTGGAATTTTCCTACATCCAGAAATACGGCAATCAGACCAATAACAGCTCCGGCGAGTATGAGGTCGTCAATGTTCCGTCCATGCTTGAGGCGGTTTTTCTTGCCGTTTAGGAAGCTGTTTATTTTCATTAGGAATCAACTGTCATAAGTGACGGAGGTTGATTGTATCCGCGAATAGGACTTGGTTCATCCCATTGGAACGGCGGCAAATGTAAGCTATTTCAATATTGGAGTAAAGCTACTTTCAGTGAGAGCATCAATTTTCTTCAATCATCACATTACGATGTTCAAAAGTGAAGCCGCAGCCATTGAGCACTTTGCCATTAAAATTGAGGTGAACCTGAAGAGGATATTGTCGGCCGGACATTCCATCAGCACAGGGTTTGTTCAATACCTCAATTCGGATATTATCGCCGGAACCTTCATTAAAAGCAGTATAGACCAGTGATTCGAATGATTCCACAGGTGCTGAATAATTGAAATTCCGGGCACTGGGCTCACCCATTTCGAGGAATTCGATGACTCCAATTTTCGAGGAAATCATAATGTACCAAAAAGGCTCCACACCTAAGGCCCAAAGTTCATAAGGTATGCAGGTGTTTTTAAAATTTCTGGATTCAGTAGCTATGAGAGTGTCAATAACGAAAAATCCTGAACAATGAGCCGGTAGCAGATTTGATCCGTGATGGCTGGCAATATGGCCTTTGGCTCTGAAAAAAATGGATTGCCCGGGGTAAGGCTTGCGCAATATTCGTTTGTATTCATGGCTCAGTAACCCGTTCTCATCAATGAGTGCGTATCTATCATTTGCAGACTGACACAGCAGAATTTCTGATTGTTTTGGCAATGGCAAATAGACACCCTCATATTCCATGATAACAGGCGGTGGTGTTAAAGCAGTCAAGGTGCGGGGAGCCAGCTCGCCAAGTGTAGTATTTGATTTCTTACAACCGGCATCTAAAAGTTTCCATACGGACTGTTTTGTTGTTTCGGCCAGACTTGCTATTTCAATGGAAAACAAGCTGTCTCCGCTAATTTTCAACACCTCAAGCAGTACATCTCCATGCATGGAGAGGTGGGAATCTGAGCAGTTAAAACTAATCAATTTATTGATTGACTTAGCGTCATTTTGAAGGGCCTTAGCCAGCGTCCCAGTATAATCAAAATCATCTTCATTAGCCGCTTCAATCAATGTTCTAGGGACTTTTATCTGACCAATCGTAACAAATTCGGAGTTGCGACATGCCAATACAACAAATAAAATAATGGAACTGAATACCCAATGGGGAATCCTCATATTTTGGCCATTTTAAAATTTGCTTTATTTAGACGAAGGTCTGTATTGGGGACAAAGTCTCCCTGGGCATTCTGAATTAACAGGCCCATGCGCTCCTCTTTTAGCCTGTTCTTATCATCCCGGTACTCATATCGGGTTACGATATCAACGAATTCATCACCATTAACTTTCTGTAACCATGCATCCTGCTGGTTGCACCAGCCTTCATTACACCATGACCATGCAACAGTTTCCACATGAGTGAAAGTGTTTTCCTGGATTCGGAAAACTGCCAAATCGCTGGAAACATACCTTCCCGGAACTCTGCAAATGTAGAGGTCGTTGTATCTCCCTATTGCATAGACTTGCCCTTCGTCCTTTTTCCAGGTCTCGCTAAGTTTACTGTCAAATACATCGTACAGTCTTGGGTCTATTGAAATTCCTGCAAATGGATAGGTTCCCGGATTGTCCACATTCATGATTGGGTATAAGTGAAGTACAGAATCTGCATTAAGTACAGAAAAGAGCTCCCTGGCGGTAATGATGAGTTGTAGCTTTTTGTACTGACCCGCTTCAGTTTCCGTCATTGATCGGAAACTTAGTTTGCCTTCTTCGGTGAAAATATCGAGCCGACCTTTATCAACCGTGTATCCGGTTGCTTTCATCAGTTGGTTGAGGTAGTTGTTTTCCAGATCGAGGCCGTCGCAAGCTTTCTCAGAAGTGCTGATTTCGGCTGCTTGTAAAGTTGGTCCATCCAGTTTGATATCCACTGTATAACTATTGCAAATGCAATCACCAGTGATACTGTTGTTTGTTATGGCAGCAGTTATTTTGTCTGTCGGGGTCAGATTGGTCACCTTTCTTCCCTTTGTAATGGATACGAGGCTCCAGTAGGTGTTATTTATTTCACCGCCTTTTGGAGTTGGTTTACAGGAAAAAGTAATTAATATGGTAAGAGCGAGAAAAGAGAAGAGTCTATTCATGGTTCTGTCTATTTGGCTGTCTGGAAAATGTCGTGGGATAAAAAATTTTATTCTTCCTCATCGCGTTTGCCCATCTGATTTTCTGCCTCCAGCCTGGTGAAAAGAATATCAACGCGGTTCATCTCATCAAGGGTATCGTCAATATAAAATGCCAGTTCCGGAATACGCCGGACTTGCTTGCCGATGCGGTTTCCCAAAGCCTGCCGTAAGCGGGGATAGTTCTGCTCCATTTCCAGGATAACCTCCTGCTTGTTTTCAGTATTGTATATGCTGAGATAAATTTTGGCAAGACTGAGATCGGGACTCATGTTTACAGCGGTGACGGTTACAAACGGCTCCTTTCCATAGATGTAGGGTCCTTCCTGCTGCAACATAACGCCGAAGTTTCTTTTTATCAATTCAGCGATCTGATTCTGGCGAATAGTGGCCATTTTATTGAAGTTTTTGAGGATGTTTTCTGTAATGAAGACTACTTGTTACTGGCTGGCAAGTTAGGGATTTCTTTTAATTCCCAGTTAAATAGGCTGGGAAGACATTGTGAATTCATGACAGGTAAAAAACGCTCGTTGTAACTTCTGAGAAACTGTATCAGTTAAAGTAAATACTGGTACAGGATTTTCAATCAATTGCTTTAGTTTCAACTTTTGTTTTAATTCTCTATTCCTTCTTCATGAGACTTACCATTTTGATTGCCGCTTATAACGAAGCTCAAACCATTCACCTCATTCTCGATAAAATACGGAATGTACAATTGCTGCAAGGAATTGAAAAGGAACTCATTATTGTAAATGACTGTTCCAATGACGGAACTGAGTTTGCCATATTGAAATACCAGCAGGAAAATCCGGAACTTCCCATTCAGTATTTATCTCATAAGGAAAACATGGGTAAGGGAGCTGCTCTGCATACTGGCATCAGACATGCCTGCGGGGATTACATCATCATACAAGATGCTGACCTGGAATATGACCCGCGGGAATATAATTTATTATTACAACCAGTTCTTGAAGGCCGGGCTGATGTGGTGTATGGCAGCCGTTTTATGGGTGGTAATCCGCATCGTATTTTGTTCTTCTGGCACTCTTTGGGTAATAAGTTCCTGACCTTTATTTCCAACATGTTTACCAACCTCAACCTGACCGATATGGAAACCTGTTACAAGTTGTTCCGAAGGGAAATGCTTCAGTCGCTTGATTTGAAAGAAAGGCGCTTTGGCTTTGAGCCTGAGGTTACAGCCAAAATTTCCAGGATTCCGGATGTTCGCATTTACGAAGTCGGGATTTCTTATTATGGCCGCACATATACCGAAGGCAAAAAAATCAATTGGGTTGATGGGGTAAGGGCTATTTATTGCATCCTAAAATACAATCTTTTCCATTGACTGATTTGTTGTCCTAATTTGAGTTCCACGATAAAAAATAATATCGGAGAACAATATGCTTATATGCGATTACTTAGCTCAATACTTCATAAATAATGAGCCAGGCACTCATAGTTTTCCTGAAACAGCCAGAAGCAGGCAAAGTAAAGACTCGGCTTGCCAAAGATTTAGGAGCGGAGAAAGCACTTGAAATTTACAAAACTCTGCTGGTGCATGTTCGCGCAGTAGCTTTAAGTGTAGATTCCCATCGCTATGCCTATTTTCAAGACCATCCCTTGGAACTCGAAGGTTGGACTCTGCCCGATTTTACTCCAAAACTGCAAACCGGTAGTAGCTTGGGTGATAGGATGTTTAAAGCATTCTCTGAAGTACTTTCTACTAATCATGAAAAAGCAGTACTCATCGGAAGCGATTTGCCCCTGATTACTTCTGCAATTATTGAAAAGGCTTTTTTGCTGCTCGATTATAATGATGCTGTAATTGGCCCGGCCGTCGATGGAGGCTACTACCTTATTGGCATGAAAAAATCGCATGACCTTTTCAGCAACCTAACCTGGAGTACTTCTCATGTTTTTCAGGATACAATTGAAAGGATAGAGAGCCAGAGGCTAACCTATGCCCTTCTTCCAGTCTTACCCGATATTGACACGGCTGAGGATTGGAAGAAGTACGGTCCTGTGTTATAAATCAATCCTTTGTTAAAGGTGACAACACATCAATCACCGTTTTCAGCGCAATAAACATCGGCTCCTGTCCTTCCTGAGTGAACTGAAAGGACTCCCCATCCTCATCCTCTTCCACTTCACCTGAAACGGCATCTTCCACAAATGCGAGTAGTTCCTCTTCCGGGTAGTTGTCGAAGAAAACATCCAAACGGTTCTGAGAAGGTGCGGAAGGGGCTTTGTCAAGTAAAGCCCAATTTTTTTCTTCTGCTTCAGAAATTATGTCTAGAGAAACCTCACTAATTTCAGCTTGTTGGTTCATAAATGATTGCCAAATGACCAATGCGAGGTAAAGCTGGAAATCCCTTTCATCGTCCGTTAAAACGCCTTCGGCATCAGATAGCAAAAAAGATATCAGTGCGGGTTGCTCTTCTGTGAATTGCTCTACAGCTTGTTCGTAGTCGATTTTACCGTTTTCAAAATCGTCAATTACCTGGTCTATAATGATGTCTGAAACTGGGTTCATGTTTTTTTGTTGTTTGAATTGGTTTGCAAAGGTAGCTCATGCACCTTTAATCGCGACAGTTACTTTATTTCCTCTGGCGTTAGGGGAGGTATGATTTTTACTACCTTTCGGTTTTGCAAAGTAATTTACGAAGCTCTCAATGGCCATTTACCGGAACGATGTTCTGAATTTCATCAAGAAACTGACCCCGCGCAAGGTTTGGAATCTGTTGAAAATTTATACCTCTTTCCAATTGACAAAATTGGCCGGTAGGCCCATACAATGGGGCTTACCGATGACTATATCCATTGAGCCTACCACAGCCTGTAATCTACGTTGTCCCGAGTGCCCAAGTGGTTTGCGAACATTTACGCGGCCTACCGGAAATCTGAAAGAGGATTTCTTCCGGCGCATAATAGAAGAGCTGCACCTCGATTTGCTGTACCTGATATTTTACTTCCAGGGCGAACCATACATCAATCCGAAATTTCTGGAAATGGTGAGTTACGCCCGTTCCAAAGGTATTTACACCATCACCTCCACAAATGGTCATTTCCTGGACGATGATAATGCCCGTAAGACCATCGAATCGGGCCTGGACAGGCTTATCATTTCCGTGGACGGCACCACGCAGGAGGTGTATGAAAATTACCGCAAGGAGGGGAAATTAGAAACAGTATTGGAAGGCGCCCGGAATGTGGTGAAATGGAAGAGGGAGCTAAATTCCGAAACACCTCATATCATTTTTCAGTTTTTGGTTGTGCGGCCCAATGAACATCAAATCCCCGAAATATACCGCCTTGCAGAAGAAATTGGTGTCGATGAAGTCAAATTGAAAACGGCACAGGTGTATGACTATAAAAGTGGGAACGACCTTATTCCAACCTTGGGTAAATATTCCCGCTACAGGCAATTGCCAGATGGAACCTGGAGCGTGAAAAATGAGCTGCTGAACCACTGTTGGAAGCTGTGGCATGCCTGTGTCATTAGCTGGGATGGTATGGTAGTGCCATGTTGTTTTGATAAGGATGCCATTCACCGCCTGGGTGATTTGAAAAAGGAATCATTCCGTGAAATCTGGCGGGGTGTGGCTTATCAAAATTTCAGAAACCAATTGACAAAGGGCAGAAATCAAATTGACATTTGTACGAATTGTACTGAGGGATGCAAGGTGTGGGTTGATTCTTGACAGTGGGAAAGATTAGGTGATAACTGACATCTTGTAATTTATGATTAGAACACAAAAGCTATATTTTTTAAGCCCCGTTAATTCTTTTCAAGCTGTCTGCTGGTGAGCCGTTTATTAATATTTGGATAACTAAACACCACCACCATGATCAGCAATACTCCCCAGTAAAAACCAGAATCCAGTTCGCGGTGGTCGTCCAAAATCAGAACGGCGAGAAAAATGCCGTAAACGGGCTCCATGTTTACAGTGAGGGTGGATGCAAAGGCAGAAAGATGTTTGAGTGCCCGCAAGGCCAGTACCCAGGTGAAAGTTGTGCAGGCAACAGCCAGTACCAGCAAAAGTCCCCAATCAGTGAGCGAAGGCCAAAAAGCAGTTTCGGGATTGGCCCAGATATAAAATGGCAATACAAGACTAAGGAGCATCCATGCTGCGCTCATTTCGATAAAAGTAATAGTCATGGGTTCTGCTTCATTCACCCATTTTTTATTCAAAATACTGAATACAGCAGCCAGAAAGCTGGACAGCAGCCCAACCCAAAACCCCAACATCATTCCTTCACCAATATTTTCGGCTATCAGCACCATTCCCGGAATAATCAGAAATCCTATTCCGACATCGGACCATCTGAATTTTTGTTGTAACAGGAATGGTTCTGTCATGGAGGTAAAATATGCACAAGTTGCCATGCAAATGAGAGCAATAGATGCATTGGCCAATTTAATGGAACCATAAAAAGTAAGCCAGTGCAGTCCGGTCAGGCAGCCCACAAAAGCAAAGCGCAGCAACATCTTTCGTGGCATTTTCAAAAATATTTTTCCCGACCTGAGAAAAAACAATACGCTGATGGCTGTCAGCAGCACTCGCCACCATACGAGTTGCAGTGCCGGCAATTGTATCAAGTCGCCAAGTATAGCCGTAAAGCCCCACAAAACAACAGCTAAGTGTAGCTCTAAATAGGCCCGGGTGGTTGGTTTCACCATATTAAAGCTCATGGTTAAAGATTGGGAGGGCATTTTACAACTAAAAACGGCCTCAAAATGTTACATCGCACAAATCAACAAAAAACTGGATTCAGTACTTGTCGCTAAAGGTTCCTTTTTATTTTTACATTCAAACTTTCACTCAAATCAAAATCTTATGGCAATCAAAGTTGGAGATAAAGCTCCCTTATTCACACTTTACAATACCCAAAAAGAAGAAGTTTCACTGAAGGATTTTGCCGGTAAAAAAGTGGTACTCCTGTTTTTTCCTCAATCCTTTACGGGTACCTGTACTACTGAATTATGCAATACCCGCGATGATATCGCATTTTACCAAAATCTGGACGCACAGGTGTTGGCCATATCTGTGGATTCTGTTTTTACACTGGCTAAATTCAAAGAAGACCAGAAGCTGAATTTTCCCCTTCTGTCAGATTTTAACAAAGAAATTTCACGTGCATATAATGCTTTGTATGAAGACTGGATACTTGGAATGAAAGGTGTTTCAAAGCGATCAGCCTTTGTGATTGGCGGGGATGGGACAATCCGTTATGCCGAAGTGTTGGAAAAAGCGGGAGATTTGCCGAACTTTGAAGCTGTCAAAAAAACGCTCCAAAGTATAGGTTGAAGAATGAGAATATAAAAACATACTGGTATGCCACACGATCCTAACTTTGAAGAACTGCGTGAAGTAGTCATAGAAGAAGAGGTGTCGGATGAGACCGGCAGCGATGAATTATCACATCTTATTGTTTACAATGACGATGTCAATACTTTTCAATATGTTATTGAAAGTTTTATAGACGTGTTACGTCATTCCTTTGAGCAGGCTGAGCAATTGGCCATTTTAATTCATTTCAAAGGAAAAGCAACAGTGAAAACAGCCCCTCTCCGCGTGTTGCAACCCAAGAAAAACGCCTTGCTGGAACGCGGCCTTTCGGCAGTAATTGAAAGCGGGGAATAATCATCCCAACGGGCAGGTGCTTTAATACCTGCCCGTTGCACTTTCCAAAAATCACCTTTTGAACCACTCTTCGGATATGCCCGTTTATTGGCTATCAAATGAATCGTTCGAATTCCCTCCGCCTGATCTCGCCAATCCCGATGGAATACTAGCCATTGGTGGAGACCTGGAACCTGAAAGGTTGATTCGTGCTTATGAAATGGGAATTTTTCCCTGGTACAACGAACACGAACCCATTATGTGGTGGTCACCAGATCCGCGTTTCGTTCTTTTTCCCAAGGAGTTAAGAGTGTCGAGGAGCATGCGGCCCTATTTCAATCAGCAAAAGTTTACTGTTAGTTTCAACAAGAATTTTCCAGCTGTGATGGAGGGATGCAGGGAGCCGAGGGAGGGTCAGGATGGCGGAACCTGGATAACGGACGAAATGTTTGATGCCTACATTTCACTTCACAAAACTGGATACGCGCATTCCGTTGAGGTTTGGCAAGACGGCAATCTGATTGGCGGGCTCTATGGCATTGCTATTGGAAAGTGCTTTTTTGGCGAATCCATGTTCTCACGGGTGAGTAACGCTTCGAAATTTGGATTCATCAGTTTGGTGCAAAAACTAAAGGCCGCAGGATACTGGCTGGTGGACTGCCAACAACAAACTGACTACCTTGAATCTTTGGGGGCGAAGCCCATTCCGCGAAGTGAATTCCTTCAAATCCTTAAAAAAAACAAAGCAGAAGTAAAAAAAAGAAAACCCAATGAGACTTTTTTATCCGCAATTGAGCAGACGGGTTAAGAGTAAGCACTTGGCTGTCTTTTCAGAATTATTTATCGAAATTTACTAAAGGTATAGAACATGCTTTGTGTTATCCTAAATTCCTGGAAATAAGTGTGAATCCTAACTTTAATTTTTTCCTAATCATTTGATTTTCAATAATGCTAAAGATTCCTGAAGTGGAAAAAAAAGTATTTAACGCCTTTTGATTCAAAATCTGGATTGCTACCTTTGCACCGCTTTAAAAACGGGTCAGATTTTATTCAAAATAAATTCTAATGCGCCAATTCCTTCTGACGCTATTTTGTTCCTTTTTTCTCTCGTATTTGGCTTTTTCACAGGAACACGAAACTACCCCTCCACAGGAACAAGGGTTGGATACTTCTCTAATAGAGGAATCCGGGTGTAGTGAAAGTCATACCGGACCTTTTAATCCGGGTGCCACCGCATTCCACCACATAGCCGACCAGAATATCTACAACATCGGTACCATTAGCCTTCCACTGCCTTGTATCCTGTATGCTCCCGGTCATGGTTGGTCTTTCTTTTCTTCAGGTAAATTTCATATCGGACATCATGGCAATGGCCACTCAGCAGTCGACCGGTATGTTTTGGTTGAAGGAAAAGTTCGAAGAGTGGTTGATCCGAATTTCCCGGAAGGAGAAGTAGAAATTGGACATTCACCTGTTTTCAAAAAAATAAAGCAGGAAGACGGCAAGTATAAGGATGTAGCTTTCATCTGCTACGAAGACCAACTATATGAAACTGAAGACCGCAGCACCGCTGATGGCGGATTGTTTGGCGGAGGTATAACATCTTTTTACGACTTCAGTATTTCCAAAAATGTGGTATCCATGTTTTTGGTATTTCTGCTTATGGGCTGGTTGTTCTTGTCGGTTGCCAAATCGTACCGTGAGCGCGACGGAAAATCACCGAAAGGGATTCAGTCATTCATTGAAGTCATTTTCCTTTTTATTCAGGATGAGGTCGCCAAGCCTTTTATCGGAAAACACTGGGAGAAGTTCACTCCTTTCCTTATGGCCTTATTCTTCTTTATCCTTGGCTTAAATCTCTTTGGTCAGATTCCATTTTTAGGTGGAAGCAACGTGACCGGTAACCTGGCTGTGACAATGGTATTGGCCATTTTCACTTTCATTGTTACCAACATCAACGGCAACAAGCATTATTGGGAGCACGTGTTCTGGATGCCCGGCGTGCCTGCCTGGGTTAAGACCATTTTGACTCCGGCGGAAACATTGAGTTTGTTCCTCAAGCCTCTGACACTGATGCTTCGTCTTTTTGCAAACATCACAGCAGGCCACATGGCCATAGTGATTTTCGTTGGATTGATTTATTACTTCGCAAAGGGTGACTCTATTGGTATTGTGGGAGGGGTGGCTTTAGTAACGGCTATACCAACTATGTTTATGATGGGTATTGAATTGTTGGTGGCCTTTATTCAGGCATTTGTATTCACCATTTTGACGGCTTCTTATATCGGTACATCCACTGCTGAGGCGCATCATTAACTTAATTGCGTCATCGCCGACGCACTGAAACGAAAAAACATCTCCGGTTCAAAACCGGAGTTTTTATTAACCATAAATTCATTTACAAATGATTGGTTCACTTACCTCTATCGGTATCGGCATGGTAATAATCGGCGCAGGCCTTGGCCTGGGTCATATTGGAGGCAAAGCTATGGACGCAACGGCTCGCCAGCCGGAAGTTGCTGGCGATATCCGTGCAAACATGATCATCATCGCAGCTTTTGTGGAAGGTGCTACTCTGATCGCTATCGTTTTTGCCTTCCTGAGCAATCCTCAGTAAGACATGCTGAAAAGACTAAAGTAGTTTCCGGTGACGGTTGGTCACCGGGGCTGCTTTCAAGTAAAAAAACTGGTGCCGGGTAGTTATTGAGTGGGTTTATAAAGTTGAGAAAGTTGAGAAAGTTGTGATTTGCAGGTCTGTTTATTAGACATCCACTTTCTAAACCCCTCAACTTCCTCAACCCCCTCAACTATCTCAACTTTAGTTCAGCTTCCGGCCTCAAAATATAAATAAGTTCATCATGATTTTTCTTGCAGATTTTTCTGTCCTAAAGCCTGATTTTGGCCTTCTCTTTTGGACAACCATCATCTTTCTGTTGTTCTGGACGCTTATTGGAAAAATGGCATTCCGACCAATTGTGTCAGCTTTAAAAAAGCGTGAAGATGACATTCAGAGCGCTCTGGACGAAGCAAAAAAAGCACGCCAGGAAATGGCAGACCTCAAAGCTGAAAACGAAGAACTCCTCATTCAGGCTCGCGAAGAACGTGCATTGATTCTGAAAGAAGCTAATGTGGTTAAAGACAAAATAATTGCGGAAGCAAAAGAAAAGGCAAAGGAAGAAGCCATAAAGATTGTAAAAACGACTAAAGAGCAAATTGAACATCAGAAAATGGCAGCTATCACTGACCTGAAAAACCAGGTGGGCATCATTTCCATTGAAATTGCCGAAAAACTGATACGCAAAGAGCTGGAAAAAGACCCCTCCATGCAGGAGTACGTGGGAACTCTGGTTAAAGACATCAAACTCAACTAACCCTGAGCATCATCCTATAACCCCACAATTCATAGCTCATAGCTCATAGCTCATAGTTCATAGCTCATAGCTCATAGTTCATAGCTCATAGCTCATAGTTCATAGTTCATAATTCATAGTTCCAAAAATGAGTGTTCAAAGAATAGCAACGAGATACGCCAAGTCACTGATAGAGATTGCCCAGGAACAGGGCAAGCTCGACCGGGTCATCGAAGATGTCAGGTCTTTCAGTGAGGTGGCTAAAAACCGGGATTTCCTTTTGCTACTGAAGAGCCCCATCGTGAAGGCTGAAAAGAAGTCCAAGATTTTCAAGGCACTCTTTGAAGGTAAATACGATGTGCTTACCCTTTCATTTCTGAATGTCCTGTTGGCAAAAGGCCGGGAAGCTTATCTTTCCGATATTGCTAATGATTTTATTGTTCAATACAAGGAAATCAAAGGCATATCCACTGTTAAGCTTACCACTGCTTCCACGCTTAGTGAGGAAACAATAAAGGCCATTGAGAAAAAGCTCATAGAAAGCGGATCAACCTACGAAAACATAGAGCTGGTTACTAAGGTCAAGCCCGAATTGATAGGGGGTTTCGTAGTGGAGTTCCACAATAAAAGATACGAAGCCAGCATTGCCCACAAGTTGGAACAACTGAAGAAAGAATTCAGAGACAACCTTTATATCTCGCAGATCATTGCGAGCTAAAAAATCATAAGCAGGCCAATGGCTGATATTGATGTTTTTAAAAGCCATTTGACCTTTCAACCATTTAATTTAAAGCAACGATGATTGACGTTAAACCTGATGAAATATCGGCGATTCTTAAGCAGCAACTTTCCGGATTCAGCACCGCTACCGACCTGGAAGAAGTGGGAACAGTGCTTCAGGTGGGTGATGGCATTGCCCGCGTGTACGGACTGAATAACGCACAAGCCGGCGAATTGGTAGAATTTGAAACGGGCGTGCAGGCCGTGGTACTCAACCTCGAAGAAGACAACGTGGGTGTGGTACTCATGGGCCCCGGCGACCACATTCGTGAAGGCTCTACTGTGCGCCGCACAGGCAGGATCGCCTCTATTCAAGTGAGTGAAGAATTTGTCGGCAGGGTAGTTAACCCACTCGGTCAACCTATTGACGGAAAAGGTCCTATTGGAGGCACGAAGTACGAAATGCCGATTGAGCGCAAAGCTCCCGGTGTGATATTCCGCCAGCCGGTGAACGAACCTCTGCAGTCAGGCATTAAAGCCATCGACTCCATGATTCCCATCGGAAGGGGACAACGCGAATTGATTATCGGTGACCGTCAGACTGGAAAAACGGCTATTGCTCTGGACACCATCATCAATCAGCGGGAATTTTATGAGCGTGGTGAACCCGTATTTTGCATCTATGTTGCAGCTGGCCAAAAGGCCTCTACCGTTGCTAACGTAGCCAAAACGCTGGAGGGCCATGGCGCAATGGATTACACCATCATCGTATCTGCCTCAGCCTCTGACCCCGCTCCACTGGTGTTTTTTGCTCCTTACGCAGGTGCTGCCATCGGTGAATATTTCCGCGACACGGGCCGTCCGGCACTGATTGTTTATGATGACTTGTCGAAGCAGGCCGTGGCATATCGTGAAGTTTCCCTATTGCTCCGCCGCCCACCGGGCCGCGAAGCTTATCCCGGCGATATCTTCTACCTGCATTCCCGTTTGTTGGAGCGTGCAGCCAAGATCATCCAGAACGACAGCATTGCCAAAAGCATGAACGACCTGCCACAAAGTCTCAAAGATGCGGGCATTGTTAAAGGAGGAGGCTCACTGACAGCCCTTCCTATCATCGAAACACAGGCAGGTGACGTATCGGCTTATATCCCGACCAACGTAATTTCCATTACCGATGGCCAGATCTTCCTCGAGTCGAACCTGTTTAACTCCGGTATTCGTCCGGCTATCAACGTTGGTATCTCAGTAAGCCGTGTGGGTGGTAAAGCCCAAATCAAGTCGATGAAAAAAGTGGCTGGTACGCTGAAGATAGACCAGGCTCAATACAGGGAGTTGGAAGCTTTCGCAAAGTTTGGCTCGGACCTCGACCCGGCAACTGTGGCCGTACTCGAGAAAGGCAAACGCAACGTGGAAATCCTGAAACAGCCGCAGTATTCACCCGTCACGGTGGAAAAGCAGGTTGCTATTATTTACCTCGGAACAAAAGGTTTGCTCAAAGATATTCCGACAAACAAGATTCATGATTTTGAAGAAATCTTCCTCTTGAAACTGGAAAAACTATATCCTCAGGTTTTGGAAACATTCCGCAAGGGTGTTCTCAGTGATGAAGCAATAGCTACCATTGAGAAACTGGCAGGTGAGCTAGTTCAGCAGTTCAAGAAGTAATTTACAGCTAAGCCTTTTGGTTAGATGAATTGCCCTTGGGTCACCATTCATCATTTATCGTTCATTATTAGTAAAAAATGGCAAATCTTAAAGCAGTAAGGGAACGAATCAAATCCGTTCAGAACACGCAGCAAATTACCAAGGCTATGAAAATGGTTTCTGCGGCAAAGTTTCGCAAGGCCCAACAAGCGATTCAGCAATTGCGGCCCTATGCGAACAAGCTGAATGATATGCTTCGCAACATATTGTCGAATCTTGGAGAGGAAGCTACTACTTCCTTCGGCAACGTCCGTCCCGTTCATAGCGCTTGTCTGGTCGTCATTACATCGAACAGGGGCCTGTGTGGTGCATTCAACATGAATGTTATCAAGTCGGCGATGGCAACTATTGATGAGCGTTTCAGCGATGCTCGCAGTTCGGGCAAATTGACCATTATTTGTATTGGTAAAAAGGGATACGACTTCTTCCGCAAGCATTACCGCGATTGTGAGATTGTCTCAGGTCATGTTGAACTGTTTAATGACCTGTCTTATGAACTTGTGGCTGAAGTATCCAAATCTTTGATGGATGCCTTTGAAAGTGGCACCTACGACGAAATCCAGATATCCTTTGGCCGGTTCAAGAATGCTGCCACCCAGTTTCCGGAAACGGAGCAGTGGCTGCCAGTGCCGAAATTGGAATCTGGTAATAATGCTAAGAGCAAAGCCGACTACATTTTCGAACCCGATAAGAAACTGCTTCTGGACACATTGGTTCCCAGCATTCTTCAAATCACATTTCACAGGTTCCTGTTGGACACCCTTGCCTCTGAGCACGGCGCACGTATGACAGCAATGGATAAAGCCACTGAAAATGCTGAGGAAATGTTGAAAGACCTGAAGTTGACTTACAATAAAGCTCGCCAGGAAAACATTACACGGGAAATTCTCGAAATCGTTGGCGGGGCGGCTGCGCTGGAAAGCGCATAATAGGGTTGGTACAGAATGCCTTAATAGAGGGCTACACAGAGGTGACATCTTTTCAAAAGGTGTCACCTCTTGTCATTCCAGTATTGAAAATCTCTGCCAACCGGTCATATTTCTCAGGAAAAACTTTTTTAAACTTTTCCGGAAAAACAAAAAAAAGGACAGTCGCAACGGCAGTCAAGTCAATTTCCGGTAGTCCAATCCAATTCAATACAAGATCTTTTTTAAACCCGGATACCACTTCGAATTCCTTCCATGAGTCCGGATAAAAAGAAGGGAAAATTACCTCTGGGTGGCAAATTCTATAAATCCGTGCATATTCGTACAAACCAATGTGAAAGTAGCCGGTAGGATTCAGAAAAGCTGGCATAAGTTGTTCTGCCGAAAATAGCACCACGCCATCTTCCGGAAATATCTCTGAGCTGTGCCAATTATCGGGGTATTGGGGAGAAGGGAAGGGGTGTGCATAAATGACGATATGCTCAAACTTGTTCAACAGATAATCGTCCTTGCCAAAGGTGAGTTGAACGACGGAGCAGGCAACGGCAGCTTTCAGGTCAGGCGCCACTTCTTTCATTCCCTTTGCAATAAATTCATTGGCTTCCATGTACATGGCTGCACGATTGCGAAATTTCATTTTCTTTTCTTGCGAAAGCCTTTGATAAAAGGGCAGACGATTTTCCAGTATTTGAGTTATAACCGCTGGCAAATCAGGAGGATATCTCTGATACCACCACCAATTTATCTGAGGCCCCAGCAGGTAAATAAGTATTAGGGCCATCGTGCTACCCAACAGGTGCCAATAGTAATGGGAGTTTACTTCCCAGGCGAGATAAAGAAATATCAATGCGCCGGCAGCAAAAGGGATATAGAGGATTCTTGTCAGCATGTTCGGATGCTTTAAAGGGCCAGTTTGTTCATACCGGCATAATAAATCAAGTGCCATTCGCCTGCAACTTTCGCAAATCGCCTGACCATTCCGAAAGTTCCATTCTGATGGACTATGCGCTCTACAACCATTTGTTCGTTTACGGTTTCAAAATGCCTTTTGAATTCGCTCATTTCAAAATCAATCGATCTTTGCATGGTCCAGTTCTCCGGAAGCCAGCGATAACTCCCTTCTGCCAAAGTCAGGCTATCCGCATAGTCGGGGTAACCTTGCAGCGGAAACACTATGTGCTGCATCTGGAAGCTACTATCGACATGAAAAGATTGATAAAATGTCATAAAATCAGGTGGCAGGGGAGGGGCATTTTCACTGCTTGCGACATCTTTTTTGCTGTTGTTGCAGGATAACAACGAAAAAAAAGATATCGCAAGTAGTGTAAAGACCAATAGGCTGATGTACTTCATGGATGTATTTTGTGCAAAGGTAAAACGGCCTCTACAATGTTCAAATTGCAGCAGGAGATAATGAAGAAAGGTAATTTTCTATTCTACAACTATCTTCCGATAATGGCTTGACTCACCTGATTTAACTCTTAGCACATACATTCCGGCAGGTAAATGACTGAAGTCGAGGTTTTGTTGAAACTCCTCATTGTAGTACTCAATGGTTTGTGAGTGCAGAATTTTTCCGGTAATATCCGAGAAGTAAATCTCGATCCGCTTCGCAACAAGGGCTTTGATTTCCAAATGAAGAATACCTGAAGTTGGGTTGGGATAGGCCTTTAACCAGAGAGAGTCGGATTTATCGAAAGTATTGGTAAGGTTCAGAGTAATTACTTTTCGTTGATTTGCCTGACCGCACACGTTAGTGGCTGTAAGCACTATTTCATGCGGGCCAGTGGAGGTAAATGTGAAAACAGGATTGACCTCAGTACTGGAACCTGCTTTGCCAAATAGCCATAGGTAGCTCAATGCACCTGAACTTTGGTTGGTGAAACTAACTTCTCCTTTGTCAATGGTGTAGTCGAATGACACCATAGGTGCTGAATTTACTTCAATGTATTTTTTGAGCAGTACGGTATCTGTTCCAATATCATTATAAGCAATCAATACCACATCATAAGTGCCAGGTTGCTGATAAATCACCATCGGATTTCTGGCTGTGCTACTTGCGGGACTACCTCCCGGAAAAGTCCACAACCAGCTTTTGGAATTAGGTGAAGATGTATTTTCGAAGTTAACCACCAAAGGTTTGCAACCACTCTTGTTCTCCACTTTTGCACCAGCAACCGGTTTTTCGAAAGCTATGGTAACAGTTTGGCTGGAAGTACTGATTCCACATTCGTTAATGGCTGTCAGTGAAATAGTGTAATTGCCATCCTTACTGTACTGATAAACCGGGTTGGGTTCCTGGGTTTTGGTTCCATCACCAAAGCTCCATAGGTAACTGAAACCTTTTTCAACTTTCGTCTCAAGCGTTACCAAAGATTTATCCACAACCACAGAGAATATAGCTGAGGGTTTGGTTTTAACCTTTATAAGCGCTGGCATTTCATATTGATGGCTTCCGGCTTCATTCTTTGCGATAAGAATTACATCAAAAACACCTGCAGAGTCATAGGTTACTGTTGGGTTGGGATCGTTGGATGCTGAGGGCGTTCCACCCGGGAATGTCCAAGAAAACGTTTTGGCATTTTTAGAGGATGAATTGGAAAACTGTACAGTAACGGGCATACAACCAGTAAGCTTATTGGCGCTAAACTGGGCTTTGGGCGGTGTGGACAAAACTACTTGTTTGGAAGAAGTTGAAACACTGCATTCATTGCGTGCTTCGAGCTGTATAGTATAGGTGCCATCTTCAGAATATCGATGGGTCGGATTTGCTGCAATCGATGTCGCGCCGTCTCCAAATTTCCATAGAAAATCTTGAGCATCTGCGGTACTGTTTGACAAAGTGACTGTAAGTGAGTCGGTTTTGATACTGAACTCGGCTACTGTCTTTGGTTTCACTTTAATGTATTCTTTCCGGGTGAAGATGTTTTGCCCCGCACTATTCAAGGCTGTCAATGTAGCTTCATAAATACCGGGCTGTACGTACACTACCAATGGGTTTTTTTCACCGGACTTATCTGGTATCCCGCCAGGGAAACTCCATAGCCAGCTTGTTGCATTGGAAGAAGACCCATTGTTGTAGCTAACTGTAAATGGAGCGCAGCCCTCAGTGCTGTTGGCACTGAATGCCGCCATGGGAGGAGTGACAATTTTTATTTCTTTTGTGAGGCTATGGCTGCCACATCCGTTGGTTGCAGTTAATATAATAGTATAAATTCCGTCGCTTTGGAAATTATATTCAGGATTTGCCTGAGTTGAAGAGGCCGTACCCGATCCAAAATTCCATTGATAACTGCTGGCACCAGTTGAGTTGTTGGTAAATAAAACCTTGGTACCAGTAATGTTTGCTGAAAAGTCCGCCACAGGTGCCTTGCCCACCGTCAGCAGGTCAGGTTTGTATTTTTCGCCGGAACCGGCGGCATTGGAAGCAATGAGTCGCGCTTCGTATACTCCGGCCTGAGCATAGGTAACTTCCGGGTTTTGATCAGTAGAAGCGGAGGGGTTGCCGCCGGGGAAATACCACTGATAACCGGTTGCATTTTGAGTAGACTGATTCACATATTTTACCGTCACTGGGGCACAACCATTAGATGAATTAATCATGAATTCAGCCTTCGGTGGGGTAACAATGTTCAGAGTCTTGATAGTCGAATCTGTTCCACAAAAGTTACTGGCCTTTAGAACAACGGTGTAGTTTCCGTCTTTGGCAAAGTTATGAGATGGGCTGTGAGAATTATTCAGGTTTGAGCCATCACCAAAGTTCCAATTGTATGTCTCGCTATTTGTAGATGTATTGAAAAATGAAGCCTGAAGTCCGTTAGTTGAGAAACTAAAACCTGAAACAGGCAGTGGCCCAACAGTGATGTAGCTTGTTTTCGAATCGGAATGTGTCCCGGCGGAATTACTTACAGTCAGGGATACATTATAGAATCCTGCTGTTTCATAAGTAACCTCTGGATTAGGCAAGTTGGATGTTGCAGGAATTCCATCTGGGAATTGCCAAACAAAAGAAGTTGTATTTGCCGAAGATTTGTTCTCAAATTTCACTTTAAAAGGCATACAACCTTTGGTTACAGCGGCTGAAAATCCTGCAGTTGGTGGCAGAATGATATGAATGGTTTTAACCTGACTGATGGTTGAGCAACTGTTGGTAGCCCTTAGGGTAACCTGATAATTTCCCTCCTGTGCATAAGTATGCGTTGGTTCTGTGCTCGAACTGGTGTTGCCGTCACCAAAATCCCAAAAATAAGTTGAGGCATTCAGTGAGGCGTTAACAAATGATACGGTTTTGCCCGTTATTCTCTGACTGAACATAGGCAGCGGCAAAGCATAAACCTGAATAATACTGTTTTTAGAAATGGTATGGCTTCCCGCACTATTGGTGGCTACCAGCGTCACAGAATAACTTCCTTCGTTAGCATAAGTAACTAATGGGTTTTTCAAAGTTGAAGACGATGGATTCCCACCCGGAAAAGACCACAACCATGAGGAAGCATTTACAGAACTTTTGTTGTCAAACTGAACCTGTAATGCCGGACATCCCATGGATGTTGAGTGCGTAAAATCCGCAACAGGGGGTGTCGCAATGTAAACAGATGAAGATTTACTGGAGGAACCGCAGTTGTTATATGCGGTAAGTGTAATTAAATACGTGCCGTCCAGTTCAAAAGTATGTTGAGGTTGTTGAGTTTGGCTGGTATTGCCATCTCCAAAAGTCCATGAATAAGAGGTGGCATTGGTCGATACATTTATCAAAGAAACCTTTCTGCCGTTTATCGTGTAACTAAAGTCTGCAATAGGCTTATTGCCAACACTGATAAAATTGGATTTTGAAACGCTGTTCGAACCTGTAGCATTTGTAGCCGTCAGAGATACTTGAAATGTTCCTGCACCCTGGTACCAAACGACTGGGTTTTTATCTGTGGAACTGGAGGGTGAGCCTCCCGGAAAGCTCCACAGCCAGGAGGTAGCGTTACTGGAACTTTGATTTTGAAAAGAAACCTGAAACGGGCTGCAGCCTGAAGTTGCTGAAGCTGAAAAATTAGCTTCAGGCATGGTGGCAATCGAAACGGAGGTGGAATAGGTACTTGTTCCACAGGAATTGGAGGTTGAAAGGGTCACGGTGTAGTTTTCGTCCTGAGCAAAAGTGTGAGTAGGGTTAATGGCTGAGGAGCTATTGCCGTCGCCAAAGTTCCAGGAATAAGAATCAGCATTTGTAGAATTGTTGGCAAATGAAACGCTGCGACCACTTGAAGTATAGGTAAATATTGATGATGGCTTTCCGCCTGCTGTGATATAATTCGTTTTACTGGTGGTATGTGAACCAACGGAATTCATCGCTGTAAGCATTACGGAATAAGTGCCAGGTGAAGGATATTGTACTATCGGGTTATTTGCTGTCGATGTAGCAGGAGTGCCACCTGGAAAACTCCACGAAAGGCTGTTGGTATTTGCGGAACTGGTATTAGTAAAAGCAACCTGTAAAGGAGCACAGCCAGTGGTAGGTGAAGCTGTAAAATTAGCGCTTGGGGGCGTCGAAATGATTAAAGTCTTAAAGTTGGGTATGGAGCCGCAACTATTCGTGGCGGTAAGGGTGGCAATAAAACTTCCATCGGAGTTATATGTATGACTTGGATTAGTGGCTGTACTGGAATTTCCATCTCCGAAATTCCAGGAATAGGAAATTGAGTTGGTTGAAAGATTAGCAAAACTAACTGTCCTTCCATTCATGCTGTAACTGAAATTAGTATTGGGGTTACCAGTGGCCGTGACGAAGTTTGTTCTGGTAAACGTGTGAGAACCACCTGCATTGTAGGCAGTTAAAGTCACTGAATATGTTCCTGTACTGGAATATTGGACAACAGGATTTTTTGCTGTTGAAGAGGATGGATTGCCTCCCGGGAAACTCCAAAGCCAACTCGAAGCAGTTGTTGAGCTCAGATTGGTGAAACTCACTTGCAGAGGAGCGCATCCTGAAGTCGGAGAGGCACTAAAATTGGCACTCGGAGGTGCCATCACCGTTACATTTTTGGTGATGTTTGTTGTGCCGCAATTGCTGGTTGCACTCAAAGTTACCTGATAGGTTCCATCGGCAGCAAAAGTGTAAACCGGGTTGGATATAGTGCTGGTAGTTCCGTCCCCAAAATTCCACACCTGGGATGAAGCCCCCGAACTTGTATTGGTAAAAGTTACTGTCCTGCCATTTACAGAATAGGTGAAATCCGTTGCCGGGCCTCCGGAAGCGTTGATAAAGTTGGTTTTGGTTATGGTTGCAGAACCGGCACTGTTGGTCGCAGTTAGCGTAACAGAGTAATTTCCAGGGCTTGAATATTGAACTGAAGGATGCTGGTCTGTCGAGCTGGATGGCGACCCTCCCGGGAAACTCCAAAGCCAGCTGCTTGCTCCACTGCTTTGATTAGTGAACGAAACCTGAAGTGGGGCACATCCGGACTGGGGAGTAGCTGTAAAATTGGCAACAGGTGGAGAGGTAACCGTTATGACAACCGATTTACTGGAAGACCCACAGGCATTGAAAGCAGTCAGTATCACCAGAAAACTCCCATCAGAATTATAAGTGTAAACCGGATTAACGATATTACTGGTGATACCATCTCCGAAGTTCCATGTATAACTTGTGGCGTTACTACTGGTGTTGCTGAAACTCACAGTGCGGCCATTCATCGTGAAGCCAAAGTTGGCAGCAGGTGAACCCGTTACAGAAATATAATTTGACCTCGTAATAGTATTGGACCCGTTGGCATTAGTTGCCGTCAGGGTAACCGAATAAGTGCCGGGAACGGAATATTGAACAACCGGGTTTTGCGAGGTGGAGGTTGATGGATTGCCTCCCGGAAAACTCCAATTCCATGATGTTGCCCCCCCTGTACTTGTGTTTGTAAAGGTGACCTGCAGCGGAGAACACCCCGAAACCGGGCTGCCTGAAAAATTTGCCGTTGGAGCTGAACCCCCGCCTCCACTTCCAGTGGAGCAGTTAGATAGGCAACCACCCGGAGGTGCTTTCGAAGCAACATGATTACTGATTGCAGAAATAGAAATGGACGACCATGAAGAGGAATTATTTACGGCAGGGGCCATGATGGTCGGACTGCCGGAAGGGTCGTGGTCTGCACTGAGGTTGTGCCCAATCTCATGGGCAGTCATTACCCTCAGACTGTTGGCGTTGGAAGTGAAATCCTGCAGGCAGTGATAACGATGTGTTGAGCAAAGCGTGCTAAGCCAGGCAATTCCAATTGTATTTCCATCGAAATCTCTGGCTGTCCATAACTGCCCAAGGTCGTGTGCATTCGAAAAACCAGAAGGGCCCCATGTGGTGAAACTTCTCAGCAGTTCTCCTGCATCGGTCGTAGCCGACCATGGGTCAACTGCAGTGACGACATAAACCTGAACCACTTCGAAATTAATGCCATCGGAGAATTCATCATCGTAATTCGCTTTTACATTATTCATGACCCCCAGATTGTGGGCCTCGACCGCCGACACAGAACCATACTTATTGAACATGGCCCGGTCAGAAGCGATAGCGAGCTGAATAACGTAACAATTACCGGCTGCCCGGTAAATTCCTTCCGTTTGGTTTCTGCTATCAGGGGTGCGTTTTTCCATTTCAGTTAACCCGCAAGCCAAATTGGTCGGTTTAACATCCCTGGAAGAATACAGCACGTACTGGTCCTTGGGGGCATTCTGCACGAAATAACTGAGTGGTTCAATAAAAATGAGTTCATCATTAGTGCCAATGAACCCATAGATAAAATCATCCATAATGGTCAGGCTGACCTTGCTGTTATTATCCCTTAGCAATTTGCCTTGATAGGTAATATTTCGGTTTCGAGAAAGGTTGCGCTCACCATCCTGACTGAGAACAGTGAGTTTATAATTCTCACTCCGCAGGTCATGTGCCTGAAGTTCAATTTCCCACTCGAAACCACCGATGTGAAGTGAAAAACTAAAAGTTTCCTTCTGATTTCTGGAGAATTGGTCAAGTTCCGGGACGTTCATTTGAAAGACGTCCGATTTGAAAAACTGGTCTTGTAGTTCAGGATAAGCAGACGACCTAAGGACCTGACCATTAAACACTCTTTGCTGTGCAATGCCGGTGGCTGCAAAGGTTATAATGAGCAATAAAACCAGTATTGTGCGAGTCATAGTCATCCAGTTCTAAGAATTCTGCCTTTCCAAAGCCACCATGCCTTATTATGAGCAGGAACGTTTTTAAACAATGCTCAGGCCTACCCAGGTAACTTTGGGTCTATGTTCATGTTTGGATAAAAGCCAAAATGAATAGCAATCTGGCTTTATTGGCTTAGGGCTGCTGAAGGAGAAAAGCAGCCGGAATGTGGCCCTTTGCAAACCGTTTCAGGGCAGTTTGTAAGGGTTTCCACTGCTTCAATCCAACAAATTTCTTTCCAATATGCCTTTATCTGGAATGGTTTCAACCGGGTGGTCAACATTCAGAAAAAAATAGCAGTCACAAAAAATGCGACTGTGTTCATGTTTGTTCCGGTCTGTTTTTTTCTGAAATCGGTCGTCGGGAAGATGTATTCAGTTCGTTCTTATAAACGATGCAAGTTCTCTAATCCGTCTTATTGTGTGAGTTAAATAACACAATAGCGACAAAACGACATGTAGTTTTTGATAAAATTGCCAATATGGCAGTTATTTTCTCAATTAATTGCCAAAATAACCTAAAAAATCGTGTGGTACAAGTCTTGATTGGGAAGGAGCAAATAAACATTGATTCACAAAAAAATAACAGTCATGAAATTAGTAAGCTTTTTTCCAACAACTTATCGCAAACCAGCAACTATGTCTGGTCTTTTTGAAAATACCATCAACGAGTTTTTCAATGATCTCCCAACAGGGACTCGTTCGTTTACAGGATTCAACAGGCCTGCAGTTAATATTGCAGAAAACGAAGGTGCCTACATCATCGAACTTGCAGTACCCGGATTGAGCAAGGCAGACTTTGAAGTGAAAGTTGATAAAGACTTGCTCATTGTTTCAGCTCGCAAAGAGCAGAGCAACGAGGAAAAGAACAATTACACCCGCAGAGAATTCAATTACTTTGAATTTGAGCGCTCCTTCTTGTTGCCAGAGACGGTAGATGCTGGTGCAATTACAGCCAATGCCGAGAATGGAGTACTTAGCATTACATTGAACAAGAAAGAGGAAGCCAAACCAGCTCCGTCACGTGTTATTGAAATTGCTTAATTCAGCGCAATTCAGCCGCAAGGATTACTGAAATAGAAAATTTCAAACGGCCGGATTTTGTCACGCTTTTTTTGGTTAAAAAAATTTGTTCAGGGTGAACAATTATTTCATCCGGCACCTTAAGTCACCGATTTCGTCACTCTACAATTGTGACAACAGAATAAATAATAGGGTTTTAGGTGTTTATGACGGGGTCAAGTTTTATCATGAACTTGACCTCTTTTTTATTTTTCGGCGAGTTCCATCCACCTTAATTCTTTGGAGGCTAATGATTCTTCCAGACTCCTAAGTTCTGCGGTCAGTTTTTGAATGGTATCCAGAGAAATGTCCTCGGCGCTGAAGTTATCGTGGATTTGTTTTTTTCGGGTTTCCAGTTCATTTATTTCTCTTTCCAGTTTTTTCATTTCATTTTTTTCGGGGGCTGTCAAACCCGATGCAGTGCGTACCTGAAGGATTTTGGGCTGTTCGGCAATTTCTCTTTCATATCGCTTTTGCTCCCTTTCAATCTCAATTTGTTTTTCACGGTAGTCGAGGTAACGGCCATTGAAATCTTTAATCCTACCATTGCCTTCGAGAATGAAAAGATGGTCGCAGATTTTGTCGAGTAAAAATCGGTCGTGTGAAACAATGACAACGCAACCCGGAAACTCCAGCAACCATTCCTCCAGAATGTTCAGTGTAACCACATCGAGGTCATTGGTAGGCTCATCGAGTATCAGAAAGTTTGGGTTTTTCATCAAAACTGAGAGCAGCAACAATCGCCGCCGCTCTCCGCCACTGAGTTGCGACACATAAACCTGTTGCTGTGCTCTGTTGAATAAAAAACGCTCTAGTAATTGGGCGGCGCCAAGTTTTTGACCCCTTTCCAGCGGAATATATTCTGCGATGTCTGTAATGAAATCAATTACCCTCTTATCCGACCGTTCCGTGCTGATGCCTTCTTGGGTGTAATAACCTACCACCACAGTTTCCCCAATAATTACTTTGCCTTTGTCGGGTTTTTCCTCGCCGGCCATCATCCTGAGCAGCGTAGTTTTTCCGGTTCCGTTTTTCCCAACAATACCTACTTTTTCTCCCTTCTTAAACTTGTAATGAAAATCCCGGGCAATCTGAATATCTCCGAAGGCTTTGTGTATGTAGTGCAGTTCCACGATCTTGCCACCAAGTCGCTGCCCCTTGATATCAATTTGGATTTCATCCTTCTCAAATCGTTTGGATGCTTGTTCTTCTATTTCGTAAAACCGGTCTGTTCTCGCATTGGCTTTGGTTGTGCGGGCTTTAGGTGAACGGCGCATCCAATCCAATTCCTTCCTGTATAGTTTTCTGGTTTTATCGAGTTCAATGGATTCCGTTTCTGAACGCAAAGCCTTTTTTTCCAGAAAATCGGAATAACCGCCACTGTATTTGAAAAGTTGGCCCCCGTCAAGCTCCAGCATGGTATCGCATAAATGCTCCATGTAATAGCGGTCGTGTGTGACCATGAACAGCGTTAGGTTGGGCTGGGAGAGGAAGGATTCCAGCCACTCAATCATGTCGAGATCGAGATGGTTGGTCGGTTCATCGAGTATGAGAAATTCAGGCTCTTCAATCAAAAGTTTTGCCAGGGCCAGTCTTTTTTTCTGCCCCCCGGAAAGAGTACTGACTTCCTGTTCGAGGTCTGTAATATTGAGTTTGAACAGGATTTCCTTGACTTTAGCTTCAACATTCCATGCCTTTAGGTCTTCCATTTCTTGAAGTGCCTGCTGCATGGATTTATCGTCCTGGGGTTTCAGCAAAGCTCTTTCGTATTGTTTAATAGCAACCATCAGTGCATTATCACTGTCGAAAATGGCCTCCAGAACATTGTGCTTACGGAAAAATTCAGGTTCCTGAGGAAGGTAGCCTACGCGCACATCACTGCGCAACATAACTTTGCTGGTGTCTCCGTCACTTGGCTCAATTCCGGCTATGACTTTGAGCAGAGTAGTTTTCCCAGAGCCATTTTTTGCAATAAGGGCTACTTTTTGACCCTTGCTTATTTGCAGGTCAATAGCGTTGAAAAGTACTTTTTCGCCGTAGCTCCGGCTAACATTCTCAAGAGTCAGGTAATTCACTGTGTGCCAATTTTAAGGTGGGCAAAGTTAGAAGAGAAAAACAACTTGGGGATAAAATGAATAAGCCGGATGCTTATAACACCCGGCTTATTCAACACTCAATTCTCAATTCTCAATTCTCAATTCTCAATTCTTCACTCCTATCAAGTCCTGCATGACATAGAGGGTTTCCATGAGGTGGATATCTTTCTTTACACCTTTAATCCATTGGTCGTTGCGGGCCTTTTTACTTTCATCGTTTTTGAAAGACGGCAGATCCGCTGACAGGTTTTGCGCACCCGATACTACATCTTTATCGAGCAGTTCATCGAACTGTTTATTCTGAGCATTCCATTGTGTTTTGCGATTGCGGTAGGCTTGAAGATTGAGTGGTACGAATGTATCGTCGCGCTGATTCTTAATCAACTCTGCACGTTCATATACCTTCGGGAATATTTCACTTTTCGCCAGACGGCTCTTGCTTTGTGCCTGAATTTTCTTGAGGTTTTTGATGGTGTAAACTTTTTGACTGTGAGTCACTGGTTCAATTTGCGACCATTGCATTGGGAAATCCTCCTGTTTTTCACCGAATTCCATGTGCAGCCACCCGTCCGGCAGAATGATGTCCGGAGTCACTCCTTTCAATTGAGTTGCCCCACCGTTTACACGGAAAAATTTCTGTACAGTCAATTTTACTTCACCGAGGGGCTTTACTTCGGAATATCCCCTAACCACTGCATCGAGGTCGAAAAAGCGCTGGACGGTTCCTTTGCCAAAGGTGGAATTTCCAACACCCACTATGACTGCCCTGCCATAGTCTTGTAAGGCAGCAGCCAATATCTCGGAAGCAGAAGCGCTGAACTGATTGACCATGACAATGAGTGGACCATTGTAAAGGACTGAGGCATCGTCGTCGGTCAGGACTTCAGGTCTTCTTTCTCTGGATTTTACCTGTACAATTGGTCCTTGTTCAATGAAGAAACCACTCATTCTGACCACATCGCGCAAGGAGCCACCTCCATTCCCGCGCAGATCAAGAACGATGCCTTCTACGTTTTCCTGTTTTAGTTTTTCTATTTCATTGGCAACATCTGTTGCACAGAACCTTCCGTCCCTGTCATTGAAGTCAGCATAGAATCGTGGCAAATAGATGTAGCCGATTTTATTCTTGCTTTCTGTGTCGAGGAGTAATGATTTGGCAAAACCTTCTTCCACTATAACCACATCGCGAATCACACTGATTTCCCGTACAAGGCCATCAGGTTTACGAATGGTTAACCGCACCTTGGTTCCTCTTTTACCTCTTATCAACTGCACAACATCAGTGAGTACCATGCCGGTCACATCGGTCCATTCTTCTTTGTCCTCCTGTGATACTTTGACAATGCGGTCGTTTTCCTTGAGGATACCTTGCTTCCAAACAGGACCGCCAACTATAATTTCTGCCACTTTGGTGAACTCACCGTCGGTAGTCAGCCGGGCGCCAATACCTTCGAAGCGACCTGACATCCCGATGTCAAAATTCTGCTTATCGATAGGCTCGTAATATTCCGTGTGCGGGTCGAATATGTTGGTAAAGGCGTTGAGGTAAGTGCTCAGAAAATCACTCCGCTTTCTCTTGGAAAGCCTTGAGTAGAAGTCATCATAAACTTTCAACACTTCCTCTCTGGATTCTATCTCCAGTTGCTCTACAGATTTGGAGCTGAAATCCGGATCTTTATTTTCTTTCTTGGTAACCTTTTCTGAAAGCCTTGTCATGGTTTCCCATTTCATAGCTTTTCTCCAGTAGTCTTTTAAATCAGCATCATTTTTGGCAAAGTCTCGCTTTTTACCATCCGATTCAAATGACTCATCCTGGTCAAACTTGAATGGTTGAGATAGAAATTCCCTGTAATATGCCTGGGTCTTCGTCATGGCAACGTTCTGCAATTGAATGGCGAGGTCGAGGAAGGCATACGTGCCAGTATTGGCCTGGTCATCAAGTTGGTTTTTATGCACCTCGAGTTTTGCAATATCTTCCTGAGTAAACCAGCGCTTTGCACCATCGAGGCGATCTAAGAAGAGCTGGTAAACTTTTTCGGATAGTTTATCATCGATTACGAGAGGTTTGTAATGGTAGTAATTGAGGTCAGTCAGCAAAGACTGCATGATAATGGCCTCCTTTTGTTCATTGTTTACTGGGGTGTAAAAGGCAAAAAACAGTGCAGCAACAGCTATCAGGGAAAGGAAAATACCCTTGTTCTTCATAATCACTTGTTTTGCAGTTTTAAAAATTGATTTAACTCCTGGAATTACCATAAGAGCAGTTGAACTTTGAATGTTAAACGGTGCATGCCAATTGTAAACAGGTAAAACCTGAATTGAGTTGTCAGTTTATCAAAACACAAACAACTATTCTTGACCTTTAGAAATTTCATCTGTTTCCCGACAAGCAATGGCTACTTTTGCCAGAACATAACAGTCATCAGGTTTGGCTACGCAAATATCGTAACGCAAAAATGATAGCAGAATACTTTTTCTACGAGATTTTGTCTGACACAGATAAAATTCACAATGAACTTTAACGGTTTTTAACTGTGAAGGGTTTACAATCTGGTGCTTTGAGGGGATTTTGTACCGTTCGTCTATTGTTACGCCAAAATGCTTGCCGGAAATGACAAGGATAGAAGGATAGAAGGATTGAATGAGTGAATGAGTGAATGAGTGAATGAGTGGGGCACCAAACTGCAAATTATTTTTGACAGGATTAGCTCTGTGGAAAATATGCTTGAAAGATTAAAGGGGCTAATAGCTTTCGGAGTTTAACTCGCTTGAACCGTTGAACCGTTACACCGTTGAACCGCTGTACCGCTATACCGTTTAAAACATGAACAAAAAGAAAATCGTCAATGACCCGGTTTATGGTTTCATTACTATACCCTATGAAATTCTGTTCGACCTCATAGAGCATCCATATTTCCAGAGATTAAGGCGAATCAAGCAGGTCAGTCTGACTCATTATGTGTATCCAGGTGCTTTGCACACCCGCTTCCACCATGCATTGGGCGCTTTGCACCTCATGACTCAGGCTATTGAAGTGTTGAGGTCCAAAGATGTCGGGATTTCTGAAGAAGAAGCGAAGGCAGTTTCCATTGCCATCTTACTGCACGATATTGGGCACGGACCCTTTTCACATACTTTGGAAAATGCCCTTTTAAATGTCCATCATGAAGAGCTTTCCCTCCGGTTTATGGAGAAGCTAAACCAAGAATATGGAGGGAAGCTCGAATTAGCGATTCGCATTTTCAAAAATGAATACCATCGCCGCTTTTTGCATCAGCTAATCTCCGGACAACTGGACATGGACAGGATGGATTACCTGAACCGGGACAGTTATTTTACCGGCGTTTCAGAAGGAGTTATTGGATTCGACAGAATCATTAAAATGCTTGCCGTGCAAAACGATGAACTGATGGTGGAGGAGAAGGGAATTTACTCCATAGAAAAATTCCTGATAGCCCGCCGCCTCATGTACTGGCAGGTCTATTTGCATAAAACGGTATTGGTAGCGGAACAAATGCTCGTGAAAATACTGAAAAGAGCAAAAGAGCTGGCCGAAAAAGGCCATAACTTACCAGTACCTGAAAGCCTTGCTTTTTTTCTTAACAGCAACAACAACAGTACAGGGCTGGAGAAAAATCCGGACTTATTCTTCCGGCATTTTGCCAATCTCGATGATTATGACATTACCTCTGCCCTAAAGTCGTTTATGACTCATGAGGACCCAATACTTTCTTACTTGTCTGGTTGCATCATCAACAGAAGGCTGTACAAAATTGAGTTGAGCAATCATCCAATTAATCTATCACAGGTCATGTCCATCCGCCAAAAACTCGCCAGCAGAAAGGACCTGCCGCTAGACCCCGCAGATTATCTGCTTTTCACAGGTGAAGAAAGTAATCACGCCTACAACACTGCCAAAGACGAGATCAAAATCCTTTTCAAAGATGGCACCATCCTCCCCATGTCGCAAATCACGGATTTTGGCCTGCAGACTAAGAGTGTGACGAAGTATTATTTGGCATACCCTAAGTAGTTTGAAGTTTGGGGTTTGAAGTTTGAAGTTTGAAGTTTGAAGTTTGAAGTTCGAAGTTTGAACCGGAGCATTAAATTTACTCTTAGTGTTTTTGTTGAAATTGCGATATTTGATAAAATAGCTGCATGGTAAAATTCTGTAATTCTTCAATTTTAACTGAACGGTATGGCTTCAATAAAGAATTTTGAAGAAATAATAGCCTGGCAAAAGGCAAGAGAGTTAAATAAGTTGATAAAGGAACTGACTTCGCGAAAGGAATTCTCTACTGACTATGAATTAAAAAAGCAGATCGTCAGGTCTTCAGGTTCAATCATGGACAATATCGCCGAAGGGTTTGAAAGGCAGGGAAATAATGAGTTTATCTACTTTCTATATGTAGCAAAAGGTTCATGTGGCGAATTGCGTTCACAGGCTTACCGTGCAATTGATTATGGGTATATCTCAAAAAATGAATTTGACAAATTATTCGAAGGCTGTGTTGAGGTCAGTAGAATTCTTAATGGCCTCATTGACTCCATCCGCACTTCAGGCTTAAAAGGATATAAATTCAAAACAACTTGACCCATCCTAACCCAGCTTACATTTAGAACCCACGTGAGTACCTTCTTCAAACTTCAAACTTGAGCCTACTCCGAAAAGTCGAAATGGGAAAATTTGTCAAATTTTAAAAATTTGACAAATTCACAACTCGCTTATTTTCAGTAAAGTTTAAAATATTCAAATTCAACTTTGATGGTTGATTTTACTAAAAGTGACTTTCCGGAGCGGACTCAAACTTCAAACTTCAAACTTCAAACTTCAAACTTCAAACTCTCACACCCTCTCAATCACCATCGCCGAAGCCCCGCCTCCACCATTGCAGATGGCAGCCAGTCCATATTTACCTTTTTTCTGTTGGAGCACGTTGTTTAGAGTAGTAACGATTCGGGCACCAGATGCACCAAGTGGGTGGCCTAAAGAAACTGCGCCCCCGAAAACGTTTGTTTTGTCGTGAGTAATTCCCATGATTTTTTCGAAAACCATAGTGACTACTGAGAATGCTTCATTGACCTCGAAAAAGTCGATGTCTTCTTTTTTCAAACCCGCTCTTTCAAGAGCTTTAGGTGCGGCCAAAGCTGGAGTAGTAGTAAACCAGGCAGGTTCCTGCTCCGCATCGGCAAAAGATACGATGCGCGCCATTGGCTTCAGGTTATACTCCTTTACGGCTTTTGCACTTGCGAGCACCACTGCCGAAGCACCATCGTTTATCGTGGAAGCATTGGCCGCTGTGACGGTACCGTCAGTTGTAAAGGCTGGCCTGAGTCCGGGGATTTTGTCGAACATCACCTTTTTATACTCTTCATCTTCTGACACCACTTTTGGATCACCTTTGCGCTGAGGTATTGCCACAGATACAATTTCCGATTTAAACCAACCTGCTTCCGTGGATGCGGCGGAGCGTTTGTAACTTTCGATTGCAAATGCATCCTGCTCCTCGCGTGTGATTTCATATTTCGCTGCAGTCTTGTCTGCAAAAACACCCATGGCGCATTGGTCATAAGCATCCTGAAGTCCATCCTGAGCCAGCCCATCCACTAATGCGCCGTTGCCATATTTATAACCCCAGCGGGCATTGGGCACATAAAACGGAATTTGCGACATGTTCTCCATGCCTCCGGCAACTACAATGTCGTTGTTGCCCAACTGTATGGATTGAGCGCCAAATATGATCGCCTTCATGCCCGATGCACACACCTTATTAATAGTAGTGCAGGGTACATGGTGAGGGATGCCGGCAAAGTTGGCAGCCTGACGGGCGGGTGCCTGACCGATATTGGCAGATACCACATTTCCCATTAGAACTTCATTTACTTTTTCTGCAGGAACATTGGCACGGCTAAGAGCACCTTGAATAGCTGCCGCCCCTAATTTGGTAGCTGGGACTTCAGAAAGAACTCCTCCAAAACTTCCAATTGGTGTGCGCACGGCTGAAATGATGTATACTTCTTGCATGGCTTTATTTGTGTTTTATGATTTATTCAATTTTTACTTTGTGGCGATGTTATTAAACGCAAAGGCCGCTGAGACCCGAAGAATTTTCTTTCAAAACTCTTTCAATTCCTAATTCTCAATTCTCAACTCTTCATTCTCAATTCTCCATTCTCCATTCATCCCTCATCCCTCATCCCTCATCCTCATCCTCATCCCTCATCCCTCATCCCTGTTTAAATTCTCTCACCAACAACCCACTCAGCATCCTTGGTTCGAACCAGGTTGATTTGGGTGGTAAAATACCATCGCTGGAAGAAATGGCCAAAAAATCTGATTCACTTACCGGATGCAAGATGAAAGCTATAAAATCTTCACCAGCGGTATGAGTTTTATCCAGTTCACTAAAAGTTTTCGGCCTACCAAGGTAACTCAATCTTTTGTCGATTCGGACATCCCGGATACGCATAACTGGTTTCAGAAAAACCTCATTCAACATTTCAACATCCAAAATAACTGGACTGCTTCCATATTTATTCAATATTGTTGGCTCCCATTGAAACCGGTACCATTCAGAATTTTGGTTAACAACTATTTCATGTTTCTGCGCAGGAACAGACCACTTTTCGGTTTTTGTCAAGCTGCCTAATTTTCGTAGCTCTTGAAGCAAACCTACTGATAGGGCACTGCTATTGGCCTTCACCATTCGGTTATAGTCACAAATCTGAATATCGTTAAGTGAAAAGAAACCACAGGTGATGAAAGCGTATGGATTTTCGTCCCCCGGGTTAGTGTTTTGACGATATAATGATGCGATGGCAGCACTGCGATGATGGCCATCTGCCAGAAAAGTCTCCTTAACTTTTGTTTCAAAAAGTGCTTTTAGGGTATTCAATTTACGCTCCTCAATAATTTCCCAAAACCGATGGACCTGGGATTCTTCTTTCAATTCAAGCACCCGGAAAGCAGTATGGGATTCCGTATAATCCTGGACAAATTTCGAAATTTCACTAACCGGCCTGTAGGTGAGCAAAACAGGTTTTACCTGCGCCTGGTGACTTTCAATAAGTTTTTTTTGTTCAGTTTCTGATTCGGTTATTGTTTCTTCATGCCTGTGGATGGCGCCCGATAAATAATCTTCGATTGCTGTTTTAGCTACAATACCGGTATAAGTCCTCCCAGGTGTTTCAATCTGGTGAATATAAAGGGCAGCTTCTGTTCTTCTTTCGAACATTCCGTCAGACTTGTACCGAAGAAAATTCGATTTGACCGAAGCAAAAAAATCGGAAGTGCATGGAGCAAGTACAGTATTTGGTATGGTGGCACGAAAAGGGAAAATGCGCATGTGTCAAATTTGGATGGCAAAGGTAAGGCATTGACACTTTCGGGTCATTGATGTAGCCGGTCATTTTAGTCAATCATTCAAACAATAGTTGTCAGTTATAAAGGAGGATAGGCGGATAGGCGGATAAGAGGATAAGAGGATAAGAGGATGGAGGGTGGCTGCTACTATATATTATATGTGTAGCATTCGATGAAACAAGCCTGGAAAATTGCGAACCATTGGTCCTCCCTCGCGTTAACTTGTTTACATTTGCACCCCATTAAAAATGTGTCTTTAGGAACGACTAAGAAACAACTTCACGAATTGGAGGCCTAACGGTTACTAAAC
>CAYRDX010000002.1:0-131308 GCA_964423205.1 uncultured Saprospiraceae bacterium | reverse complement strand
GTTTGCGTTGTACTTCTTTCAGGCCGTTGGTGATGAGCCCCAAACGAATTTCCATATCGGTCAATTCCTGAAGCAGCTGCTCAGCACCGTTTATCAGAATGGAAGTATCCGAAAGAATATCGAGATAATAGGCATTCACTTCCAAGGGTTCCCTGTACTCACCTATTGCCTCCAAAAACTTTTCAAAACGTATGCGCCTTAATTGCCCGGTATTAATCAGGTTTTTTTCAAAAGCCAGCCATGTTTCTTCGTTGATTCTTTTGTACAAAGTATAATACTCAGGCTTTTGCTCGATGCCATAATAGGCCAGTGTGGCAAACAAGGCATGTTTAGCCGATTCCTTAAAATCAAACAGGGTATCATCAGCATCGAAGAGTATCCAGCTATACCGCATAGTGTTGTTCGTTGTTGGTTGTTAGGCTTGTCCACCACCTCAGTTGATAAAAATAAGCGAAATCATGTACGCCACATTGAGGGTAGTAAACATGATACCTTCCCTTTTGGAAATCCTGCCTGGTGAAAAAACGACCGCCGTCATAAATAACATCAGACTACTCAATACAACCAGGCCAAGGTCCAGATTGGAGGGGCCAATGTTAAATGGCAATGGATAGATGGTGGCAGTAATACCCAAAATGAGGAAGATGTTGAGAATGTTTGAACTGATGATGTTTCCGACTGCCAGTTCCGTTTTTCCCATTAGCGTGGCTGTAACGGAGGTGGCCAGTTCAGGCATGGAAGTCCCCAATCCAACGATGGTCAATCCAATGACCAAATCAGATGCTTTGAACCTTTTGGCAATGGATGAGGAACCCCAAACCAGCCAACTGGTACTTATCAAGGTCAAGGCTATTCCCCCCAGCAACATCAAAATGGATAAAATCATCAACCTTGCGCAATTTTTATTTGCGATGGAATAAAAGGAGAAACATCACCCCCACCTCCAATAATTTCTCTGACAATAGTAGAACTGATGTGTGAGTATTCAGGTTGGCTGATTAAGAAGACAGTTTCGAGCTGCGAACCAATGATTTGGTTTAATTGTGAAATGGTTTTTTCATAGTCAAAATCAGAGGCATTTCGCAAACCGCGCAACAGGTACCTGGCTCCAACTTTCGTGCAAAAGTGAGCGGTCAATCCTTCGAAATAGGAAATTTCCACTTTTGGTTCCTGAGCAAAAACTTCCTCAAGCCAACTTATTCTTTGTTCCAATGTGAATAAAGTCTGCTTTTTAGAATTAATGCCCACCGCAACAATAATGGTATCAAAAAGGGGAAGTGCCCTTTTAACAATTTCGACATGGCCAATGGTAATCGGGTCGAATGAACCCGGGAATACGGCTTTTTTCATGCCGTAAATTTAGAAGGCATTGTTGGAAGTAAAAAGTTAAAAGGAAAAGGAAATTGGACCCCGAGTACTCGGGGGAAATTGGAGATTGGAAATTGGAGATTGGAAATTGGAGATTGGAAATTGGAGATTGGAAATTGGAAATTGGAAATTGGAAATTGGATACTGGAAATTGGAAATTGGGTAAAGGGTCAGATGTCGAGAACTTGAGGAATGAGACTTTCAAGCCATTCCCTCCGTGCATTGTTGCATTTGCATGGACTCTGGGGCGTAGCCCCTGTGCCGTTAATAGATTTGACAAATTTTGTAAACTTGTCACATCTGGCATTAGCCAAGGCCCGGCTACGAGCCTGATGCCGTCAACTTAAGGCATCAATCTTTCAAGTCTGGCCTCTATTCACATATTTATGTCAAGACTCAGGGGCGTAGCCCCGATACCGTTTATAGAGAATTGCCCAATGTGCCATTGAGGGGCGTAGCCCCGGCACGGTAGAGAAGTTGGAATAAAGTCAGGGTTTAGCTCGCAGCCTTATGTCGCTAACTTAAGGAATTTTAGCTGGGGTTAAAACCCCATTACAGTCTACCTTTTATGCCCCCTGCATGAATGCAGGGGTTAGTTAAGTTATCACCATTTCTTACGCTCAAATCCCGAAGATAATAATCGTTAGGCGCCGCTTCATCACGAGTATCCAATTTTCTGATAATCCATCACTAACCCCCTGATTTATGCCAATGGCATTCATCAGGGGGCCCATCGACTCAATATCAGTTATGGGGTTTTAACCCCAGCTAAAATCAATCTCCTTAAGTTGACTGCGATTGGCTGCGAGCCAGGCCCTGACTATATGGATAAAATTACTACAGTAAATCCTGGTATATGTTGAGGTTTTCAGAATCGAAGCACACAAACAGCACTTCGTCAATAGGTGGGTCTGAAGCGCAAAATTCGCGCACGGTGGACACGGCCACTTTCGCTGCCCGCTCTTTTGGGAAACCATAAACACCCGTGCTGATATTGGGGAAGGCAATGCTCCGGATGTCATTGTCCACTGCCATCTGAAGGCTGTTTCGATAACAGGAAGCCAGCAAATTTTCCATTAATTCTTCTTTTCCGGGATTCCAAATGGGTCCAACCGTATGAATTACATACCGGGCTTTCAGGAAATAACCTTTTGTCAGGCGTGCTTCGCCTGTTGGGCAGCCACCGAGGTTGTGGCATTCTTCAAGCAGTTCAGGTCCAGCAACCCTGTGGATAGCACCGTCAACACCGCCACCACCCAAAAGCGATGTATTGGCAGCGTTGACGATGGCATCGACATCGAGCTGGGTGATGTCACCCTGGATTAATTTGATTTGAGTCATCAAAGGATTAGTCAGGGTCTGGCTGCGAGCCAGGCCCTGACTCTTGTTACAAGTTATTTCATTAATTAAGCAACTCAAAAATCCCCGCAATTCCCTGTCCACCACCCACACAGGCGGTAACCATACCGTACTTCTGTTTGCGGCGGCGCATTTCGTTGAGCAACTGAATGGTCAGTTTTGCACCGGTGCAGCCAAGTGGATGGCCTAAAGCAACGGCTCCACCGTTCACGTTGACGATATCAGGATTCAGGTGTGCTTCCTGAATAACGGCCAAAGCCTGCGCTGCAAATGCTTCATTTAACTCTACCTGTTGAATATCATCCAGTTTAAGACCGGCTTGTTTCAACGCTTTTGGAATAGCGGCTACCGGACCAATACCCATATACAGTGGTTCGACACCAGCTACGGAACATCCTGCCAGTCTGGCAATAGGTTTTAGATTCAACTGCTTGACCATTTCCTCACTCATGACGAGTGCAAATGCAGCACCGTCAGAAGTTTGCGAAGCATTGCCCGCGGTGACGATTCCATCCTTTTTGAAAACTGGCCTCAGTTTAGCCAATGCTTCAACAGTAGTGTCTGTTCTGACACCTTCATCGGTGTCCATGACAAATTCAGTCTCTTTCCTTTTGTCATTTTCGACAAAGACCTCCTTCACTTTTATGGGCACAATCTCATCTTTGAACTTGCCGCTTTCTATTGCTGCGGCAGCCTTTTTATGTGAATTAACTGCAAACATGTCAGATGCCTCCCGTCCGATGTTGTACTTGGCGGCAACGGCTTCAGCCGTATTACCCATGCCAGTAACATATTCGGGAGTAGTTGAAGCCACGTTGTAATTTGGCGACAGTTTATAGCCTGTCATGGGAATCATACTCATGCTTTCCGTACCTCCGGCGATGAAGCAATGTCCCATGCCAGCCTTTATTTTGGCTACCGCAATGCTTATGGTCTCCAATCCGGATGCGCAGTATCGGTTAACGGTCATGCCCGGAACGCTTTTTCCCAGTGCCCGCATGGAAATCATCCGGCCAATTTGCAAGCCCTGCTCTCCTTCCGGATTTGCGCAGCCAACTATGCAGTCATCCACCAATGCCGGGTCGAGTTCTGGTGTGTTGTTGAGCAAATGTTGGATAACATTCACTCCGAGGTCGTCAGAACGGTAATTTTTAAAAGAGCCTTTACCAGCCTTACCCACTGCCGACCTGAATACTTTAACTATATATGCTTCCATTGTTTTACTTTTTTTGTCAGATAAAAAATTGAAGTTACTAAGTGCTGAGGATTAGTTCCTGAGCGGTCTGTTGTTCGTCAGCATGTGTTGGATGCGTTCCAACGTTTTCTGCTCTCCACACAGACTCAGGAATGCTTCTCGTTCCAGGTCGAGCAGGTATCTCTCAGAAACTTTTTGCGCTCCCGTAAGATCACCACCGCAAAGCACAAAGGCAATTTTGTTGGCAATCTTGATGTCGTGTTCGCTGGCAAAATTGCCCAGTTTCAGTTCGTTCGCCGCAACATAAAGCGCAGCTAAGCCGCCGCGGCCTAAAACCATAACATCCTCACGCATAATGGGCTGCACGTAACCTTCGGCAAGTTCCAGCACCTTTGCTTTGGCGGATTCGATGTTTCTGAAAGTATTGTATTCAACAAAATCCTTCTTAGGAAGCATATAACCGTGTTTATACCCTTCATAGGCAGATGTGGCAACACTGGCAAGAGCAATAGTTTTAAACTTCTCAATCAGAGTTGGAATCTGCACGTCACCTTCAAAGAAGGCATCGGAAGCGCGCAGTGTAAATTCTTTTGTTCCCGCACCGCCCGGAATCAAGCCAACTCCCACTTCAACAAGGCCGATATAGCTTTCAGCGGCACAAACGGCAGCATCGCAATGCATCAGCGTTTCGCAGGCACCACCAAATACATAACCTTGAGTAGAAATCACAACAGGAATGGAAGAATAACGGCAACGCATAACAGTATCCTGGAAGGATTTTACCGCCCAAGCCAACTGGTCCCAATCCTGTTCATAAGCCATCATGGCAATCATCATCAGGTTGGCGCCGACTGAGAAGTTTTTGGCGTTGTTCCCGATGACCAAGCCCTTCCATTTGCCTTCTTCGGCAATGGTAATGGCCTGGTTGATTCCCTCAAGTACACCGCCACCTATGGAGTTGGCTTTGCTTGTAAATTCAAGGCAGAGAACGCCGTCACCAATATCGTGAACTGTGGCTTCAGGATTTGAGTAAACCGGCTTCTTATCCCTGTAGTTGTCGAGGATAATCATTCCCTCTGTTCCACCAACCACTTTGTAGCCTTTGGATGCTACATCATAGAATAGGCGCTTACCGCCTTCTCTTTTATAGAAGCATTCAAAACCCTTATCGAGCATTTCTTTTACCCATGGTGCCACTTTTTCACCCTGTGCCAATGCCATTTCATATCCTTCTTTCACACCAATGGCGTCCCAGTATTCAAAAGGTCCCATATCCCATGCAAAGCCAGCCCTCAAGGCATCGTCGATGCTGTACAGATGGTCGGCAATTTCAGGAATCCGGTTAGATACATAAGCAAAGAGGCCTAAGAATGAGCGCTTGACCAATTGGCCGCCCTTGTCCTCGGCCGAGAATACCGCTTTGACCCTCATTTGCAGGTCTTCGGTCTGTTTGGCTATAGCCACACTTGGCAAAGAAACCTTTGGAGTCAATTCATATTCCAGCGTCTTTAAGTTAAGTGCCTGTACAATGCTTTTGCCACGCTCATCCCGTTCGCCCGTTTTCTTATAAAATCCCTGACCGGACTTGTTGCCCAGGTATTTGTTTTCCAAAAGGAAGTTCAGATAATCCGGCGTATTAAACACATCAGTCTGCTCGTCATCAGGGCAGTTCTGCTTGATTCCCTGAATGACTTTTGCAGCAGTATCATGACCAACGAGATCACCCAAGCGGAATGTTCCTGTGCCAGGCCTACCTATTGCCGGGCCGGTGATGGCATCCACCTCATCGATGCGGAGGCCAATTTCGGTTGTTAGTTGGTAAATTTTTGCCATGGCATACACCCCTACCCTGTTTCCAATAAATGCAGGAGTGTCTTTGCAAATCACTGTTTGTTTGCCGAGATAGCGGTCACCATACTGCATCATGAAATCGACTAAAACTGGGTCAGTTTCTTTCGTTGGTATGATTTCCAACAGCCGCATGTACCTGGGGGGATTGAAAAAGTGAGTCCCGCAGAAGTTGGCTTTAAAATCCTCGCTTCTTCCTTCCGCCATCATGTGGATAGGAATACCGGAAGTGTTGGAGGAAACCAGAGTACCCGGTTTTCTGAGCTTATCCACCTTTTCAAAAATCTGCTTTTTGATATCCAGCCTTTCAACTACAGCCTCCAATATCCAGTCGTAATCTTTGATTTTCTCAAAGTCGTCCTCAAAGTTTCCAACAGTAATTCGCTTGGCGAAATCCTTATCGTATAAGGGAGCAGGTCTCGACTTGATTGTCGATGTAAGGGAGCCAGAAGCCAGACTATCGCGTGAAGCTTTGTCATTCTTCTTTTCTTCCGGCAGGTTGGGTGGCACGATGTCGAGCATAAGTACCTGAAGCCCAACATTGGCGAAGTGACAGGCAAGTCCCGAGCCCATGATGCCTGAGCCGAGGATTGCTACATTTTTTATTCTTCTCATGGATAGTAAATCTTTTTGGTTAGAGTAAACCTGTAAATGAATGACATTCAGCTACTAGTGTCCAGAAGCAAAGATGGAGCGAGAACGCTCTGGCGAATTTTCGCTGATTACACAAAAATACAAATGCCATGCTTAATTCAAAATCCTGAACACAATTAATTAAAATTATTATGCAAGTCAGCACTTCCAGACTTTCTGCAAAAACAACTAACTTTCGGCGCGTTAAAACACTTATTTCTTTAATGCATCGTTGTATTACCCGTGTGAATAAACATTTGTGAGCGCAGGAGGAAAATTCATTTACAAAATCAGCTTTCAAGTGGTTCATCATACATGAAGAAAAACTAAAAAACGAATTATGTTTCAGAACACCTTGTTTTTACAGGTTGCAGACATTGAACCCACAACAGAAACCCAATCCATGCTCGACCTTCTCCTTTCTGGTGGAGCAATTGGTGTCATAATCGTCCTAATCCTTCTAGTTTTGTCGGTGGTTGCTTTGTATATTTTCATTGAAAGGTACCTTACCATCAAAAGGGCAGGTCATGTGGATGAAAACTTTATGAACAATATCCGGGCAAATGTCAGTGCAGGAAATATCCAGGCAGCCAGAACCCTTTGTCAGAACACGGATACTCCCGTTGCCAGGATGGTTGAAAAAGGATTGATGAGAATAGGCAAACCACTCCGCGACATTGATGCTGCTATTGAAAACGTGGGTAACCTGGAAATTTTCAAACTGGAAAAAAACATTTCCACCATTGCCAGTATCGCAGGTGCAGCGCCGATGATTGGTTTTCTCGGTACGGTCACGGGCATGATTATGGCATTTTTCAATATGGCCAAGGAACAAAACGTCACACCACAGTTACTCGCAGGTGGTATTTATCAGGCTCTTATCACAACTGCGGTTGGATTAATAGTCGGTATTTTCGCTTTTATAGCCTACAACTTGCTGGTTGTCAATGTTGACAAGGTAGTTTACAAAATGGAGCGCTATACACTTGAATTTATGGATATGTTGCAGGAACCCACTTCCTAGCGATACTTTTTCACCATTGCCTAATTTCAAGTAATATCTATGGCACTTAAAAGAAGAAACAAAGCAAGCGCGGAATTCAGCATGGCGTCATTGACAGACGTCATCTTTCTGTTGCTTATATTCTTTGTCCTGACTTCAAAACTGGTTAAACTCAATCCTTTTGACTTACCTGAGTCGGATTCCAAAACTGTGGCTCCAGTTACCGTTGTCGTAGAAATTGGTGAAGACGAACAAATACTTTACGAAGGAAGACCAATGAGTCCGGCCTCTTTGGAAGCCGCAATCAGTGGGAGAATAAAGGACCTTCAATATACTGAAGATTTTACCCTTACCATAGCAGCTTATAAAGAAGTACCTTTTGAAAAAGTAGTTGATGTGATTGAAGTGGCTGGCAGACTAAGGATTAAAGCCATATTGGCCACGCAACCCAGACAATCCTGAAAAGCTGGTTTAAATAAACTAACCACATAGTTAATAATGGCATTAAAAAAGAGAAGCAAGGTAAATGCAGAGTTCAGTATGGCTTCCCTTACTGACATGATTTTCCTTTTGCTCATTTTCTTTGTACTAAACTCCAGTGTCGTTGCACCTAATGCGTTGAATTTGAAGCTTCCTGGAACTTCAAGAACGAATATGCGCGTTGATTCGAAAACCGATGATGTTTCCGTTAATCTGGATGGTAATTTCTACCTGAACGGAAAACGTATTTCTGCATTTGAATTGGAGCAGCACCTTGCCAATAAAGCTGCAGCGAGCTCTGATAAACTCAACATTACCATTTCCCCTGATACAGGTACTCCTGTAAAGTATGTCGCTTTCGTAATGGATATCGCCTTGCGATATGAAATAAATGCCATTCTGGCTGCAGAAAAATGAACAAATAACGGGAGGCTGCTACTGTTTACCATGTTAATTTTTTTAAAAATACCAGCTTCCTAACCACCCATACCTGACGATATTGCGTTCTACCATTATAATCAACAACTTATGGAAGATATCAGCAGACATGAAGAAGGCAACCGGCGCAAGGGCCTTATTTTCAGCGTTGTATTGCACACCTTACTGATTATCCTTGCAGCAATCTATGGTTTCACTTATCAAGACCCTCCTCCTGAACAGGAAGGAATTCTTGTTAATTTAGGTATCCCTGACGTTGGTCAGGGAGTTGAAAATGCCCCAGGCCCTGCAACAACAAAACCTGCAGATGAGCCAAAACCCACTCCGGTTGAGCCCACTCCCCCACCCAAGCCGACTTCACTACAAAACCCTAAACCTCAACCTCAAAGAGAGGTAAGGCAAACTGAAGACCCTGAAGCAATTGCCTTAAGAAAAAGGCAGGAAGAAGCCAAAAGGCAGACAGAAGCCGAAGACAGACAGCGGCGAATTGAAGAGCAGCAGCGAAGGGATGCGGAAGCCAGAGCAGAAGCTGAAAGAAAAAGACAAGAAGCGGAGCAGCAGGCCTTAAAAGACAGGCTTGCCGGAGGTGGCATCTCAGGTTCTGGGTCCGGAAAAGGTAATACAGGCAAACCTGGCAATCAGGGAGTTCCAAACGGCGATCCAAATTCGAATATATTGACGGGTATTAGCACAGGTTCCGGTGTTGTAGGTGGAGGCCTGGGCAGCCGTGGTTTAGTACGAAGAGGACCCTCCATCAACGACAACTCTCAGGAAGAAGGCCGTATTGTGTTACAAGTATGCGTTGATGCTGATGGCAACGTAATAAGCGCCGACTATACACAAAGTGGCTCTACCAGCACCAGTGAAAATTTGAAAAGACTGGCCATACAAAATGCAAGACAGTGGAAATTTAACAGAGGAAGTGTTGACAAACAATGCGGCACTATCAGCTATGAATTCAGGTTAAAATAACAACGAGCTTTAAATGAAAAGGGGAGGTCAACAGCGATTGACCTCCCCTTTTCATTTAATGGTTGCCAGAATATGTCAAAGCTTAATCAATCAAAACTAACTTTCCAACTTGTGTTTGACTTCCGGCTTGAAAAAAATAGGTGTAAATCCCGCTACCGCCCAAGTCTTCTCGTCTGACATAAATTTCATTCAACCCTCTGCTGAATCCTTTCTCAACTGTCCGGTAGATTCTTCCAGTTGCATCGGAAATGGTGATTTTTACATGGCTTTCCACCGGAAGTGTAAATCTCAAAGAGGTTGCATTCCGGAATGGATTTGGAGAGTTTGAAACCGATAAAATGTGGGTATCTTTTGAAATAAAATTCAATTGAACAGCCTGGAACTCAAGTGTACTATTGTAGGCTTCATTGGCAAAATCCTTTTTATTTAAGCTCAGAAATTCTTTCAATGGTCCATTTGATTTGACCTTGAATTTTAAAGTGAACAATTCGGATGCTAAGGTAGATTCAGCCGTATTGCGATACCAACTGGTTAATAATTCACCATTGTCTATTTTCTTATTGCCAAAACTCTCCGGCTTTAGTACACCAGGTATAACTTCTACCAGTTCCAAGGCAGCAGGATTGAAGTTTAGGGCAAATTGGAAACCAATAATACTGCTAATTGAGGCATGAAATGGCACCTCTATAAAATCTCCTTTAGTCAAAATCCTATCCTCGATGCTGATTTCAAATGAACCAGATGTATTTCTTGATTCGGGCTTATGCAGCAAGTTGACAGCGGCCGAACCATTAACATCGCCAATTTTAACGGCCACAAAATTGGCATCAAGGATTTCCGACTCAATATTATTAACATTGATGGCCTCAGGAAACATGGATGAAAACGGATTCTGTGGGTTTGTAAAGACAAAATCCTTTTCAACAAACCTCCATGAATCATTGGAAGGGAAGGAACTATTGACAAACAAAATCAATTTGCGAATTTCAACCAGGTCAAGTGTTGTCACATATCCTGATTTGTTGACGTCGGCAGCAATGATCTTATAAGGTGAGTTCAAATGTTGAATGCCCAAAATATGACGGCTAATGAGTACCATATCAAAAGTGGACACCCCGTTTAGATAGTCAGAATTTTTCTTTGGTGTGACTGAGTAATCCGCTCCTAATTCCAATTCTTCAAAATGAAACTGTCCATCTGCTGAAGTTAAAAACGATTGCTCATTTGACCCGCTGAGTTTTAAAGTTACACCTTCAATGGTCCCGTCATTTTCATTTGACACTTTGCCAGCCACTGCAAGCCTGGGTCGTGGACAGGGAGATGCCACATGCTGCTGCACAAATAACAGCGTTTGACAAAAATCCTTATTACCGGCTTCGTCAGTTACCCACATCTCTATATTGATAGCGCCAACATGCCGGCACTCGAGGTTGAGAGTGGTAAATGTGGTATCACTTGAAAAAGAGAATTTGAGATTAGATGAACAATTGTCGAAGCTTTTAAAATCAAAATCTTTAGCTGAAACAGTTGCTTTACCTTGATCATTCAGCACTATGATGAGGGAGTTCTTGCAGTATGCAACTGGGGGCTTTCCGTCAAAAACCTTGACAGAAGTCTTACAAGTAGTAAAATTGTTGCAGAGGTCAGTAGCAATGTAGGTCACTGCATAAGTTCCGGGTTTGACATTAGTAAAGGGACCAAACCCTTCTCCAAGTGGGCTATTTGCGGTTCTTAAATGAACGGAACTGCAATCGCTGATTGTGGGTTTAGGTAAAGTAACGGTAGCTGTGCAGGCATCGTTTTCTATTTTAACAGAATCAATAGAGCATCCGTGAGTGAAAACAGGAGCGACATTATCAAATACATAGACAGTTTGCTGCCATGCCAAATGGGAACTCTCGGCAGTGCAGGCATTTCCATTTTTACTTCCTGCAAAATCCTTGCTCCTAAAACCAACTTGCAAATCGATAGGTGAAGCCCTATTGGTAAGATACTGTTGGATATAGATAGGAACACCGTCTTTTTCACCGCCAAAAGTGCACCAGTCAACAACTTGATAGGTACGAACTACTTTGTAACAGGCACCAACAGCAGCCAAATCACCTACCTGTGCAGTAAAAATAACATCGCAGTAAGTAGTAGCAATCAACTCACAAGTCTCCCTTGCAGGATTAATCCAAACTTTACCGAAGTCGATATTTGCAGCATCAGTAAGGCAGTCCAGAGTCTTGTTGCCCGGGAAAACAATATCGCTGGAGTCTTTCTTGTTAGTAGCATGCCAAAGAATATCTCTTTTGTAAGTAGATGTAACGATTGTGTGGCAGGTATCGGATTCGTTTCCTGATTGATCTTTAGCTTTCCAAACCAAACGGATAATTCCACTGTAGCACTTATCAATTTCATTAGTATAGTTGCCAAATACACGTGTTGGTGTACAGTTGTCAGAAATTATTGGAGTAATACCACCAATACCCAATACAAGGTTAGCAGCATCTTCGCCAGTCTTACCCTGGAGTTGTTCACGAAGGTTCAATGCGTATTCATCGCAAGTGATGGTCTTGTCAGGACAAGAAATGGTAGGTTTCAGCTTGTCCTGGAGTTTAAGGTCAACCAGGCAATCATTATACAGTTGTGGTGAATTGCAATCATAGGCTCTCAGAATTACTTTATGAGGACCAGGTAAGTCGTTACAATCGTATTTCACAAAGTCATTAAATTCAGAATCAGCCTGCCCTATTTTTTTGACCTTTATTTTGTCAAGACAACAATTGTCATGACTACCTGCGTCAAATGAGTTTGCGAACACGGTCACTTTACCCTCATTTGTCAAAGATGCTATGGTAAATTCCTGACAGACTGCAACTGGTGCAATATCATCTTTAACAACAAGGGTTACATTTTTGAATGATTGATTTCCACATTTATCAGTCAGAATAACTGTAACGATGTGGTCTCCCAAGGTCAAACCAGGCTGGGGCAATGAACCACCATTTTCAATCAAACCAAGAGGCGTGGAAATCTTGATTTCGGCAGGACCTGAACAAGTATCGATACTTTCAAAAATTGGTAATTTCCCGGTACTGGAACAAAATGCAGGGTGAGTACCTTTCTGATTCGCACTCAAGTTAACAGATGAAGGAATTTTATCAAGAGGAGGAGGGGAATTGTCTATAACCTTTACAACCTGCTGATGATTTAGAACTTTTCCAGTGCACCAGCAAATGGCTATCCAGTCACGCAATATCTTATAAGTATAATCACAAGGAGCCCTATTGCTCAGTTTACTGTCAGTCCACTTTATCTGATAACCACACAGCATTTTGTTGAACTTAAGCAATTCCTTGCCTGTAGAATCAGCAGACTCATGTTTTTCCAAATCCTTTAGAGAACATGAAAAAACCTTATCAGGAATTAAATCAGAAAGTTTCAACGTGTCATCAGGCGCAGCCAGGTCATCAATAAGCTGAATGTTTGGACGGCCGATTTTAATGACAGTTTGGCAAGTTGAAGATCTATTACCAAAAGCATCTACCGCTTGATATGTCCTGGTTATGATTGTGGAGTCTTTTTCACATATTGGTCCTGCTTGAGTACTCTGGACTTCACTCACTAATATCACTTCGGGTATTCCGCAATTGTCTGAACCAACAGCTCTTGGCACGCCAGAGTGAAGAGGATTTGGAAAAGCGGACGAGATTGTATCCAGACAACTCATCAAAAATGGTGGTATCGTACATGTTATCACCGGTGCAGACTTATCCTCCAACACAACTTTACTCCAGCACTTATTACCAGAAGCATCGGTTATCGTTACTGTCAATACTTTCCCAAGGATGGATGTGGAATTATTAATGGTTAGGGTATTATTTCCATAAGCTGTTACATACGGTTCAGTTGCAGATACAACTGCTGGAATCAATTTTACACCTCGTATTGCGGAAAAAAAATTGAGAGGAGCAATTCCTCCTGAAGCCAAGGAGGAAACACTTAGGGTGGCCGAACATGAGGATATAGTGGGACTAACTGACACTTGCACCATATCAGTACAGGTCAGGGACTGACCAAAATTCTTATTTAATGGTAAAAGGAGAAATATTAAGGCGATTGAACCCAGGCTCGCTATCCGCGTAAGATTCGTCATTCCCATGAGAATATAATTTGCGCCGGAAAGAAACATTCGCCATTAACTATGGCGGATTCTTTCATCAGGTGTAAGTTTCAGTAATGTTAGAAAATACTAATCGGAAAATGGGATGACGGTCAGAAAACACGCCGAATAAAGGTAGGCTAAATTGACCATGAGTCAAAGATAAAAGAGTAATTCAAATGCAAAAAGCTTATAAGGAAATTTTCTAATAAATTTTTTAACACAGAGGTAAAATTCGATAAAAACAGGGGTTTAGAAGGAAAAGCGGCAGGAAAATCAATTTGAAAATAAAACTTATCTAACTGCGTGGTTGAAAAAAAAATTTTAATCAGGAGAAAAAAAATCTCATTCATATTTTTTTTTTAAATATTTTTCATATTTTTGCATGGTCACTGAAAAGAAACTATTCAACCTCAAATCCCAATCCATCCTGATCATTAATCAGGTTCTAATTAGTGAACTACACTTCTCTACGTAATGGGTGGAAATTAGTTCCTTCCATTCTTTCTCTGTCATTGGTTATCAAGTTTGGATAAGATAAAGTCCTGTGTAAGCAGACCAAGAAAGGTGTGTTTCGACACATGGCAGTAAGTAATCCCATATATAACAAAGTGCAAAAGAGCACTGAAGGTAGCAGACTCTTACATAGTTGGTAATCCTTATTATTTCACATTATATACCCATGAACATTATGATTGAAAGATCTACTCCTCACACTTTTAATCTGAAACACTACGGAAGCGAAGCAGAACTTGAATCAAAAAGCAATTTTGTGGAAACTATTGCACCTTTAGTAATGATTGCGATTGGTGCTATTGGTATTTACCTTTTCTTTTTGGCAGGTTGATTTCCGTAAGGAGAATTTCAAACAACCAACTGAGAACCTCCGGAAGTGTCAAGCTTTCCGGAGGTTTTTCATTTTAAGGATTCACCATTTTGGCGAAATCCTTAGCAAAGTAAGTGATAATGACGTCTGCACCAGCCCTTTTTATACTCATCAACGTTTCGGGCATTGCCCTGTTAAAATCAAGCCAGCCATTTCGGCAGGCAGCACTAAGCATGGCACATTCTCCACTAACATGATAGGCAGCAATAGGCAATTCAAAATTATCCTTCAGCAGATGAATAACATCGAGATAGTTAAGCGCAGGTTTGACCATCAGGAAATCGGCACCTTCCATAGTATCCAGTTCCGCTTCTATTAATGCCTCCTGTTTGTTAGCCGGGTTCATTTGGTAAGTCTTTTTGTCTTTCGGAATATCTTCGCCTGCCCGAGGAGCACTGTCCAAAGCATCTCTGAATGGACCATAAAAAGCACTGGCATATTTTGCTGTGTATGACATAATTCCGGTATCAGTAAAGCCCGCATCATCGAGTTGTTCACGGATGAAACCTACTCTTCCATCCATCATATCGCTTGGCCCAAGGATGTCAAAACCAGCCTCTGCCTGAGCTACAGCCATTTTCCCTAAAACAGCGAGCGTTTCATCATTGACTATCTTTCCTCCACGAACTATTCCATCATGTCCATCTACACTGTATGGGTCAAGTGCAACGTCACTAATAAGACAAGCCTCCGGGAATCGCTTTTTAATGTTTGCGGTCACCTTGAGATAAAAATTGTCGGAAGCATATCCATGGGTTCCCGTTTTGTCTTTCTTTTCATCCGGAATAGCTGGAAACATGATAAAGGTATTGAGACCCAAACTCATGCATTCGTCAATTTCCTTCAGGACATTGTCCTCTGAAAGCCTGAATATCCCGGGCAAGGAATGAATTTCATTATTGACATTAGCACCGGGCACAAGAAATAGTGGGAAAACGAGATGACTGGTTTGAAGATGAGTCTCTTGGCTTAATCCTCTGATTGCATCTGATCTGCGGTTTCTTCTTGGTCTGCGTAACATTCTGATATAAATTGGATTAGGAAAATCTTTATTAGTAATGAGTCAAAAATAAAGTTGCCAAATTGTTTTCTTGACCACTTGAAAATCAGTTGGAATACTTTTGCCTTTTGCCTTTTGCCTTTTTACTTAATGGAACAAATGTACACATGAAGAGCTTAGTAGCGGTTCCATTATCGCAAACTGATGAAATCCTTACAAAAAATTTACAGGTATGACTTGAGGATGGTCATTAGAGTTCTAAAATCGACTAAGTCATTGCATTTTGTCATCATACAACCTGATTATTGAAGCTTCATAGGTTATTATCCTTTCTTTCCTTTTTGGTGAAATTTCGAAAAAGACCAATGTTCCATCAGTGTTGATGCTTATCCTGCTGGGTATTCTTATGAAATTCGGATTGGAAGCTCTGGGGCCACCGATATCATCCCTCAACTTTTCATTGCACCTCGCGGCCTCATTACCGTACTATTGTTTTATGCCATTCCTACGGAATCTCAGGTTCCGGGTTTTGACGCAGGAATCCTCTTGTTTATCATCATTGCCACCGGTCTCATCATGACTTTTGCCATGATATACGACAAAAGGAGAAGCAGCAAAGCCCTCAGAACAGCAGCCAGTCAGCCAGTGGGATTTGCCAAATGGCAGGCACCAACTATCGAAGGAATTATGGAGAAAAATAAAGCCGGAAAATCTCATTGACTAAAAGGAGATGAAACCAATACTTTCCTTGTGACCTTTCAATTTTGGCAAATCGGGAAGATTCTCAGCCATTAGACTTAACTTTGCGCCGCTTTTCAGCCAATAAATTAAACTTTGGTAAAAATCGGAAACATAGAACTGGGTGAATTCCCCCTGCTTCTCGCACCTATGGAAGATGTGAGCGACCCACCATTTCGCCGCTTATGCAAGGGAAATGGGGCTGATCTCATGTACACCGAGTTTATCAGCGCTGATGGCTTGGTTCATGAAGCCGATAAAAGCTTTAAAAAACTTGAGGTGTTTGACTATGAAAGGCCAATAGGAATCCAATACTTCGGCGGACAACTCGACTCCATGATTGCCGCTGCGCAAATTGTTGAAAATGCCAACCCTGACATTATCGATATCAATTACGGATGCCCTGTGGCAAAGGTTGCCAACCGGATGGCAGGCGCAGGATTATTGAAAGACGTTTGCAAAATGGTTGAACTGACAGCGGCTGTTGTGAAAAGCACCAGTAAACCGGTTACAGTAAAAACACGACTTGGCTGGGACGATAATTCCATCAACATTTACGAAGTCGCCGAGCGCTTACAGGATGTGGGAATCCAGGCATTGACCATTCACGGCCGAACCCGCTCACAGATGTATAAGGGAGAAGCCGATTGGACAGAAATTGCCCGGGTAAAATCCAACCCCAGGATGTCTATTCCGATTTTTGGCAATGGCGATATTGACAGTCCTGAAAAAGCACTACAATACAAAAACCGATATGGGGTGGATGGGATAATGATTGGAAGAGCCGCCATCGGATATCCCTGGATTTTCAGAGAAATCAAACATTTCTTTGAAACAGGTGAATTTATGTATAAACCAACTACTCATGAAAGAGTAAATGCCGCCAGAAGGCACCTCGAAAGTGCCATGGAATGGAAAGGAGAAAAACTCGGTATCCTCGAAACCAGGAGGCACTACACTAACTATTTCAAAGGATTCCCCGATATCAAGCGCTACCGCCAGCAATTGGTTACAAATGAAGACCCTGAAATGCTTTTTGCTATTCTTGACCAGATTCTGGAAGAATACAGTAATTTTGAAATGGCCGCATAAGCGGCGGATACAGTTGAAAAAAGAGAATGGTATTCACAATCCAACCGCAGGAGAGAGAGATTTTTCATCTTATTGGCCAGGCTGCCAAAAAATGCAATGTTCCCGCATATATCGTAGGTGGTTTTGTGCGCGACCGTTTGCTGGGGCGCAACAACAACAAAGATGTTGACATTGTATGCGTTGGTGATGGCATCGAATTGGCCAAACAAGTAGCACAACTCCTGCATCCCCGCCCAAGGGTAACTTTCTACAGCCGTTTTGGAACGGCGATGCTTAAACACCAGGGGATTGAATTTGAATTTGTGGGTGCACGAAAGGAAAGTTACCGCTCTGACAGCCGCAAACCTGAAGTTGAATTGGGAACCCTGGATGATGATCAACTGCGCCGGGATTTCACTATCAACGCTTTAGGAGTCAGTTTAAACGAGGAAGATTTTGGCACCTTGCTCGACCCCTTCAACGGTCTGAAACACCTGGAGCAGAAGATCATCAAAACTCCTGCTGAACCAGGCAGGACTTTTTCGGATGACCCTTTGCGCATCATGCGCGGCATTCGCTTTGCCTGCGAGCTGGGTTTCACAATAGAAAAGGAGACCCTGATGGCAATGAATAAATACCGGAGCCGGCTGACCATAGTCTCACAGGAGAGAATTACTACCGAACTGGAAAAAATACTGGCCACCGAGAAACCATCCATCGGCTTCAAAACTCTTTTTGACACTGAAGTTCTGCACGTTATTTTCCCGGAACTCGCCGCCTTGCAGGGAGTTGATGTAAAAGATGGAATAGGACATAAAGACAATTTCTACCATACACTGAAGGTTGTTGATAACCTTGCTGTAAACTCAAACAATATTTGGTTGAGATGGGCTGCTTTGCTGCACGATATTGCCAAGCCGCCAACCAAACGTTTTCACCCAAAAGAAGGCTGGACTTTTCACGGTCATGAAAACCTCGGTGCGGCAATGGTTCCTCGGTTATTCCGGAAAATGCGACTGCCCCAGGACAGCAGCATGAAGTACGTTCAAAAACTCGTGCAACTTCATCTGAGACCGATAAGCCTTACTTGGGAAGAAATAACCGACAGTGCAGTCCGCCGCCTGCTCTTTGAGGCAGGCGATGATATTGACGACCTGATGCTTTTGGCTCAAGCCGATATTACCTCAAAAAATGATGCAAAAGTCAAAAAGTACCTTTCTAACTACGAAGTTCTGAAGCAAAGGCTTATAGACGTAGAGCAAGCCGATCATCTTCGCAACTGGCAACCACCGGTTTCTGGTATCGACATTATGAACACCTTTGGCATACCGCCATCGAGGGAAGTCGGAATCATCAAGAATGCCATAAAAGAAGCCATTCTGGATGGTGACATCTCCAACAACTTTGAAGCAGCCTATAAGTACATGTTGCTGAAAGGTAAAGAACTGAAATTGAAACCCGTCAAAATTCTCACTGAATCAACTGCCGACAAGTAATTATTACCAATTGCATGAAGACTAAAACGACGAAAAAGGATAAGGTAAATGTAATTACACTTGGCTGCTCCAAAAACCTCGTGGACAGTGAGAATCTGATTACACAGCTGAAAGCGAACGAATTTGATGTCTATCACGACAACGGTGAAATAGAGGCCAATGTGGTAATCGTCAACACCTGCGGCTTTATCGATGTGGCAAAACAGGAAAGCATCGACACCATCATAGAATTTGCCGGCATTAAGGAAAGCGGTGGAATTGATAAACTCTATGTTACGGGCTGTCTTTCCCAACGTTACAAAGATGAATTGGCTATTGAGATTCCGGAAGTGGATGCCTGGTTTGGCACTTTGGAGTTGCCTGGACTATTGGCAAAACTCAATGCAGATTACAAACACGACCTCATTGGTGAAAGACAGATTACTACCCCACCTCATTATGCCTATCTTAAAATCTCTGAGGGTTGTAACCGGATATGCTCATTTTGTGCCATTCCGCTCATGCGAGGTGCTCATGTCAGCAGACCAATTGAGTCATTGGTAAAAGAGGCGCAAAATCTCGCCCGAAACGGCGTGGTGGAAATCATCCTCATTGCCCAGGAACTAACCTATTATGGGCTGGATATCTACAAGAAAAGGGCTTTGCCAGAATTATTGAGCCAATTAGCAGTCGTAGATGGCATTGAATGGATCAGGTTGCACTATGCCTATCCATCCAAATTCCCACTGGAAATTCTCGAAGTTATGGCAAAAGAGGAAAAAATCTGCTATTACCTCGACATCCCCCTTCAACATGCAAGCGACGGAGTGCTGGCAAGAATGAAAAGGCAAATCACCAGGGCCGAAACGGAATCCCTGATTCATTCCATTAGAGAAAAAGTGCCTGGTGTGAAATTGCGAACAACTATGATGGTTGGATTTCCCGGTGAAACAGATGAAGAGTTTCAGGAATTATGCGAATTTGTTCAGAAATTTGAGTTCGACCGTTTGGGAGTGTTCCAATATTCACACGAAGAGAATACAAGTGCTTTCGAATTCGAGGATGATGTAAGTGAGACAGTGAAAGTTCAAAGAGCTAATTACCTCATGAACATTCAGCAGGAAATTTCCCTGCGAAAAAATCAGGAAAAAATTGGCCAGAACCTGAAAGTCTTATTCGACCGGAAAGAAGGTGAATACTTCGTGGGCAGAACGGAAGGAGACTCACCTGAAGTGGATAATGAAGTATTGGTGAAAGCCAGTGACTCATTTATTCGAATCGGTGACTTTGCGCAAATAACCATTACCGACGCAGCGGAATTTGATTTGTATGGAGAATTGACCAAAGGTTCTGACTTCTGACAAGAGCATACCGAATCATAAATAACATTGCTATGGATTCAACACGTAAAGGAATACCTGAAAGTTGGAAAAACCCCTTTTTGCAGGTAGCAGTGCTGTTGTTGACAATGCTTGCTGTTAGCTTGGCCGCACTGCTTTTGCAATCTGCCGGCTTGGAAGTAGAGCGGCGTTTTACCTGGACCCTGGCCATAGCTTTTATCTTGTTTTTTGCTGTCTTGAATGCAATTATGTGTCTGACTTCCGAAAAACTGGAAAAGTACATTGCAAAGTCAGTTTTGAGTTTCATTGTGCTCGCCGCCGGATCTGGCTTATTGGCCTGGTTATTTTCAGGGATGGGAATTGATGAAGCTGGTTCATACAGATGGTTGTACATCGTTCTGACCTTTGGATACCTCGTATTTCTGGCTGTCATTGGAATGATGCGCATGATAGTGGAATACGCACAAAAAGAGGAATGGGAAAAACCTAAAAAGAGAAGCCGCAAATCTTCCTGAGCACGTCCAATCCATTGACCTATGAAGACTCAATTTTACCTTCTTTTATTACTGTTGCCTTCACTTTTTTACTCCTGTTCCAATGGGACTAATATTGACAATAAGGTAACCGATGTTGATTCCACTGATTTTGAATTAAACAAAAGGAATCCCCTTCCGCCAGTTCCTGATTGTCAGTTTGAAGGAAAGATTCTGGAAGGCAACCTCATAATATCCAATGCAACAAATCGGATAATAGCCATTCTGGCCAATAAAGAAACAGAAGATATCAATTTTGGAGAGAGTCATCGAATGCTGGTTGTCCAGGATGAAACTACCTGCCGGGAAGTATTTCGAAAAAAACTGCCTGTCAACAGAAGTCCAGATTTTCCTTACTACCTGCCGGCAATTCATTATAACAATGTCAGCCATTTGGCAGCTATTCAAGGTTATGACAAGATCTATGTTCTAGATCTGGAAAATTTACAGTTGAGTTCTGCTCTAACACCAAAATACTTGAAAGACAGGCTATCAGAAGATGCCCAATCTGGCAGAATCAATCATCTGGAAGTATGGGAGAATTATTTAGTCGGGCATTCTGAAGACAAAGGGGCTTTTGTTTTTGACTTGTCGGAATTTTCAAACATAGTACCTGTGCTTCCAATCGCAGAAAGGGAAGGTGATGATGGAATGGGTTTTAATGCACTGTTTCTTCTCAGCTCAAAAGATGGTTCTGGTAAACAACAGGCCTTGATGCCCACCTATAATGCGGAGACTGAGATTTTTGACCTAATGCCACTTTTCAAAGAACCCGTGTTATTTGAGCATGCTCAAAGCCCGGTTTCGAACGGTGCCTTTATCGTTCTGCGACCAAGAGATGCCCTTGTCAAATCAGTTGGGGTAAACTTGTCAAAAGCTAAAGTAATGGAAGTGCCGGACGAAATAAGAGGCAAGACAAATACTGAAGTCATACAATGGTTACAAAGACAGCCAATCAGATAATCCAGTCCTTTATTTTCAGCAACTCCTGAGAATTCTCAACTTGCAAAGTTTTCCTTAAAAAAAGACCTTCACGACGTAAGGATTCTATGGATACATTAATCCAATTAAAGCAGCTATTGATAGAATTATTTATCCAACCGGATAATGCACTTTCTATTATTGCTTCCACAAAAACAAAATTTCATCCATGAGAATAGGGAATCATAAAATTCGAATGTTCAAATCATTTAGCTTTCTGATTTTTTTCCTCACGTTGCTTTCTGCTGCCAGAGCACAGAATTCCATGACGCTGCAGGAATGTATAGAGTATGCCTTCAATAACAGTCTTTCATTGAAGCAAGCTGTCAACGGTATTGAAATGGCAAGATTATCAGATAAGCAATACAAGCAAGCACGATATCCAAATATCAGTGGTTCATCTTTTGGTGCCCTTCAACTTGGCCGGACAATCGACCCAACTACCAATAGTTTTGATACCAGAGACATTTATTCCCAAAGTTTTGGACTTGACTTCAGCCTGGCTTTATACTCTGGAAACAGAATCAACAACAACATCAAAAAAGGAAATCTTGGTATTCAGGCTGCTGAAGCTGACGCAGATTTCATCTTCAATAACCTGGCTCTGAATATTGCCAACACCTATTTGCAGATTCTGATGGGGCAGGAACAGTTTGAAAACGCCAGGAAAAGGAAGGCTCTTTCCGTACAGCAATTGGATTACACCGATAAACTGATTCAGGCAGGCACTTTACCCGCCAATGACCGGCTCGATGTTCTGGCACAAATTGCTCGTGATGAACAGACCATTGTCAGCGCACAAAACATGATTGACATCAATTACCTGGCTTTAAAGGAGCTGATGCAGTTAGATGCCACCAGAGACATCAAAGTAGTAGCCCCAGTCGTAGTCATACCCAGCGATGCCAATCCAGATGCTTATACTTTTGATGAAACCTATGTTTCTGCTTTGGGAACCCAGCCTCAAATCAGAAGAGAGGAATTAGCGCTGCAATCCGCTCTTTTGGATGTTGAAATTGCGCAGGCTGCAATGATGCCATCTCTTTTTATGTTTGCAGGATTGGATACCCGTTGGTCCAGTCTTTCTAAGTCCATTTCCAACTACTCTACAAAGCGTCAAACTCAAACCTTTTATATTGACAACACGGCTGTGAATGTTGGCTTTGATGTGGAGGTTCCCACTTTAATCAACAAGCCCTATTTTGATCAATTAGAAGAGAATTTCGGACAAAGCATGGGTGTAAACCTGAGTGTCCCCATTTACAACAACGGCCTGAACAAGATAAACAAAGAAAGAGCGAAAATTGGTGTAATTGCTGCCGAGGTTCAAAACGACCTGACCAAGCAGCAGTTGAAGTCCGAGATTCAGCAAGCCCTGGCAAATGCCCGTGCAGCCAGAAGGTCATTGGAAGCAGCGCAGATTGCCACTCAGGCAGCCCGTGAATCATTTACCAATGCAGAAAAGCGCTTTCAACTGGGCTCTATCAACAGCCTTCAACTGACCATAGCCCGCAATACATTAGACATAGCTGAAACTGAAACAATAGTTGCCAAGTACGACTACCTTTTCAGATTAAAAATCATAGACTTTTATTTGGGTAAACCCCTTAAACTGGATTAACATCGGATTACAGAATCATGGCGCATTCAGTTGACAATCAATAATTCAATTTCAATCATGGCAAAGAAAAACCGGAACATCCTTATTTATTCATTAGTAGGCCTTGTCGTTGTGCTTGTTGCCGTCGCAGCAATTGTCAACAGAAATAAAAAGACGGGGGAGGAAGTGCAAACCGAGAAAGCTGAACTCCGCACTATTCAGGAAACAGTGGAAGCCAGTGGCAAGGTATTTCCAAAACTGGAAGTCAAAATCAGCTCTGACGTTTCCGGTGAGATTGTGGAGCTGTATGTTGCTGAGGGAGATAGTGTGACAGTCGGACAAGTGCTGGCACGTGTTGACCCTGAAGCATACAACTCACAGGTGGAAAGGGCTCAGGCTCTGGTGAATAGCTCTAAATCTGCTTTGGGGAATTCGAAAGCACAAATAGAATCTTTCAGGGCACAAAGAGAACAAATTCAGGCCCAACTCACCAATGCCGCTGAAATCCATAAACGCAACGAGAAACTTCGTTCTGATGGCGTCATAGCACAAGCGGACTACGATGCTTCTCTGGCGAATGTGCGCTCATTGGAAGCTAACCTGAGGTCATCGGATGCCAATATCCGCTCCAGCCAGGAAAGCGCAAAAGCTGCCGAATTTCAGGTCAAAAGTGCTGAAGCAACGCTCAAGGAAATTTCTACCAGCTTGAAGAGAACAACCATTTATGCCAGCATGTCCGGTATCGTTTCCAAACTGAATGTTGAAAAAGGTGAACGCGTGGTGGGTACATCTATGATGGCAGGTACTGAAATCCTGCGCATAGCAGACCTAAGGGATATGGAAGTTAAAGTTGAAGTGACGGAAAACGACCTTCCCAGAATTGTCCTGGGCCAAACGGCCGATATTGAAATTGATGCTTACCTGGGGCGTAAGTTCCAGGGTAAAATCGTTGAAATAGCACACACTGCCAATAACCTGACAGGATCTCAGGCTGGTGTTGTTAACCTCACAACAGACCAGGTGACTAACTTTATAGTCACAATCGACATTGACCCTGCTTCATACAAGGACCTTATCAGTGCCAATAAACCCTTTCCATTCCGCCCCGGTATGTCGGCTGCGGTGGAGATTTATACCAAGACTGTTGATAAAGTGGTTAGTGTTTCCATTCAATCCGTTTCTACGCGAGATCGGGACAAGAAAGAAATTGAAGAGGCAAAAAAGGCGCGAACAACTACTTCTTATGATGAGGACATAAAAGAAGTAGTGTTTGTTTACATGAAAGGTGATACGGTGAATATGGTTGAGGTAAAAACAGGCATTCAAAACAGCGACTATATTGAAATTCTCTCCGGAGTTAATGAAGGGGATGAGGTTGTCAAAGGGCCTTATACAGCTGTTTCCAAAAAACTAAAACCCGGGAGTCAGGTATACAGGGAAACCGAGGAGAGTGCAAAGAAGAAAAAGGCTCAGGAAGAAAAAACTGAGGAATAAAAATAAACGCCTTATTTAAATAGTCTTGAATAAGAAAGAGGCTGTGTCAGCAATTAACTTCTGATACAGCCTCAATTAGTTTAAAGATAACAGTTCAAATGCTGCCAATCAATTCAGGTATTTTGCAAAGAAGCCCAGCATGATTTTGTAAAACTCGAACTGGTTCTCCTGGTTTTGGAAACCATGACCTTCATCGTATTTTGCCAAGTATGGGACATCCAGTCCTCTTGAGCGCAAAGCTCTTACAATCTGATCACTTTCATCAATATTTACTCTGGGGTCATTGGCCCCCTGCACTACTAAAAGTGGAGCTTTAATCTTGTCGATATGATATACTGGTGACGCCTCATACATCAATTGTTTATCCTTTTCAGGATGTCCCACCATTTCATACATCATATCCAGATAAGGTTTCCAATAAGGTGGAATGGTATCCAGAAAAGTGAACAGATTGGACACACCCACATAATCGATACCACAAGCATAAAGCTCCGGACTAAAAGTTAATCCTGCTAAAGTAGCGTATCCACCATAACTACCACCGTAGATGGCCACCTTTGACGGATCGGCAATACCCTTTTCAATCAGCCATCTAACACCATCGCTGATGTCATCCTGCATTTTCTTGCCCCATTGCCTGAAACTACATTCCCAAAATGCCCTGCCATAGCCGGTGCTTCCCCGGTAATTCATCTGAAAAACAGCATAACCCCTGTTGGCAAGCAACTGCACCTCCGGATTGTAAGTCCAAACGTCGCGCACCCACGGGCCTCCATGTGGATTGACAACGACTCTCAGATTCTTAGAAGGAACGTTTTTCGGTAAGGTAAGGTAGCCGTGAATTGTCAATCCATCCCGGGAAGTATAGGAGACAGGCTTCATTTCACACAGGTCATTTTCATCCAACCAGGGACTTATCTGGCTAATCGGCCTAAGTTCCTGAGAAACTGTGTCGTACAGAAAATATGCCCCGAGCGAGCGATCGCTGTACGTTCTAATCATGAATTTATCTTCCTCGAGATTTGTACTCGCGATGATAATTTCATAGTTGCCAAGCTTTGACTGGAGAATCTGGAAATGCTTTTCAAATTCACCATCAAGGAAATGGTGGTGTTTCTTATCTGTTATGTAATTGACCGTAGTCAGGACTTTTCGCTTTCTCGAATACGATAAATCCGCCACATCCACCTGTGCGTGTTCGAAAACAGGTACTCCAGCTTCTGTGGCTTTATCCAGGTCAAACCGGATAATGACACTTTTGTCCCTTCCTAAATTGGAAGATGCATAAATAACATTCCCATTATCGAATTCAAAAAAGAGTGGCGTTACATTTTCCCTGAAGTCTGTGGTAATCACTTCTCTGAATGAGTCGGCCTCAGATTCCCTATACAATAATGTTGTATTGGTGCCACCAACGACTTTTGTTGCCAACCTCAATTTGCCTTTATGGTCAGTCATCCAACCATCTATTGGCTCCATGACATTGGTATTTTCGGCTAACTGAATCAGTTCCCCTGTTCTTATATTCAGTCGATAAGGATCAAACAAGTGAGGGTTGTTCAAATTCATTTGAATCATTACAAAATCAACTTCATCTATCAGGTCATCAACGAGGTCAATTCTTACGCCATCAAAAGGTGTCAATTCCATCAATTCAGTGCCATCACGGTTTACACCAAATAAATGAAAATTTTCATCGCCGTCTTTGTCCTTTGCATAGATAAGCCTGTCTTCGCCTTTCCAGATATACCAGCTGATATCTCGGTCAGTTACTTCCGTTACTCTTATTATTTCTTCCGAGTCAACAGGATGCAGGAAGATGTTAAGTCTTTGTTGGTAAGGCCCCAAATAGGAAATAAAGTTACCGTTGGGAGATAGCTGATACCGGGATTTTTCTGGTTTTCTGAAAAAATCCTCAACGGAGTATTTGAATTCCTCAGAAGAGAATGTAATCAATTGCTCAAAATCTTCTCTTGTAGAAGGCAGGCTATTATCACCGGGGAGATTCTCTTGGTTTTTCATTTGTGTTTGTGTGGAAATATTTTGTGTTATTTGATGAAGACACTAAACGTTGATATAATAATGTGATAGTTAAGTCCAATGGTTAGAACTGATTATTGAGCTTTACTAAAAATTGGCTAATATTACAGAGCACCGTAAGTTCCTATTAATAGGAGATTCTTCTGAAATGAAAATTTTTCATAGGTACAAACAAGCCTGACTCTTAATCGTTCATTTAAGTGATACGATTCATAACCCATTCCACACGAAAATGATGTATAGTAAAGAAGAAATCCAACAAGCAAAAAAAAGAGTAAAAAAGAAGAAAGACTTTTATCAGCACCTTATCGCGTTTGTTATCGTTAACTCCTTTCTTTTTTTCCTGAACATGGTGACCACTCCTTTTACCTGGTGGTTCCACTATCCATTGATGGGCTGGGGTGTCGGTCTAGCTTTCCATTATGTCGAGGCATTTGGAGTGCCTGGTTTTAACATTCTCAGCAGGGAATGGGAGGAAAAAGAACTGGACTCCGAATTGCACCGCATGAAAAGCGACCAGTTTAAAACACCCATTAAGACCAAGTCCAAAGAAGATGGATTGGATGAATTGGAGCTGAAAGAGTTGAGAAAAAATTATGATGATTCAGAATTTGTGTGATCATGAATAGACCCTACAGAGAAAATGAGGCATTCAATGAAGCCAAACGAAGAGTAAGAGCCAAGGCAAAATTCTTCAAGCACCTTTACATTTTTGCCATTGTAAATATCATTTGGGCATTCTTCTCACTTTTTCGTGGCAGGCCTTTTATGCCCTTTCCAGCAATTATTTTATGGGGAATTGGTTTGGCTATCCACTACCTGAAAGTATTTGGCCTCCCCGGTTCCGGAGTATTAAGCCGTGAATGGGAAGATCGCGAGATCAAAAAAGAAATGGACAAGTTAACCAGACAGCCACAAGAAGATGAAAATACAGAAGAAATGAAACTGAAGGAATTACATAAGAATTACAAGGATTCTGACCTTGTTTGACCATCAGACTCTATTATTCCAAAAGCCTGCAAAATTGAGTCCTTTAGCATGTATATACCTACACTGCACAATTTAAGTTTTTCGTTATCAATGACTTGATATAGCTTTTTTTTTAGGAGATGCCATCAAAAAAATTGTTTAATAGTTGCCTTTCTTTGTCAAAGAGATTAAATTTGAGCAACCTTAAAAAGTAGTTTTTGTGTTTATTTGTTTGGGTTAGAGACCCTTGCTTTTCCAAAAGCAAGGGTTTTCTTTTGAAGGATTGGAGTGAATTTCCCAAATAACTGTACTCAGATTGATTCAGCTTCTTAGCTTTTTTTAGAAAATGCCTATTTTTGTCGCTGTCAAAAGAAAACCATCAAAAAAATGCACAAACTAAAATTTGATATCCGTTTTGGAGTAATTGCTTTAATAATACTCGTTACAGCTCTGAGCAGGCTCATACCTTATGTTTTTGAGTCCGCCCCTATCTACAACTTCTCCCCAATAGGAGCTATTGGATTATTTGGGGCTGCCTATTTCACCAATAAGAAAATGGCTTATGCCGTCCCATACCTCGCTTTATGGTTTAGCAACATCATATTAGACAACCTGTTTTTATCTCAATTTTATTCAGGCTTTGTTTGGCTTTCCAACTGGGAGATTTACCTCACTTTTGGCTTAATCATTACAGCTGGATTTTTCCTGTTAAAAAAGGTAACTGCATTGCGTGTTTTAGGAGCGAGTCTCGTCGCTTCTGTGGTTTTCTTCATCCTCAGCAACTTCTTTGTGTGGATGAGCGGTACTTTGTACCCTTTAACCATGGAAGGACTTCTCACCTGTTATGTCGCTGCGATTCCATTTTTCTGGAACACCATTGCTGGTGACCTTTTCTACAGCGCGTTGCTTTTTGGAGCTTATGAGTGGGCTATGATAAAGATACCTGCGCTGAGATTGCAAAAAGCCTGAGAATTCCAAATTCAGAAATAAGAAAGACCTGTAAGCTCCTTGATTCTTACAGGTCTTTCTTTTTATTCAGGACTTTGATTAGTTTATTTTATAACCAGTTTAGCTCCGAAATAACCGGTGAGTGCTCCAAAAGCTGATAGCAAAGCACCTATCAAGGCTGACAGATAAATCAGATGGTTGCCTGCTACTTTGAAAATTGCACCTACTTTTTCAGATAGTAAACTCAAATTTGCTGAGTCCATCTTCCATGCCATTACACCCCAGAGAATCAAGCCAGCAAGTAATCCAATACCAAAATTTAGATACCCATTGCCTTTCCTGAAAATTAAGGCTGATACGGCTGCCAGTAACGCAATTGACCAAAAGGGTAAGAAGAGATGAACTACGTAACCGGCGACTATGATAAACAGAAATTGATTGATTGATTTCATATTGTTGATTGATGTGCTGAATGGTTAAGAGAAAAAGGTTTGCTATTTAAAGGTGAATGTAAATAGAGGAGATGACTTTGAGTCCTCAGCGTTCTTCATGAAGTTCAACTCATTGTATTCACCTTTCATCCATTTTTCAATTCCCGTTTCATAATAGGCACTGCCTGGATTTCCCGATTGGCCTCCTGGAAATACACCCCATCCCTTAACATCCTCACCCAATTCTACAACCATGCGCCAGGAAGGCCCATGAGTTTCAGAGATGGCATTTAAAGCCTGCTTATAACCTCCAACATTCAAATTCTGCCTGGAGAAAGAAGGAATTCTGGCAAGATGCATAATCGAAGTGCCTTTGTGTTTGGCCCATGTATAGGTGGCATCGCTAAGTTTATCTTTCAACTTATCCAATGCCGCAATGAAAGATTCGGTAGCTATGTTTTGCAGAGTCTCTTTTTGTGGGGTGCTGATATTGTCAAAAATTACATCTCCCGGTTCCGCCAGGATAAATTTGACAAGACGCCAGTTTTCCGGTCGAAGTATGGCGATGGAATCATTCCATATAAGCACTTCATCAAAAGTCAATTTGTAAAACTCATTCCACCATGTTTCAAAAATAAATGGTTCTGTTTTTTCGGCATCAAAGCTAAAATCCCATTTCTGCAATTTCGCCAGAACATCATTATGTGCTGCGTTAAGGCCAGACGTCTCCACATTCCTGAGCAATGCCGGTAACCCTTCTCTTGCCAGAATACTGACATTACTGTTTTGAAGGGCCATCATATCTTCTTTTGTCACGTTATTCATTTCAGTTAACCGCTCGGCCAGATAGCGTCCTCTAAAGTGGTCGAAGGAAGAACTGTTATAGTAATAGGGATAATTTCGGTCAGTAGAATGCTGGTTTGCTGATGCAACAAATCCTTGCTGAGGATTCAGGATTTTTGGTATCTGATCGCGCGGAATCCAGCCTTTCCAGCCATTGGCTGACTGGCTTCCATCCTGTACATACCTTCCTTGTTCAGCGTTTTTTATAGGATGTTTTCCATTTACGGTTATGGCTATATCTCCACTTTTGGAAGCAAAAACAAAATTCTGTGCAGGGTAGTCGTAATTGGCCAATGCGTTGATGTAATCATTGTAATTTTTGCCCTTATTAAGTCCAAGAAAAGTACCAATATCTCCCGGCGAAGGTGCATCCAAAGCCAGCCAGCGCATGGCCATATCGTATTTGGGTTTGCCTTTGGTTTCGTAAACCACGGGGCCCCAAACTGTCCACCGAACGGTATCGAGAACCGGCTCTTTTTTGCCACGAACTGCAATCTTCTCGACAACAAGATTGACGTCCCTGATTTCACCATCATAATGATAAGCTGAGCGGCTGTCATCAGTCCAGTTGATAGTGTACCAATCCATCACATCGTGCCCTACATTGGTTTCACCCCATGCCGTATCTTCATTGAAACCTATTAACACTCCCGGAATACCAGGTATGGAGACGCCATAGAAATTGGCCTCCGGAGTGTGAATTTGTATTTCGTACCAAATTGATGGCAGCGATAATTGCAGGTGTGGGTCATTGGCCAGAATCGGATTTCCTGAGGCTGTTTTACTGCCGGCAACAGCCCAGTTGTTGCTGCCAACAATTTCCCGGATTTTTGGATAAACTTCATGCGGAATGGTGCCTATCGCTTCCAGTACCGGTTGAGAGTCCTCTTGTTTTACAGGTTCAAAATTCCAGGGGGTACCAGCAGGAATAACCGGGGATTGTTTGGGATTGTATTCAGGATACAGCTTTTGAAACATTTCAGTCCCCAAGACTTTCAACGCATTGGTCGATTCAATATCGTCCTCGTCAAAACAAAGAGTCTGGTCCATGTATTTTTTAACCAATGCAGACTTAAAGGCTGACCATAACTCAGGCTTGTAGTTTAACAATTTGAATTCCAGTGGATAACTGGCTGGAGTCATATTCCTGACGAAAGCATTCACACCAGCCATGTAGGATTCAACCATTGCAAATTCCTCTGGCGACGTTTCCCAACTTTTAAGGTTTTCGTTAGCACCTACCATCATGCCTCTCTTGCGCTGCAACCTGTCAGCCTCAATTAAATCTGGACCCAGAACTTCTGCCAGGGTTCCTCCCGACACCCTCACAACCATGTCCATTTGCCATAACCTTTGCATGGCAGTAATGTAACCCTGAACATAAATGGCATCTTTCAGATTATCAGCGAAAATGTGCGGCACCATGCGGTCGTCAAAAATTACACGTGCATTTCCTTCAAAATCGGGGAGATCGATTTCTTTATCTTCAAACCCGGATGCAGATTCGGCGTTTTGCCAAAACCCGGAAAACGGACTAAAAAAGTGTCCGAGCGGAGGAATAATCGTTTCTCTTGTTTTGCCAGTATCGTTTTCAACTGGAGTTTTAATGGTCAATGGCCGGGACAAAAGCACAGCAAGGCCAATGGTCAATGCAAGAGATACAATGAATTTTAGTAGTTGCATGTGTATGAGTTCAAATTGTGATGATCGGATTAATTTAAGGACTGTTTGCCGAAGGCTACTTTTATTTCGGGTGACAGGCGAACCTGAATTTTCACGGTCAGTGGTGAAATTACCGGGAGTTTGGCCTTTTGGTGAAAGGTATATGTAGTGAGCATAGTTTTAAGAACGAGCGTCAAGGGGGTGCTGGTTTTGTTGCCTGAAAGTATGGATTGTATTCTGGTGGGAGTAAAATCAGCAGGATCACCCTCCAGTTCAACTTCCAATACCGGATTGATGGATAACCCAACGGAGAAGAATTTGGTCTTTAACCCCAATGATTCCAAAACAGGAATTGCTTCAATCCACTGCTCTATAAGTTGATAACCCTTTTCCTTGGCAACATCACCAAGTGCAGCAGCCTGTTCTTTTATCAATTCCCCTGCCTGTTGGATTGACTCTTTGATTTTGTCCAGCATATAAATGATTTCTAATGTTCTCAAAGATATAAAAAAATGAAACCCGGAGGCTCGCAGCATACATACGTCTTTTCGGGCATGGCTTTTTGTCTATGAAAAGACTCATCTGAAGATGGTATAGGTAACTTTCCGCATCAAAAAAAGAAGCTCTATGGCCGTTCTCGAAATCGTGCATTTAACTAAGTCTTTTGGCAGCATCACTGCAGTTGATAACCTCAACCTTGTAGTTGAGCAGGGGCAAATACTTGGCATTCTTGGGCCAAATGGAAGCGGAAAGACAACCACACTGGGCCTCATCTTAAGCATCATCAAACCCGACCATGGTACTTTTACCTGGTTCGGTGGTCAGTATGGCAAAGATGAAAGAATGCATATAGGGGCACTGCTGGAAACGCCGAACTTTTATCCGTATATGTCAGCACAACGGAACCTTGAACTCATAGCCCATATTAAAAAAGCCAGGTACCCGCGAATCAATGAATTATTGTCAATTGTAGGTCTCGATGCAAGAAGGAACTATGCCTTCGACACCTTTAGCTTTGGCATGAAACAGAGACTGGCCATTGCCGCAGCATTGATAGGCGATCCTCCAGTGCTCATTTTCGATGAGCCAACCACCGGTCTTGATCCACAAGGCATTGCTGAAATAAGAATTCTCATCAGGAATATTGCCGAAAAAGGAAAAACGGTCATCATGGCCAGTCACATTCTGGATGAAGTGGAAAAGGTTTGTTCTCACGTAGCTATTTTAAAAAAGGGGAAATTACTGGCCCATGGTCAGGTAGGCACAATCATCAATAATTACAGACAGGTTGAAATTGGGGCAGATAACCTGGAAAAGCTGAAATCACTTTTGGCAAAGATTGTCGGTATTCATAAAATGGAAACCCGCCAGGACAAATTACTGCTTCAGGTGGACGACTCCATAACAGCGACCGACATCAGCAAGATTTCAACTGAGGCAGGGATACTGATAACTCACCTCGTTTTCAAGACCAAAAGTCTGGAAACGGAATTTTTGGAAATCACTAATTCAGAAAGTTAAAACCAGCAATTTATGTGGCACTTGATAAGCCTTGAATGGCGCAAACAAAGGGATTATATCCTGTTTAAACTGTTAGTTTTCGGTTACATGTTCATGTTGCCCGGACTGCTGATGATTGGCAAAAAACTGGAAGTCAGCGGTAATGTTCCGGTCAATCCACAGGTGATGTTTTTCCAATTTCCAACCGTTTGGGATTGGTTGGGTTATACAGGAAACTGGCTGGTTTTTTTTGTCTTTGGATTTATGGCAGTCTTACTGGTAACGAATGAGTACTCGAGCAAAACCCTCCGACAAAACATCATTTCAGGACTGCACAGAAATGAATTCATCTGGAGTAAAATACTTTTTATGTTGCTGATCAGTATTGGGGCTACCTTGTACTATGGGTTGTCGGCACTTACTATTGGGCTATTACATACACCTTCCGGTGACTTTGCCCAAGCCTTTCAGAATGCCGGATTGATGCCAAGGTATTTCCTGATGACGATTGGGTATATGAGTTTTGGCCTTTTAGTGGGCGTCCTGGTGAAAAGAACCAGTGTGGCGGTATTCGTATTTTTGGCTTACAGCATGTTTCTGGAACCCGTTATTCGATGGGCATTACACCTTCGGTTTATTCAAAACTCCAGCTTCAATTATTACCCATTAAATGTCATGGAAGACCTTTGTCCACTCCCATTTAGTGGTCAGGCACAATGGTTTCTGAAGGAAAAAGGTTTTGAACTCTTCCTCTCTCCTCAAAATGCGATCATTGCCACTTCTGTCTATGTCCTTATTTTCTTTGCTCTGAGTCTAGTAAAGCTAAGGCGTACCGATTTGTAGTCAAAGTTTGATTTTCTCAAAAAGGCGGGAGAAGAAAGTCCGGTTTTCAGTGATGATTTCCGCTTTACCGCTCAGGTTGTGCTGAAAATCGAGTTGTTTGTTTTTATCGGTCACTAAACCTCTTTTCATAGAAATATCAACGTAATAGTCATTTCCGAAGGGTACTTCATAAACACGGCTCACCTCGCCAAATACTACACCAAACTCGCGGAACGGATATCTATCGAATTTGATGGTTACCGACTGGCCTTTTTCAACTTTTCCACTGCCGGTAGCAGCCAGTTTAACCTGGCCAAAGAACTTGCTGCCTGCCGACTCCGGCACAATGACCATCAGTTCTTCGCCAGCTCTTTTAAATTCCTTTTCTCTCAGTTCATTGAAAAAAGATACTTTTCCTTCTGCTGGAGACATTACAAGATATTGTTCTTTCCATTTGGCAATTTCTGACTCCAGTTCCGTAAGGGCTTGTTTTATTTGAAATATTTTCTCTTTGGTACCCGATTCCCTGTCAACTCTAAGCTCAAGCATTTTTGCTTTTTGGTCCATCAGTTCCTTTTTAAGTCCGGCAATAATTCCATCCAGGTTTGCAACCTCGGTTTCAAGCTTCTTGATACTCAGGTTTGCCTCCATAAGGCGCGAACCTTCATGTTGGTTGCCAGAATTTGTATAACTTTTAAAAAAGAAATCCCTGTTTGCATAAGCGTCGGTAAGCTCACTGGACTTGATATTCAGCAATTTTTGCTGCCGGTTGATGTCGTTTTCAATTTGCCGGATGGATGTACTCGTACCAGAGATGGCCACTTCATCCGTAACGAAGCTGTGCGAAAATGGAAGATATTCCAATACATTCACAAAGCTGGTGTAAGTGGGCTCCAATTCTCCCAATTTCAGGCTCCAATCAGCCCGGAAGAGCTTGAGTGTTTCAAGATTAAACTCACTTAATTCCGTTACCTCTTTTTCCAGCTTCAGTACATCATTGGTTGAAGCATCCGATTCAAAGACTACCAGAATATCGTTCTTCAGAACCTTGTCAGCTTCCTTCACCTTGATCTCAGCTAAGTATCCAGAACTGGATGAAACAACAGGTACCGGAGGTTCAGCAGTTTTAAGGGTAAATTCTCCCTGAATAATATCCGGATAGGAGAATACGAAACTCACCAATGTCAGCAGTGCAATACAACAGACGATAGCCGCAGTACCCCAGGTTGAAAGCCAATGCGGGGGCTGCCCGAGAATTTCCTGAACCTCGCCACTGAGGTACTCCTCACTGTCATCCAACTCCGGTATTTCTATTGTTTTCTTCCTTGGCATCAGCTTATGATACTATTTGATATTTGCCGTTTTACATGGGTAATTTTGAATCCACTGCATCTGTGTTTCCCCTCACCCTTTTCCTGCCCCCGCGCACGTTGGTTTCACCATATCTGACATGTTTCAGTTTTGGAATAGCCAGTGGTATTACATCGTCAAAAGTAATGTCCGTTGGCATCCGGCTGGCAAATACAACCAGTGTTTTGCCTTTCATAGCGGCTTTAATATTACTTAAAATGGTTTTCTCTGTCTGGTAATCCAAATCGTTAGTGGCTTCGTCCAGGAAGAGATATTCTGGATTTCGATACAATGCCCGCGCGATCAAAATGCATTGTTTCTGGCCTTTACTCAATCCTACTCCACCCTCTCCAATAACAGTTTTGAAACCATGATGCATCCTTTCCAAAAATGGAAAGACGTTGGCAATTTGCGAGGCTTCTATGAGTCTTTGACTGTCAATTGCACCTGCACCAAGAGCAATGTTTCGGGCAATGGATTCTGAGAAAATATGGCCATCTTGCTGAACTACCCCACATTTTTCTAAAAGTGCTGTATCCGATATTTCATTCAATGGGAAATCACCCACCTTTATGATACCTGTTTCTGGGGTGTATGTTTTCAACAGCAAATTCAGTAAAGTGGTCTTACCACTACCACTGGATCCAATAATTGCAGTACTCCTGCCATATTGTATAGTAAAATCAAGGTCACGTATCGCCCATGGTGAATATTCACCCCCGTAGCGGAATGAAATACCCTCACCCCTGATGTTTGCTTTAGAGGGAAGCAAATCGAGTGTGCCTCCAATGTTCGCTGACTTCAGACTCTTTATTTCATCCATTCTTTGAATGATCTGAATGGTTTCCTGATAGCCAAGAAAGAAATCAACGACTTTTTTGAATGGATTATCAATCTGCATCAGAATAAAGACTATCGCCACCAATATGCCAACGGAAATCTGACCATTAATGACTGAGAGAGCAGCCAAGAAAATGATAAAGATGTTGCGGAATTCACCGAGATAAAAGGGTACCTGCCTGGAAAACTCGCCAGTATTAAAAATCATTTTGTTTACCCGGTACAGTTGAGCCTCTGACTTTTCCCAGGACCATCGCTGCGAATGAGCGGCATTACTCAGTCGGATGTCAGACATACCTCGGATAATATCCAGCAATTTCCCAAAATGGGTAGTTGAGTGTTTATGGCGCTCATAACTAATTTCCTTTCTTTTCCTCAGAAAGAAAAATACAGCTAAACCCTGAGCCAGGGTAAATGCCAGAAAAACGAGAAATACTGGCGTTGAAAAAATAAGCAACACTCCACTGAGTAAAATCAAAAGGGCACCAGAATATATTACGCTGAAAAAATCAGTGGTCAGAAAGCGCTGAACCCTGGCGTTGTCGTAAAATAATTGCATTACATCATCGGGCATGCGTGATGCAAAAAAGCGAAGTGGAAGCTGCATCACTTTTTGCATAAATGAAGTGATAAAGCGTATGTTGACTTTTGACCCTAAGTGAAAAGTGAGAAAGCTGCGCGCCATATCCAAAATCACTTTACCAATAAACAGCATCACCCAAGCGAGAAGGAATATATAAAGTAGCCCAGGATCTTTGTTTTCAATTCCCCTGTCCACAAGAGTCTGAACAATGAATGGAAAAACCAACATCAGAAACAGACCAAAGGCCATTCCGATGAATAGCGTCAACATCACTCCCCTGTTCTGTGAGAAATAACTCCAGATATCTTTAAGACCCTGGGTGCCGGAATCCTGCCCAGTAACCTTAAAAAAGTCAGGCGTTGGCTCCATGAGTAAAATGACTCCTTCAGCTTGGGTGTCATTGGGAGTTCCAGTCCATCCTTCCAGGAAAACGGATCTTGGCAATGTGACTATTGAATCATAAGCCGGATCTGCAATTACGACCTCCAGTTCATTCGCTTTAACTACCACTACAAAGTGGTTTCCTTTCCAATGTGCAATTCCAGGCAAGGGAATGTCTTCAATCAGTCTGCTGAAAGTTAGGCGAGCTGCAACGGTATGCATACCAATAGCTTCTGCAGCTTCACTAATACCCAACAAAGTTGCACCCTCATCCCTCTGCCTTGCCAGTTCCAGTAATGTTTCGGTGGAAAACAACTTTCCATGATGCTTGGCAATCATGCGCAGACATACAGCACCGCATTCACGCGATTGTTGTTGTTTGTAATGAGGAAACTTTTTGCTTTGTAACATAGTTGTCTGCGGTCTATCGCCTATGATTGTCCATAAAATTAGAATCCAAAGTTATGGAGTGGAAAGTTTGTTTATGAAAAAAAATATAAAATGTTGCGCTTGAGAATGTTCTAATGTGGTTTACTTGACTTTTGAAGTATAGAGTAAACGCTAACATTTATTCCATGCCTTTACCAGAAAGGTTAAGAAAATCTCCAGAATCATCTATTAATTCAGGCCTTTGAGTATGCTTTGCATATCTATTCCCTATTTGTGGAAGCTGAAAATATCCTTACTGAGGTGCACAATTTCCGGGAACAAAATGATGACAACCAATAGGAATGCCTGAATTAACACAAATGGAACTATCCCCCGGTAGAGGTGGCCCGTGGTGATAGAAGGTGGTGCTACACCTTTAAGGTAAAAAAGCGAGAAGCCAAAAGGTGGAGTGAGGAAGGATGTTTGAAGATTAACTCCTATCAATATGCCCAGCCACAACAAGTCCACTTCGTATTTTATAAAGACGGGCACTACGACAGGAACCAAGATGAAGATAATTTCGATGAAATCGATGAAAAAACCTGAAATGAACATGACGAGCATCACGACGAAGAGAAACATGGCGGGGGTAAGCTGAGTTTCCTCGATGATGTGAACGAGGAAACTGTCGCCTCCCATTTCTCTGAAAACCAGTGAGAAAGTGGTAGCTCCCAACAGGATGACGAAAACCATGCAAGTCAGGTGAGTGCTTTCCTGCATTACTGTTCTCAATGTGTCCAGATTGAATTTCTTTTGGCCAACAGTAAGTATCATAGCTCCGAGAGCTCCTACTGCAGCAGCCTCTGTGGACGTGGCCCATCCCATAAAAATAGACCCAAGAACTGCGATGATTAACAAAAGAGGCAAAACGAATGCTTTGATTACTTTTTTCCAAAAACCCTTTTCCGAAAACTTGTCAAATTCTTCCTGTGGCAATCTGGGTGCAGCGGAAGGGTTCAAAGTCGAATAAATGACGATATAAATGACATAGGCTACCACCAGAAATAAACCCGGAATTAAAGCTCCGGCAAAAAGATCGCCGATGTTTACATTCATAATACTACCAAGAAGCACTAAAACAACCGAAGGGGGAATGATTTGCCCAAGGGTACCGGAGGCGGCGATGGCACCCGTTGCTAACTCAGGTTTGTAACCCCTTTTCAACATTGTAGGCAGGCTGATAAAACCCATGGTCACAACTGTAGCACCCACGATTCCTGTGGAAGCAGCTAATAAAGTACCCACAATGACGACGGAAATTGCCAAGCCACCGCGCAACTTTCCAAACAACATAGCCATGGTTTCCAGCAGTGTTTCCGCCAAACCTGACTTTTCCAGCATGATGCCCATAAAGATAAAAAGTGGTACAGCTATGAGGTTATAATTCGTCAAAACACCCATAAACCTCGAAGGCAAAGCATCGAGAGAGGAAGGTTCCAAAAAGCAAAGGGCATAGATTATAGAAAGGCCACCCAGCGTAAAAGCTACAGGATATCCATAGAGGATAAGGATAAAGACACACAGGAAAAGTATTAGTGCCAGAGCTTCTAGTCCCATTTCACCTAAAGCATTGATTCATTTGTCGAGTCAGATTTATGTCTGCTTTTTCCGGAAAACAAGATTAATCCTGTTTCTATTAGCATCGCAATTGCCTGCAGCAAAAGCAAAATTATCCCCGCAACAATAGCAAATTTAATAAGGTACCGCGCAGGTAGTCCCCCAGGTTCTGCTGCACCTTCGTTCATTCTGAAGGAGTCCATAGCGTAATTGAAAGAATAGTATATCACTGCCAGGCACCAGGGAATGAGAAATACAAGGGTTCCCCAAAAGTCTGTAGTTGCTTTGTCCTTTTCATTGTATTCTGCGTAAAACAAATCAACCCTGACGTGCTTTTCGTGTCGCAGGGCAGAACCGGCAGCCATTAGGAATATCAGAGCAAATAGGTGCCACTCAAGGTCCATTATCCAGACCTTAGTAAAATTGAACAGTTTTCTGGCAATCACGTCAAAACCCACCACCAATACCAGAGCAAGTATCAACCATGCAGAGGCCTTCCCGACTTGTTCATTCAGGTAGGATATGGAATTGGCTATTCGTTTTAATAAAACTGTCATTGCTGATTCTTTCGGGATGTAAGAAATCAATTTTTATTAAAACCAACAACATTAAAAACAAAATGGGCAGATCCGTAACCAGACCTGCCCATTTATTCATTTCAAATGATTCTGTTAGTAAAGAGTCAAAAAAGCTGCCAAATTGTTTTCTTAACCACTTGAAAATCAGTTGGAAAACTTTTGTCTACTTGGCCCTAAGGGCCTTGCCCCTTTAGCCCTTCGGGCTTCGGGGTTGCCTTTTTACTTAGTTCTTGAAGTAAGAACCTGCATTGGTGCCACCGGCACGCACCTTCTCCAATCTGCCTTTGAATTCCATCGACTTGTCGATATCGTTCATACGGGCAAAAATTTCAGAAAGTGCTATCAGTGTATTGACGTCGTTTGCATTCAGTGCTTCTGCCTTTTGGAAAAAAGGTAATGAAGTCGTTAAAAGAGCGGAAGACTCTTTTTCGAGAGCAGTGTACTTTTTCTGATCTTCAGCTGACATTCCCAATTCGTTAGCCATCTTGATGATAGCTACTGCCTTATTGAAGTACAGTGAGCCCATACTGTAAATAGCATCAAATTGATTAGGGTCAATATCAACAGCTTTTTGGAAATACTCCATTGACTTGTCGAAATAACCCTGTGCAGTAGTTGATTTCGTGTCCTTTTCATAAGCAGAGGTAAACAAATTCATGTACACATTTCCAAGTGCGCTGTAAACAGAGGGGTTATTCGGTTCACGCTCAATGGCTTCTTTAAGTTTGATTTCCAGCACATCGTAACGTGCCTCACTGATATAGTAGTTGATTTCAGCAAAGAGAATCTCGGTATTGTCGGGGAATGTTTTGCGTCCTTCTTCGAGTATCTTTATTGCTTCAGGAGAGTCTTCTTCAAACAAAATGTAAAACAGAGAAGAATAAACAGTGGGCTCAGTTGTTTTTTCCTTAATCAATTCACTGAAAAGAGCCTTAGCATGTTCGTTGTTACCAATATGCCTTGCACAGTATGCGACAACAAACTTGTGGTTTTCAACTCCTTCATCTGGAATAATTGGATTCTCACCATTTTCCTTAACCAGTTTGTTGGCTTGCATGGCCTTGTTCAATGATTTATAGGCGCCGGCAAAGTCATTACGGTTAATCTGATTGTTGCCAAATGCATTGAGTTTGGCACCTGCTTCTGCAAGGCCTTTCAATGCATCTTTAGTTTCAAATTTCTTTTGAGCCAGACTTAAGGCTTTTTCAAAAGATTCAGCGGCAATTAAAGGTGCATCTGGATTGGCTGGCTCATAAGCATCGTCCAGAGCAACCATGGTCAAATCCTTGTCAGCAAGAGCATTGTAAATTTCACCTCTGGTTTGCCATGCTTTAGAGCTTTTGTTTGTTTCCGGGCTATCAATGGAAAACTTTATCAGGTCGATAGCCTCCTTAAGCTTCGCCTCATTGTTAGCCTTATCCAGGTTGTAGCTACCTAAAGCCCTGCCAGCTTTTGAGAGAGCCTTACCTGGATCTTCCTGCGCCATAGTCATAACAGCGGCGATGGTAAGGGTGAGGATAGTGAATAAGTACTTCTTCATGTTAGATAATTTTAATAATTCAAAGTAAGTTCCGAACAAGTGAATTTTTCGTTTACATTACCAGACGGGATTCTTACGATTATGGCATTAAGTAAAATGTTAAAAATCTTTAAAACACGCAAAATTAGTTTTTCAGAATTGAATGAACAGATTTAAAAAGTATGACACTAATCAATATCAGGATTAGTGATTTCAACTGATTCCCCGTTTGTATTTCCATTTTCCTCTTCTTCATGAGGAACCACGGTGATATCGGCTATCGAGTCGTCTTCATCAATTTTGATAACACGCACACCCTGTGTGGCACGTCCCATTATTCTAATGTCAGTGAGCGGCATCCTAATGACAATGCCATTTTTAGTGGTTATCATCACGTTTTCTTCTTCCTGAACAGCTTTTATGGCAATGACTGAACCTGTCTTAGCTGTTACTTCCATTGTTTTTACGCCCTTTCCTCCCCTGTTTGTAAGGCGGTAATCTTCGATTTGGGAGCGCTTGCCTGTACCATTTTCAGAAACAGTCAGGATAGTGAATTGAGAATCAACTGTCGGAACGCAAGCCATACCGACCACCCTGTCGTTGTCGTCGTCCAATTGAATTCCTTTCACGCCTGCTGCAGCACGACCCATCGGCCTTACTTTCTCTTCATTGAAACGAATGGCATTTCCCGATTTGGAAGCGATGAAAATTTCATTTGAACCGTTGGTAAGTTTGGCCTCGATTAATTGGTCACCTTTATTGATATTGATGGCAATGATACCTCCTTCCCGTGGCCTTGAGAATGACTCGACAGAGGTCTTTTTCACCATACCTGTACGTGTACAGAACATGATAAAATGTGAATCAAGGAATTTTGCATCATTCAAATCCTGGATGATGATGTAAGCCTTAACTGTATCCTCAGTTGGAATGTTCACTATGTTTTGTATGAATCTGCCGGACGAAGTCTTGTCGCCTTCAGGAATTTCGTATGTGCGTAACCAATGGCATTTGCCTAATTCAGTAAACAGCAGCAAATAGTTGTGATTGCTGGCAATGAACATATGCTCAATGAAGTCCTCTCCTTTGGTGCGGCCACCTCTTGAGCCTCTGCCACCTCTGCCCTGCAAACGGTAATCAGCAACTGGAGTGCGTTTGATATATCCACCGTGTGTTATGGTAATGACCACTTGCTCATCAGGGATGATATCCTCCATGTTGATGTCGCCCTCTTCAAAAGAAATTTCCGTGCGGCGCTCATCATTATGGCGGTATTTGACTTCCAACAGTTCCTCTTTTATGATATCGCGCTGCATTTCTTCGCTTTCGAGGATAGCCTTCAGATTCGCAATCAACTTAATCAGTTCATCATACTCCTGCTTAATTTTCTCTCTTTCAAGACCAGTCAACTTCTGCAAGCGCATATCGAGTATGGCCTTGGCTTGAATTTCTGTAAGCTCAAAATTGCGCATCAAGCCCTCTCTTGCTTCTTCCACAGTTGCCGAGGCTCTGATTAAGGCAATGACTTCGTCGAGGTGATCAAGAGCAATTAACAAGCCTTCCAGAATATGTGCCCTTTCCTCTGCTTTTCGCAATTCGTATTTCGTCCGGCGAACTATCACCTCCAGTCGGAATTTGATAAATTCTTCAATCAGATCTTTAAGATTGAGCTGTACCGGTCGGCCGTTCACCAGGGCTACGTTGTTAACTCCGTATGAGCTTTGCAATGGGGTAAGTTTAAACAATTGATTGAGTACGATGCTGGCCATCGCATCGCGCTTCACTTCGATGACAATGCGCAAGCCGCTTCTGTCACTTTCATCCCGGACATCACTTATACCTTCAACCTTCTTCTCATTTGCCAACTCTGCAATCTTCACAATCAAAGATGCCTTATTGACCTGATATGGTATCTCAGAGACGATAATTGTTTCTTTCCCTGACGGAGCAACTTCAATGTTGGCTTTGCTGCGTACGACAATTCTACCCCGCCCCGTTTCAAAAGCTTCCCTAACGCCAGAATAACCGTATATGATGCCGCCGGTCGGGAAGTCAGGCGCCTTGATAAATTGCATCAGCTGAGCAATGGTAATCTCTGGATTATTGATGGTTTCAATGATTCCATCTATCACTTCTCCCAAATTGTGTGGCAACATGTTGGTGGCCATACCAACAGCAATGCCTGAAGCACCATTAACTAATAAGTTGGGGAGTCTTGCAGGAAGAACTGTTGGTTCTTCGAGTGTATCATCAAAGTTCAGGGAGAAATCAACGGTTTCTTTATCTATATCGGTGAGTAACTCATCTGCTACTCTTCTGAGCCTGGCTTCAGTATATCGCATGGCAGCGGGGCTGTCGCCATCCATAGAACCAAAGTTTCCTTGACCGTCGACAAGAGGATACCTCAGGGACCAAACCTGGGCCATTCTTACCATGGTCTCATAAACAGAGGAGTCACCATGAGGATGGTATTTACCTAAAACTTCACCGACTATTCTCGCCGATTTTTTATGTGCTTTGTTGTAACCCACACCTAATTCGTACATGCCAAACAATACTCGACGATGAACCGGCTTTAGTCCATCTCTAACATCAGGCAGGGCTCTGGAAACGATAACCGACATCGAATAATCGATGTAAGCGGACTTCATTTCATCTTCAATGTTAATGGGAACAATACGCTGTCCGGAGGTCATTCTAAGATTTTAAAATTGATTGTAAAATACTGTTTTTCGGGAGGTGCAAAAGTAGAAAAAATATGGGTAGTATTCGACCGTGAAAGGGCTTTAAATTGCCCGTATTGGCAATATAATTCGCCGATTTTTCCCCTTCAAGTCAGAGCATCTGAAGCCCTGATAAAATGGGCAAGATGAGATGTGAAATCAGGTGCGGTAAATGATTGCAAAATCAGAGTAAAATCTGCTATTCCGGAAACATGTTCATGAGCGATTCCAGGCGAGAGCGCAGGTCTTTTCTATCGACAATAAAATCCAGGAATCCCTTTTCGAGCAGAAATTCTGAAGTCTGAAATCCTTCCGGTAGATCACGCTTTATGGTTTCCTTTATTACGCGAGGACCGGCAAAACCAATGAGTGCTTTGGGTTCCGCAAAATTGAGGTCTCCCAACATGGCGTAAGAAGCTGTGACCCCTCCGGTTGTCGGATCAGTAAGGAAAGAGAAATAGGGTAATCTTGCTTTGGACAGACGTGTAAGTTTGGCAGCAGTTTTTCCCATTTGCATAAGAGAAAAAGCAGCTTCCATCATACGGGCTCCACCTGACTTTGAAATGATGAGCAGTGGAGTACGGTGCTCTATGCAATAATCTATTGATTTGGAAATCTTCTCCCCTACCACGGAACCCATCGAGCCACCAATAAAACTGAAATCCATGGCAGATGCTACCAATCGTCTTTCTCCAACCATTCCTGTGGCGACGCTCATTGCATCTAATAGTCCTGTTTTCTGGTATTCCTCTGCCAGGCGTTCTGTGTAAGGCTTCAGGTCGGTAAAATTCAGAGTGTCCTTAGAGATGAGGTCAGGGAATAACTCTTCATAACTCCCGTCAAAGATGATATCGAAATAATCATGAGAACCTATCCTGATATGATAATTGCATTTAGGGCACTTGTAGAAATTGGTTTTCACCACTTTCATTGTACTCATCTCATTGCATTCCTTGCACTTATACCACAAACCATCAGGCGTTTCCCGTTTATACTTGGTAGCAGTTTGAATACCGTCTTTTAAGCGTTTAAACCAACCCATTTTTGAGTTTTATGTGAAATTCTCTTCACCTGGTTTTAGAAAACCAATGCAATTCCGGCTGCAAGTTTACCTAATTTCTGGCTATCAAAATAATCCTGGCTTTTGTCTCTCAATTTATAATGGGAATCATTCCGCTTTTGAGCTATTCAAAGATGAGTATCTGTAAGACTTGACTGTATCGACAAAGCATTTTACCCCATCCAAAGGTGTATCAGGGTAAACACCATGACCCAGATTGGCAACATGATGAGGACCAAAACTTTTCAACATGAGCGTTGTCACTTTTTCTATTTGCTTTGTATCGGCATAGAGGCAACATGGGTCCAGGTTCCCCTGAAGTACTTTCCGCCTGCCTGTCCATTTACGACCCAATAAGGGATCAACTGTCCAATCCAACCCAATGGCATCACATTCCAGCTTGGCAATCTCTTCCAATGCAAACCATCCATCTTTAGCAAAAACTATTACAGGAACCGCCGAAACTTCTTTGCATACGCGTGCGATGTAGGGCAGAGAAAACTCCCTGTATTGTGCCGGAGTCAGTATTCCTGCCCAGGAATCAAATACCTGCACGGCATCTACTCCTGCTTCAATTTTCTTCTGCAAATAGGCTATTACAGTGTCTGTAATCTTTTCCAAAAGCGCATGAGCCTTTGCTGGTTCTGCATAGAGGAATTTTTTTGCCTTGGAAAATGTTTTACTTCCCCCGCCTTCCACCATGTATGCCAAAAGCGTCCATGGTGCACCTGAAAATCCGAGAAGTGGCACCCTGCCATCCAGTCCTTTCTTAGTTAAATGGATACTATCGTACACATATTGCAGGGCAAGAGCTGCTTCTGTTCCAGAAACCAATTGGTCAATGTCCTTTTGAGTCTTGATGGTTTTTGGAAATGACGGACCTCTTTTTTCCACCATATCGTACCTCAGCCCCATTGCTTCCGGGATAACCAAAATATCAGAAAAAAGTATGGCAGCGTCCACACCCAATTCATCAACTGGTTGTATGGTTACTTCTGCAGCCAATTCAGGGGTAGTTACCAACTCAACAAATCCCGAAAGTTTATTTCTGATTTCCCGGTATTGGGGAAGAATTCTACCTGCTTGACGCATCAACCAAACAGGTGGACGTTCTGTCATTTCTCCTTTGAGGACTCGGAGTAAAATGTCGTTTTTTATTTTCATGCCGCAATGATAGGCAGATTTGTCAAGTCAAAACACAGGCATATTCATTTTGACTTGTTTTTGACTTCTGTTAATTATTGAAAGAATCTTAAAGTGGGATGCGTTGAGGTGGGTAAGTTATAAGAACTCCTGAAACTTCAAAAGGAATTCCATAGAGTAGGTCTGATGCAGAAAAGCCTGCTTTGAAATTCAGGCAATACACAAAAGCATGTTATTTGGGGCGAATTACATTCAATTTTCCTTTATCCCCAAATACCTCTCTCGATTTCTTATTGTAGGCTAAGGCAGCTTCTTCCGGAGTATCATACATACCTATGTGAACAGACTTTTGATTGATAGATATCACTGCACGGTAGCGTTTGTTTTCTTTATAAACCCCGGTGTAGCCGGTTTTGCTGCTGGTTTTGCGCTTTCGGCTTGCTTCAGCCCTGGAACGGTAAATCAGATTCTCCAGTCGGCAGTCCAGTTTGTTCCCATTTTTTGCTCCAACCAAACTGATAGCTTTTGACTTTGCAGAAGTCAGAAACTTTTCGGCTATCAGTTTGTGTAAATAAATGGTCTCCGTTTTAAAACTACTGTCTGCCTTTTTCCATGTTTTCTGAAAAACAGCACAGCCACTGGAATGCTTTCTCAGGTTATTGATGAAATCAATCTTGGTGAGATACGCGTCTGATGTTAACCATTCATAGACGTGGTCATCGAGCAGGACATTGTTGTCCGCATTTTTTAGTTTTACTTTATAAAGCACTCTCTAATATTTAAAAAGTCAGCCTATCCTTCTAAGTGAGGCCAACAGGTATCACCAAATATTATTTCAGAAATCTCTCTAAAGCGTTTAGCCGAATAAAAGGTTTATACACTTACTTTCTTGGGTGGAAACGGCTGGTAAATGTGAGGAAACAACATGTATTTACCAAGTTAAAAGCTAAAAATTGATGCAAATCCTACAAAAGCAATATAGCCACTGTTATAAGTTATTTGATGTCAGACAATAAAGTACCAATTATACTACAAAGAGCAATTACTATGAAGAGAAGAAAATCCTGGTCAGATTACTTTATCGGCGCAAGAACTACTGGCAAAAGCTTCAGGTTTGGCTTTAAAGACAAAGCCCATACCCAGGATATAACCCATTGCTTCTTTCAATGCGGTATTGGATTGGAATGATGGGTCGGTATTAATGTCGGCGTGTACTTCCAATTCGACATGGTATTTATCCAAAAGGTCACAAAGCCGGTATGCAATATCAACAGATCTGGCAACTTCCAAAATCATCCTTTCTTTCAGGCTCATTGCCTTTTCTTCTTTGGAATTGTGGATGTACATAAAACCACCTTTTTTTTCGCGCAAAAAGACGATGACGGTGGCAAATTCTACGGTACTGCCTCTAACCTGAGAGTCAGAGCCAATGCATACCTTAAGCCTGTGCCCAGCGGCAGTTTCCTGGATGATGGTTTGTTCTACAACTTCTTTTATGGGTAGTTCCAGAACATACCCATTGAGTTTTCGCCATTTATCCATGGGTTAGACTGTTTGTTGGCCCAATGTAGCGACAAAAAAAGAGAATTGTCAAAAAATTCTTTGATTAACAATTAGTTGGGTAAAATTCTGATGGATTTTCCTATCTGATTATTTGAATCTGATGGCCCTTACAGGGCTGATCCGGGTAACTAACCAGGAAGGAATGATGAGAAATATAACCGAGACCAAAAGCGTTCCGGCATTAAGTAAAACTATGGTAATGAAATTGATATTTACCGGAGCATAGGAAAGGTAGTAGTTTTCCTCTGAAAGTTTGATCAGCTGAAAATGCTCCTGAAGCAAACAGAAGCCAATGCCCATAAGATTTCCCCAAAACAAACCATGAAGGATAATGAAACCGGCATGGTAAAGAAATACTTTCCTGATGCCCCAATTCGAATGGCCCAATGCTTTCAGTATTCCTATCATGTTGGTCCTTTCCAAAATCAGAATCAACAGAGCTGTTACCATGTTTATTAATCCAACGATGAACATCAGCACCAAAATCACGACTTCGTTGATATCCTGAAGTGCCAGCCATTCAAAGATTGCAGGAAATTTTTCCCGAATGCTCTCGCAATACATATTGCCGGGCAACTCTTCAAGGTACACATAGTCTGTCAGACGCTCCATGTCTTCCAGATTGTCCACAAAAACCTCAAATCCACCAACCTGGTCAGGACCCCAATTCAATAACTCCTGCACTTTTCTGATGTCAACCAGTGCAAATTTCCGGTCGTATTCCTCAAGGCCTGTCTTGTAAATTCCATCAACAGAAAAGGCGCGAAGAAGCGCTTCACCATCCTGCACAAAATTGAAAAGGAAGCGGTCGCCAACTTTCAATTCCAACCTGTCAGCAGTTTGTTTTGAGATGACGATACCTCTGGAGACTGAAGTATCAGATAGGCTAAGCTGCGTTCCATCCACCAGGTATTTGTCAAAGAAGGACCAGTCAAAATCCTGTCCAATACCCTTCAGGACAATGCCTTCTATTTCTTTTTTGGTCCTGATAATGCCAGGTTTAAGAGCAAAGACCTGAATTTGCCTGATACCGCCTTTTGTTTGTTTTTCCGTTGTCCATGGCAATTGAATACCCAGCAAACGCTGATAGTCTTCATAATAGACCTGTTCGATATTCTCGAGTGAAGGGTAAAAAGGCTGGTCGATATTCAGGGGGACAGCCTCTCCTGTAGTGCGGTTGATTTGTGTGCTGGTAATGTGGATATGCCCCCAGAATCCAAATATTTTTTCTCCAATTTGTTGTTTGAAGCCACTGATAACAGCTGTGGCGACAATCATAACGGCTAAACTGAGGGCAATTGCAATGATAGCAATGCGAATGATGAGTCCGGAAAATGAATTTCTGGATTTAAGTGAAGCACGCCGGGCAACGAATAACTCAAAATTCATACGGGCAAATATATTCCTTTTCCTTTCCTGCATAACAATTTGTTGTTCGTTGTTGGCGGTTCATTATTTTTGCCGCGCATTTCGAATTAATCATACAACCCGAACACAGAACACAGCTACCAAAATCATGATAAAGAATTTCGTCGAAGAACTGAGATGGCGCAAGATGTTACACCAAATGACTGAAGGTGTAGAGGAACATTTGAATTCAGGAATGCGAACAGGTTATATAGGATTTGACCCAACGGCCCCATCCCTTACCATTGGAAACTATGTGCAAATAATGATTCTCAAGTTCTTCCAACTCTGCGGTCATCAGCCAATTGTCTTGATGGGCGGAGCAACCGGGAGAGTTGGCGATCCTTCTGGAAAAGACAAGGAACGCGAACTTAAACCAATTGAAGAACTGGAAACCAATACCGGGATTCAGCTAAAACAAGTCGAAAAATTCCTGGAATTCGATCAGGGTGATAACAGAGCCCTTATCCGCAACAACTACGATTTTTATAGAAATATGGAAGTGCTGGACTTCCTGAGAGACGTTGGCAAGACTCTGACTGTCAACTACATGATGTCAAAGGAAAGTGTCCAACGAAGAATTGAAACCGGGATTTCCTACACTGAATTCTCCTACCAATTGCTTCAAGCCTACGACTACCAATGCCTTTATAAAGATTTGGGCTGTACCGTTCAAATGGGCGGCAGTGACCAGTGGGGTAATATTACAAGCGGTACTGAATTCATACGTAAGAATCTGGGCGAAAAGGCACATGCCATCACCACTCCACTACTTACCAAATCAGATGGGTCAAAATTTGGTAAATCAGAGCAGGGCAATTTATGGCTAGACCCTGAGATGACATCTCCATACCGGTTTTACCAGTTTTGGATAAATTCGGATGACAGTGACATAACAGTGTTTACCAGATATTTTTCACTGAAGAGCAAGGAGGAGATAGTAAGCTCCGAAAAGGAGTTGGCGGATAATCCCCAGGCACTCAAGCGACTCCTGGCCGAAGAAATCACCAAAAGGGTACATTCCGAAGAGGCTTTCAAGTCGGTACTAAAAGTTTCTGAATTGCTATTCAACAGTAAAGCCTCCCGCGAATCACTGCTCGAACTTCAGGAAAAAGAGTTGGGAACGATTGCCGAAGAGATACCAAGCTTCAGCATACCAGCAGACACAATTAAAAACGGGATCAATATTATAGACCTGATGTCAGAAGTATCGCAGGTAGTCTCCTCGAAAAGTGAAGCAAGACGGGCTATTCTGGGACAGGCAGTTTCTGTAAACAAAGTGAAAATCACAGACCCGGAAAGTGAATTAGGCAGCGAAGCCTTGCTGCGAGGTAAATATATCTTGCTGGAAAACGGCAAAAAGAACAAGTTCATGTTAGTCGCAGAGTAGCCCTCCTCTTATCACATTCAGAAACTAGTCCAGTTTTTCGAGGCTGAACCCAAATGTAGAGCCAACACCCGGATTGCTCCTGTGTGCTTCCATGATATGTTTCACAATGCTCAGTCCCAATCCGGAACCTCCCTGTTCACGACTACGGCTTTTGTCCACCTTGTAAAACCTGTCGAATAACCTTGGCAGATGTTCTTTGGGTATTCCTATTCCATTATCTGATACCTCAACCAAAAGATAGGTATCCATGTCGTAAAAACTCACTTTGGTCATTCCATTTTCCACCCCGTATTTAATGGAATTACCAATAAGGTTCATCAGCGTCTGCCTTATGTAATCCCTGTCAGCCTTCACCACAAAAGGACTGTCGGCACCTGCTTTGAACACCAGTTTAATGTTTTTTTCACCGGCCTTCAACTCAAGGTCCTCAAACACTTCCTTGGTTAGTTCCTTAATGTCAAATGCCTGCAGGTCGAGAATGAGTTGATCTGACTCCAAACGTGAAATGGATTCCAGATCCTGGACAATTGTATTCAGCCGGTCCAAATTTTTTGATGCTTTTATCAGGAAACTCATTGCCACTTGTGGATCATCCATGGCACCATCTATTAGACTTTCTATATAACCTTGAATGTTGAATATGGGAGTCTTCAGTTCATGTGATATGTCGCCAAGGTATTTTCGACGATACTCTTGCCAAGAATGGACTGTTTGCAGATTTCCTTCCTCCCGGTCCGACCATTTATCAATCTCTTTCAGTACTGACTCAAAAATTGGTTCATCAGCGTTGTAGACTTCCCGCTTCTCTGCCAGTGCAAGTTTTCGCTGATGTATGGTTTTATACACCATCTTCTGTTTTCTGAAAATATAAATACCCAACAGATATCCAATGATGTAAGTGGAGGCTACATAAACTAAAACAGCCGCAACCAAGGCCATCCACCATAATCCGGGTAGTACAAAAAGAATAAGAATCAGGAATCCAAAACCACAAACGAGGGATAGTATAACAGAAATGAGCACCACGGTTTGCCGTGGCGTTGGATTTTTCCAAGCTTTTTGCGAAAGAATTTGAAGCATTTATTTTGACTAAAAAAATCCAAATAGTAATTAAAAATCGAACCTATACCCTACTCCTTTCACAGTTTTAATTATGTCGTTGCCTAGTTTTTCGCGAAGTTTTCGAATATAGACATCAATAGTGCGCTCACCGACGATGACATCTGAACCCCATACGAGTTGGAAGATTTCACTCCTGGTAAAAACCCTTCCCGGCTTGCCCGATAGCAAGATGAGCAGCTCAAATTCCTTTCGGGGAAATTCAATCTGAACATTATTATTGAACACGACCATTTTTTCCAAATCGATGCGGATATTTCCAAATTCCAAAACCTTTTGGCCACCTTGTGTCAATTTAGGGCTACGACGCAACAGTGCCTTAACTCTGCTCTTCAGAACCCTTGGCTTCAGTGGTTTGGTTATGTAATCATCAGCACCAGCCTCAAAACCAGAAATTTGTGAATAATCTTCTTCCCTTGCTGTCAAAAAGGCAATGAGCGTTTCATCAAATACTTTCTGGCTTCGCAGTTGGCGGCACATCTCTACACCGTCCATTTCAGGCATCATGATGTCCAGAATAATGAGGTCAGGCATAAAATCGGCCGCAACTTTAAGTCCCTCCGCTCCATCATAAGCTGTTTTAATCTCATAACCTTCACTTCTAAGGTTATAGGACAAAATTTCAATGATGTCCGGCTCATCATCAACCAAAAGGATTTTAGCAGATTCCATAATTGCAGGTCTGATTAGCAAGCCCAAAATTACAACATGAAGGATAAATGGTCTAAGGAAAGCTCAATTCAATCTTTATTTAAGTGAAAGGCAGAACTGGAATGGATAACATCTTCAATACTGCGGTAGAAATCGAAATTCCCCGACCGGATTTCACTTTCTCCTACCCATCTGCCATCTTCAATATCTTCTTCACTGTGAAGATGTAAATCTGTATTCTGGGTAAACATTTGAAACCAGTATGTTTTCTTCAGAATTCGTTTATTACCAAGAGTATAGGTATGAAATGTTGGAGGTAGTTCTGTTTGAATATTGAGGCCTGCTACTCCTGTTTCTTCTTCCACTTCCCTTATTGCTGCTGCCTTAGTCGATTCTCCCTTATCAATTTTTCCTTTTGGTAAGTCCCATTTGCCTCTTCGAAAAATGATGAGAGCATTTCCTTGCCTATTCAGTACCAGTCCGCCTGCTGCTTCAATGATTTTGTATAGAGAGCTAAAGTCATTAAACAATTCTTCCAAATCAGTGTGATATATCCAGACTTCTGTGAAGCGGGAGGTTTTCTCCAATTGATCTATTACGTTGAGTAAAAACTTCTTCTTACCATTGTAATGTAAAACGAGAAACGAAGAATCCTTTAAGTTTGTATTGTGTGGGCTTTTTGTTACCAGCTTAAGAGGAGTCTCGTTGATATAGATTTTGTACATTTGCTGCCCTTTACTGAATGATTTTCTAAAAATAGATTTTGAACATTTAATTGCCCCAACAACTTATCAAAACCGATATGAACATAGCACAGGAAGTAGCTAAAAGGCTTTTGCAAATTAAAGCAATTCAGTTAAGCCCTCAAAAGCCATTTACTTGGGCCTCCGGGATAGTGTCTCCCATATATTGTGATAATCGCAAGATACTTTCCTACCCTGAGATTCGTGACTTCATTAAAACAGCTTTGGTTACTCAATCGAAAAATTTCGGAAGAATCGATCTCATAGCAGGTGTGGCTACTGCCGGCATACCTCATGGGATGCTAATAGCCAATGAATTGAAACTTCCATTCGTATATGTTCGTAGTAAAGCAAAAGAACACGGCCGCCAAAATCAGATAGAAGGACATATCAGAGGAAACGAGAACGTTTTGGTGGTGGAAGATTTGATTTCAACAGGCGGAAGCAGTCTTGCCGTAGTTGAGGCTTTAAAAAATGAAGGATTGAAAGTCGCAGGAGTACTGGCTATTTTCTCTTATAATTTTGAAAAAGCCATTAAATCATTTGAAAAAGCTGATTGCCACGTTGAGGCTTTGTCCAATTATGACGTTCTAATCAGAGAAGCACTTGCCAGCAAATTCATCAACCTCCACGATGTGGATTTACTGACAACCTGGAGATGTAAGACCGGACAATAACCAAATTATTGCATCCCTATTTCAAAACAAAAACCGGCATAGCCGGGAAAACAGTACTAAGGAGAATGCCAATAATCAATCAACACTCCGAAAAATTTTTACAGACGTATCTCAACAATGCCTCCCCAACTGGATTTGAATCCAAGGGACAACAAATCTGGCTTGACTATATCAAACCGTTTGTGCATGACTGGCAACTGGACAATTATGGAACCGCCTATGGTATCATCAATCCGGGCACTGACTATCGTGTGGTAATCGAAGGCCATGCCGATGAGATTTCATGGTTTGTAAACTTTATTTCTGAAGAAGGATTTATTCACGTTATCCGAAATGGCGGCAGCGACCATCAGATTGCCCCATCAAAACGTGTGAATATCCACACTGCCAAGGGCTTTGTAAAAGGTGTCTTTGGTTGGCCAGCCATTCATACCCGCAAAGATGAGGACAAGTTGGTGCCAAAATCCGACAACATTTTTGTAGATGTTGGTGCCAAGAACAAGGCTGAAGTGGAAGAAATGGGCATCCACGTAGGATGCGTAATGACTTATGAGGATGAACTCATCAAGTTAAATAACAGGTTCTACGTGGGTCGTGCATTGGACAACCGCATCGGTGGATTCTGCATCGCGGAGGTAGCACGCCTGATTCACGAGAAAAAGGTAAAACTTCCCTACACACTGTATATCGTTAACTCCGTCCAGGAAGAAATAGGATTGCGGGGAGCACAGATGGTTGCAGACTCTATAAAACCCAATGTCGCTATCGTGACCGATGTAACCCACGATTCCAACACACCCCTGGTTGAGAAAAAAATCCTTGGAGATGTCAAATGTGGTGCAGGACCATCGGTAACCTACGCTCCAGCCGTCCACAATAAACTACTGCAGGTGATTATTGATACGGCAGCTGCCAATAAGATACCCATACAACGTGAAGCAGCTTCCCGTACCACAGGTACTGATACGGATGCCTTTGCCTACAGCAATGGTGGAGTTCCTTCTGCGCTGATTTCACTTCCATTGCGCTACATGCATACCACAGTGGAAATGGCACATATCGATGACGTCGAAAATGTGATAAAGCTGATTTTTGAAACTTTAAAGAAAATTGAAAAAGGTCAGAGCTTTAAGTATTTCTAAAGGTGTTTGACTTTTTATAAAACCCGCAACTGCCATGTCGTTGTTGCGGGTTTTCTTATTCGCGAAATCAAATACTCAGTCGCTTGAAATTATTGGCCACTTCCAGTTCTTTAATACCGGGTTTATAGAAGTAAAATCCTTCACCTGACTTCACTCCAAGCTTTCCTGCGGTGACCATATTTACCAGCAGCGGACAGGGTGCGTATTTTGGATTACCGAATCCGTCGTGCATCACCCTCAATATTGCCAATACCACATCCAATCCTATGAAATCCGCCAGGTGAAGGGGACCCATTGGATGAGCCATTCCCAATTTCATCACGGCATCAATCTCCTCAACTCCGGCCACTCCTTCGTACAATGTATAGATGGCTTCATTGATCATTGGTGCCAATATCCTGTTGGCGACAAAACCCGGATAATCGTTTACTTCAACAGGTACCTTACCCAACTTTCGGCAGGCATCCATAGTAATTTGGGTAACCTCATTTGAAGTGCCATACCCCCGAATAATTTCAACCAATTTCATTACAGGTACGGGGTTCATAAAATGCATCCCGATTACCTGGCTGGGTCTTGAAGTAGCTGCAGCAATCTTTGTAATAGAAATGGAGGAAGTATTGGTGGCCATTATAGCTTTTGAAGGTGCCTCCTCATCCAATTGTCTGAAAATCTTCAGCTTCAATTCAACATTCTCAGTTGCAGCTTCGACTATTAATTCTGCTTTCTTAACCGCTTCTTTCAAAACTGTGAAAGTAGTAATGTTGGCAAGTGTTGCGTCTTTTTCCTCTTGGGAAATCAACTCCTTTTTAACCATTCGGTCTAGGTTGAGAGCAATTGTACTGATGGCTCTGTCGAGAGCATCTTTATCTATGTCGACGAGGTTGACTTTAAATCCTTTCATGGCAAAGATATGGGCAATGCCATTACCCATTGTCCCTGCACCGATTACTGTTACATTTTCCATATTCAGTTTTATTGTTGATTTAGGTATTGCTTCTAAAATCTAACCCATGTTGCGAAACAGATTCCAAATCTGATTGTGAGGGAGGTCTGCTTCTATAATAATCTGCTCCTTTTTTACTGGGTGTTCAAAAGAAAGTGAATGGCAATGTAAATGGATAGAACCATCCTTGTTTGCTGTGGGATAACCATATTTTACATCACCGCGAATGGAGCATCCTATTTTACCCAGTTGAGCCCTGATCTGGTGAGATCGGCCTGTTTTGGGCAATATCCTAAGAAAAAACTGACTTCCCAATTCACCTAGAAGTTCATAATCGAGGGACGATTTTTTCGCATCTTTCGAACGGTTGCTGGGATTATCCAAGGCTCTGGTCAGGTTTCTGCTTTCATCCTTCAGCAGAAAGTGAGTAAGGGTACCGGAGATTGGATTCGGCCTTTTACCAGTAATAGCCACATATACCTTTTCCACTTTTCTCTCCGCAAATAATTTATTCATGCGCTCGAGCGCTTTGCTTGTTCTGGCAAAAACACAAACTCCACTCACTGGCCTGTCAAGGCGGTGAATCACACCCAGAAAAACATCACCAGGTTTGTCGTAACGGTCTTTGATATAAGCCTTAACCATATCAGCTAAGGTTGGGTCGCCGGTAACATCGCCGTGAACCAGTATCCCGGCAGGCTTGTTTACCGCAATCAAGTGGTTGTCTTCAAATAAGATTTGCATAGCGGTGCAAATGTAGAAAATGGGAAACAACTCTTTCCTGATTAACTTTACCCACAACAACTGATTAAATGCATGAAACTATCAATTGGATTTTCGCCTTGCCCTAATGATACCTTCATTTTCGATGCACTCGTTCATGGAAAGATTGATGCGGAAGGACTTGAATTTAATGTCGTATTGGCTGATGTGGAAGAATTAAACAGGAAAGCGTTCAACAAAGAACTGGACATAACCAAGCTCAGTTATCATGCCTTGGGGTGGCTACTTCATGACTATGCTCTTTTGAACTCGGGCAGCGCACTTGGTAATAATTGCGGCCCCTTGCTGATAGCAAAGCAATCACTCGGTAAGGAGGCACTCAACGTTGCCAGCATCGCAATACCAGGAAAATACACTACTGCCAACTTGCTATTGAGTTTAGCTTTTCCGGATGCTAATAACAAAGTTGAATTGGTATTCTCAGAAGTTGAAGATGCAGTGCTTTCTGGAGTTGTAGATGCGGGGTTGATAATTCACGAAAACCGCTTTACCTATGAGAGCAAAGGACTAATTAAAATGATGGACCTTGGTGAGTATTGGGAAAGCACTTACCACGCTCCTATTCCTCTTGGAGGCATTGCAGTGTCTAGAAAGCTTGATGCTACAACACAATCGAAAATCGACCGTGTGTTACGGCGGAGTGTGGAATTTGCCCTTTCTAATCCACAATCTTCGAAAGATTTCGTAAAATGTCATGCACAGGAAATGGATGAACAGGTAATGCATCAACACATTAATTTATACGTAAATGATTTTACCGTAAGTTTAGGAGAAACAGGTAGAAGTGCCGTAAACAGGCTATTTCAGGAAGCAATTCTTAAAAAAATTATTCCATCTTATGATGGTCAAATTTTAATAAATTAAAAATGATTTTAATTTCTGGCACAAAAATTGCCTATCTTTGGTCGTGTAAGTTTTGGTTAAAGAATTGTAAGATTCGTTTTTAGCCCGGAGAAATTCCGGGCTTTTTTTTTCCACCTATATCATTGTGCTTTCCAACTTTGGTCATCCTTTCGCATGATTTCTTTTAGCTGGCCCCCAATCAGGAATAAGAATTCCCTTTCCTATATTTGCCGCCTCAATTATTTATCTACTAAACTACAAACCTGAATATTATGGTTATTGCTGTTCCTGCCGAAATAAAAACCAATGAAAACCGCGTAGCGCTTACACCAGCCGGTGCACTAGAATTGTCCAAAAGAGGCCATGAAGTTTACATACAACAAGGCGCTGGTGAACACAGTGGATTCGAAGATAAAGAATACATGGATTCAGGTGCCAAGATATTGCCTAATGCAGCTGCCTGTTACGAGAAGGGTGAAATGATCATGAAAGTAAAAGAACCTATTGAACAGGAATATTCCATGTTACGCCCTAATCAGCTTGTGTTCACTTATTTCCATTTTGCATCTTACGAGCCCCTCACAAAAGCGATGATAGAGAGCAAAGCTGTTTGTCTTGCTTATGAAACTGTTGAAATGCCTGACCGCAGCCTTCCACTTTTGGTGCCTATGTCTGAAGTTGCTGGCCGGATGGCTGTTCAGGAAGGTGCCAAATTCCTGGAAAGACCAATGGGGGGCAGGGGCATTCTGTTAGGTGGTGTGCCAGGCGTCCAACCAGCCAAGGTTCTCGTTATAGGTGGAGGCGTTGTGGGCACACAAGCGGCTAAAATGGCAGCAGGATTGGGTGCTCAGGTAATTATTCTGGATACCAACCTTTCCAGATTGAGGTATTTGGCTGATGTCATGCCAGCCAATGTCATTACCATGTATTCCAATGAATTGAACATTCGAAGACTCATTAGAAATCACGACCTGATTGTAGGTGCTGTACTCATAACCGGCGCCAAAGCACCTCATTTGATAACAAGAGCAATGCTGAAAGACATGCGTCCCGGAACAGTTCTCGTCGACGTAGCCGTGGACCAGGGTGGCTGTTTTGAAACCACTAAACCGACTACCCATCAGGATCCCATTTATACAATCGACAATGTACTTCACTATTGTGTAGCCAACATGCCGGGCGCAGTTCCTTATACTTCAACCATTGCATTGACTAATGCCACTTTACCTTTCGCCATTCTATTGGCAAATAAAGGTTGGCAACAGGCATGCCGGGAAAATCAGGCTCTGAAACTTGGACTTAACATCATCAAAGGTCATGTCGTCTATCAGGGCGTTGCCGAAGCCTTCGGACTCAAGTACGTTGATGTGAATAAATTCCTGTAAGGAACAAGTAAAAAGTAAAAAGGCAACCCCGAAGCCCGAAGGGCTAAAGGGGCAAGGCCCTTAGGGCCAAGTAGGCAAAAGTTTTCCAACTGATTTTCAAGTGGTTAAGAAAACAATTTGGCTACTTTATTTTTGACTCATTACTAAGCCAATTGGAAAGGCTGACAGACTATATTATATAGAGGGCATAAGCTCAGAAATTACCATGCTGAACTTGTGCCCTCTGTTCTTTTTACAACTGAACAAACATGCTCTTAATAAAACTCATTGCGGAAAAAACCAAGGTCCCAACCCGAAAAATAGAAAGCACTATTAGCCTTTTGGAAGAAGGTGCTACTATTCCTTTTATTGCGCGATATCGCAAAGAAGCGACCGGCTCACTCGACGAAGTGGAAATTGCTGATATACAACAGGAATGGAAAAAGCTTCAGGAATTGCTGAAAAGAAAGGAAACGGTTATAAGCACCATTGAAGAACAAGGTAAACTGACTGACGAGTTGCGCAAGCGTATTGAAGATTGCTGGGACAGCACAGAACTGGAAGACATTTACCTGCCTTATAAACCCAAACGAAAGACAAGAGCAACAGCAGCCAGGGAAAAGGGTCTTGAGCCGTTAGCCCGGATTATTTTTGAGCAGAAAAACCAGCAAGCCGACCATTTGGCTGAAAATTACCTTAGTGAAGAAGTGACAACGATAGATGGCGCTTTGCAGGGTGCCAGAGATATCATCGCGGAATGGATTGCTGAAAATGAATCAGCACGCAATAAAGTGCGTTTTGCCTTTCAGAAAGATGCGGTCATTACTACCAAAGTTGCCAAAGGCAAAGAGGAGGAAGCTGCCAAATTCAGAGATTATTTCAGTTTCTCCGAACAACTGAAAAATTGCCCCTCACACCGTTACCTGGCCATCCGGCGCGGTGAAGATGAAGGATTCCTTCGGGTGAGTATTGCCCCTGAAGAGGAAGAGGTTCTTTACAGGTTAGAACAAGATTTCCTGAAAGGCAAAGGTACTTCTACAGAACAGGTAAAAATGGCACTGCACGATTCCTATCAGCGACTTCTTTCACCCAGTATTGAAACTGAATTCAGAAATACTGCCAAAGAAAAAGCGGATGAGGAAGCTATTCAGGTCTTTGTGGAAAATTTGAGGCAACTATTACTGTCACCACCGCTGGGACCAAAACGCACCCTCGGAATCGACCCGGGTTTCCGCACTGGATGTAAAGTCGTGGTTCTCAATGAAAATGGAGACTTACTTCATAACACAACCATTTATCCTCATCCACCTCAAATGGATGAAATGATGGCCAGAAAAACCATACAGGATTTGGTGCTTCAGTTTAAGATTGATGCAATCGCCATTGGCAATGGAACCGCTGGTCGTGAAACGCTCGATTTATGTAAAGGCATCCCATTTGAAAAAAAGGTGGAAATATTTTCTGTAAATGAGGCCGGGGCCTCCATCTATTCAGCCTCGGAAGTGGCACGTGAAGAGTTTCCCGAACATGATGTAACGGTTCGGGGAGGTGTCAGTATTGGCAGAAGGTTGATGGATCCACTGGCTGAATTGGTAAAAATTGACCCAAAAAGTATTGGTGTAGGCCAATATCAGCATGATGTCAACCAGGTAAAATTGAAGGAAAGCCTCAACCGCACGGTCGAAAGCTGTGTCAATGCAGTTGGCATTAACCTGAACACAGCCAGTAAACACTTGCTAACTTATGTTTCAGGTTTAGGGCCTTCGCTTGCACAAAACATTATCAGTTACCGAACAGAGATTGGGCAGTTTGTTTCGAGACAGCAACTGAAAAAAGTCCCAAGAATGGGTGAAAAATCATTTGAACAATGTGCCGGTTTTCTCAGAATTCGAGATGCAGATAATCCACTCGACAATACCTCTGTTCATCCTGAAAGCTACCACATTGTCGAACGTATGGCTTCTGATTTAAACACTACTGTTGCGGAATTAATCAAAAACCCTTCCTTGAGAAGGCAAATTGATTTAAAGAAATACGTCAGCCATACCACAGGTATGCCTACATTGACAGACATCATGAAAGAGTTGGATAAGCCCGGCCTGGATCCACGAGGTAGTGCAAAGGCTTTTGAATTTGGCAATGTGCGGTCAATTGAAGACCTTTCGCCCGGCATGGAGTTGCCGGGGATTGTCACCAACATCACCAATTTTGGAGCTTTCGTGGACATCGGCGTCAAACAGGATGGACTCGTACATATATCACAACTGGCTAACAAATTCGTCAAAAACACCGCAGACGTTGTGAAATTGAATCAGGAGGTAAAAGTACGGGTAGTGGAAGTGGATGTGCTCAGAAAACGAATTCACCTAAGTATGAAAGATGTGAGGTGAAAGCGTTTTCCGTTTCACCTTTGTTTATAAATTGTTGTAATTCAGAGTTTTGAAACCAACTATTCTCCCAGGAACTTTCCCGGGAACTTTGTCGCACTCAAACCAATAAATTTATGAGCAGACTTGACCAACTTAAATCCCTATTGGAGAGCAATCCAACAGATTCCTTCATACAATTTGCCCTCGCTAAAGAGTACGAAGGGATGGGAGAACCGGATAAAGCTTTAGTTTATTACCAAAGTCTGGAAAACAATGACCCTGATTACATTGGAACCTATTACCATTTGGGCAAACTCTATGAAAAACTAAACCAATTGAATGAAGCCTTTTCAACCTACAGAATAGGAATGGAAATAGCCCAAAAGGCGGGAGATAAACATGCCTACAGCGAACTCGCCGAAGCAAAATTAGCGCTGGGTGATGACGAGGACTTTGAATAAAACATAACTCACCCAACCATATACTCGCCAGCAAATACCTGAACTGCCGGACCACAAAGCCAGACCTGCCTGAAAGCCCCATCAGGCTCCGGAACAAATTTCACCTGTAAATCTCCACCCATAGTACCGATGTAGATTTCCGTGGCAGCCAATGGTAATTTATTTTTATAAAAAGAGGAAATTGCCGCAGCAGTAACCCCGGTGCCGCAGGATAGCGTTTCATCCTCCACTCCACGTTCATAGGTGGCAACCTGGAGATAGAAATTGTTTCTCTCCACAAAGTTTACATTGATACCCTTTTCACGAAACCTATCGGAATATCTGATAACCTGTCCACTTTCCACCACGTTAATGTCATTGAGGTCTTCAACAAAAATGACATAATGTGGCGAACCGGTATCCAGGACAAAGTAATCCTGGCCTTTCTCTATCTCTGTTACATCCGACATTTTCAACTCAATCCAATCCTCTCTGATAATCTTTGCCTGATGTGGACCATCAATGGCCAGGAAAGTGCAACTATCTTTCACTAATCCCAGGTGACAGGCAAGAGAAGTGATACATCTGCCACCATTACCACACATGGAGCCCTCTTTTCCGTCTGAGTTGAAATAAACCATTTCAAAATCAAACCCATGCTTTTCCTGAAGTAAAATCAGGCCATCTCCTCCGATGCCAAAACGGCGGTTGCACATCCACCGGATGATGTCAGAATTTCTCCTCGTCAGATATCCGGTTCCCCGGTTGTCGATGATGATAAAATCATTCCCGGTACCCTGGTATTTATAAAACGGTATTTTCATAGTTAGAAAAGTAGTTATCCAAATTTGACTCAAATATAAAGAAGGATGTAAAACAAACAGTCCAATCTCATCTTCCGAAGTTTAACAACTCGTAAGACACATATTATCATCTACAGCATTCACTATTAGCGGCATACAGATTGCAGTGAAAAAATGACCCTCCATAACTTTCCCGCCAGGGAAAATTTTTTAAAGTCCGGCGAAAACGGGATTTTAAGGTTGACCTTTTCAAATTAAAAACCCACTTTGCGGGTAGCCCCAAAGTAAAAAGGCAAAAGGAAAAAGGAAATTGGAAATTGGAAATTGGAAATTGGAAATTAATCAAGCTCCAGCAACTAACTGCCAACTGCCAACTGCCAACCGCCAACCGCCAACTGATTTTCAAGTGGTTAAGAAAACAATTTGGCAACTTTATTTTTGACTCATTACTAAACATTGTGACATGAAGAATTTGTGGACAATACTCACCGCATCCGTGATTTCTGCTTGCCTGGCGGTCGGTATTTACAGGATTGTGGAAGCACCTCAAAAGGTAATTGTTTACCAGGACCCTTTGCTGTCGAGAACCATCAGGAATAATGACAACAACTTTGTTTCAGGATACCTGAAAAAGCCCTATTTGTCGTCGGCACCAACCGATTTTATTGCTTCAGCCCAGATAGTCACCCCTGCTGTTGTGAATATTCGCACAACCAGTCAGGCAAACCACAACTGGTGGGGCGGTGGATCTTATGTTTCAGCTAATGGTTCGGGAGTCATTGTAAGTACAGATGGGTTTATCGTCACAAATAACCATGTCATAGAAGAGGGAGATAAATTTGAAGTAACGTTGAACGACCGTCGCGAATACCGGGCAACACTTATAGCTGCAGATGTTTCGACAGATATAGCCCTGCTAAAAATTGAGGAGACGGGGCTACCTTATCTGCAGTTTGGTAATTCTGACTCATTGCGTGTGGGAGAATGGGTCCTTGCCGTTGGCAATCCCTTTAATCTTTCTTCAACCGTGACTGCAGGAATAGTCAGTGCTTTGGGAAGGAGCATAGATGTGCTGGAAGGCGAATACAGCATTGAATCCTTTATCCAGACTGATGCGGCTGTTAATCCTGGCAATAGTGGCGGTGCACTTGTAAATACAAACGGTGACCTCGTTGGAATCAATACCGCTATCATGACCCGTTCTGGAAGGTACGAAGGTTATTCTTTTGCCATTCCAGCCAATCTGGTCAGAAAGGTCATTAAAGACCTGCGGGAATTTGGAGAAGTGAAACGTGGCTTAATGGGTGTAAGAATCGGACCAGTTAACGGAAAAATAGCCGCAGAAGCCGGATTACCTTCAGTGGAAGGTGTATTGATAAACGCTGTAACGACAAACGGCGGAGCTGCTGATGCAGGTTTAAAGAGCGGGGACGTCATAACCTCCATTGATGGAGTAAAAATTAATACGGTCCCTCAGTTACAGGAATATGTGGGTCGGCTGAGACCGGGTATGAGAATTAAAGTACAGTATTACAGGTCTGGCAAAAGTCAGATAGCTTATATAGATCTCAAGGATAAACAACAGTCGCGGGGATACACAGTCAGCAATGAAGGTGAAACCTTGGCAAAAGATTTGGGCTTGCATTTGCGTGAACTGTCCACTGATGAAAGAAGAAGGATGAGAGTTTTAGGGGCATATGTAGCCAAAGTAGAGCCGAACAGCCCTGTTAGTCAGACACAAATGGAAGCAGGTTTTATCATAACACGGGTAGACAACGTGAAAGTCGCTTCTGTAAAAGAGGTAATGGATTTAATTTACCGCAAAAAGGGTTTTGATGTCTTTATTGAAGGAATATACGAGGAGTATGAAGGTGACTTTTATTATACTTTTCAGGTAAAATAAATGGACGATTAGTGCAGCAATGTGCAAAAGAACAGTAAACAACTACCGTTCAGCGAATTGCAAACTTACTGCCTGAAATCATCAGTATCTGGTCAAACCATTAATCAAAACATAAGGCATTATGGGCCCGTCAGGTTATTATTCTGGTGGGCCATTCTATTTTACTCCTTGGCCATGTAAAGCCATTTTACTTTCTTTACACGTTTATTAACCAAAATAAGCACCTGATTATTCACCCTGTTGGACACCAGCGAACATGGATATTGAAAAGAACAAAAATGAGGATTCCATCAAAATGATGATTTCAAAGATGAAGCACAGGCTCATCAAAATCAGATTAGGTGGTGGAGCAAAAAAAATTGAAAAACTTCAGTCACAGGGTAAAATGTCAGCCCGGGAAAGAATCAATTATCTGGTAGACCCTGAAACTGACTGGATGGAAATTGGTGCATTTGCAGGTTTTGAAATGTACGAGGAATATGGAGGTTGCCCCGCTGGAGGTGTGGTGGTTGGGTTAGGTTACATCAGTGGCCGACTCTGCATCATAGTCGCCAATGACGCTACCGTTAAAGCGGGTGCATGGTTTCCGGTTACTGGTAAAAAAAACCTTAGAGCCCAGGAGATAGCTCTGGAAAATCGTATTCCCATCGTATATCTCGTCGATAGTGCTGGTGTTTTCTTGCCAATGCAGGATGAAATTTTCCCTGATAAAGAACATTTTGGCCGAATATTCAGAAACAATGCGCAGATGTCGGCTGCTGGAATACCACAGATAGCCGCCATAATGGGCAGCTGTGTGGCTGGAGGGGCTTATCTGCCTATTATGTCCGATGAAGCATTGATAGTGGAAGGTACCGGGAGTATTTTCCTTGCCGGGCCCTATTTGGTGAAAGCGGCCATTGGAGAAGAGGTGGATCAGGAAACTCTTGGAGGTGCTGTTACGACAACGGAAATCTCAGGCATCTGTGATTATAAAATGATAGATGATAAAGAATGCCTGGATACCATTCGCAAACTGATTAGCAAATACGGTTCCTTTGACAAAGCCGGATTTGACAGGACTGCTGCCAAACCTCCCAAACTGACCGAGAAAGAAATTTATCAGATACTACCTCATGACTCTGGCAAGCCTTACGATGTTGTTGAAATACTCAAACGGCTGGTGGACGATTCCGACCTCGTTTTTTATAAAGAGGAGTACGGAAAAACCATCGTCTGTGCTTATGCCCGAATAGATGGATGGGCTGTTGGAATTGTTGCCAACAACAGGCAGGTCGTGAAAGCAGCCAACGGAGAAATGCAGTTTGGAGGAGTAATTTACTCCGATTCTGCTGACAAGGCTACCCGGTTCATCCTGAATTGCAACCAGAAGAAAATTCCGCTTTTATTCCTCCACGACGTCACGGGTTTTATGGTCGGTACAAGGTCGGAACATGGAGGCATCATCAAAGATGGTGCAAAAATGGTGAATGCAGTGGCCAACTCCACCGTACCTAAATTCAGCATAGTAATTGGCAATTCTTACGGTGCCGGCAATTATGCCATGTGTGGAAAAGCTTATGACCCAAGATTGATACTCGCATGGCCAACTGCCAAAATAGCGGTTATGGGTGGAGCGCAGGCTGCCAAGACTTTGCTGCAGATACAGATGGCAGCAATGAAAGAAAAGGAATCGGAGCTTTCTGCGGAGGACAAGAAACACCTGTTTGAACACATCAAAAACAAATACGACAACCAAACAACACCTTACTACGCTGCGGCCAGACTATGGGTGGATGCTATAATCGACCCGCTGGATACCAGAAAATGGATATCAACCGGAATAGCAATGGCCAACCATTCGCCGGTTCAACCGTTTAATGTCGGAGTAATTCAGGTTTAAATTCAGGATTTTAGAATGCAGACAGAAGAAAACAGCAAAAAAGGAGGAAAATTCATGACCTGGCTGAAAAGAATTGGTGTAGCTGGCTTTATTTTCTTCACACTCAAAGGAATAGTGTGGATTTTCATTTTTCTCTGGCTGGGTAAATGTGCTGTTGAATGAAATAATCGACAGAGGTGACACCTTTCAAAAAGGTGTCACCTTTTCTCTCTTTTTACTCCCCGCCCCTAACCATCGGAATTGGTGGCGGACCTTCCGGGAGAATGGGTTTATATTGGTAATCCCCTTTTTTCTCTTTGAACTCTTTTTTCATGTCCTCTATAATCTTGGGGTTTTGGTACAAATCTACCATAGTCATCCCCAAAGCTTTTGCAGCGTAAATCATGCCTTTATGCCCGATGGACATCCCTGTGCAGGCCACCGTAGCCCATGAGTGCCAGGGGGCATCCTTCGCCGCCGTTGTAACTCCCAGGCGGATTTCTGGTACCAACCAGCTAACATCGCCGACATCAGTCGAGCCGCCACCAAATTGTTCCTTAGTATCCTCAAGCGGAGTGATTTTACCATCCAGGCCAACCTGAGGCTTGCCGGTTACCTCCTGAATTTTTTTGGCATAAGCTATTTCATCATCAGTGTAAGTAATGGGGCCCAGCGCTTCCAGATTCTTTTGCAATACGGCTCCACCGGTTCGGTTCACTAAAACCTCATGCAGACCTGAAACCAATGAAATCTTGTAATCCACTCTGGCCATCTTTGCAGCCCCTTCAGCCATTTCCTCGGCCCATTTCCAGACTGCTTCCATTCCATCTCTCTTAGAATCACGGATACGAACCCAAACTTTGGCGTAGTCTGGAACCACGTTCACTACATCGCCTCCATGCTGAATATGGTAATGCACCCGAACAGATGGCTTGATGTGTTCGCGCATGTAATTCAGGCCTGTGGTATATAATTCGAGCCCATCCACAGCAGACCTGCCATTCCATGGATCGCCGGACGCATGTGCAGCCTGGCCGTAAAATTCAACAATGAAATCCACCATGGCCAATGAACTCTGCACATTGGACTTGATTTCGTCACTCGGGTGCCAGTCGAGGCAGGCATCGAGGTCATCGAACATTCCTTCACGCGCCATGTACAGTTTGCCAAAGTACTTTTCCTCAGCAGGGGTGCCATAATAACGAACAGTCCCGGTTAGTTTCCCTTCTGCCATCAAGTCTTTTATAGCTATAGCTGCCGCAAGACTGCCAACACCGAAAAGATTATGGCCACAACCATGCCCCGCAGCACCAGCCTTATAGGGTTCTTTCGTTGGTTGCTTTTTTTGCGATATGCCTGGCAGGGCATCAAATTCACCTAATATTCCGATGATGGGTTTTCCATTTCCATACTCTGCAATAAAACCGGTGGGCATCTCCGCAACGGCTCTTTGCACCCTGAAGCCTTCTTTTTCAGCATAATCGGCCAGCAATTTTGCGGACTCATGTTCTTCAAAGGCAATTTCGGCAAGTGCCCATATTTCATCGCTCATTCTTATGAGATCAGCTGACCTGGACTCGACAGACTTTATGATGGATTCTTTATGGTTTGGTGGTGCAGGTGGAGACTTTTTCTTTTGCCCCAAGGCAGGTGTAAGGACTAACACACTCAGTAAGAGCGTGGACAACAGGGAAAGTTTTTTCATGTCAGTATTAGTTTTGTTTATGTTGGCAAACTATAAAAGTGACACCTTTTCGTTGGCTAAAAGCGGCTATCTAAAGCTGATTGCCAGTGCTTTTTAACGACAAAAGGTGTCACTTCTCAAAATTCATTTTGGCTTTTACTCACGATTGCCAAAATAGCAATTATCGACTTATTCAATGCAAGTCAAAGAGGTTTCTAACCCCCGGTGTCCTGTCACATACAAATCCCTCTGCAAATTGCACCCCTATGGGTCTGCCAAAGTTTCGTGCTTTTGCTTCAAGAAAATCGAGAAATGACTTTCCAGATATCGGTGTTTTTAGGTGAGCCTCCTGCTCAACCCCTTGCTGGTAAAACTGTGAGCTGAATGTTTGCACTAATTCGATTTTCTCATTGAAAAAGTCGCTGATATCGACAACCAAGTCGGGTGGAAAATCCTTATCCTGAATGTAATGATACACAGCCCCAGGACGCCATTTTTCCTGATTTTTGCCAAACTCATTCAAAGTTTCAATTTTCAGTAAGCCCGAATAATAACTGGCTTCTGCAACCAGTTTTGCGGCACGGCCATGATCGGGATGCCTGTCTGCCAGTGAATTGGCTAACACAATCTCCGGTCTGCACCATCTGATAACTTCAATGATTTTAATGAGGCTGTTTTTGTCGTGTTGAAAGAAGCCATCCGGAAGCCCGATATTTTTGCGGAAAGCGGCGCCCATTTTTTGGGCGGAAGCAGCGGCCTCTTTTTCTCTTAATTCAGCACTGCCACGGGTTCCAAGTTCTCCACTCGTAAGGTCCAGCAACCCAACCGTTTTACCTAAGGCAATATGCTTAAGCAAAGTGCCCGCACAGCCCAGTTCAATATCATCCGGATGAACACCTACAGCAAGAATATCTACTTTCATGTGCTTGGGTTTTTCATTTTGTTAATCCTGGATGAGTATCATAGCAGAATTTCCACGAATCGGTACTTCCGGTCCGTTTAACGAACCTAATCCATTTTCGTCTATTTTGCCTTCAGCGCACACCACCTTCCATTCACCTGCCGGAATGGTCAGTTGTTTTACGTCTTTGTTGCCGTTGAAAACAACCAGGACATTGTTCCAGGTATCACCGACAGCGCTGCCATCCAACTGATAAGCAATGATGTTTGGTTTACCTGAGTCGATGAATTTCAGGTGTTTTTGAACCAATTCAGCGCTACCCATCCTGAATGCGGGATGTCTTTTTCGGAGTTGAATTAAAGCTTTGTGGTACTCGAATAGTTCGAGATGCTCATCCTTCTTTGACCAGACGATTTGGTTAATGGAATCTGGGGATTCAAATGAATTCTCAACTCCGAATTTTGTCCGGGTAAATTCCTCCCCGGCATGAAGAAATGGCACCCCCTGGGAAGTTAAAACCATAGTCTGTGTGAATTTGATCAATCCGACTATTTCCGGCTCCGTAATGCCGGGATTGGAATTGACTATGCGGTCGTAAAGCGTGTGATTATCGTGGCAGGAAACATAGTTGATGCACTGCACAGGCTCATTGGCCCAGGGTGCTTTTGAATAATTGACCTTGCTGTATGAAAGTTGTGGATGATTGATGGCTCCAACAATTCCGAACTTTACACTTTCTTCAAGTCCGGGTTCCCCAGTGGCAAAACCTTTGGCATGGTGCGTAAAAACATGGCCCTTCACTCCGTCCCTGAATTCATCGCTAAAGGCAGCCACACCCTTTAGTTTGTTGGTATTGACTTTTAATGCCCTCTTTTCATCTGGCAGCGGGCTACTTCCCGCGGTCCAGCCTTCACCGTAAATGAAAATGGTGGGGTCGAACCTCTGAAGTTCAGCGGCTACCAGGTTCATTGTTTCAATATCATGAATTCCCATCAGGTCAACCCTGAACCCATCCAGATGATACTCTTTTGCCCAATGCATCATGGATTCTACCATGTACTTCCGCATCATATACCGTTCTGAAGCTGTTTCGTTGCCACAAGCTGAGGCATCTGACCATTTGCCCCCATCATTAAGCCGGTAATAGTAATATGGAGTGAGCCTGTTGAAAACCGAATGCTCAGTAGAGCCGGTGTGGTTATAGACTACATCGAGTACCACCCGCAGACCATTAACATGTAGGGTTTTGACCATTTGCTTAAACTCCCGTATCCTTATATTTCCATCAAAAGGATTAGTAGAGTAACTGCCCTCCGGTACACTATAGTTCAAAGGGTCATAACCCCAATTAAACTGGTTTTTGTCAAGATTTTTCTCATCTATCGAAAGATAATCGTAAGAAGGAAGCAAGTGAATATGTGTTACACCAAGTTCTTTAATATGGTCCAATCCGGTGCTGTTTCCTCCGGGAGTTTTGGTACCCGCCTCAGTCAGCCCCAGGTATTTGCCTTTTTGGGTAATACCTGAAGAGGGGTGCATGGACAAATCCCTGAAATGGAGCTCGTACAGTATAATATCTGCAAAGCTCTTCAGAGCAGGTCTTTTGTAATCTTTCCAGTTGGAAGGGTTTGTTTTTTCAAAATCTACTACCATTGCCCTTTCTCCATTCACACCGACCGCATAAGCATAGGGGTCGGGAGTTTCCGGGAACCAGTAGCATCCTTTGCAGGAACTCTTTGCACCGAAAGGTTTTTTGGAAAAATCTTTCACTCCACTTTCTGCGGCGTAAATCTGAAAAGTATAGTACTTGCCCTCCAGCTTTCCACCCATTGTAACAAACCATTCTCCGTTCTTGCCTCTTTTCAATTTCTTTACCTTGATGGGCTTCCCTCCTGTACCTTCCTCATACAGCTGCAGGCGCACCTGATGAGCAGCCGGCGTCCAGACTTTAAAAGTGAAGTTATTCCCTTTTTTAGTCAGGCCAAGGTCCTTTCCTTCATAAACCGGATAATGGTCGAAAATCCGGTTATTGAGTTGGTCTTTTTTCAGATAATCGTGTTGCGCTGACAAGGAGAACATGCATGCTATTTGGGTGAACAGAAGTAATAAAATTGCACGAAAAAAGAAAGTCATAGTTATCTATTAAATTTTTTTGGAAAAGTCACTTTTTATATAAGTGTCATTTCGGCCTCGAATTGGGGTAAAAATAGAAACAGCTCATTAAATCAGCTACAACTTTAATCACCCAGAATAAAAGAAACAAACATTGACAAGTAAGATACATGCCTGCAAGGCCGATCCATCTAAAAATTAAAATCCTGAAAAAGCTTGCCCGGCTTGGCTTTTTGCATACTTTTGCGCCCGTTTTTCAAAATCACAAGACGAGGAATGCAAAACCAATTGGTTATGCACTGATTGGCAAGCACCTTTTCTATTTTCAACAAAGATGAACATAAGGAATATAGCAATCATAGCTCACGTTGACCACGGCAAAACAACCCTGGTTGACAAAATGCTTCATGCCGGAAAACTTTTTGGTGAGCATGAGGCTCCCGGAGAACTAATAATGGACAACAACGACCTCGAACGTGAGCGCGGGATAACCATTTTAGCTAAAAATGCCGCCTTTTGGTACAAAGGTGTAAAAATCAACGTTATCGACACCCCGGGTCACAGCGACTTTGGAGGCGAGGTGGAAAGGGTGCTGAATATGGCGGATGGTGTTCTCTTGCTTGTTGACGCCTTTGAAGGCCCGATGCCTCAAACGCGTTTTGTACTGCAGAAAGCTTTGGGCCTGGGTTTGAAACCAATCGTCGTTATCAACAAGGTCGATAAAGAAAACTGCACACCAGATGAAGTTCATGACGCTGTTTTTGACCTCATGTACAACCTGGGTGCCACAGAAGACCAGCTCGATTTTCCAACAATTTTTGGCTCTGCCAAACACAACTGGATGGGGACAGACTGGAGGCAACCCACGCAGACCATTACCCCTCTGATGGATGCCATTCTGGAATACATTCCGGCACCAAAAACCCATTCGGGTGATGTGCAAATGCTGATTACCTCTCTCGACTATTCCAATTACATCGGCAGAATAGCTATTGGCAGGGTTTACAGAGGCACTCTGGTTTCAGGCCAACAAGTTTCATTGATGAAACGCGACGGCAGTTTTACCAAACATACTATCAAAGGGCTTTACCTTTTTGAAGGACTGACAAAGGTGAAAGTGGATGAAGTCGGTTCCGGTGATATTTGTGCCATCATGGGTATCGATGGATTTGAAATAGGTGATACCATTACTCACCACGAACGCCCCGAAGCGCTACCAACGATAGCCATTGATGAACCGACGATGAGTATGTTGTTTACCATCAACGATTCCCCATTTTTTGGTCAGGATGGCAAATACGTAACTTCCCGACACATCCGTGAAAGGCTGGATAAAGAACTCGAAAAAAACCTCGCACTCCGACTGAAAGAAACTGAGAGTACCGATTCCTGGCGTGTATATGGTCGCGGTGTTTTACACCTTTCTATTCTGATTGAAACCATGAGAAGGGAAGGTTATGAACTTCAGATTGGCCAGCCACAGGTAATCCTGAAGCGGATGGAAGGTGTGCTGTGCGAACCAGTTGAAGAGCTGACCATCGATGTTCCGGACTCCATGTCAGGTACCGCCATTGACATGGTAACACGCAGGAAAGGAATTATGAGCGCTATGGAACCCAAAGGTGACAGGGTAGTTTTGCGTTTTGAAATACCTTCCCGCGGAATTATCGGCCTTCGTGGCAACTTACTGACGGCAACTGCTGGTGAAGCCATCATGACACACCGTTTCACCGAATTCCAACCACATAAGGGTGAATTGCCAAAACGCCAGAATGGCTCCCTCATTGCGCTGGAAACGGGTAAGGCTATCCCCTACTCCATTTTCAATTTGCAGGATCGCGGAGCTTTCTTTGTCGATCCGAATGAGGAAATCTATGAAGGACAATTAGTTGGAGAGAACACCCGCCCGGGTGACCTGACCGTAAACCTGACTAAAACCAAAAAACTAACCAATATCCGTGCATCCGGTGCTGATGAGAAAGTAAAACTGACTCCAGCAACTAAATTCACATTAGAAGAGGCCCTGGAATACATCATGGATGATGAGTACGTTGAGGTAACGCCGAAGTCTATCCGGATGCGGAAAATTCATTTGAAAGACTTCGAAAGGAAAAAGGCCGCCAAAACAGCATCCGTTCTGGATGAAATGATTTAACTGGAGGCCGGCAATAAAAAGACCCCTGCAAAAGAGGCCATTAAATTTCAGGTCACATTGGCCAAATTTACAGGGGTCGGTATTAATTTTCTATCCTCAAATTGAAAGCTTTGCAAAGCTTCTAAGTCTTGTGTGTCTATGGCTGTGTATCTTAATTGAACAATTTTTTAACCATTCCAGGATTTCGCACCCCTCTTAGTTAGCATGCTTTTCGAGCACATCCAACAAAGCCTGTCCTGAAATCATACCTACATTTCGCCACTCCTCCTTGCCACCTTTGAACAGCACAAATGTTGGAACACCAGTGATGCCATAGTTCACAGCAAATTGCTGGTTGCGGTCGATGTCAATTTTAACGATAGTTGCCTTGTCTCCGATTTTCTTTTTCACATCGTCAACAATTGGGCTCATCATGCGGCAAGGGCCACACCATGCTGCGGTAAAGTCAACGAGAAGTGGTTTATCATCATTGAGAAGGTCATTGAAACTTACTGTCTTTTCCATGAATGTGAATCAATTTATACTGCTCCCGTCAACCAGCCAATCAATTTTTGCTTAGCTGAATCCGGGAGAGTTGGTTAATGTTTTTGTGTTTATTTCAAAAGGCAATGCAAAGGTCAGGCATGACCGGGGGGTACGCTGTGAGGATAGTCACTTTGAACTGCTAAGGAAATGCTAAAATGATTTTTTCAATACCAAATCTCCATCAGTGAAAGCCGAAGCAGTGTTGGAATAGCGCATGACGTATTTTTGTAAATCGGCAGAACCTGCCGTCAAAAGAATGGCGTCAGACTCAGTTTGCTTTATTTCATGTTTCAAGGTCACCTCTCCGCTTTTCATTTTTTCTTCGAGAAAAGATCGGTCAAACATTTTAATTACAAATGAATCACCAGATGGAACAACCTTGGCGAAGGTGTGGAACGGTACGAGGTGATATACGAAAAAGGCGTTTTTCCAAACAGAAGGTTGATTATTCAAGTCTTCCTGGTTATCGATTTGTTTGGCTGCTGCACTTTTTTCCTTCATATCGAAACCGTCCACCTCACCAGGATAAAAGTCAATGAAAAATTCGTTGTTCAACCGGACAAAATGGACCTGAAAAAGAGCTTTATTGTCGTCATTATCAGTGTAAACCAGGGTATATGATTGATTTCCGGCCTTTTGAAACTCCCACGATTCACCCTTTGAGCTTTCCCAATTTCCAACGATACTATCGAGCGAGGTCAAAGTGTCTGAGGTGTAAAGCGGATTCAGAGAATGAATGCTGCAGGCACTGAGCAGTGTTGCCAAAAGAAGAAAAAGGAAAATTCTGGATTTCATGGCGAATGATTGAAGTAAAAAGGCAAAAGTAAAAAGGCAAAAGCCTTCCAACTGATTTTCAATTGGTTGTGGAGACAATTTGGCAACTTAATTTTGACTCATTACTTAGTGAAAAATGGATATCAATGAAGTTAAACTTTTACGAAGGGGTTTTTCCACGCCTCATATAGAACCAATCAGCCCCAAGACACAATGAACGTACAGTTGAATTAGGTAGAGTAAGGGTAATTTGTTCAGGAAACTGAATAAAAACAGGGGTGTTTTATTGAACTCAATTTTTAACGACTCTTAAAAAAGCAGTAGTACTTGGGAATTGAACCTTCAGAAAATAAACTCCCGGTAACAAATCGGAGATATCCATCAGGGTTGGTGAAATCTGCAGACGGAAGGTGCCTTCAGCGATAAACTGTTTCCTGGAGAATAGTTTGACAGAGCGGAAATCAAACAATTCGAATGTGCTCAAACCCGGATCTGTCGTTTTGATTTCAGCCCAAAGCTCATTTGAAAAGGGGTTTGGATACAACTGAATGTAATTTCCATTTGAGGGATTGGATATTGTATTGCTCAGACAAAAGGACTTTATATCAATGGGCGACGAACGGGCACTCATCCTTCCACCAGTACAAAGGGCCTGTACAGTAAATTGATACACTCGACATGAATCCAGCCCTTTCAGAACAGCTTCTGTTTTATTTGTTTCAACGGATTTCCATAAAGTGTCAGTTGGAAGTTTGTAGGCCAACTGATAAGCTATTGCATCTGGTACGCTTTTCCATTTTAAAGTCAGGGTAGAATCAGTGACTGAAATGGTGTCTATACCGGCAGGAACTGCATCACAGGCAGGGAAACATTTGGTTTTGAAATTCAGGGTGTCAGTCCATGTCCCTTTTACCTCCACGCAGGACGAGCGCACTTGAACACGATAGTTTGTGCAAGGCTCCAAATCGGAGAGCTGAATCATTTGACCGATAACATTTTTGGTGCTCCAAACTATGTCCAAAGTTTTCTGGTAGCGAACTTCATAGGTCAACGCTTCGGAATTAGCTTGCCATGAAATATTTGTTTTGGTATAATCCGGTTCATTGATTATTAAACTATCCGGAACACTGCAAACTGGTATGCTGCCTGTTTTAATCAGTACACAATAGTCCTCCACTTCGCCAAAATTAAAGGTAGGCGAACATGGCAAGGGCTTCTGATTCCAACGCATACTCACACGCATCCGGGACAAACCAGCTTTGGCTGAACTGGGAATGATTATTTGTCCACTTACCTGCTTGTTGGTCGGGCCAAAACTAAAAACCTCTTCACCCGGGTCAATAAAATCCCCATCCTGATTGAAATCAATCCATACTCCAAAATATTCCGACAGTTTGGAAGACTCATATCCCGGAGTTAATGAAATCGGATAAGCCCTGTAGGTCGATAATTCAATTGGCTTGCCTGTAAAATCTCCATAGCCCTCATTGGAGCCGGAAGAAAAACTGAAGGTGTCCACTGTGACATTCGCTATCCATTCCTGCATGGAGCTCTCTGCACGGGAACTGCAATAAACAGAGTCGATGCACGGACCACACCCGAAAGTGCGAATTAATAAAGGCTTGCTAAGTTGGGTCGCTCCAGTATCACAAACTGTCTGAAGTTGAACGTTGTATTTGGTGCATTGGGTCAGTTTAGTCAACCTGTGTGAATTGTTCTTAATCCCTGAAAAAATGAGTAGGCTGTCACCAACTTTCAGATGCAGGTTATAGGATTTTGCGGCCAGAACTGGATTCCACCTAATCAAGACAGATGTGTCCTTCAATTGCTCAAAACTTAATTCTAAAGGTGGCTCACAGCAGCCGTCTGTTTTAAAAAATACCGGGTTCGAATATCCGCTTATGGTGTCTGCGCAGGCTGATCTCACCTGTATTTCATAATGAGTACAGGCTTTCAATGAACTAATGAAGTAAGGAGCGCTAATACTGTCCCGCACCGTCCATTCACTGTCTCCTGTTATCCTCCAGCGAATTCCCGAATGCAACGATGAATCCGTAGAAAACCAATGAGTCAAAGCTGAAGTATCAATGACGTTGCTAATTCCCAAACCAATAGGTTCCGGACATGGTCCGCAGTTGCTCATGATAACCTGCAGGCTCTTGAACGCATTGACGCGGCCGCCAAATTTCACTTCATTTACAAGACCTGGCAATACATCAACTCCCTTCACCAGTGACTCTTTAATGTATGTCGCAGCGGCAGCGGGGTTCTGTTTGGCCAAAGGTCCAATAAAAGAACAGGGGGATGAATACAACAATGCCACAATCCCGGCAACGATGGGCGCCGCAAAGGAAGTACCAGTGGAACTGGATGGAGCCCCATGTGTGGTCAGACTGGCCACATTACTTCCCGGTGCAGCAACGTCCACAGATTTTAATCCATAACCTGAAAAATTGCGACTATCCTGATTGTTGGTTGCTGTCGCAATAAGCAGAAAATCACTGCCACAGGTTGAAGGCAAATCACCAACCTTATCGACGTCCACGTTATTATTGGTAGTGGCTGCACAGCTAATAATACCCACTACACCGAGTGAATCGTAAAAAGCACACCATAGAGGAGCGGAAGAGGCTTGCCTGTTATCTAATCCCCATGAAGAATTGGCCGCTACGATGAAAGCGCCCTTTTTACCACCGGTCTCATTGTACAATTTACGCATCTGCCATGGATAGGTGTATGCTTCAAGCGCATTGGCCTCCGTAATTCCGGAGAAGTCCACATGCATCAGTTTCACCTTCCAATTGATTCCGGCTACAAACAGTCCATTGTTACCCCGCGCACCTATCAAACCGGACACTGCTGTACCGTGACTTAAGGGTTTAATTACATCTGTTTTGGTGGAAACATTCCAACCATTGAAATCATCAATGTAACCATTTCCATCGTCGTCAATGCCATTGCCGGGTATTTCGTTCCAATTGTACCAAAGGTTTTCTTTAAGGTCTGCATGTTCACGGTTGGCAGCCTCCACTACGCATACCACTATGGTATCTCCGGATGAAGTCAATCCTCCGGTTGTGATGCCCCATGCCTGCTCTGCGTCAACATCTGCGTCAATTTTCCCTCCTTCATTTCCCAGATTCCGCCATTGCCATTGAGATGGGAAATGCGGGTCGTTTGGAATGGTATCCCGAAGCCGAATGTAGTGGTTGAATTGAGCCATCTCAACGGAAGGATGCCTGACAAAAGCATTGAGCAATACCCTCTCATCAATCCGTGAAGGATCAAAACCAAGTAGCCAGGCCCTCATTGGCCCGGACACCTCTCTGACGACCCTTAACCTGGTATAAGTTTTTTGAAGGATTTCAAAATCCTTTACCAGCAGGTTAATGTTTACCCCTGGTTTTATTTTTACAATGATTTCACCCGGAACATGCAACTGCTGCTGTGCGAAGGTGCACAAGCAGAAAAGCAACAATGAGGAAATAATCAGGCCTCTCTTCATCGGGTTATGGTGAATCCGAATATGTCCGGATCATTGGCTGCTACAATTTCAGTACTTTTTTCATCAGGATTTTGTTGCCGGCTTCAATTTTCAACCAATAAACTCCGGGTTTCATGCTTTCAAATTCAGTCAAAGCTACAGTGCCAGATGCAACGCCGGACTTAGTTTTTGACAACAACCTTCCATGCAGGTCAAATATTGTAAAAATCAGTTGTTCTGCAGCTGGGAAGTCAAAATGAATCTGTAAAACGTCATTTACCGGATTTGGGTACATGGACAGGCTGTAATTGCTGTCGTTTTCAAAAGTGCCGGTCAGGTTTTCAACGGTAAACTGCTGAGAAAATTCTGTACAGCCCCCCGCGTCACTGACTACTATCTGATAATTGCCAGCTTGTGCTTTCATGGGGTCAAATTCAGGAAGCGGATTTCCATTTCTCAGCCAGGTCAATGAGTAGGGTGAAGTGCCGCCGCTAATCGAGAAAATGATTTTGCCATTGGCCTGTCCGCTGGTTGCATGGGTTATGGATGTTAGTTGCACTTTTAGAGAGGCACCCACTGTCACATCAAAGAAACAACTCGATTCATTACCTGCAAAATCTACTGCTTTCCAAGTCACCCGTGTTGTCCCGGTTTGGAATTTTGAACCAGATAATTGTCCCCCTGCCAATGAAATAGTCGGCGTTCCGCAATTATCGGTTGCGGTCGGCAATGGGTAAGTTACGTTTTGGCAAGCAGCTTGGGAATAATTTGGAGGGCAGTTGATCTTCGGTTTTACATTGTCAATCACCCGCACATTTACAACTCCTGAAGTATTGTTGCCTGCCCCGTCAGTAGCTTTTACGGTAACATTTCTGATACCCAAACTACTACAATCGAAAGTGGAAGGAGTTGCCGTATAGTTCACCACTCCGCAGTTATCTGTGGTGCCTTCAGCCAAAGCGGTTGGATTTACTGTTGCTTTTCCGGTGGAATCGACAAAAATATCCATACTCCTGAGTACCAATCTGGGAGCTATATTGTCGGTGGACTTTACCTCTACCGAACCTACCTGGTCACAACCTGCTGCGTCTGTAACCGTGACACTGTACATGCCTGCCACCAATTTTGTTATATAAAACAGGTTACTGCCGGTTGACCATTTATAAGTGATGTTGCCATTTGCACCTGACACCTGGGTGACTTCAGCAGAGCCTTCAGGATTCAGTGTACAGGAAGTATTGGTAGAGGCCATCATAATTCCCAGCGTACAATTGGTACCACTGACACTGACTGCTTTAGTAATAGTACAGCCAGCAGCATCAGTGACAGTAACCGTGTAATTACCTGGCGAAAGCCCGGTTATGTTGGCTGTTTTTGAGCCGTTGCTCCACAGATAGGTATAGTTGGGAGTTCCTCCTGATGCACTGGCAGATGCCGTACCGTCGGCTTTTCCCGGACCTGTTGTTGAAGTTGAGCTAAGGCTAAGTAAAAGCTGGGAAGCCTGGCTAATGGTAACTGAATGTGTCGAACTGCATCCGGTCATGTCGCTTACCGTTACCTGATAGGTTCCAGCCGCGAGATTACTGATTTGCTGTGTTTTCAGACCGTTGTTCCAGTTATAACTGTATGGAGTTTGTCCACCACTGGCTATTGCGGAAGCTATTCCTGTGTTAGTACCAAAACACGCAATATTTGTGCTGCTAATTGAACTCGTGAAAGTACCGCAATTGAAGGAGTTTACTGTTACTGCGCCCGTTTTGGTACAACCGGAAGCATCTGTTGCTGTCACAGTGTACATTCCAGGGGGAAGGTTACTGATAAAAGACCCCGACGCGCCATTGCTCCAGCTATAACTGTAATTTGGTGTTCCTCCGGAGGCACTTGCAGTAGCTGTTCCGTTCTTGGCGTTAAAGGCCGTTTCATGTGTTGAGCCAACCGTTAAGTTTAAAACCGGAGGCTCATTTATCGTGAAGGATGCCGTCGAAGTGCAATTGCTGCCATTGGTCACAGTGACCGTATAAGTTCCGGCAATGAGTCCGGAAATGGATTGTCCATTCAATCCATTGCTCCAGGCATAGGTAAAGGGGCCTGTTGTTCCGGAGGGATTGGCAGTCAGAGAGCCATTGGCACCACCCTTACAGGATACATGATTCACCGTTGAGCCAATAGAAAAGGGACTGCAGGTGAATGCATTGATCGTAAAATTCAAAGTGGTATCACAAACATTCTGGTCTGTAATTTTTACTGAATAGTTGCCTGGACTAAGTCCTGAAATACTCGAACCTGTAGCTCCGGTGCTCCAGTTGAAAATATAAGGTGGTGTACCCCCGCTTCCCAATACAGTGGCTGTGCCGTTTTTAGCGCCGTTGGAAGTTTCATGTGTGAGGGTTAAGGTTCCACCCGGTTTCGGTTTACCGGTAATCGTTGTTGATGAAGTAACTGTACAGCCAAATGCATCAGTCACAGTTACAGTCACAGTCCCTGCACATAATTGTTTGGCGGTGGCTGTTCCTTGTCCTGACCCTGCCGCGCTCCAGGCATATTGGTAGGCACCATTGCCCCCGGTGACGTTGGCGGAAGCTTCTCCAATGCATGTGCCACATCCCGTGGCTACAGCTGTCAGGTTAGCTTTAAGAGTACTGCAAGCTCTGCCTACCCTGATGTTATCTACATATACACGGGCACCCCAGCCGGATGCATTTACCAAGGCAATAGCCAGAGCCGAATCTCCATCGTACTCACTTAGGTCAATCATTTCCGTGCGCCATTGATCAGGTTTTGGCACAAAGGTCTGAAGCGTTGATGGCGCCGTGCCCAGTGACTTTCCGCCTTTACGGTAATGTGATTTTGAGAAGAAAGCAGAACAATTATTTGCTGACAGCACAAAAAGCGAATCGATAAAACCAAAGCTATCCGGGGCGTAAGCAACATCGAACATCAGGGTTGTATTAGTCTTTCCCCTCAAATCCAGATAAGGCGTAATAAGAGCATCAATGGTGCCATACGGACTGTTTTCGACCGGGCCTGCACTGTTATTGAAAGAAACGGATTTCGACCCCTTTCCAAAAGAGGAAACATTGTTGCTGTACTCCCAAACATAGGCATCGCCAGTAATATTGAGCGAAAAAATGCCGTCCGTAGTTGGAAAGGCCGTTTCACCTTCAAAGTCCTCTATAAGTGGAGTCGCCTTTTTGATATATGTGGTAATTTGTGTGGAGAGCGTGTCGTTACTGGTGTTTTGGTCAGCAAATCCATTCGGGGCAGAGGTATAGAGTGTCAGTTTATTGATGCCGTTGGGCGGAGTAAATGGCCGTAAAGTGACATCGGTATTAGCTCCCGGAATTAATGTACCCGTCCACCTGAAGGTATCTAAAGGAGTTTCATTCAATTTACGGATAATGAGAACTGAGCTTAAGTTGACATTTCCAAAATTCCTAAGGGTCACTACCGGGGAAATGGTACCGGATGTACAGGTAATCTTATCAGGTGAAAGTATTTTGGTCAATCCGGCATCATAGGTCAATAAGTTGCACTGAGTAGGAGCACTATTGAGCAAGGATGCCCTGCTGCCATAGTTGTATCCGGAAGAAGTGCCATCCAGCACAGACCGCATGAGGTTTATCTGACCCTTCGTAAAAGAGGTGTAGCAATTTTCAGAGACATAATCCATGAAATTCACGTACATGTGCTCATTGCCACAACTCACCGGACCAGTTGGATAACCATTTTCACAATCCAGGGTGATGAGGTCGCGGGTTGCTTTTGCAATATTGGGAGTATCACTGATTCCGTCATCACTGGTGCAAGAATTCCCCTGAAAGGGATGTGGCAAACCCAGATAGTGCCCCACTTCATGGGTAACCGTGGCCCAGCCGGATACTGCAAAACCAGGGCCGCCAAACCACCGGTAATCAATTACACAGCCATCCTGATCAGTACCAACCTGAGATACAGTTGGATAGTTCGAATAACCGACCACCCCACCTGCAGCTGTTGTTCCCGGAATGGCACCCACATATATGTTTAGATACTTGGTAGGATCCCACCGTATGGCCGGCTTAATAGTGGAATTGATGTTGTTATTGCTCCATGAAGTGCCCGTCACTTCCATGTTGTAGCGCATAATACCGGTAGTTGCATTCCCGGCCGGATCTTTGGCCGCCAGACAAAACTGAATATTGGCTCCTCCAAGTACAGTTGTCCATTTAGGGGGAGTCTTATCAAATTGGGAATTCAAAGCCGCAAAGTCCTTGTTCAGAACATTCATTTGCGACATTACCTGGGCACTTGAAATATTACGGCCTTGCCCTATTGCTTCGCCTCCATGTATAATGTGAACAACTACGGGGATATTCAACAGGACATTTTGCAGCTCCCTGTTTTCAGTTGCTGATAGCTGAGGAACAACTTTTCTAAGGTAGAACTCAATTTCTTTTGCTAAATCAGGATTATATTGCCCATTAATGAAGTTCATTTCATCAAAAGCACATGAGGGTCGATGTGGATGAAAAGATTGGGAAGTGGGATGTTGCTGGGCAAACAAAGAAAAACTGAGCAATACCCAAATAGCAATGGCTGGCGTAATGCGGTTCATGGACATTATAATTTGAAACTATCAGTTTCCGGGATGCAATGTAAACTGTGGAAAGCAACTCCTTAAAACCTAATAATTGGTCTTCCCGGTTGATTTTCAACTCCGAAGACATGGCAAATTTTTAGCCAAAGTGGAATCAGTATAAGAAGAATACCAAATCGCTGCGTTTTGCAAATTGCTTTCACAACCTTAAGTAACAGAAATGCAATGATTTAGATGATGAAGGGAAGAAAAATTTTCGGGAAAAAGCAGTGCTGCCGCCAAAAATCGAGTGTTCGTTTCGGGGAACTGTGCCGGGTTGGGAGAATCACCTGACTCTCTTTTAACCACGGAGAATTTTTTTTAACCACGGAGGTTCACGGAGTTATCTCTGTGGTTCTTAGTGATCTCCGTTTCTCCGTGGTTAAAAACTCCTCATGATTCTCTGTGGTTCTTAGTGATCTCCGTTTCTCCGTGGTTAAAAACTCCAAGTCACCCTGGTCAAAATAATGATTCGACTCTTAAATCCTCTTCAAAGTCTCCAGCAAGAACCCCCAAAACTTCTGCACGGAGCTGATTTGAACCTTTTCATCAGGACTGTGCGCACCGTGAATATTGGGACCGAATGAAATCATCTCCATTTTGGGATAGTGCTTGCCCAGAATACCACATTCCAGTCCTGCATGACAGGCATTCACGTGAGGTTTGCCAGCAAACATCTCGGTGTACAATCCACTCATCAACTTTACAATGGATGATTCCGGATTAGGAGTCCAACCCGGGTAACCTTCGGTGGTGCTCATTTCCATGCCGCAAAGTTCGAAAGTGCTTTTGATGGCGTTGACCACATCCATTTTCTCTGTCTCCACAGAGCTGCGGGTCAGGTTCTGCACGCTGAATTTGCCTGCTCCCACTATAATGCGGGCCAGGTTATTGGAACTTTGCACCAGGTCTTTGATGTCGGGGCTCATTCTGAAAATGCCGTTCGGACAGGCATAGATACTTTTCAACAAAGCCGACTGGTCTTTTTCAGCCATGACAGTAGCAGGTGTTTCCGTTTTTTCCAATACTACCTGTATTTCCGGATCGGTGGTTCTGTATTCTGCTTTCAGGATGCCTTGCTGCGCCACTGCAAAATTGGAAAATGCCTTTTCATTTGCCGAAGGCACAACAACGATGGCGAAGGATTCCCTTGGAATGGCATTGCGCAAGCCACCCCCATCAATGGATGAAACTCTCAGGCCAAATTCTTTTGCAGCTGCAGCCAGTATGCGGTTCATCAGTTTGTTGGCGTTTCCGCGGCCGAGGTGAATATCCATGCCGGAATGGCCACCTGTAAGGCCTTTCACACCAATCCGGTAAGGCGACATACCAGCGGGTGTTTTTTCTTCTGCATAGCTTCCGTTGCCCATTACATCGATACCACCGGCACAGCCGATGGTCAGTTCGCGATCGTCTTCGGTGTCGAGGTTCAATAAAATGCTGGCATTCAACACGCCACCTTTGAGCCCCTGAGCACCGGTCAGGCCGGTTTCTTCGTCAATTGTAAACAAGGCTTCGATGGGCGGATGTGGGATGTCATCAGATGCAAGAATGGCCATAATAGCCGCTACTCCGATCCCATTATCAGCGCCCAGTGTGGTGCCTTTAGCTTTCACCCAATCATTGTCCACCACCATTTTGATACCTTCCGTATCGAAGTCAAATTTCGTGTCTTCGTTTTTCTGGTGTACCATATCGAGGTGACTTTGAAGGGCAACAACAGAACGCCCCTCCATGCCTTTGCTTGCCGGTTTTTTAATCAACACGTTGCCGGTTTCATCGACAGAGACCGGTAAGCCGAGCTTTTTTCCGAAATCAACTATAAAGGCGATCACCCTTTCCTCTTTTTTGGAGGCGCGGGGCACAGCGTTGAGTTCTGCAAAATGATTCCACAAAGATTTGGGTTCCAGATTTCTGATTTCCATAGTTTTATTAAGTATTAGGGTAAGGAATAGTTGTTAGTTGTTAGTTGTTAGTTGTTCGTTGTTCGTTGTTTGTTGTTAGTTGTTAGTTGTTCGTTGTTCGTTGAAATGGCGTTCTAAAGAAAGTTTTTACATGTGGACAGCCAGCTTACGCCCCACTCCTGCCATTTCGGACAGGAATGTAGATAAGCCTTCACGTTTGGCACTGTCCAGACGATAGCTGATATTTTCTGTGAAATATTTTTCGAGATCAAATCCCGGCTGTGGGGAGGGCAGGATGAACATTAATTGAGGAATATGGTCGATTCCCAATTTGAGTGCGGCGTTAAACCGGTCGATAAAATCCTGCTCCAATGGCCGGTTGCTGACCCATGCCGCATAAACGAATGGCAGTCCGGAATGTGCCCGCCAAGCCTCCCCCAGGTCATAGAAATATGAATGCTTTTCTGAAATGGTGATGGCACGGTCACCTATTACAAGTGCTCCAGTCCTATCGCCAATCATCTGCTCGAAACCCGGCTGTGCATGAATCAATTGGATGCCCAGTTGCCAGAAGTTTTTCAATAAAATCCGGCAGAGTTCCACGGAAGTGCGGGAATGGTAGTCGAGGTAAATGGTCTGCAATTCTTCCAATGGCCGGTCGGCAACTATGCAAACAGTGCGAACTTCAGAAGTGGAACCGATACAGTAGTCGGAAATGATATGCGCGTTGCTGATTTCAGGTATCACGGCTACCGGAACCAGTCCGAGGTCAGCATCTCCAGAAACCAGTCGCCGGGCACATTCAGAGGGAATGTCCAGCTTCAAATCAATTTCCTCATTGAGCTGGCTTTTAAAGATGCCATAGAGGAAAGGTTTGGTATTCAAATAGCTTACTGCTGTTACTTTTAATTTCATCAGGTTGGTAAAAAATCAATTGGTTAAAGGCAAAAGTAATTGGTTCAGGAGGTTACTTTGGTTCAGACTGATAAACTTCATCAATAATGGGGTATTCAAATCTCCGTGTTTTCTTTGCGTTTTTTTTAAAACCACGGAGGCCTTTAGGAGTTTATTTCCCACGGAGACACCGAGAGCACTAAGAACCACAGAGAAACTCCGTGAACCTCCGTGTCTCTGTGCCTCCGTGGTTCAAAAAAAAACGCTGAGTTTCACAGAGTCAAGAATCCTGCACCACCGGCAATTCCACATATCCTTTGTAAACTGGCTCCTCATCAAAGACAAATTCGGTATAGTCCTGAATCACATTGTACAACGTATCTCTTTCTATCGGCCTGCGGCCAACCTGTTTGATTAGATTCACCAACTCACGGGTACTCATAGCCGGGTTTTGTTCTTCTGAACCGGCCATGGAATAAATCTTGGTGGTATCGTCAATCGTTCCGTCTATATCATCTACACCAAACGCAAGGGCCAATTGTGCAATATTGCGGCTAATCATTGGCCAGTATGCTTTAATATGGTCGAAATTGTCGAGGTAAATCCTGCTGATGGCGTAATTGCGCAGGTCTTCCACCACCGACACTTCGGGAATATCCGACATTTGATTGTCCTGATTCCTGAATTTCAGGGGAATAAAAGTCTGAAACCCTGAAGTGGCATCCTGCAACTGCCTGAGTTGCTCCAGATGGTCTATTCTGTGCTCAAATTTTTCGATGTGCCCATAAAGTATGGTAGCATTGGAGCGGCAGCCCAGTTTGTGCCATTCTTCATGGATTTGCAGCCACTGCTCTCCGGTGCATTTGTCTTTGCAAATGATTTCCCTTATTTCAGGAGCAAATATCTCAGCACCGCCGCCCGGCATGGAGTCCAGTCCAGCCTCTTTCATTTTCTTCATGCCCTCTGCATAACCGATCTTAGCCTTCTTAAATATATAATGGTATTCCACCGGCGTAAGGGCTTTCACGTGCAATTCCGGACGATGTGCTTTGATTGCCGAAAATAAACTGGTGTAAAATTCCAAATCGTATTGCGGCAGCACTCCCCCAACTATATGCACTTCAGTCACAGGCTGTCTATCGTATTCCTTAACGATATTGAGCATGTCATCCATGGTGTACTCCCAGCCCTCTTCACGCTTTTTTATCATCCGCGAATAGGAACAGAACTTACAATCATACACACATACATTGGTGGGTTCAATGTGAAAATTGCGGTTGAAATAAGTATTGTCTCCGTGTTTATACTCGCGTATAAAATTGGCAAGGATACCGAGATAACTGAGCTCTCCTTCCTGGTAAAGTAAGAGCCCTTCTTCCGGCGTTATTCTTTCATTCTGAAAAACTTTCCTGGCTATGGTCCGCAAATTCGGACTTAGCTGTTTGTCTTCAATGAAATGTTCTATTTTTCCGACGCTTGACATGAATTTGTGCATTTTTGCGACGACAAAGGTAACAGTTCCGGACACTTTCGGTTTTAGTGAAGGTTAAAAGAGAATTGACATTTCTGTAAATTTCTGTTCTGAACCATTAAAACAAGTCTAATCGTGTTATCCATCCTTATTCCTGTTTACAATTTTGATGTCCGAAAATTGACAACAGACCTGCAATCGCAGTGTGTTGCAATGGGTGAAGAATTTGAAATTATCCTGATGGATGATGCATCTAACTCTTCCTTTCAGCACCTGAACAAACAGTTGTCCAAGTTGTCGGGAGTTGTTTATGAAGAGCTTGAAAAAAACATTGGACGTGCTGCCATTCGCAACAAATTAGCTGCAAAGGCAAAATACGACACCCTGATTTTCATGGACTGCGACTCTAAAGTGCTTAGCCGTGATTTTATCAAAAAATATCTCATTTCAGCTCAATCGGATGCCGTAGTTTGCGGTGGAAGAACCTACTTCGCAACACCACCAGAAAGCCCCCTTTTAATGTTACACTGGAAATTTGGAAAGGACAGAGAACAATCAGACGCTTCCCGAAGGGCAATATCACCGTGGCATTCTTTCATGACCAATAACTTCCTTATCCCGAAAAACATCATGCTACAAATTGGCTTTGATGAAACCCTAAGGCACTACGGACATGAAGATACCCTGTTCGGATTGGAATTGGCAGCTCTGAAAATCCCTGTCAAACACATAAATAATCCGCTGGAGCATGTGGGTTTGGAAACCTCAAATGAATTTTTGGTGAAGTCAAGACAGGCGTTGGATAACCTTTTCTTTCTGGAGCAGTCTGGAAAACTAATTGAGACGAAACTGCTCAGACATTACAAATTGCTGAAGCGATTCGGATTGATTCGGATATTATCAAGCATTTTTAATAGATACCAAAGTCGCATGGAAGGCCATCTGAAATCTTCAAATCCAAGCTTGTTTGTTTTCGATTTTTACAAACTGAGTTATTTTGCTCACATCACCCAGAAATTTGAAATTGAAAAAACATAGAAATGCCAATCATGGAAAATATAGTTTTTGAAAAGCTCGACAGTGTCGCTGTAATCAGATTGAACCGGCCCCAGGTATTCAACTCCTTCGACCGGCAAATGGCACTTGAGCTGCAAAAAACACTCGATGATTGCGAAGCAGATGAAAGTATCCGCTGCATTTTCCTGACAGGAAATGGAAAAGCTTTCTGTGCCGGACAGGATTTGCAGGAAATCAGCGACCCGAAAAACGGACCTCCTCTTTCAACCATACTGCTTGAACATTACAATCCCATTGTTTCGAGAATCAGGAAGATTGAAAAACCAATCGTCTGTGCAGTAAACGGAGTGGCCGCAGGGGCAGGTGCCAATATTGCACTGGCTTGTGATGTAACCGTGGCAGCAGATTCTGCTTCCTTTATACAGGCTTTCAGTAAAATTGGTCTCATTCCCGACAGCGGTGGAACCTATACCCTGCCCCGATTGGTTGGCTGGCAAAAAGCATCTGCACTGATGATGCTGGGTGATAAAGTTACCGCCACGGAAGCCGAAAGAATCGGCATGATTTATCGCGTCTTTCCCGACGAAAACTTTATGGAAGAGGCCATGAAAATTGCTGTGACGCTGTCGCAAATGCCCACAAAAGCTCTGGGTTATATCAAACGTGCGCTCAACAAATCTCTGACAAATAATCTTCGGGAACAACTGGAACTGGAAAATGAACTTCAGACTGCGTCTTCAGAAACGCACGACTATAAGGAAGGTGTGGCGGCGTTTTTGGAGAAGCGGAGGGCGGAGTTTAGGGGGAGGTAGATTACTTCGAGTTTGAAGGGTTTGCCCCGAGTACTCGGGGTGAAGGGTTTGAAGGGTGTGAGGAGTTTGACTGCGAGTTCTCGGGGTGAGGAATTTGAAGGGTAATTTTAATTAAATCTTTATGTGGAAATTTCTTGGACTAATCAGTTTCATGGCAATTGCCTGCACACCTGCCATTAAGATTTTCGACTGGCTGTCAGGCACATGGGAAATGCCAACTAAGCGCGGAGTCATGGTTGAAAAGTGGGAACACTTTGAAAAGAACAACATGAAAGCTGAAAGCTACAGAATTTCTGATGGACAGAAAGTTCCTCTTGAAACCATTGAAATCAAGTGGGAAAATGGTGATTTCTGGTATATCCCCACAGTACCTGACCAGAATGAGGGAAAGCCAGTACCATTTAAAATGGTTTCCATTGACGGCAACTCAAAGTTCACTTTTGAAAACCTTGAACACGACTTCCCACAACGCATCATTTACGAATTCCGCCCGAAACAGGAAAACCTTAAAATGCCGGGCGACACTTTAATTGCCAAAATTGAAGGGCAGAGCGATGGGCAGTACAGGACAAGTACTTTTACCTTCTTGCGGAAATAAGTAAAAAGGCAACCCCGAAGGGGCAATAAGTAAAAAGGCAAAAGGCACAAATTTTCCAACCGAAAATCGGTTGATTAAGAAAGCAGTTTGGCTACCTTATTTTTGACTTTTTAATAAGGTAAAAAATTGAAGGCATCCAGTTATCCAATTCATAGTTCATACCTCATAGTTCATAATTCATTAAAGAATCACATTTTCGGACAATTCACCTTTTCCCGTCTTGTGGCAGGTTGATAATAAATTACGGAGAGCTCGAAAGCGCCACGGCCATTGGTGGGTTGGGCCAGCTTGCTGATGCCCACATCATAACTGATTCCAATGCCCAGTCTTTCCATTTCCAGAATGGACACAAAAGTCAGAGCAGGCACACTTACAGGTTTTTCAAAGTCTTTTACCACATGTACCCAGCCACCCACACGAATGGCAATTTCTTTCCAGTCGCGGTTGGTGTAGCGGAAATTCACACCACTCAGGCTCAGCAATGACGGACCTTGTCCCATCACAGCAACAGCCGGCAAGGCACTGAATCGTTTATTGAATGGAAGCTCACCACCAGCCTGAACTACCCATTTCATGTCGAGGGTTTCTACGCCATCCTGACTGATAAATGAAATCCGGGGCGCATTGACATGATGGAGAGCGCCACCAGCGTAGAGGCTCTTATTTTCATCAAAAACGGCATACCAAAGCAAACCAGCATTCACGTTGGGATACAAACTGCTCGTTTCGTCTATGTTCTCCATATTGGGCAAACTGTAATCCACCTGCTCCCGCACAAGGTCAAACTGAGAACTGAACCACAAACGGCTGTAATCCAGGGAATGTTGGCCGAAACCAGCCTGAATGCCACCTATCAAATATTGGTCGTACTGGCGATAACGGCTGCCGTCGAGTTGTTTCATGTATGCCACACTCAGGTCTCCTGTCAGGCGCGTATAACTTGATTTTCCTGCCTCATCCCGCATGGCCGTAAACCCATATGCTATAAAATCACCCTGACCAACCGGGGAACGCATGTCGAAAGAGGTGCTAACTGTGCGAAAGGGCCTGGTGTCCAATATGCTGTTCCACTGCTCACGGTAATTGGCACTGGCACGCCACTTACCCGGATGAACACCTGTCATCGCAGGATTGAGCTGTAATGGGGCGTGGTAAAATTGAACCAACTGTGGGTCTTGTGCATTAGCTGAAATGAAACACACCAACAACAACCCAATGAGTCCAAAACTCATTTTCCCCAATTGACCTCCAATTATACTTTTCTTCATTGTCACCATTTAACAGTCATTTATTGGCTCAGTATTCTTCAAACCTCCAAACTATCTCAAGAGATTGGTTTCCCCGTGAAAATTCTGCCTGGTACCGTCGCTGTATTCTATTTCGAGCGCCCAAATGTACACACCCGGTTGCATTGGACGGCCTTTAAAATTTCCATCCCAGCCAAAACTCATATCATTTACCAGGGCATCCCCAGACTGATACAGCATTTCACCCCATCGGTCGAAAACCCTGAATCGCAATATCTTCGTGCCTTTCCGGCCATGAATAGTCAGTAAGTCATTATGTCCGTTTGCATTGGGTGAAAAAGCAGACGGCACCAGTACAGTTCTATCCTTTTTAACGTGTAATTGCAGCCGATCTTTTGCTTCGCAACCATTTTCATCCACCGCAAGCAGATAATAATCAATACTTCTCTGGGGAGCAGCCTGAACCTGCTGACAGAAGGGTGTCTGTTTGCAGTCGTCTAGCCCATTGCAAACCAAAGTCCCGCAATAGGAAGCTTCCCAACTTAGGAAGACTTTACCTATGTTGTTGGTTAGTTTTGCTACCAATGTCGCCGTGTCACCTGAATACAACAGATGCTGGTCAACATTCAAACCACCAATGATTATATCGGCGAAAAACGGAGGTGGTTGTGTTACCGCGACAGGTGTGCTATAGACACAGCCCTTGCCATCTTTTGTATGCACCGTATAGTTTCCTGCGGCAAGCGAAATGAACTGGTTTGAACCGCTGAATGAGGTTCCGGTCAAACTATAAGTGTAGGGTGGAGAACCTCCTGAGGAGCTTGCCAAAATCGACCCATTCTTATCTCCAAAGCAGGTGGCATTTTTAATAGTAGTCGTTGTAATCACCTGCACGGGTTGATTTACCCTGACAGAATCTGTCCTTAAACAACCATTTGCATCGCTCACTGATAATCGGTAAACACCTGCAAGCAAATCGCGGAGTGAAGTAGTCTTATTACCATTTGACCATAGATAGGCATAAGGCAGTGCACCACCCGAAACGGAAATGTCGATACTTCCCTTGCTTTCACCATAACAGGCATTGTCAGTTACCCGGTTGTTTAAAACAAGTGGTGGTGCCTGCGGAACATCAACATTTAGTGTAGCGTTGCATCCCAAAGAATCCGTTAGTAATACGGAATAAGTTCCGGCACGGATGCTGTCCACTTTAGCTGTGGTTCTGTTTCCACTCAGTGCATCCCATTTTATAGATACCTTTCCTTTGTTATTGAAAACAGCAGTGATTTCAACTGAACCGTCTCTTCCGCCATTGCATTTCGGGGGAATGGCAGTCATTTCGGCACTTATTGCAGGCGGATTGCTGAGCTGTCTGGAACCTGTGCCTGAACAGCCCTGGCCATCTGTTACCGTCACCAAGTAGGTAAAACCACCTTGCAGGCTGTCAACCACAGACTTTGTTGCTCCATTGCTCCATTTATAGGTGTATGAACTTCCCGTTCCTCCACTCACAAAATTTGCCGCAACTGTCCCATTAGCCAAATTATGACAGGTAGGCGGTTTTTCTATCGTACTCACCTGTACAGGATTCCATTGTGCCGCGAGAACAGTTGTAGTGGCTGTGCACCCGTTGGCATCGGTGGCTGTCAGTTGATAAGTACCCGGAGACAGGTTTCTCGCTATTCTGGTTGTTTGCCCACCCGGGCTCCATAGATAGGTATAGTTGCCTACTCCTCCGCTGATATTTGCAGTCACCTCACTCTCATCCAGATTGTAACAAGATCTTTTAGTTTGAGCTGCGCTCAATGAAATGGGGCTTGTTGGCTGACCAATACTAACATTGGCGAAAGCCTGACATAATTTGCTATCGACAACTGTTACAGAATAATTGCCACTCACCAATTGAATGGTAGTTGCAGCTGTGGGTGCGCTTCCCCCACTCCACTGGTACTTATAGTTTCCGTTACCACCAACTGGCATTACAGTGGCAGTGCCGGTATTTTGACCGTAACACTTGACATCAGTTTTTGCCAGGGATAACGTCAAGGTGTCGGGTTGGGTAATGGTCACACTTGAAACCACCTTACACCCAAGCGCATCGGTTGCTGTAACACCTATTTTACCGGCTGGGAGATTGCACACATTTTTGCCAATCGACATATTGGGATTACCCCAAACGTAAGTAAAACCACCTCCTCCGCCTGTTGCATCAACTGAAGCACAGGCATCAGAACCACCAAAACAGGACACCGGACTTACGAGATTAGCGGTTGCTGATATTGGCCCGGGTTCTAATACTTTAAAAGTGATGCTGTCAGTACAATTGGTATTGTCCGTCATGATTAGTTTATAATCTCCCGGGCATAAATTCTTAAGAGTATCAGTACTTTGGGTAAAAGAAGTGCCTTTAGTGAGGTTCGCGTAATTATAGGTGTAGGGAAAGGAACCATTCTGAACTTCAAAAGGAATCAGAGCATCGCAAAGACCGTTACAACTTACACTAAAAGGAGCAGCTTTTTGGGGAACCACTTTTGCTATGCACAATTCGAGTTTACAGAAGGTGCTGCCTGTATTTACCACACAGCCGCCGCGGCCAACAGCGACACGTACCTGTGCAAAAACGGTATCGCCGATTTTCAAACCCCGAACGATGTGCGATAGTAACCCGCTATTCGACAATTCCCATCCCTTGTTATTGATGTTTACCTCATAACTGGCACCAGGATGTATGTCATTCCAGCGAACGTGAATCTCTCCGTTCAGTCGCTCTTCACAGGTGACCGTTGGGGCGAGAAACTCACGTATGGTGCTTACCCTCATTGTGTCTTTTATTTCGCAACCAAAGCGATCCTTGATGGTTACGAAATAATTGGCACTGCTTGTGGTTGTGGTTACAGGATCAGGGCAATCCCGGCAGGAAAGCAAATTAGCGGGACTCCAATCGTAGGTGACACTATTGTAGGACTTCAGTGTTAATGACCAACTTTTCAATTTTCCAAAATTGCCAGTACCCGCAGCATCAGAAATCAGCAATCGCCATTTGCCATTTGCCGTAACATTATTGAATACTGTCCAACTGCCTTGGGGACGGAAAGCGCCTGTAAATGGCGGAGTGCCCATATTGATGGTTTGCAGTGCCGTGGGAGTAAAACAAGTTTGGGTAAAGTTGGATCCGGACCCACCAACATTGCTGACTAATTGGAGCACTTGTCCAGATGGTGATTGAAGCACTATATGTATATCACGAGTTACGTCCGTTTCAAAGTCAATACAAACTGATACGATTTGATCTACGGCATTGCCAATGTCAGTTGGAAAAACGGAATTAATGTCCAATGTTGCATGATATGGATTCGCCGGAGGGTGGTTGGAAAATCCAATGGCATAATCAGGGTAGGACTTAAAGGTAACTGTGTCAATGGGTGTCAATACTTTTGAAGCATCCAGGCGAACTGGCTCATCAATGCAAACAACAGTGTCGCGCAGTTGCACTTTATCGGTTTTACATTCATAACAGTTGATGTGGTTTATGGGCAAAACGTTGACCTGAACCGAAGTATCCCAGGCGCAGCCGAAATCATCTTTTACCTTAAAAGTATAAGTCAACATTCCGGCTTCATTTGGTGAACCGGAAATGGAATCCGGCCGGGAGTAAAACACAGTTGGATTATCCAGCCAATTCCATGAAAGCAGCCTTGGAGAAAACTTCTCTATGGTTGGGTATAAAGAAGGATCGAAAGCTATCCCCCATGAAAATATAAACCCATTATCGATGGCCCATAGGTCAGTTACTTCGATGGTCCAATCCCCATTGAGAGGACAACCCAACAGCCTTTCCAAAGGCTGATAAGATTTATAGGAACCCGAAGGCAATACTGAAGGCAAAAAGACATTGGCATATTCAATCCATGTTTGGGGATAAGTAGGATTTGGACTCCAACTGTATTCATAACCGATTCCAGGCACAGGAACTGCTAGCCCCTCATCTCCCTGAAAAGGAATACCCAAGTGTACCTCACCTCCCAGTTTCCCGGGATGATCGTGCAAGATGACTGCCTGCCCATTCGGGCATGTCACTTTTATCTGGAGATCGCGCAGCCAGGAATGCTCCATGTTTACCCATATCGACTTCAGGTTTGATATATCGTTAAGTAATTGCCCAGGAGAGAAATCTGAAAAACTGATGGTGGTTCTATACGAAGCTCCGGTTCCGTCGGGCAAGGCTAGTGAGTCCGATCGGACTCCCTGGGTTTGAAATTTTGCCTCAGCGCCTATTACCGAAACGGTATGCGATAAGTCGATGGTGTCCACCCTTGCACTTAGATTCAAAGTGTCGCCACTGCAGATTTCAGCCGGGTAGCTGCTGATTTCAAAATTTGGTTTGGGTGAAACTCGAACCCTTTGAGTAACAGAATTGGTGTTGCGACAGCCAAACTGGTCTATCACGTGCAATTGCACAACATATCCGCCCGGATTCTTGAACTGGTGAGAAGCCGATTTTCCCAGTTCTTTGGTCCCATCGCCAAAGTCCCAATAAAACAGGCTGGTATTATCGGAATGCTGGTAGGATACACCGTTTTGAGGATAGTTCCCTTTGCCCTGAAAACTGACAACATCTCCCGGGCAAATATTTATCCAGCCCGTATCTGGCGGGCTGGCTAGAGGCATGGTAGAAACTAACTCTGCATTGATGAGTTGACAGGCTGCGGAACACTTTATTTCAGCACTCCAGCCAGCACCATTGAAAAATAAGTTTGATTTAAAAGTGACCGTAACGCAACCTGAAGCATTCGCCGCAGTAGCCTGAATGATAAAGTTGGAAGCGCCGTTGAATTCACGGACGCAGCCTAATGAAGGTGACGAGGTGGTTTTACCATCATAGAAACACAACTCATCACCATCGAGAACCTGCGTTCCACTAAAAACAAGTTGAATGTGGGTTCCTGAGCCAGTTTCGGGACAAATTGTAGTTACCAGATTCTGCAGAGATCCATAATTACCTGTGCTTCCACCGCTATCCATAAAAAAGCCACGGCAAGCAGTGATATTGCGTGTTGCTGAATTCATCAGGTAGGTTTGTCCCTCAACAAACATACTTAGCAACACGAACATAAAGGTGAATAACGCCTTATTAGACATAGTCAAAAATCGGTGTTTGAGTACGGTTAAAATGCAGCTACAGTTTGTATTCAGATTGGCCCGGAGTACAACAAACAGCCTCTTCCAGGTCAATCAGACTGATCATAGGACAGCTGGCACTTTTATCCAGCAGAAAAAATTTCTTTAGCCTTTATCTGCTTTTTTATTTCATACGCCTGACGGCAATCACGACATGACACCCTACATGGTGGCCATGTGGTATTGGGGATAATAGTACGCAGAATCAGCTAATCTGTCGCCCTGGAAATATCAAGGGGACTTTAATGGGTAAGCTCTTGTGAATGGGACCTGAAAGCGACAAATGTAAAAAACACATTCTTAAATATTGTGATTTGCATAATTAATTTTCCCAATTAAATTTCCAAACCTTGATACTCAACAACTTATTTCAAAGGGTCATAAAATGAATCCAAAATAAAAGCAAAACCCGGAAGTGCCTTAGCCAAATTATTCATTAGGGCTTCACAATGAAATGCATCATCGATTTGTCCTGAATATGTAACACTCACCTCAAGAGCCTTTTTTTTATGCCAGAAAATCAATCAATTTGAGTGCTGTCAAAAATCACCAGAACGGTAAAGGGAATTTAGCCGAAAGATGTAATTTCGCCACTCGATTTAATAACCTTCTGCACAGAAACAAATCCTAACCATGATACTTGGTATATTAAAAGAAGATGGTCCAGAACAAAGGGTTACCATCACTCCCGAAACCCTCGCACCACTTACCAAATTAGGAATCAAAGAAATTTTAGTTGAAAAGGGCGCTGGGCTCAGTGCATCTTACTCTGATGAGGCTTATGAGGCACAGGGTGCCAAGGTCGTCAGTGCTGAAGAGGTATTGAAAAAAGCGAACATCCTAACTAAAATTGACCCTTTGACCGAAGCGCAGTTCAAACTTGCTTCTGAGGGACAGATGATTATTGGTCAATACAATCCGATGGCAAACACCGCTGTTGTTGAGCCATTAAAAAAAGCCAAAGTCACTTCTTTCAGTCTCGATATGTTGCCTCGCTCCACCCGCGCACAAGCAATGGACGTTTTGTCATCTCAGGCCACCGTATCGGGTTACAAAGCCATACTTCTGGCTGCAAGCAGTCTTCCCAGCTTTTTCCCTATGTTTATGACGGCCGCGGGTACTATTCGCCCAGCAAAAGTCCTGATTATTGGTGCAGGTGTGGCTGGCTTGCAGGCTATTTCCACGGCTAAGCGATTGGGTGCTGTAGTTGAAGCATTTGATGTAAGGACTGCCGCCAAAGAAGAGGTTCTCAGCCTTGGCGCCAAATTCGTCGATGTGGAAGGCGCAGCTGAAAGTGCCGCTGCCGGTGGCTATGCTATTGAACAGTCGGAAGAATACAAACAGCGACAGGCAGAGGCAGTGCATAAGCACAGTATGGCTGCCAACGTCATTATTTGTACAGCCCAAATACCCGGCTGCAAAGCTCCACTGATCATCAAAAAAGAAACAGTGGAAGCTATGCAACCAGGTTCAGTCATCATCGACCTTGCTGCATCATCAGGTGGCAACTGTGAGGTTACGCAGGATAACAAAACCATCAATCATAAGGGTGTAAGTGTTGTTGGTGACTCCAATCTGCCTTCCAGCATGCCAAAGGACGCCAGTAGCATGTACGGCAAAAACATCCTTAACTTCATGAAGCTCTTCTTTGAAAAGGGAGAATTCAAAATAAATTTCGAAGACGATATCGTTGCTGCTTCCTGCATTGCTCACCAGGGTGAGGTTTACAGCGAAAGACTAAAATCAGTATTATCAGCTTCCTAACCTATTGATAAATCATTAATTATGGATTCTATAGTCAGCTTTTTTCTTCAGAACCAGGCCATGATATTCATTATCATCCTGGCCATTTTCCTGGGTACGGAGGTCATTAAAAATGTGCCATCCTTGCTGCATACCCCTTTGATGTCGGGTTCAAATGCCGTCTCAGGTGTGGTTATCGTCGGTGCCATTATCGTGGTTGGACACGCCAATCCCAATGACTATGTGACACTTGGATTTGGCTGTTTGGCCATTTTCTTTGGTACCCTGAACGTAGTGGGTGGTTTCGCTGTCACCGGCAGAATGCTGTCCATGTTTAAGAAAAAGAAGTGAGTTAGTAAGGTCGCTTATGGATTGCTGGACAAATCCATAACTCTACCCTAACCACGACAAACTTAACTCACAAATCAACTTTTGCCATGTTTGAATTTCTATTAGAACTTACATATATCGTTGGCTGCGTGACTTTCATTATTGGTTTGAAAATGCTCAGCAGCCCGGATACGGCCGTAAAAGGCAATGCAATTGCTCTTGGTGGTATGTTGCTCGCCATTCTCGGCACACTTATTTTCCACCGTAGTGAAGAAGGCCATGCCATCGGTAATTATCCGCTTATACTTGGTGCACTTGCCGTCGGTTCTATTGTTGGCTATCTGATGGCCACCCGCGTAAAAATGACTGCCATGCCGGAAATGGTTTCTTTCTTCAACGCAACTGGTGGTGCTACCTCAGCCCTGATTGCTTCCATTGAGTTATTTGGAAGCTCCAACGTAGAGCAGGGCTTCCTGCTGATCGCCTTTCTGGGCATAGCAGTCGGTACAGTTACAACCAGCGGTTCTTTGGTTGCCTACGGCAAACTGGCTGAAAAAATTAAAGACATCTATACCAATGCCTTCACCTATATCAACCTGCTGATGCTTTTCGTAATCATCGCATTAATTGTGATGGGTACTTTCTTTCCGGAAATCCTGGGTGACAATATCGGATGGTATCTCCTGGGCATTTCACTGATTTACGGTATATTCTTCGTCATGCCAATCGGGGGTGCTGATATGCCGGTTGTTATTGCACTTTTGAACTCACTGTCCGGTATTGCCGGTGCATTTGGCGGTTTGCTCTATGGCAACATCCTGATGTTGATTGGCGGTATCCTTGTTGGTGCGTCCGGATTGATTCTTACCTTCCTGATGTGTGAAGCAATGAACCGTTCAGTTATGAACGTGCTCATTGGAAACTTTGGCGGTGGATCAACCTCCTCAGCTGGTGCAACCGGTGATATGGTTATAAAGGAGGTAAACATGTCGGATGCAGCCATCATGTGCGCTTACGCAAGCAAAGTATGTATCGTTCCCGGTTATGGTTTGGCTGTAGCTCAGGCTCAACACACCTGTCATGAATTTGAGAAAAGCCTTGAGGCAAAAGGCGTTGAAGTGTATTACGCCATTCACCCGGTTGCGGGTCGTATGCCTGGCCACATGAACGTGTTGCTGGCCGAGGCTGATGTACCTTATCCTAAACTCGTCGAAATGGACGATGCCAACTCACAAATGGGTATGACCGACGTGGTACTCATCGTTGGCGCCAACGACGTAGTTAACCCTGCAGCCGAGGATGATTCAGGCAGCCCGATTTACGGCATGCCTGTTATCAAAGTATGGGATTCCAAGAACGTCATCGTGATGAAACGCTCTATGCGTCCGGGTTACGCAGGAATCGAGAACCCACTGTTCTTCCACAAGAAGACGAGAATGCTCTTTGGTGATGCCAAGGACACCATTACAAAACTCATTGCAGAGCTTAAAAACCTCTGATTTTGAATAAATAAGATCTTCACCGACGGCTGCCTTTCTGGCGGCCGTTTTTCTTGAGTTAACCACTAATACACTAAGGAAAATGTAAAATGAGAAATGAAAAATGTAAAATGTAAAATGAAAAATGAGAAATGAGAAATGTAAATGTGCTGACTGTCAGAATATTAGTAAGTTATTTGAACATATCCGTAGTCTTTTCATCCCTCATCCCTCATCCCTCATCCCTCATTCACTCATTCAATCCTTCAATCCTTATCTAATCAATAGCCACATTAGTCGAGTGCTTAATTTCTGTCATCACGAATGAACTCTGTACTTTGCCAATATTCTCCAGCGCTGCCAGTTTTTTAGCTACAAAATGCTGATAAGCATCCATATCCTTCACAACAACTTTCAGTAAATAGTCGTACAAGCCTGCAATGTGGTAGCACTCCATTACTTCCGGAAGTGAGCGCACAGCTTCTTCAAAGCGAACTAAAAACTCCGCATTATGCTCTTTCAGGGAGACATTGCAGAATGCAAGCAGACGCAGGCCCACTTTCTTTTTATCCACCAGAGCTACATATTTCTGAATGTAACCATCCCGCTCCAGGCGCTTGATGCGCTCATAAACAGGCGTGGTGGTGAGGTTGAGATGTGACGCTAATTCCTTGGTTGTCAGCCGGGCATCCTGCTGCAGGAGTTCCAGAATTCGCGAATCCGTATTATCCAATCCATTCATCGGTAGAAAATTTTTCCAAAGAAAATCAAAAAAGACATGCGTTGCGAAAATATTTCCTGCCATTTGAGTGAATCATAGTTTTATTTTCTAATCAAATCTGTGTTTATAGAACTATTTTCCAAAACCCTTATTTTTGTTAAAAATACCTAGCCATGCCAATGCACGAATTTCATCCGGAAAGCCTCATGATGTCATACGGTTACAAACCAGAATGGTCGGAAGGCTCGCTCAAATGTCCAATTTTTCAAACCTCCACCTTCGTTTTCAAAAAAGCAGAAGACGGAAAGGCATTCTTCGAACTCGCCTACGGCCTGCGGGAACCAGATGAATTTGAAGCCCCGGGATTGATTTACAGCCGTATCAATAATCCCGATATGGAGATTTTGGAAGACCGGCTGACTCTATGGGACGGAGCCGAAGCCTGTGCCGTTTTTGAGAGCGGCATGTCGGCTATCACCACTGCCTTGCTGGAACTTCTCAAACCGGGGGACTTGTTATTGTATTCCATGCCGCTTTATGGCGGTACCAGCCATTTCATTCATGAAACGCTGACTAAATTTGGAGTACATGTGATGCCTTTCGAGGCCGATATTTCCGAAAAGGAAATGTTGAAAATGTTGCGGGAAAGCGGAATGGCCGACAAGCTGGTCATGATTTTTGTGGAAACTCCTGCCAACCCGACCAATATGCTGGTGGACATCGAGATGTGTCGCCGGGTAGCCGATCTTGTTTCTAAAAATGATGAAAAACCCATCATCGCGGTGGACAATACTTTCCTCGGGCCGGTTTGGCAAAGGCCGTTGAACAATGGCGCCGACCTCGTATTGTACAGCGCTACAAAATACATCGGCGGACATGGCGACGTAATAGCAGGTGCAGCTCTCGGCTCAAAAGCTATCATCCAGAGAATGAAAAACATGCGCTCTTTCCTCGGTTCTATGATTAGTCCCTGGACAGGTTGGTTGCTTTTGCGCAGCCTGGAAACGCTGAAAATCAGAATGGAGAAACAGGTGGAAAATGCCATTAAAGTGGCAGATTACCTGCAAAAGCATCCCAAAGTGAAAAAGGTGTATTACCTCGGGTTGCTCGACGAAAAGGACGGCATGCAATACGACATCTACAAAAGGCATTGCCTGTCGCCGGGCGCCATGATTTCCTTTGAAGTATTGGGTGGTGAAAAAGAAGCTTTTCAGTTCCTCAATGGCCTTAAGATGATCCACCTTGCCGTTAGCCTCGGCAGCACGGAATCCCTCGCACAACACCCTTACAGCATGACCCATGCCGGAGTTCCTGCCGATGAGAAAAAACAATTCGGAGTGACAGAATCTTTGGTTCGCCTGTCAATCGGAGTGGAAAACGCCAACGACATTATATGGGACCTCGGGCAAACGCTCGATCATATAGGGGTAACTAACTCACCAGTAGTGGAGCCAATTGTGGCTGTGGAGTAATAAATCCTGAATGACCGGTTAACTTCCCGTTAGCCGGTCATTTTCTTTTTTCTGCAAAATTCGATTTTTCCTCAAACCTCAGCACCCGGGCCCGGTCTTGCCATAAGTCCGTAGAATACAATCGCAGAATTCCTTGTTGATTTTCTTCACCACAGACTGGAAATTTACCATGGCCCAGGAAAAAGAACCAATTGATTTGAAGGAACTCATGATGTCGACACGACTTGAATAGAAGTTCAAGGCATAAGTTTCTGAATAAAGCCTAATATGGAATTCATGATTGGCTTTAATTAAAGACTTCTCAAATTCGTCATAACAGGGAACCTTAAATTCCGATGGTGTTTCAGCAGCATAATGATACAAAGTGGCTTCAGCATTAAACCCTTTGGTATATGCATTGTCGTCAAAATCATTGAACGAAGACGCTGAATTTTTCTTTAAAGGCAAAATAGAAAACAAGAGGAGTGCACTGAATAATGGTGAAATTCTAATCATGGTAAGGGAGTTATAAATGGTTCAACCAAAATCTGATTACTTCAATGCGATACCTTTTGAGTATTTCTCAGTGAATAAATAAACAAAACCGAAATCACCCAAAAAGACTGATGATGAGCGTTGTATTTCCCGGTAACGCAAAATTCAGTCAAATAAAATCAAATTTATTGAGTTGTGCAATACTTAAAATATTTAAGTCCAGTGGGCACGATTGGCGCCCTGGATATTGTGATTCAGGACCCTACCACACAAAAGTACCCACAGCTTTCGCCGGCAGATAAACGACGGCCTTTTTACCATTAAACGCGATATTGAAAGTCTCTGCATTTGCACTGTCGTTCATGGCGATCAGCACCTTTTTCCCATCAGGTCGGAGGAAGGCGACATTAGGAAGATTGGTGGGAGCGGTGCTGAAAATCCGTACTGCTCCGGCAGGAATAAACCGTGAAGCATGTGCAATGATGTAATAGGACACATTCCTGGTTACAATGTCGCCACTGATGGTCAAAGCTCCTTTGCACAGCGTACAGCCGCCCGGAGTGTGGGGGCCAAAACCTGGGTCATTGGCGAGGTTCCATTCCAGTGCAACCTTGCTCCAGTTGCGTGTACTTCCGATAATGACATTTCTGATATGCCATAAGAGATCGGTGCTGAATGAGCCGTTGGCCGATGTCCATTGCTCGGTGAAGTACAGGTTTTTATCGGGGTGAGCCTCTTTCACTTTCGTCAGGGCGCTAATTTGGCCAGCATACAAATGAAACGCAGTGCCATCAACAAAAGACTTGGTAACTGCATCGTTCAGAATAGAAATAGGATATTCAGGGTTGTCGCAGTTATGGTCCCAGATGATGATTTTAGTGGAAATCTGGGCATTCCTGAAAGCCGGTCCAAGGTGATTTTTTATGAAATCGTTTTGTTCAGCAGCGCTCATGAGCATGCTGGGGTTGTTACCTCCATGCTGAGGTTCATTTTGAACGGTTATTGCATCAATGCTGATGCCCTGCTTTTTCATCTCCTGTATGTACTTCACGAAATAAGCGGCATAGACCTGATAATACTGTGGCAAAAGGGAGCCTCCTACTGAATTCTTATTGCTTTTCATCCATGTTGGAGCACTCCAAGGAGAAGCCATGATTTTCATGTTTGGATTAATCTTCAGAATGCCTTTTAAAACCGGTATCAGGTGCAAGGTATCCCTGGATAAGCTGAATTGACTGAGTGTTAGATCCTCCGTCCCGGCTTTTATATCGTTGTAACTGAACACGGAGGAATCCAGGTCAGAAGCACCCAGGCTGATTCTCAGGTAGGAAATACATAGTGATTCTCCAGTGCAGGCAAAGAGTTCATTCAACAGGTTCTCCTTTTGATAGGTGTTCATCCTGTTTATCAGTGTTGCACTGCCGCCGGTCAAAGTATATCCAAAGCCATCAATGCTTTGGTAACTCTGTGTCGAATCAATGTCGATTGACGTGTAGTTATTGACAGCAGTAGTAAACGCCAGGTTAAGGTTTTGCTTTTTCAGGAGATTAGTCTGGTCGCCGCTGGTTAGCCAAAAATCAATTTGGTTGGATAACTGTGTGATGGGAGGAACAGGCATATTGTCATCATCCTGTTTATAGCAGCTTATTACCAGTAAAATGGCAATAATGATAAACTGAGTCATTTTAGTTATTGAATACATCCGAAACTTGTCCCTCTGTTGATTACTATAAAATTATGACTTTCAATTGAAAACAGCCTGCCTTTGGTTGCAGTTCAGCGAAACAAATGAAAGCAATAAATCATGCCAAAGAAACATGAATGTAGGTGATAGCAGGTATTTCTTTGGCACTTTGAAAAAAGCTTCCAAAGAAGAAGATTGCCCAGAATTGAAGTTCAAGGAAAAAACAGGAGAAGCCCAAAAAGCTTCTCCTGTACAGAATCACTAACTAATCAAATTGGTATCATTTTCAGATACCAGGCGTTTCCGGTTTCTGTCCCTTGTACTCTCAGATACATATAATTGGCAGTTAAAACCATGATTTCATACTCTTTCAACACAGCTCCATATCCGATGAAAGTATTTACGCCGGAAAGCTGGATGGCTGTTTTAGTCGATGGCGCTGAAGCCGGAATCCCTGTACTGGATGGAACAAAGCTGAAACTGCTCGTTCCTCCGGCATAAGGATAACAGGCCTCTCCACCACTTGCGGGAATACCTGGTAAGCCTCCTGCGAGGGTACCGGTCTTTGTGAAAGCACCATCCGGTGAGGCCACTGTCAGCGTATAACCTGTGGCTGTTTTGGTAAAGGTGAACTTTGTGGTATAGAAGCAGTTGCAGCAGGCTACCTTTTCGTTCACACTAGCTGACCACCAGGAAGGTGTCGGGTTGGCATCGCCCCAGGGACCTACACCGAAATGCCCGGCAACGCTCTTGTCAACTATCCAGGTTTTGGAAGTACCACCTGTAAGGTTAGTGATAATGGCGGGATTAGGCGTAAAGTTGCTTTGCACCGTTATCTCCTTGGTGGCTGTGGAAGAACTGCCTCCTTTACCATAAGCGACTACCGTCACTAAGTATTTGTTGACACCGAGTTTGGTGTATTTCCGTGAAGCCTTGCCGGTGGCAAGAAATACCAGACTGATTCCGTCGGAAGCATCGTAGTCGATTCTGTAAGCCAATGCATTATCGGCCTTAATTGTAAAATTCACATCCCCGGAGCCATCGCCATTGGGTAGGGCTGTTGTTGCTCCCACCAAATCAGCCGTGATCACGATGTTGCTGGGTGGTGTCAAATCACCCAGCGAATATTCCGTCTTGTCGCAACTGCTCATCACAGTTGCAATGACAGAAACATAGAATAACTTTAGAAAGATATTTCTCATGTCAATTGAATTTTAATTAGTCAATCTGAAATTGTCCACAAAAATCACTGCACCCGGAGTTTCCGCAGAATCATTGAAGCGCAGAACCAACTGAGTGTATTTCACATCAGCAGGTATGGCTGCAATAGTCCCAAAATCGAATACCAGTTCTTCCCATACGCCGGATTGGGTAAACGGAACCTTCAGTACGCCTACTCCATTGGCAGGACCACCGATGGACCATTCCAGTTCGACATTCAGTCTTTTACCGATCATGGCAGGGTCAGGATTATAAGCCAGCACCCTAATCTTATTGCCGTATTTGAAATTGATAGGAATGTTCAGTGGACTGTAAGTGCCGCTCCAGCCTTCCCTGCCTCTTGTGAATCGACCAACATTGGCGCTGGTATTCAGCCCTGTAGCGCTTGGATTGGCCACTTTGTCAAACTTCTGCCCGCTTCCAAAAGTTCCAAAGAAATAATCAACAGTCGCAGACTCAAAATCAATGGGGAACCCAAAAAGTGTTTTGGTCCAGGTTGTCGTTGCGGCACCGCCGCTCAAAGCAACAACTCTTAGAACAAAAGGACCCCCGGTAGCTGGATACGTGCGTGCGGGCAGTTCTTGTCCGATAGCCATCGGGGTTCCAACCTCATTCGCCACATCGCCGTAGAAGACGAGGAAAGACTTGGCATACAAGGCTGTAGCCTTTACCCTTGTTTCTCCGGAGATTGTAACTTTCAAATCCTCCGGAGCCCTGTAAGTAACTGTCAGTGGGTAGGTGACAGTTGTCTTCTTGCCAGCAATGTCGAAATAATCAATAGCGACGGTATAGCTTCCTTCTGGATAAGAATATTTGGCATTCCCTCCAGGGCTGACTGTAGCTCTGGCGGAACCGTGGCCAAAATTTATAACAGCAGATGTGAAACCATCGCCAAGTGGGGTAATCTTGACATCTCCTGAATTGTCGTTACTGATTTCAAAAAGCCTGGACAAGTTTGCTGATTTGGCACTATCGATAAAGGATAAATCGCTATCGATGCCGTCCAGTTCCTGGCAACTCAGGGCCAGAAAAGCCAGCGAAAATATGCCTATGAATAATTTAAGTATTTTCATTTTACTGTGCATTTAGGTTTGTTAATAACCGGGATTTTGAACGAGCTTGGTACCGCTTAGCTCTCTTTCCGGAATCGGGAAGTTTTCACTTTTACCTGTTACAAATCCACGGCTGGCCAATCTGGTTGCAGCATCTCCCCAGCGCACCAGGTCAAAAAAGCGATGTCCTTCACCGGCGAGTTCCAATCTTCTTTCTGCTTTAATAGCTGCGAGTGAAACCGGTACAGATGTCAATCCCGCACGTGTACGAACAGCATCAAATAATGCCTGGGCACGTGCACCGGTACCGCCAAGGGCTTCGGCCTCCATCAGGTAGGTATCAGCAAGCCTGATGATGGGAGTATTTTGTTTGTAGTTAAGTTCCAGAGCTCCCCCACCCGTCCTTACGTCGGCACGTCTTGGGAGGAATTTGTTGAGGAAATACCCGCTGTCCTGGTATCCGGGAATGTAATCTGCCCTGCCGGCAGCCTTAAGTGCTTTCAGGTCAAATACCGTTGCAGCAAACCGCGGGTCAGACTTGATGACATCGTAGAAATCCTGAGTGAAAACGTTAAAGCTCCATCCACTGGGTAAGTCATCAGCTGTAGAACCTGCAGGCCTTGAATAGGACCTTGGCCCAACCATAACATTGACCGTATTACCTTCGTCACTGGCACTTCCCCACCATCCCCAGTCTGAGTTACCGGCAGCAGAGTGGGTGCACTCCAGTATGAATTCCGAATTAAACTTGTTCGTGGTTATCCATAAGTCGCTGAATTTGGAAAGCAGTCTGTATCCATATTGGCTTGTACCTCCGGGCGTACCGTTTACTTCTGCAAACTCAGCAGCCGCAAGTGAATTCTTCTTCCCATACAGGTAAACCTTGCCCAGAATAGCTTGAGCAGCACCTTTGGTCAAACGGCCCGCATCTGTGGAAAGAGTTAAGGTAGTTGGTAAAAAAGCCTTTGCCTCGCTAAGGTCCTTTTCAATCTGTGCGTAAATAGCTTCAGGTTTCACCTGAACCACGTCGTACATGTTTGTAGCTGTGAGTGGCTCCAAAATCAATGGAATGTTTTTAAACATTCTCACCAGGTTGAAGTAGTAAATTGCCCTGAGCGCTTTTGTTTCAGCCGTAAACCTGGCTTTAAGCGCCTCGTCCATCTTTGTAGATGGCAATTTTGACAGCAGTGTATTCGCCCTGAAAATGCCCTGGTAGTGATCGTTCCAGAAGCTGCCGGGCATAATGGTTGCGTTCAGCGTGTAATTGGAGAAACCCTGGATACCGGCACCATCGGTTGCACCACCGCCTCCGGCGACGTGGTCATCAGAACCAGCATTCATCATGGTTATCATATTCTCGAAGCCACCGGAATTCTTGCGCAATACGTCGTAAACACCAACGAGAGCAGCAAAAGCCTGGTCGCTGTTAGTGTAATAGTTTTGTGAGAGAAATTGACCTTTTGGGTTTACCTCAACAAATTCCTTGGAACAGGAAAGTGCAGTGAAGGCTAGTACCAATAGGGATAGATAAAATTTATTGTATTTCATGTTTCTTGCCTTTTTAAGTTAAAACTGCAATTGTGCTCCAAATATCAGCGTACGTGCCTGTGGATAAAATCCTTTGTCAATACCGAAAACACCGCCTCCGATTTCAGGATCGTAGCCTGTGTAATTGGTCAGAGTAAACAGATTTTCACCCGTCAGATAGAATCTGATTTTCTGAGCAGAAATGGTCCTCAGTATGTTGGCAGGCAGGGTGTAACCCACCTGTACCAATTTCACCCTTGCATAATCGCCATCCTCCAGATAGAAGTCTGACATGCGGCCAAAATTGCCATTAGGATCGGTGCTCGTCAGACGCGGATAAGTGGTGGATGTACCTTCCCCTGTCCATCTGCTGAGGGTCTTTGTCTGGAAGTTGGAATTGCCAATATCCAGACGGCGCAGGCCCTGGAATATCTTGTTGCCAGCCGCTCCCTGGGCAAATACCATGAAGTCAAAGCCTTTGTATTCCAGATTCAGCGTCAGGCCATAAGTGTATTTTGGCAGGTTGGTGCCCAGGAAAGTTTTATCCAGGTCGGTTATCCTGCCATCACCATTGACATCAACCCAACGGAAATCACCGGGGCGTGCATTGGGTTGTATGAGAACATCTGAGGCATTTTTATAGGCAGCAATCTCCGCCTCATTCTGGAATATTCCGTTTGTCTTAAACCCAAAGAATGAGTTGTATGATTGACCGACGGCTGTTCTTGTGATTGTTCCCATAGACTGGAAAGAAGCAGCACCAGTTATGAAATTGGCGTCAGCAGCCACGTAGGTCACTTTGTTTTTGAGATAGGCAAAAATTCCTGTGGCAGATAAGGACAATTGGCCTATTTTCTTCCGATAGCCCAATTCAGACTCAAATCCCTGGTTTTCCATATCGGCAATATTGGCAACAGGTGAAGTGCTTACACCTACATAGCCGGGTATGGTTATGGGCCTGAGAATACCGGTTGTCTTTTTGTTGAAGAAATCGACATTCAACGAAAATTCACCAAACAACTCAGCTTCGAAACCAATATTAGCCTGCGATGTTTCCTCCCACTTTAAGTCAGGGTTGTCCAGAGAAGCAGGTGAATAACCGGTTGTGATTAAATCAGCATTTCCCAATGTATAGTTGAACCCGCCCGCTACAGTTGCCAGATAGCCAAAATCGCGGATGGCATCGTTTCCAACCACACCATAACCACCTCTCAGCTTAAGCATTGAAACCGGGCTGGCGGCAGACCAGAAACTTTCATTTGACACAACCCACCCTGCCGAAACAGATGGGAATACACCGTATTTGTTGTTCGCTCCAAACCTGGAGGAGCCATCGCGCCTGATGATACCCGTCAGGAGATACTTTTCACTGAAATTATAGTTTAAACGGAAAAACAGTGAAGTGACTTTGTGCTCCACCATGTCGTAGGAACTGGTAGTCCTGCTCGATGCCGGAATGTTAAAGCTGAAAGAAGCGTCTTTGTAGTACGTGACAGGCAGGTTAAACATAGTTGTGCTACTTCCTCCACCATTATTATCAGCGTAAGCAGCTTGACCAAGCAGCAGGGTCAGGCTGTGATTGTTGAAAGATTTATCAAAAGTTAAGGTGTTTTCAACATTCCAGTTGAAAACATCATTGATGCTCTTGCCATAACTGTTCTGTGAAGTTCTGGTAGTTGCGCTCAGGTAAAAAACCGGAGTAAATCCCTGACCTCCCCAATAGGCTTTCTTGACACCTGCAGTTGACCTGAGCCTTATGTTATCGGTCACTGCGGCTTCCAGAAATGCATTACCAACGATATCATCGGCCCAGTCAAAAGTTCCCAATCTGGTCTGTATGTATGCCTGAGGATTTTTCATCTCCTGACCCACGATTGACGAAATGCCATAGGGCATTCCCTGAGCATTTCTGATAACAGGGTTAACGCTGTAAGGTGCCGTGTTGGCTGCGATAGGATCGGTAACCACCACAGGTGTCGTTGGATCCAGGTTGATAGCTGAACTAAGGACTCCGCCATATTCGTCCATAGCTCCAATTCCAATGGATTTTTGACGGGTATAGCCCAAAGACTGTCCGAATGTGAAAATCTTGCCCAGTTTATGGGTGGAGTTAATTCTGAAATTCTTCTTGTTGTAATTCGAAATCTCGGTAGTAACAATTCCTTCCTGATCATGCAGGCCGAAGGAGACATAGAAAGTTGACCTGTTGCTTCCTCCGCTCAGACTGACTTCATGAGTATTCCTCAGAGCACTGTAGTTGAAAATCTCTTTCTGCCAATCAGTCCCAACACCAAGATCAACACTTGGGAAAATGATGTTTCCGCCACCCGCTACTGCTCTTTCGTTTAGGATAGCAGCGTATTGGGAAGCGTTCAGAAGGTCCAGAACTTTGGAAGGGCTGGAAGTGCCTACAAAGCCGTTATATCCAACACTGATTTTACCTTCAGAACCTTTTTTAGTAGTGACAAGGATAACACCTGTAGCGGCGCGTGTGCCATAGATTGCTGCTGATGCTGCATCTTTGAGCACCTCAATTGACTCAATGTCTGATTGATTCAGGTAACCTATGCCCCCGGCATCAACTACGACACCATCCACTACCCAAAGTGGATTGTTGCCCGAATTGCCAAAGGTGGTTACACCTCTGACGCGTATGGTTGAGGAAGAGCCTGGCTGGCCGGAATTTTGAGCAATGGTGACCCCGGCAACGCGTCCTTGCAGTGACTGTTCAACACGGCCACTGGGGACTTTTTCCAGGTCGCGGGACTTAACGCTGGAAATTACTCCGGTTACCACGCGCTTTTTCTGAATTCCGTAGCCGACGACAACAACTTCTTCCAGCAATGCTCCAGGAACCAAAGCAACGTTAATCAGATTATTGTTGCCCAGAATAATCTCCTGTTCTCCATAACCTGTGTATGAGAAAACAAGAGTAGTAGCTCCCGCAGGAAGAGTCAGTGAATAAGTACCATCAAAATTGGTAACCGTACCTTCGGTAAACCCTTTTACGAGTATGCTGGCACCAATTAGAGGTTCATTGGTTTTTGAATCTGTGACCGTTCCACTGATCGACCGTTGAGCAATAGCGGAAACAGCAACTGCCAGAAAGACCAATGCAATCAAAAAACGTAATGGAGTTCTTAGCATTTGGTTTGATTTATTAGTGAACGAGTAAATATTAGTGAGAACCGGGAGGGATGCCCGTATGTAAAAGAGTCAGATTTCAATTTGAAATCTATTCATTAAGGACATGCCAAACCGGTTTTGACAAATTTCATAAACGAAGGCCAAAAAAAAGATTTACCCATTACTACAATACCACTACAATAAGCAAATTGCCTTACTACATTATTACAGATTTGTTTTGATTTGCAGTTATAATAACCCAATCAAAGGATGGACCTTGAAACTTAGCTATTTCATATCTCCACTGCACGGGCAAAAGTATTGTGTATCGATTCTTCGATTAACTGTATTCACGTTCCATATTTTATGGGCTAATATCCTTTTAGGCCAACTCTCGAACCTGGGCATCCCACCAGTTATAAGTTTTCCTAAGAACCTGACTCAGGCTGGAACACAAACCTGGGATATAATAGAGGACGAAAAAGGCTACACTTATTTTGCTAATAATGAAGGCCTGGTGGTTTTTGATGGCTACGATTGGGAAGTGTATCCCTTACCCAATGAAACAATCGTACGTTCGGTAGCTATTGAAGGTAAAGGCAAAATCTTTGTTGGCGGTCAGGGAGAGTTCGGTTATTTCAGTCCCGAAAAAAATGGGTCTCTTCGTTATCATTCTCTGGCGACAAAGTCAAAAGATTCCAATGTGGCGCTGGAAGACGTTTGGGATGTAATCGCAACTTCTCAAGGCGTATTTTTCCGGACAGATAAGCAAGTGTACCGATACTACAAAGGAGATGTTTTCGCCATGTATGAGGGTAGTAAAAGTCTCAACTTCATGGGGCTTTGGGGAAAAGACCTCGTAATTCAGGATAATTCCAATCAACTCTACTATTTTGAAAATTCCAGGTTTCAACCGCGCAAACGTTACCCTGTCTTTGATAAGGGAAGAATCTCTGGTGTCCTCAATTATTCTTCAGATACCGTTCTGATAACTACCATCGATAAGGGTATTTTTTTTGAGTCCGGAAGCGATTTTAAAACGTGGTCAAACCCGTACAATGAGTTTTTTAAGAAAAACATAATTTATTCTGCCGCCATGATGAAAAATGGCAGAATTCTCATAGGAACTTCCTTCAATGGTCTTTTTGTTTTAGACAAGATGCGACGGGTAGTGCATCACATCAACAAAAAGCATGGACTCCAGAATAATTCTGTGTTGAGCACCTTCGGTACGGCACATGGTAAGATATGGGCAGGATTGGATAATGGAATCAATTTGATTGACCTGGACTCACCTTTTAGACGGTACTATCCTGATGGAGAATTAGAAGGGACTGGCTATGCTGCCATATTGCACAACAACCAACTCTATTTCGGCACCAATACCGGTTTATATACACTGCCATGGAAGGATTTTTATCAGCCGGAGGAAACGCAGAAAGCCAGGTTGATTGAAAATACAAGAGGTCAGGTCTGGAGTTTGAAAGAATTAGGGGACAAATTGCTGGTTGGCCATCATGAAGGTGCTTTTGAGGTTGATGGAAATTCGGGCAAGCGTATTTCCAAAATCTATGGGTTTTGGAAATTCCTGCAGATTAATGAAAGACTTGCCATTGGAGGGCATTATAAGGGATTGGCTTTGTTCGAGTTGATAAATGGAGGCTGGCAGTTTAACAGACAACTCGAAGGATTTTCTGAAAGCAGCAGGATAATGGCATTTGACAATCAGCAAAATTTATGGGTAGCTCATCCCTACAGAGGGCTTTTTCACATTAAAAACGAAGAACTATTCAAACCCAAAATTGAAACCCTAAAATTCACTAATGAGGGCAATCGGGATGTTCCGCTCGAGAACTACTTTTATGAATTGGACAATCAAATATTGTTCAGACGTGGAAACAATTTCTTTAAACTCCGAGATGAAGAAACCAGGCTCGAGATATTTTCAGAACTCGACGGAGTTCTTCCTCCAGCAGGTTCACTGAGGTACTTCCTGCAAGATTCTTATAAGAACATTTGGTTCGGAACCAAGGATGATGCTGGCGTGCTGATTCCAGAGAAAAGATTTAAGCCATTTTACCATAAATATTCCCTTCTTGAATTAAAGTCCAAACTTCCCAAAGGGTTTGAGTCTGTTTACACAATAGATGAACACAATGTTATTTTTCCTACTGAAAAAGGCTTTTTGTTCTTTGATCCATCAGCGTATTTTTCAGTGGAAAGTGGACCAATTCTCTTTTTGTCAAAGGCCATTTTGCATGTACAAAAAGACAGTCTCCTTTATTCGGCGCATGCAGTCAGAACAAGTGAGAATTTAAGTTTTAACCTCGGGCACAACCAAAATGAATTAAGTTTTCATTTCTCCGTGATTGGCGTTGGCGATAAGGAAATGATTGGATACAGTCACATGTTAAAAGGTATCGACAATGAATGGAGTGCTTGGGAAAGTTCTCAAAAAGTAGATTTAAGAAAGCTATCACCAGGTCGATATACTTTGATGATGAAAGCCAGGAATCAAAATGGGACTGAAAGTCAGCCTCTTTATATAGAAATCAGAATCTTAAAAGTCTGGTATGCGCCATTGATGTATGTTATGGGGGTCATCTCACTGATTTCCCTGGCCATTGTCACTTATTTCTTTCAAAAGAAGAAATACGAGAAAGAAAAGAATCAAATACTGGAATTGAACAGGAAGCGGGAAGAAGAATACAGAATTTATGCACAGGCATCACAGGAAGAAATTACGCGACTACAAAATGAAAAGCTGCTTTCGGAAATCAATTATAAGAACCAGGAACTAACATCGTTTACCTACCATTTGGTCAATAAAAACGAACTTATCTCTAAAATCAACGCGCTTGTAAACAGGTTGGCAAAAAAACTCAACCAGCACCCGGAGGTTAAAAAAGAACTGTTACAAATTCAAAAACTTACAGAGCACAACGCCAATGTGGATGAACACTGGGAGGAATTTATCATGAACTTTGATAAAGTTCACGCCAATTTTTATAAACGCCTGACCGAGGATTTTAAGGATTTGAGCCCCAATGATTACCGATTGTGCACTTACCTGCGAATGAACCTGACATCAAAGGAGATTTCTGTGCTTATGAATATATCCATCCGAAGTGTTGAGACTAACCGGTATCGGCTACGCAAGAAATTAGGTATTGAAAGGGATGTCAACTTAAATCAGTTTCTCATGAATTATTAGAGCATCCTGTTTGCCAAACCGATTACCCTGGAAACAGAAGCACTCAAGGCCGATAAACTATCTTCCAAATCTTCCCCTTCTTCGAATCGGACACATATAAAGCACCATCAGGTCCAACAGCCAAACCCATTGGCCTGTGAATGGCATCACCGGGTGAAGGAATGGGCGTGATGCCGGCAAAACCTTCTGCAAAAATTTTCCAATCGCCGGAAACTTTGCCGTCCTGAAATGGCACAAAAGCCACGAAATATCCTTTTTGTTCCATGGGAGCGCGGTTCCAGGAGCCATGGAAAGCTATAAAGGCCCCATCACGGTATTCTTCAGGAAACGTTTTTCCCGTATAAAAGAGCAAATCATTGGGAGCTATATGGGCCGGGAATGCTACGATGGGCCTCACTACATCAGCGCAGCGTGTACTAACCACCTTGCCGTCACCGCCGTATTCCGGTGCCAGTATTTTCTTGTCCTGGTAGTGGTCGAAATAGCAATAGGGCCAGCCGAGAAAATCACCTTCTTTCACTTCGAAAAATTCCTCAGAGGGCAGGTCTGCATTTTGAGCATCTGTGTACATGTTCGGCCAGAACTGACTCAATTGGTCGCGACCGTGCTGCACCAGAAACAGGCTGCCGGTTTTCCGGTTCCAGTCCAGTGCGATAGTGTTACGGCTGCCTGAGAGATAGCGTTTACCGTCACGCACCTGGTCCTGATTTGTTTTGCCGGCATCAAACCGCCAAACCCCAGCTTGCCTGTCGAGTTGAGGGCAGGGGTCCTGGCCTAATGAACCGGCTACTCTGTTTTCTATCTGGCAGGCATTGGAAGGAGCCCCGACATTTACATAGATATTGCCCATATCATCTAATGTAAATGATTTGGAGGCATGTTCTCGTTGTTCCGGAAAACCACCTGCGACGATGGCTTTGGAACTTTCATCAGGCAGCAGTTGACCTGGTGTGAGATTGTACCGGTAAACTTCCATATCAGATGAACAATACAGGTAGCCGTTTGCAATCTCCATTCCGGTGCCTGTGTGATTGCCGAAATACTGGATAAGATCAGCACGGCTATCACCATTGGTGTCGCGTAAGGCAGCTAAGCCATTTTCATTAAACATCCTGGACATTTGTACATAAATGTCGCCGTTTGAATGTACAGCGATATGCCTTGCTCGGCCACCAAGGCTGTCAGCCACCACGATGGCCTTGAATCCATCCGGCAAAGTGATGGTTTCATCAAAAACCAAGGGATGGCTAATCTTTTCCGGGGATTTACTGCAGGAAAGCAGCATAGAAAATATGGAAACAAAAAGCAAATTAGAAACAGTCAAAGTCTTTTTGGATGGCATCGGCATGTTGTTTTGGTGATGATTGAAAGGCAAGTATAATGAATTCTGGGAAATCTCTTTTATTTACCACAGAGGCACGAAGGACACAAAGATTCGCAGAGGTTCTCTCCGTGAAACTCAGTGCTCTCCGATTCTCTGTGGTAAAATAGCATAACGCCCAAAACGACAACGCCCTCCAGAAAGGAAGGCGTTTATTGTACACGATATTATTTCTGTCGCATCCTCATCCCTCATCCCTCATCCCTCATCCTCCATAATCACTCCGCTGCCCCAAACGAAGCGGACAAGTAATCCCTGTTTAGTCTTGCAATATTGGTAATGGAAATACCTTTCGGGCATTCAGCTTCACAAGCAGTGACATTGGAACAGTTGCCGAATCCTTCGGCATCCATCTGGCGCACCATATTCAGGGCACGGCGCGAGGCTTCTACCTTGCCCTGTGGCAAAAGACCGAGGTGTGAAACCTTTGCACCTACGAACAACATGGCTGAAGCATTCGGACAGGCAGCAACACAAGCTCCACAGCCAATGCAGGATGCAGCATCCATGGACAAGGAAGAATCATCCTTGTTTACCGGAATGGAATTGCCATCGACGGCCATACCGGTGTTGACGGAAATAAAACCTCCTGCCTGCATGATGCGGTCGAAAGAGGAACGGTCAACCACGAGGTCTTTGATAACCGGAAATGCTTTCGCGCGCCAGGGTTCCACATAAATGGTATCTCCATCCTTGTACTCCCGCATGTGCAATTGGCAGACGGTGGTTCTTGCCCATGGGCCATGAGGGCGGCCGTTCACCACGAGGCTGCACGCTCCGCAAATACCTTCACGGCAGTCATGTTCAAATGCAACCGGATCTTTTTTCTCCGAAATAAGTTGCTCGTTCATCACGTCGAGCATTTCGAGGAAAGACATGTGTGAATTGGCATCCACAATATATGTTTCGAAACGCCCTTTGGAAGCGGCGTTTTTTTGTCTCCAGACTTTAAGTGTGAGTTTCATTGTTTAAAAATTTCCAATTTCAAATTTCCAATTTCCATTTACTTATAACTTCTCGTCTTAGGTTGCACCGTTTCAAAAATCAGCGGCTCCTTAATTTGCACCGGTTCTTTGCTGATATCTGACCACTCCCAATTTGCAACGTACAGATAATTCGCATCGTCACGCATTGCTTCGCCCTCTTCTGACTGATATTCCTCGCGGAAGTGGCCACCACAGCTTTCATTGCGCTCCAGCGCATCGAGGCACATGAGTTCTCCGAGTTCCATGAAGTCGGCCACTCTAGCTGCTTTTTCAAGTTCAGGATTAAACTCTTCCAGAGTACCAGGTACATACACGTCTTTGTAATACTCATCCCGAAGTTCCCGGATGAGTTGGCGGCCTTTTTTCAAACCTTCCGCGTTGCGGGACATACCGCAGTATTCCCACATGATTTTGCCGAGGCGGCGGTGGAAACTCTCCACTGACTGATTGCCCTGAATGTCAAGAAGACCTTGCAGCCTTTTACGAACCTCGTTTTCGGTTTCTTCAAACTCTTTCAGTTCGGTGCTGAACTTGGGCACCCGTATTTCACTTGCGAGAAATGTTCCAACAGTATAAGGGATAACAAAATAACCGTCAGCAAGACCCTGCATTAATGCTGAGGCACCGAGGCGGTTGGCACCATGGTCGCTGAAGTTGCATTCGCCGGTAGCAAACAGACCGGGGATATTGGTTTCAAGGTTGTAGTCCACCCAAAGGCCACCCATAGTATAGTGAACTGCCGGGTAAATCATCATCGGTGTTTTGTAAGGGTTGTCGCCGGTTATCTTTTCATACATCTCGAAAAGGTTGCCGTACTTTTCCTCGATGACCGCTTCACCCAATTTGCGGATAGTGGCAGCATCGGGATTCTCCAGGTTTTGCTGGAAGGCCTGTGATTTTCCATAACGTTCAATGGAAGCTGAAAAGTCGAGATACACTCCCAATCCTGTAGGCACGATTCCTTTTCCGTCATCACATTCCATTTTGGAAGCGCGGGAAGCTACGTCGCGCGGCACCAGGTTTCCGAAGGCAGGATAACGGCGCTCGAGGAAATAGTCCCTGTCTTCTTCGGGCAGGTCAACCGGTTTCAGTTTTCCGGTGCGGATGGCCTCTGCGTGTTCCTGTGTTTTTGGCACCCAAACACGGCCGTCGTTGCGCAAGCTCTCCGACATCAGCGTGAGTTTGGACTGATAGTCCCCGGACTGAGGAATGCAGGTCGGGTGAATCTGTGTGAAACAAGGATTTGACATTAAAGCACCTTTTCTAACGGCCCTCCAGACAGCCGTGGCATTGCAGCCCATGGCGTTGGTGGAGAGGTAAAATACGTTGCCATAACCCCCTGTGCCGAGTATGACACAGTGTGCCGCAAAACGTTCCAGTTTACCGGTAACGAGATTGCGGGCTATTATACCGCGTGCTTTCCCGTCCACGATGACGAGGTCAAGCATTTCATGGCGGTTGTACATCTCCACTTTGCCGAGTGAAATCTGGCGGCTCAATGCCTGGTATGCGCCAATCAATAATTGTTGTCCGGTTTGTCCGCGGGCATAAAACGTACGCTCCAACTGAGCACCACCGAATGAACGGTTGTCGAGCATACCGCTGTATTCACGTGCAAAAGGTACTCCCTGCGCCACACACTGATCGATAATGGCATTGGAAACCTCAGCAAGCCGGTACACATTACCTTCACGGCTCCTGTAATCGCCACCTTTGATGGTGTCATAAAACAGGCGATAAACACTGTCGCCGTCGTTTTTATAATTCTTTGCTGCATTGATACCACCCTGCGCGGATATGGAGTGTGCCCTGCGTGGGCTGTCGTGGAAAGTGAAACACTTTACATTATAGCCCAACTCACCCAGGGAAGCTGCGGCAGCAGCACCAGCCAATCCTGAGCCTACCACAATGATTTCAAGCCTTCTCTTGTTGTCGGGTGAAACCAGAGGCATGGAACTTTTGTACTGAGTCCATTTTTCAGCAAGAGGTCCGGGTGGTACTTTACTATTGAGTTGCATTGTTTATTTTTTTCAAGTAAAAAGGAAAAAGGAAAAAGGCAAAAGTGGTTCAATTACCGTGTTTCAAATAAAACAAGATGGGAATCAATGCGAATCCCAGTGAAACGATGATGGTATAAGCCTTACCCAGGAAATGGATAAGGGGTGTATATTTCTTATGGGACAAACCAAGTGACTGAAAGGCTGATTGGAAGCCATGCCACAGATGGAACCCAAGAACAATCATACACACCACATAGAAAATGACGTATCCGAGATTGGTGTAGGCCTCCATAACAGGAGCATAAAGGTCTATTACCAATTCCCCATCATATTCAGCCATGGGTAGAGTTCCCATTTTCATTTGCAACCAAAACTGGTAGAGGTGAATAAGGAGGAAGATGAAAATGATGGTTCCTATCCAGCCCATGTTTTTGGCAAAGCCAGCCACCGTGTTGGTGGCTTTCACGTCCGTTATGGCATATTTCTCAGGACCACGCGCTTTGCGGTTTTTCAACCAAAGCATCCATCCTTGAATGGCATGGAGGAGAATGAAGAAATACAGCAAATAGGAAGTCAACTTTATGGGCGTGAAAGTCTGCATGAATTGAGCATACAGATTAAATGACTCGCCACCGTCATCAGCAAGTAGCTGGAAGTTACCCAACAAGTGGACTATCAGGAAGATGATGAGAAAAAGCCCCGTAAGGCTCATGATTAATTTTCTACCAATCGAAGAAGTAAGGAAGGTGCCAAACCAGCCCATTTTATAGTCAGTTTTCGTTGGGCGTTGTTTGCGAAGGATTCGGAAAACCCAGCGACAGACAACGTTGCCGTTAACAATAGGGCGCTAATGTATTCAGTAATGCCCTTTTTTACAAATGACTTTTATCTTCAAAAAAATTGCATTGTGCCGGCATCGAGGCAGAAAAAAAGGGGTGGACACAGGTAGGTCCACCCCGGAGTGATATTACTTTTCAAAATACTTGACAGCCGTATTCGTGTTGTAGAAAAAGAAAGAATACACATCGGCCACTTCATCGATTACTTTGGAGGTTGGCTTACCTGCGCCATGTCCGGCATCTGTTTCTATCCTTATCAACACCGGATTATCGCCTGTATGTGCAGCTTGTAATGCTGCCGCAAACTTGAAGGAGTGAGCTGGCACTACCCTGTCGTCGTGGTCGGCTGTGGTAACCATGGTAGATGGGTACCTTGTGCCGGGCTTCAGGTTATGCAATGGTGAATAACTTTTGAGGTATTCAAACATCTCCTTGCTTTGCTCAGATGAACCGTATTCCGGAATCCAGCCTTTTCCAACAGTGAACTTGTGATAACGCAACATGTCCATTACTCCCACTGCCGGCAGAGCTACGGCAAATAAATCAGGACGTTGAGTCATGGCAGCGCCAACGAGTAAACCGCCGTTTGAACCTCCTCCGATTCCCAGCCTTTCCTTCGATGTGTATTTTTCAGCGATGAGATACTCAGCAGCAGCAATAAAGTCGTCAAAGACATTTTGTTTTTTCATGAGCATTCCGTCTTCATGCCATTTTTCACCGTATTCTCCTCCACCCCTCAGGTTGGGCATTGCATATACACCTCCATTTTCCAACAATAATATTCTGGAGGTACTGAACGAAGGTGTCATGTTGATATTGAATCCGCCATAAGCATAGAGATAACATGGATTCTGCCCATTCATTTTCAGGCCCTTCTTATGAACCACAAACATGGTAACTGGAGTGCCATCCTTGCTATTGTAGGTCACTTGTTTTTCAACATACTGTGTCGGGTCAAAATCGAGGGTTGTTTCCTGGAAAGTGCTGGATGACCCTGTCTGAACTTCGTATTTAAAAATGGTTGGGGGATAAAGGAAGGAAGTAAATGAATAGAACAAAGTGGTGTGTTCTTCCTTACCGCCCGGCACCCCTGCAGAACCTACACCTGGAAGTTTGAGCTCAACTTTTTCAGTACCATCGTAATTCATCTGGTAAATGCGGTCTGTTGCTTTCTCTAAGTAATTGGCGAAAAGTTTACCACCACCAGTGCTGCAGCCCTGTAACAGATTGTCAGATTCCGGAATGACATCTTTCCAGTTAGATTTACCGGGATTAGCCAGATCAACTTCCACAAGTCTGTAGTTGGGAGCATCAATGTCGGTTATGACCAACAATTTGGAACCAAGACTATGCACGACAGAGCTTTTGTTTTTGTATCCTTCAAACAGGGTTACAAATGGTCCATCCTTTTCAAGGTCTTTGTACAAAGTTGCAAAACCGTCCGTACCAGGTGCCTGATACATAATGAAATACTTTCCATCCTCCGTTACACCACCGAAATGATAGTAGCTCGGATTGACTTTATCTTCATAAATGAGTTTGTCCTTGCTTTGAGGGTCACCAAGTTTGTGGTAATACACTGAGTGCATCTGGTTGTTTCCACTCAGCTCAGTTCCTTTGGCAGGTTCCGGATATCTGGAATAAAAGAAACCATCTTTCCACCAGGAAGCACCGCTGAACTTTATCCATTTGAGTTCATCCTTTAGTGGTTGCATCGTTTCCACGTCGTACACAAAGAACTGAACCCAGTCAGAGCCAGCATCCTGGCGGCTCACTGTCAGGTATTTGTCGTCGTCAGAAACGCCTGCAATGCTGATGGCTGTGGTTCCTTTTTCGGAAAGTTTATTTGGGTCAATGAAAACTTCGGGGGCACCATCGAGACCTTTTTGGCGGTAAATGACCGGCTGGTTTTGCAGGCCGTCGTTTTTGGAGAAAAAGTAATATTCACCCACCTGGAATGGTGCAGAATACTTGGCGTAATTGAAAAGTTTCTCAAAATGTTCACGGAGTTTTGCCCGGAAAGGAATTTGCTCCAGATAGCCAAATGTCACTTTATTTTGCTCACCAACCCATGCTTCTACATTGGCAGCAGTATCGATCTCCAGCCAACGATAAGGGTCAGCCACAGCAGTTCCGAAATAATCATCAGTTACATCCTCGGTAGCTGTTGTTGGGTAAGTGACAGGAATTAACGGGTAGTTAGCAATCTGATTTGCGTCATTTTTGCACCCGAGCAGTACAGAAAAAAGCATCAATAAGATTAAAGTGTTTTTCATAAGAAATGTGATTTAATGTTAGGGCAGTCTTTGCCTCATCAGAGAGGTTTAAGGCTGTCGTCAATTATTTGTCTTCATTTTCGGATTGATCACTATCAGGATTAAGCCACTTGTTGTTATTGCGGTTAGCATCCACTAAACGAAAACTGTTGTCAATTTCAATCGATTTTATGTTGCGGAATGCCTCATTCAGGGTAAAGCTGTAGTAAGGATTAGCCCATGCCCAATCTTTCAAAACGGTGTATGTCTTGGCGGGCCATTCGTTTTGCTTTTCACCCCTCATAATGTCCAAAGGAATGTTGTAAACTGCCTGTTTCCCATTTCTGAAAGTAATAACCAGGTCAATAGGCATCGGCATTTCCCCAATACGCTGCAGGTTAATTTTCGTTTCGTGCCTGTTCAGCCTTTCAACGGAGGCAACCCCGTAATCGATGGATTTTGTTGAATAAATGAAATACTCCTTAAACCAGTCCAATTCCAGTCCAGAAGATTTTTCCATAACTCTTATGAAATCGTTTGGATTGGGATGTTTGAATTTCCAGGTATCAAAATATTTCAGAATAGCTTTGTCGAAAACCTTTTTACCCATGATGTAATCCAGTTGCGTCAGGAAAACATGCCCTCCTACATAGGCCCCAACACCATAAGCCCTGTTGGTATTAAAGTGGTCGGCATGGGTGCTGAGTGGCTCAGCCTCTCCGCTTTTTGAAAACATGATGTAATTCAAATTAGAACTTGAATGCGGGTTATCTACCGGATTGCCGGGAATCAGCTTTTCTGTTCTAAGCCAATTCTCGATTTCTTCCGTGAAATATTCTGTAAATCCCTCATCCATCCAGGAATGCAGGCTTTCATTGGTCCCGAGTATGCCGTAATACCAGGCGTGAACCAGTTCGTGGATAAATGTTCCAACACCTGCCGTACCGGAAAGCATGGTAGCCATCGGATATTCCATGCCACCGTCACCGCCCTGAATAAATGCATAAGATTTGTAAGGATACTGACCCAGGTGGGTATTGATGTAGTCGAAGACACGGTCCATAATCGGTGGCATTGATGCCCAGTGCTTACCGAACTTTTCATCATCCAGGTAAAAGAAATGGAGCATAAGGCCATCTTTTCTCTCCAGTTTTACATGTCTGTAATCCGGATCCGCTGCCCAGGCGAAATCATGAACATTTTTTGCTGAAAAATGCCAGGTTATTTTCTCGCTTGAAGGAATATTCACTTCAGCCCCTTCTGGCTCATAGCCAGCACCAACGGCATTCCAGTTTTCCAGGATACCACTGGCCCCGATAATGTAACGAGGGTCAATGTCAATCCAAACATTGAAGTCTCCCCAAACCCCGTAAAACTCCCTTCCGATATAGGGATTAGCATGCCATCCCTGATAATCGTAATTACACATTTTAGGGTACCATTGGGTCATGGTGTAATCAATTCCATCACGGTTGAAGCGGCCAGAACGCCTCACCTGTGCCGGAACCTGTGATTGAAATTTCATTTCAAAAACAGCAGTGGAATGTGGTAAAATTGGTCTGCTCAATTTGACCTCCAGAATGGTTTCATTCACTTCATACTGAAGAGGATTGCCATCCATCTTGAGTGATTCAATCTTGTGCCAACCATATTCTTCAGGTTTCAGATTGCTGATTTCATTGCCAACTCTCCGGTCTGGGTCTTTTATAAACTTATTCCTGGTATCCATGGAACTACCTGGCTGGAATGCATTGAAATAAAGATGGTAAAATACCCGGTCCAAAGTGTCAGGTGAGTTGTTGAAATATTTCAAAACCTGCCGGCCTGCAAACTGGTGGGTTTTGACATCAAAATCAATAAACATGTCATATTCAACTCTTTGTTGCCATCGTTCGGGTTGTGAAAAGATGTTGGAAACAAAGAGTAATAGAAGAATGGATGTCAGGATAGCTTTTGGATGCATTTATTTACGGTTAAAAGGTTGAGTAGAGGAGATAGCATACCAAATTTGTGTCAACTCTACTTTTTCCTGTGTTAAATGATGGAAAAATACAGAAGCGCCCAAAAATGAGAAAAGATGGATTTCTAACAAAATGAACGACATTTAAAACGAGATTGTATCTTTCGGACAGCAAATTTCATTGCTCCTAAACCCTCACATTAGGAAAAGAAGTTTTTAAACCAATACTTGAAGTTTACACTCCGGGGCATGCTTTCACTGAATAGATTCTTACTTGTATTTCTATACTTTTGGGCTAGCACTGTAACTTCAGCACAGCCCGTTTACGTTATTGATACCCAAAAGGAGCAATATAATGACTTAAACACTTGCCTGTATGTAATGAAAGATCCGGGAGGCACTCTGACGCTCGAACAAATACGCGCTGAGGAATACAAACAAGCTTTTACGCTGTACAACAGGAATCTTCTGGATGAAAAAATGGCCGTGTACTGGACCCGGATAAAAGTGTTGAATAACCTCTATAGCTATGGCCATCTTCAAAATTGGATTTTAGTATTAGGCCAGGGAAGTTACATGGATGTTTATGTGGTGAGTGAGGATGGCACCTTGTTATCTCATGATATAACAGGGCAGTTTGTTCCAGCCTCAAAAAAAAGACTCAAAACCGGTCTAAGGAAAGAAAGAGTTTATTTGTCTTTGCCTGATAGCGACACAGTGACTATATATCTGCGATCACAAGTACTCAGTGGCCTGAGTCCTGATTTTCATTACATCCTAAGCCCCCGCGATTTCACCGAAACGGTCGCATTTTCTACCAAGCGGCACAGAGACGGATTGTTCATTGGTTTTTTAGTTACGCTAATGCTTATCAATCTGTTGTTTTATTATCCTACTCTTGACAAAGCATTTTTGTACCAGGCCTTGTTTCTTGCAGGACAGGGCATGTTTATGTTGCATTTAACCGATATCATCTGCGAAATTCCGTTTTTCAATGAAAACCCTACCCTGATAGAGCCTGCAGTTTATCTGATTGTATTAATTACCAATATTGCCTACCTGCACTTTTTAAAGGAGTACATGGGGCTTAAAGATTTGTTTCCAAATTGGAACAATATACTCACATGGTTGGCCTGGGTCAATCTTGCAGTAATAATCGGATCGATAATCATTTATTTGGTAACGCTCAATGAGGTCCAAATTGGAAATTTCGTTGCGGGTTTAGTCCTCCTTCACTATAGTTTACTCACCATTTTTATGTACGATTTGTACAGAACCAGAGACACCAAAGCATACTTTCTGGTGGCTGCCACCTTGGTTTTGATAGCCTGTGCAATATTGATGGCCATACGGTTAAATCTTGGCTATCGACTCAACATGAATGTCATTCAGCTATTCATTGGTGTTCATGTATTGCTTTTTTTCTTAGGATTGGCTTACAGGGTAAAACAATTGCGGTTTGAAGAGAAGAAAGTCCGCCGGCTACAGGATCTTGACGAGATTAAAACGAGGATTTACACCAACATAACCCATGAATTCCGGACGCCACTTACAGTGATAAAAGGTCTTACGGAGCAAATTGAAAAACTTCCAAAACTGCGAGGAGACTCTGAAATTCAAAACACCTTACAAGTAATAAAAAGGAATGGCGAAAACATGCTTCAACTGGTTAACCGATTGCTTGAAATGGCCAAATTGGAATCCGGAAGAACAGAGGTCAACCTGCAACAAGGTGACATCATAGAATTCCTGAGTTTTCTCACAAAAACCTTTTATCCTTTTGCCGAAACGAAAAAGATTGCACTCAGTTTTAAAAGTGAAATAAGTGGGCTGAATACATCTTTCGACCAACAAAAGCTCCAGCAAATCATAACTAACTTAGTAGCAAACGCCCTGAAGTATACCAATGAGCGCGGCTCCATAAGTATCTTTATCAAAATCAGAGCCTCCGGTAAAGGGGATTATCTTTCCATCATAATTGAAGACACAGGGATTGGGATTTCCAAAGAGGAGTTGCCTTTTGTATTCGACCGTTTTTACCAATCTGGGCGCTTGAAGCTCTCTGGTGAAGGCACTGGCATAGGATTGTCATTGACAAAGGAATTGGTGACACTCGTTGGAGGCAGCATAAATGTTATCAGTACTCTGGGTGAGGGCTCCATTTTCACCCTTAATTTTCCAATCACAAGAGAAGAATTGAAAGGTGCAAAACACGGTGAATTGTGCTGGGGCATAATAAAAGATTCAGAACCATCGGTTGATACTCCAACGGGCAGGGACTTACCCAAAGAAGATTTACCATTATTGCTTATTGTTGAGGATAATCCAGACATCATTTTCTATTTACGCTCTTTATTGAACCAACAGTATGAAATTGAATCCGCTAACAATGGACGTAAAGGCCTTGAAAAGGCAATTGAACTTATTCCGGATGTAATCATCAGCGATGTAATGATGCCTGAAATGGATGGCTTCGAGCTTTGCGAGCGAATCAAAACCGATTTTCGTACTGACCACATCCCCGTCATACTGCTAACAGCAAAAACGACTGATTCCGATAGATTATCTGGACTGAAACACGGTGCGGATGTTTACCTAACCAAACCCTTTCAGCAGGAAGAACTAAACACCCATCTTAAAAACCTGGTTGAATTGCGTCGTAAACTGCATGAATACTACTCGGGTATTTTCCAGGCGAAAATCAACGAGGATGAAATCAAACCAATTGAAGATGTATTTTTAAAAAAAGTGAGAAATCTGTTGGATGAAAAATTAAGAGATGAAAATTTCAGTGCCTCCGAACTCAGTGAAGCAATGAATATGAGCCGATCACAATTGCATAGAAAAATTACTGCTCTCACCAACAACTCAACAACCTCATTCATAAGGTCCTACCGGCTCCAGAAAGCCAAAGTTTTGCTGAAAAAAAATCAACAAAGCATTTCAGAGGTAGCGTATGAAACTGGTTTCAGGTCACCGAGTTATTTCACCAATTGTTTTGTAGAGGAATTTGGTATGAGTCCCTCAGAATTCAGGAATAATGTGGATGAACACTAATGGTAAAAGGTTCAGGCAGGTGATAGCTGTTGATAGAGTTGAGGTGGCCGATATAAAGTTGAGGAGGTGTTCTTAAATCTCAACCTCCTCAACAATTTCAAACTTTCTCAACCAGAGTAAGACCAGATGAATAAAGGCAGGCTTTACAACTTGCAGCCACCTGTGAATCCCGTTGCATCAAACACGGCTTCCATAAAACCGACTTCATTGTTGCTGAATGCCTCTATGATTAGGCCATTTTTTGCACCCTTTCTAATGGGGCTACAGTATTCGAAAAGGTAAAAGCTGTTTGACTGATTGGCAACCAAAGCTGCAATTTGCTTAAAAATCGAAGTCAGATTGGCAATTGAAATTGCCTCTGCATATCCATTCTTACCTATTGTCTGAAGTTCAGATTTATTGATTTCATTACCAACTCCCAATGTAAAGAAAGAAATGTCCTTTGGCGCGGAAGCCACAGCGTTATAGGCTTCTTGCCTGGTGTATCGGTTAGCCCTGTCGCGGCCGTCAGTGAAAATGACAACAGATGCCGCCGACTTCATGTCCTGATTCTGAAAGCCCTGGAGAATTTCCTGAGCTTTCACTGCCGATTTGATTACAGCTCCAAATAAGTCTGTCGAATTATCGATACTGATGTTCTTGGAAATGGAGCTTACACCCAACTTTAAAGCAAAAATACTGGAAGTCACAGGAATGAGCTGATGGAGTTTATTTTCACCATCGAAATACCAAATTCCCATTGCCACTGAGGGGTCTACTGTATCAGGCATAATTTCATCGATAAAGGCAATGGCTGCCTCCTGCAGTTTAGTCAGTGATTGTTGCAACACACTACCGCTGAGGTCAAGAACCAACAATGTAGTGTGATTGAACACCTGAGCACGGCCGGAAATTCGCCGGGTTGACTCAAATTCTGAAATGCGGCGATGGCAGTCATCATTCAAGCCTTTTTCGTAGATGACAAAGTTCGACTGTTTCAGATAACCTACGGGATTGTTATAGGCATCCTGCACTTTGAAGAAGATAGAAATCTTGGAAGGCGGCGTCACATCCGGTCCTTCCAGCACGGTGAGTTTCAACTGCGCTTTATTAGGCTTAATCCAACAATCGCCAAACTCATTCTTGTCTTTTTTACATGCTGAAAAAAGGAGCACTAAAAACAGGGCACTTAGGAACAAAACGGATTTCTTCATTTTTCGAATAATTGGGTGATTAAGGAAAAAGTAAAAAGTAAAAAGGCAAAAGGCAAAAGTTTTCCAACTGATTTTCAAGTGGTTAAGAAAACAATTTGGCTACTTTATTTTTGACTCATTACTAAGTTTCTGTTTGATGTTCACAACACGGTACCGCGATTTAAATGGGTACGAGAAGATGACTATAATGTTCAACAGGCAGCATCTTTCGCGCTGGAATGATCTAACAATGTCAGGTAGAGTTGTGTCGATATCGATTGGTGTTGTGCCTGAGAATTTCAATTTAGGAACTGATAAGTATCAGATGTGTTTTCCGTTCCTTAGGCATAAACGTCAAAAGTCTATCTTTTCTTGTTCTGTCTTACCTTGAATTCTGGAATACCATTTCGTCCAGTCGTACCATTCGTATTTTCTTGAAACAATAAGGGTGAACAGCACAGCACCAAAAAGCAATGCTACTAACATCAAACTCATGTTTACATGAGTGGTGTGAAAGATGGCGGCGGTTTGAAGTGCCGAATCATCAAAAGTGACAAATAAAGCGCTGAATATGTTGGTGGCAGCGTGTACTCCCAACGCCAGTTCCAGTCCGTCATCCATCAGTGTAATAAAGCCAAGGAAAAACCCAGTTCCGATGTAATAAACCATGGTAGGCAATGTACCGAATGCTGCAACTTCAGGGTTCATAAAATGCATAGCCCCGAAAGCAATAGAAGTTACAAGTAAGGGAATCCATTTGTATACTCCAATGTGACTTAAGCCCTGCAAAAGGTAACCTCTGAATAAAATCTCCTCAAAAGATGTTTGCAGTGGTAATATCAAAATGGCTATTAAAAAGAGGAAAAAGAATTTTGAAAAATTGAAATCCGTAAAATAATGCTCAGGGGAAATAGCCCAAAATATCATCTCTGCAATGACTGTTATGCCCATCCACAACCCAAAACCAAAAAGGAACTTCTTCCAGTTTATCCGTGAAGCCGGATTAATGAGTTTCAGGAATTCCTTTTTATGGATGTATTTGGTACACAGCCACAGGGTAATGAGGCCAAAGACAAAAGGCAGCAGCATGAAAAGCAGTGCGACATTTTCATTGAGTCCTGCACTGGCAAAATCGAGGTTGGCCATTGCTTCACTGAGTTCCATATCGGATAAACCAGCCTTACCGGCAGCAACGCTGATGACTCCGAGCAGTGGCAATTGGCCAATTACAACTCCGATTATAACCAAAACAAGAGTCAGTAAGTACTGCCACCATTTGTTCTCCCCATGAAAAGCACTTTTAATAAACATGTCGAAATTTTTTATTGTGTCGTGAAAATAAAAAAGCCCCGAGGAATTTGCACTCCTCAGGGCTCCTTTGCTCTGAATAAAGTCAATTATTCAGGCACTAACGGGTGTATCATTAATTGCCTGGCTTTGGATCAACGGTACCCTTGATGGAAAGGGTATGATTGCCGTTAGGCTCATTGGTAGTTATGGAAATTGGTTTCTGGAAAGGGCCAATACGGTTGGTATCATAACGCACTTCTATTTTGCCGGTTTCGCCCGGCATCACAGGCTCTTTTGGATAGCTTGGAACGGTACATCCGCAGCTGGCACTGGCAGAGGTAATGACCAACGGCTCATTGCCAGTATTCTTGAATTTGAAAACACGGATAGGTTCCGAACCCTGCATTACTTTGCCATAATCGATTTCCATAGTTTCAAAGCTCATAACCGGACCTTTATCCTGTGCATAGATGGCCATGGCACCGAATAACAACAAAGCCAGAATAGACACTAATTTTTTCATTTTAAAGAATTTAGTTTATGTTCGAAATTAATAGACAGATTCATATATCGTAAGTCAATTGGAACCGAACCCTCTTTTGCTGGTCGGAATGCCTTCCTGTGAAGGTTTGGCATTGACAGTTCCTTTAATGAGTAACATGTGAGGATCTTTCCCTTCGTTCGTGGAAACATGGATGCTTTTCTGGAAAACACCTATGCGGTTCGTATCGTAGCTCACATCAATATTTCCGGTTTCACCAGGAAGAATGGGTTCCATAGGATATTTTGGCACAGTGCATCCGCAGCTCGTGTTAACAGCAGTGATGATCAGCGGCTCTTTACCGGCATTGGTGAATTTGAAAACACGAAGTGGATTGGAGCCCTGAACGATAACACCGTAGTCCACTTCCTTGGACTCGAATTTCATGACAGGCCCACTTTGGGAATAAACTGCTACAGAAAAAAGAGTAGTTAAGACGAAGAAGAAAAATATACGCTTCATGTTCAATTAATTGATTCAATCAATAATGCTGACAAAATTAGGCCAAACCTCAAATCAACGAAACCCGAGCTGTTAAAATGTCAGTTAATGACATGTTAACCGTAATTGCATTGTTAAGTTTACAATTCCAAGCTTTTTAAATCTACACCACCCTTTTACAGAATTTCTCTATAATTTTGCAGCCTCTAATGAATTGTTTTGGAATTTTGTTTTGAAAGCTTTTTAATAGACTGTATAGATTAATCATTAGAAACAAACTTAGACCTTAATCTGTTTTCTCCGAAAAATAATCATCATAATTCATTGCGGCAAACTATAAACATGCTTGAATCACCACTCACGGACATCATTGCAAATCATGCAACTTCCAAGGACTTAGAGTATAGAAAGGAAGTACTTCATGATTTTTGGATTTGCTGTGTCAGCCGGGAAGTCAGTTTATTGGGTAGAAGAGAAGTTCTGTCCGGAAAGGCAGCATTTGGCATTGTTGGCGATGGTAAGGAAGTACCACAGGTTGCCATGGCTCGCGCTTTCAAAAAAGGCGACTGGCGCTCGGGTTATTACCGGGATCAGACTTTCATGTTCGCCATGGGGCTGTCAACTGTTGAAGAGTTTTTTGCCCAATTATATGCAGATTCTGAACGTGATCCCTGGTCAGGTGGAAGACAGATGAACAGCCACTATGCATCACCTATGATTGATGAAGATGGTAAATGGATGGACCAGAAAGACTTGTACAATATAGCTGCCGATTTATCGAGTACTGCTGGTCAAATGCCCCGAGCTGTAGGTTTGGCCTTGGCTTCCAAACTTTACCGGAATCTGGCTGATTCTGAAATAGCTTCTTCATTTTCCAATATTGGCGACGAAATCTGCTTCGCAACAATTGGAGACGCCAGCACTTCGGAAGGAATTTTCTGGGAGGCAGTAAACGCTGCCACAGTTCAAAAAATTCCCCTTATAGTATCAGTCTGGGATGATGGATATGGTATTTCGGTACCCATCAAATATCAAACTACAAAAAGCAGCATTTCAAAAGCCCTTGATGGTTTTAAATTAGATGAGACTGGCGAGGGCCTGGAGATATACACTGAAAAATGCTGGAACTATCCCGGACTTTGTGAACTATACGAAAAGGCTACTAAAAAGGTCAGAAAAACTCATACTCCGGCATTGATTCATGTGCAGGAATGCACGCAACAGTTGGGTCATTCTACTTCGGGTTCGCATGAGCGCTACAAATCTGAAGAACGGCTTCAATGGGAGCAGGAGTACGACTGTATATTAGTAATGGCCAATTGGATAGTGGAGTCGGGAATTGCCACTGCTGATGAGATTGATGAACTCAAAAAGCGCGCAGCGAAATACGTTAAGGATTGCAAGGCAAAAGCCTGGAAGGACTACAGCGACCCCATCAAAATGAAAAGAGAAGAACTGGAAAGTATTTATACCAAGTTGCTCCAGGAACACGACTCAGAGCGGGTGAGAGCTTTATATGAAGACCAGAAGAATTTGTACAACCCGCTGTACAGTGCTCTGGTGAAAAATGCCCGGCGCTTAAAATTTGCCCTTGCCGGGTTGAAGTCGCCAGGCATCACAGAGTTGGATGAGTTTCTGCAATTAGCTAATAATCTGGCGCACAAACGGTACCATACCCATTTATATTCCAGTAGCAAATACTCCGCACTCAATGTACCAGTAATAAAACCAGTTTACAGCAATGAATCTTCAATGAAAAATGGCTACGAGGTTCTAAATACTTTTTATGACAAAGCGCTTGAAAAGTATCCCAATCTGGTTGCTTTTGGTGAAGACGTTGGCAGAATTGGGGGTGTAAACCAAACGATGGCTGGTATGCAGGACAAGTACGGGGACTTCCGTGTTTTCGATACTGGTATTCGTGAGTGGTCCATAGTTGGTCAGGCTATAGGTTTGGCTATGCGCGGCTTCAGACCCATTGCGGAGATTCAATACCTCGACTATCTGGTTTATGGCCTGGAACCACTGAA
>CAYRDX010000001.1:0-170708 GCA_964423205.1 uncultured Saprospiraceae bacterium | reverse complement strand
TACCGGAATATCGATAAAGCCTCTGGAAGGCGGCACAGCAAAATCTATTAAGGGCTTGCCCTCCAATGCTAAAATTGAAAGTGTAACATGGTCAAACGATTGTACCAGCATTGCTTTTCTGAATACTGTGGAAAATGGGATTCAGCTTTGGGTAATAGATGTTCCCACTGGTGTAGCAACCAAATACACTGATGCCGTTGTCAATAACACACTTCGTGGAGCAATGGAGTGGATGGATGGAGGTAAAACGCTCTTGTATCGCAGGGTATTACCAGATCGGGGGCCACGTCCTCCAAGGCCCGCCGTGCCGGCTGGCCCAACCATTCAGGTAAGTACAGGCAAAGCGGCACCAGTTAGAACGTACCAGGATCTCCTGAGTAACAGGTACGACGAAGTACTGTTTGAATATTATACAACCAGCGAATTGGTGGTATTGGACATCAGCAGCGCCAAGCAAACGCCCTTTGGATTAAAAGGAATCTTTACTGATGTTAGCCTTTCTCCCGATGGTAATTACGTGATGGTTTCTAAGATCAAAAAACCATTTTCTTACATCGTCCCGTTGAACAGATTTCCTGAAGAAACCAACATTTATGACAAAACAGGTAAACATGTAAAATTGGTGGCAGACTTACCGGCAGGGGAAAATATTCCTGCAGGCTTTAATGCCGTCCCGACCGGGCCACGAAGCATTTCCTGGAGAGCCGACAAACCTGCATCACTGTATTGGGTTGAAGCCCTTGATGGAGGTGATCCTAAAAACATGGTGGAGTACCGCGATAAATTGGTCATTCTCGATGCACCCTTTACCGGACAGCCAAAAAATGCATTGTTCTTTACCCTTCGCTATGGTGGTGTTATTTGGGGGGATGACAATCTGGCGATGGCATCTGAAAGCTGGTGGTCAACCAGGAGATCCATTACCCGCTCGTGGAAACCTGGAAAACCGACAGAAACTCCGGTGGTGTTATTTGATCGTTCTTATGAAGACAGATACAGCGACCCTGGCAGTTTTGGAACCAAAAGGAATCAATACGGCAGGAATATTCTCATGACTGCAGATAAAGGCAAAACGCTTTATTTGACCGGACAGGGGGCCTCTCCAGAGGGCAACAGACCTTTTGTGGACAAGTTTGATGTAGCAACCAAGAAAACAACCCGTTTGTGGCGTTCCGAAGCCCCTTATTATGAAATGGTGGTTTCTATAATTGATGAAACAAAAGGTACTGTTCTTACAAGGCGAGAGGCCAACTATGAACAACCAAATTATTACCTGAGAAACCTAAATACGAAGAGCCTTTCCAAGATTACTGATTTCCCGAATCCTTATGAAGCTCTTAAAGGTGTCAGTAAGGAGTTGGTGAAATTCAAAAGGACTGATGGCTTGGACATGACCGGAACACTTTATCTGCCTCCCGGATATGATAAAGATAAGGATGGCACACTACCTTTTTTAATGTGGGCCTATCCACGTGAATTCAAAAGTGCCGACGCTGCCGGTCAAGTAACGAATTCACCTTACGAATTCATCCGCGTGAGCCCGTCATCTCCTATATTATGGGTTATGAACGGATACGGCGTTTTTGACAATGTGTCCATGCCGATCATCGGCGAGGGGGATAAGGAGCCTAACGAGACATTTGTGGAGCAACTCTATATGAATGCTGAATCAGCTATTAATGAAGTAGTAAACCGGGGTATAGCCGACAGTCACCGCATTGCTGTTGGTGGCCACAGCTATGGCGCGTTTATGACTGCCAACTTATTGGCACATACAGACTTGTTTGCCGCCGGAATTGCCAGAAGTGGTGCTTACAACCGCACACTCACTCCATTTGGATTCCAGGCTGAGGAGCGCACCTACTGGGAGACTCCCGAAACCTACTACAAAATGTCTCCATTCAATTATGCTGACAGGATGAAGGAGCCCATACTTCTGGTACACGGCGAAGCAGACAATAATTCGGGCACATTCCCTATTCAAAGCGAGAGAATGTATGCAGCGCTGAAGGGGCATGGAGCTACAGTCCGCCTGGTGATGCTGCCACACGAAAGTCATGGCTATCAGGCAAAGGAATCACTGTTGCATACTGCTTGGGAAACCAATGAATGGCTGGAGAAATACGTGAAAAACAAAAAGAAACCCAGCCAGCCTTGATAATGATGGTTTCTTAAAACTCTAATGTTAAATGTTGGTTCGGAGGGGATTTGATTTTGTCAAATCCCCTCCGGTATTTTAAACCAACAGACTGTCAGTGTTTGGCGTATGTGTTTCAATCCTTACATTTCATCCATGAAAAGGTCGCATTTTCTTATTGCTGTTTTACCGGGTTTGAAATTCCTGAGGAGTTTACAAAAGAAAAACATCATTGTGGTGGAACTAAAGGCAACGGGCTTAAAAGCTGTGTTGAATACATAAGATAAGGGACTTTTCAATGCCTATAAATTGTGGACTTAGTGTTACAGGCATTGATTCTGCGTTGGAACAGTAAAGCCTTTTTAGCGTTCATAAAGGATATTTTTGCGCAGAATAGTTAAAAAAATACAGCTATTTTGAATGGCTTTTGTGAAATTTGCGACCATTTTTTTCAGAACACAACCACAAAACATGCTCTACAACCAGATTCAGGACGCTGTAAAATTTATTAAAAGTCGCACCAAAATTTCACCGGTTGCCGGTATAATACTTGGAACCGGACTTGGAAAATTAGCTGACGACATTGTAGCTGATATAGCGTTAGATTACGGAGAAATCCCTCACTTCCCCGTTTCAACTGTCAAGAGTCATCGCGGCCAATTGATTCTCGGTACATTAGCTGGGATTCCTGTCGTGGCCATGGTTGGGAGATTTCACTATTACGAAGGTTACTCCCTGCAACAGGTAACCTTTCCTGTTAGGGTGATGAAGTTTCTGGGAATTGAAAGAATCATTATTTCCAATGCGGCGGGAAGTGTGAATCCAAGCCATAAGATTGGTGATGTGGTCATAGTAAAGGACCACATTAACCTGCTTCCCGACAATCCATTGCGTGGACCAAACGATGAACGACTGGGAGTGCGTTTTCCGGATTTACTACATACATATAACAAGGAAATGATCGAACGTGCCCTTCATATCGGAAGAAGCTTTGGTATTCATTTTCATACGGGGGTATTGGCGGCATTGACCGGTCCAAATTTGGAAACTCCTGCCGAATACACCTATCTGCACAGAATCGGCGCAGACTTGGCGGGCATGTCAGTAATTCCGGAGGTTTTAGTTGCCAAACATTCTGAAATTAAGATATTCGCTATGTCGGCGGTTACGGATATGGGTTACCCACCCGAGGCCATACGCGAAACCAGCCTGGAAGATGTAATACAGGCGGCAGGTGAATGCGGGCTTAAAATGAGGAAATTAGTACCGGAGCTTTTGAAGAGTTTTTATAGTTAAGAAAACTTGTCCTCAACCGGCCCGTGAACACCCCGGCTCAAATAACGGAAAAGCCATGATGGACAACGAGGCCAACCTTTTTATTCCTGAAAAAGGAATTCCCGGAGAAGAGCTGTTGAAGGAGTTGAAATCCCTTCAAAAAAATGACGTTGCCTGGAAAGATGGCCGCACATGGAGTTTGGTTTATCATGCTGGCGAAGAACACGACAAGGTCATCCGTGAAGCCTATTCTGAATTTTTTTCAGCCAACTATCTAAATCCATTTGCTTTCAAAAGCCTCATGAAAATGGAGGCGGAGGTTGTAAGGATGACTGCCGGAATGCTTCATGGAAGTGCCGAGGTTTGCGGAACCATGACTTCCGGCGGCACAGAAAGTATTCTCCTGGCTGTTTACACTTGCAGGGAATTTGCACGCAGTAAGAAACCCGGAATTACACGCCCTGAGATAGTTGTACCCATATCGGCACACCCCGCATTTGACAAAGCTGCACATCTGTTTGGACTAAAAATAGTCAAGGCCCCTCTCGATAGGAATCAAATAGTACGCCCGGATGCATTGCAAAAACTAATTAACAGAAATACAATACTTCTTGCCGCTTCTGCACCAAACTATCACGCTGGCACCTTGGACCCCATTGAATCAATTGGCCGGATAGCTCAGGAGCATAAGGTACCCTTTCATGTGGATGCCTGCATGGGTGGTTTTATGTTGCCCTGGCTTGAAAAATCAGGTGCCCCATTGGAAGCCTGGGATTTCAGAGTGCCGGGGGTGACATCCATCTCAGCTGACGTCCACAAATTCGGTTATGGTGCCAAAGGTGCTTCAGTTATTTTGTATAAAAGCATGGACTTATTGCGCCATCAGTTTTTCATCACGACCGAGTTTCCGGGAGGGATTTATGCTTCTCCAACATTGCTGGGAACTAGACCAGGAGGGGCCATCGCCGCTGCATGGGCTTCCATGAAACACCTGGGACAGGAAGGATACACCAAACTGGCAAAACAGACATTTGAAGCAGCAAATCGATTGCGCGATTTACTCTTACAATTGCCCGAAGTTGAAATTCTGGGCAAACCTTGCATGAACATTCTGGCCATAAGAACCAAAAACAACAAACCGGATATTTTTGCGGTAGCAGAGGAACTGGAACTTAAAGGATGGATGATTGACCGGCAACAACTACCCGACAGTTTACATTTAACTGTTTATCCAACCAACCTTCCTGTAATTGAGAAATTTGCTGAGGATGCCGGGCGGGTAATTAAGGCATTAAAAGATCATCCCAATAATTCAGAAAAGGGAAGTGCTGCCTTATATGGGCTCATGGCCAGACTCCCGTTCCGAGGAGCCGTTAAGGGTCAGGTGCTGAAACTACTGGAAAATATGTATTCCGGTTCTGATTCTCACAGCGATGTGGATTTAATGAACATTGCCACTCCGCCAAGCTGGACTAAATGGGCGAACCGTATTCTAAAGTTTTTTGGTCGTGGGAAGTAACTGCTTCCGTTTAACCATTATTAATTTTCTTCTCTTCCAGCCCTATGTGTTTCAAAGTCACTTTTACACCATACTTATCGAGGATATGTTTGTATAACCGCTCAGCAGCATAAACGGAGCGATGCTGACCACCTGTGCAACCAAAGTTCACAGTCAGATTGGTAAAGCTGCGCTCTATGTAATTTTCAATTGCAGGATCCACGATTAAATAAACATAATTGAGAAAATCCTCCATATTGGAATGCTGCTGGAGGAAATTCATCACCGCTTCGTCCTTGCCAGTTAATTTCTCGTAGGGTTCATATCTGCCGGGATTGTGAATGGAACGACAATCGAAAACAAATCCACCACCATGTCCGGAAGTATCCTCCGGAATGCCTTTCCGGTAAGAGAAACTTTGAACCGAAACTGTTAGCAGACTTGAAGAGGCTTTTATCTTGTCAAATGGCTCAAATCTCTTTGACTGAACTATTGTATTCAGCGCCTTCCACAGTTCCGGTATTTCGATAGGGAATTCTGCATTTTCAACAATCCATTTGACATTGCGTATAGCAAAAGGAATGCTTTTAATGAAATACTCTTTGCGCTCATACAAACCACGGTATCCATAAGTGCCGAATGTCTGTATGCTTCTCATGAGCACATATCCATGAAAGTATTCAATGAACTTTTCGCGGTCGACTTCAATATGGTTGGTTACGGTATCGAGGTAATGATGGAGCAAATCTTTGCGTATGTCATCCGGTATATTGGCTTTGGCCTGATAAAGAAGAGAAGCAAGGTCGTATTGAAGGGCACCTTTTCTTCCGCCCTGATAATCGATAAAAAATGGCTCACCACCTTTTACCATGATGTTCCGTGCCTGAAAATCGCGGAACATGAAATGATTGCAATCGGTTCCCAGTAAGTAGTCAGCAAAACGGTGCATGTCGTCCTCTAGGGTCTGCTCATCAAAGGGAATTTTCAGGAGTTTCAGGAAGTAGTACTTAAAAGTATTAAAGTCCCATAACATGCTCTGCTTGTCGAATGAAGAGCGCGGATAGCAGGCAGAATAATCGAGGCCTTCGCCACCTTCAATTTGCAATAAAGCCAATTTTTCAACTACTCTTTTATAAATCCGGACCAGGTAATCGGGAAAATAATCACCGGCCTGCAACAGGTAGCTGTAAAGGGTGGTAGCCCCCAGGTCTTCCTGAAGGTATACATTTTGGGCCTTGTCTTCGGCAAATATCTCAGGAACGGGAAGGCCCTTGCTTAAGAAATGTTTTGAAAAGTAGAGAAAGGCGTGGTTTTCCTTTTTGTCGTTGTTAAAAGCGCCAATGGCAGATTTTCCATTTCCCGATAATCTATAGTAAACCCTGTGGGAACCAGATGGTGCTAAAGGTAAAATGAGACTGGGCGGCTCTCCACTCCATTTTTCAAACAAGCTGCTCAGTGCCGACTCTATTTGGTTGGTATTCATAATGGGTACTGTTCCTTTTTTCTTTCCAGTATTTTTATGCTGAAATTGAAATCGTTTTTTTCATCAGCCAAGTGTAGCGCCAATGTTACCTCTTCCCATTTGGTTTCGTCAATTTTTGGAAAATACACATTTCCTTCAATTGTTGTTTCAACCAAAGTGAGGTAAATCCTGTCCAGGAAAGGTAAAGCTAAGTTATAGATTTCTCCACCCCCAATGATAAACACTTCCACCTCCTGATTTTTGCGTGCTATAGAAAGAGCCTCGGGCAGGGAATGTGCAATCAAACAACCTGAAGCCACATAAAAGGGATTCCTGGTAATCACGATATTGGTTCGATTTGGGAGAGGTTTGCCAATGGATTCAAATGAATTTCGGCCCATGATTACGTGATGGCCCAGGGTTGTTTTCTTGAAGTATTTCAGATCTGCCTGAAGATACCAGGGTATGATATTGTTTTTTCCAATTACCCCATTTAGGGCGGTGGCTACAATAGCAGAAATTATCACAGGACTAAAAGTTATCTATTTCTTCTGATTGAGTTTCTTGTGTTGATTGTTGGGGATTATTAGCTGCTGTTCTCAATGGCACTTTCCTGGGCCGGGGATCCCTCAGGTCAGCTTCCAGAATTTGCAGTTCTCTGAATTTGAGAGATTCCCGGACTTCGCCTCTTAAGTACTTTTCAATTATCAAACTGGCAATGGGAGCGGCATATCGCCCGCCACCGCCTGAATTCTCCACGAATACTGCAATGGCAATTTCAGGATTATCGTAAGGAGCAAATCCAATAAAAGTTGAGTGATCCTCTCCGTGTGGATTCTGAACAGTACCGGTTTTTCCGGCTATGTTTAGTTCTGGAATATAAGAACCGGCAGCAGTACCGGCAGACACTACTCTGAACAGACCATCAATGACTGATTCAAAATAAGAAGGTTTAATATTTGTGGAAACTGGTTTTTTGTATTTCTCGGCAATTTCTATAGGTTTATTGTGATGAAGAAACCTCTTTGCAAAATGAGGAATGTAGTAATACCCTTTGTTGGCAATGGCGGCGGCAACATTTGCCATTTGCAGCGTGGTAAGCAGCATTTCCCCTTGTCCGATTCCCAGTGAAATGATAGTGGGGGACCTCCAGGAACCTCTTTCTTTGGGGTACATCCTGTCATAATAAGCGGAATTGGGAACGTTGCCCGATTTTTCTCCAGGAAAATCAACTCCCAACCTTTGACCCAGTCCAAAGTCCTGAAGATGACGGGCCAGTGTATCCAGGCCACGGCTGGCCTTTGAATAGCCGAACTTATCAACGGCGCTTTTAAATGTGCTGAAGAAATAAGTATTACAGGACCATTGCAATGCCGTTGCTACATCACCGGGATAGGGATGGTTCCTGCATTTTCTAACATCGCCGGCGCCATTGATATAATATCCCGGGCACCTCATGCCGTGGCCAGGATTTATGACTTTTTCCTCCATAGCGGCTAAGGCGACCAATGCTTTAAAAATAGAACCGGGAGGGTATTCAGCCATTATGGCCCGGTTGAAAAGAGGTTTTAGTTTATCTCCTTGTAATTGTCCAAATGCTTCCCCGCGGTTTTGTCCGATTACCATCAAATTGGGGTCGAAGGTGGGTGAACTTACGAATGCCAGTATTTCGCCGGTTTTAGGTTGTATCGCTACAATACCGCCAAGTTTCAAATTCATCAATTCTTCAGCATAAGATTGTAGGCCGATATCTATTGTAGAAATTAAGTCGTAACCCGATTGGGGTGGTGCGTCCAGCTTACCATCCTGAAACTTCCCAACGTCACGACCCAGATTATCCTTCATCACGTATCGGGCGCCTTTTACACCACGAAGCTCATTCTCATAGGATTTTTCAAGTCCACTTGCGCCAATGTAATCCCCCATGACATACTCTCCGTTGGAACGCTGTATATCATTATCATCAACTTCCATGATATAACCCAGGAGGTGTGCAGCATTATTGATGGGAAAGCTTCGAATGCTCCTCATCTGAACAAAAAATCCGGGAAACTGATAAAGGTATTCCTGTAACTCTGCATAGACTTCGGGCGAAAGTTTGCTCATGAAGACAAAAGGCTTGATTTTACTGTACCTTTTGTCTCTCCGGAAGTCCTTATTTAACCTCTCTTCAAATGAGGCTTTGTCGATTCCCAGAATGGAACAGAATAATGTTGTGTCCATCCCCGAGCGTACCTGATTGTAAGTTACCATCAGGTCGTAAATGTGGGCATTGTTAATCAGCAAAACCCCGTTGCGGTCATATATTAGTCCTCTGGCGGGATATACTGTATATTTTGTGAGAGCAACTGCGTCAGCCCGCACCTTGAATGAATCGTCCCAGATTTGAATTTGAAAAGCCCTCAGCAACAACACCAGTGTTGAAAGTCCGAAGACGATCAGAATGATGCGATGCCGAGCTTTTAATTGACTTTCCAAATTACCTTAATTTGATATAGTGTTTTGGGAATACTTAGTAATGAGTCAAAAATAAAGTTGCCAAATTGTTTTCTTAACCACTTGAAAATCAGTTGGAAAACTTTAGCCTTTAGCCTTCTTGCCCCTTTAGCCCTTCGGGCTTCGGGGTTGCCTTTTACTTAGTTTATTCTTTTGGGTTGAAAATGACCTGGTAGAATACTATAAACAACATTGAAATCAAAAAGCTCACAACAGTTTTTGCTATTATTTCTGTCCAATACACAAAAGTGAAAGCTTCCACAGAAAAATAGAAAAACAAATGTGCAGCCATCAAAATACCGGCATAGCGGTAAAACCAACCCTTACCTGAGCGAAAAGCCGTAGGACTGTAGTTGACATTGTATCCCGCCCTGGGTTCAGTAATTCTCAATACAAACGACCGGGCATAAGCTATAAAAACCGATGCACTGGCATGCAACCCGGGTGTGAGGTAGAATGAATCCACGGCAATGCCAATTAAAAAGCCAAGAAAAATAAGCAACATTCTTGGAGTTTTCAAAGGCAGCAAAAGAATGAACAGGGGATAAATGATGATGTGTATGTATGCGAAATCCTTAATCCCTTCTCCAATATTTTGAAGAATCAAACCTTGCAAAAGTACAAGGACGATAAATCTGACAACATTGGCAGTGATTACACTATTCATCTTCTTTGATTACTGATACCATTAGGCTGTCCTGTTCTTCCTTCTGGTGATTTCTGATGACAAGAACATGCTGAATATTACTGAGGTCCGTAACATACTGTACTTCAATGGTGAAGAAGTTACTACCTGGCTCCACCCATAGGTGCTTAATAGTGCCCAGCATGATTCCAGGAGGAAATATAGAGGAATACCCGCTCGTTTCGATGGTGTCTCCTTTCGCAAGTGGTGCAAATTTGGGTACGTCTTCGAGATTAAACTGCCGGATATCGTTTCCTTTCCAAACCAGACTACCGAACTGGTATTTACCCCGGACGCGGGCGCTTATTTTATTTTGGCGGTGTAATACTGACATGACAACAGCATTTGATCCGGATACTTTGCGCACGATACCAACTACACCCTGGGTAGCTACAACTCCGCAATTGGGAACCACTCCATCTTTTCTGCCCTTGTTGATGAGCAGATAATTGTGGTTTTGATGGACTGAATTTCTCAGTACATGTGACTCAAATACAGAATAAGAAATGGTGCTGTCCACACTTCTTGTAAATTCCTGGCTGGACGTATCTATCCCCAATTCTGCTAATTTACTCAGCAATGAGGCATTAGATTCAGCCAACTCTTTGTTGACGGTTTTGAGGTGTAAATATTCACGCACATTATTGTTCTTTTCCAGCAGATAGGCAGACAGGAGATTCGTGGAGTTGGCGTAGATGTCTTTCTGACTTTGGTTGAACTTGACAATGAGGGAAAAGCAAATAATCTCAAAGATGACAAAAGTGATCAGCCCACTTAGTTTTAAGAAAAGCTGTATGAGATTTTGCATGGCTGATTATAGAAATTAATGAACGGATAATAGTCGAGAAGCACAAAAGGCAACCGGACGATTTATCCGCGCCGCAAAATAGTAAATCTAAAGCCTTCCATGTGTGTGGGAAACAATGGAAAAATAATGCAAAGGCGTTCGTTTTTACACGCTCTTTCTGTCAATAAGGAATGTAAAACGATCTGTGTTTTGCAAGGCAATGCCCGTACCTCTTACAACCGCTCTTAAAGGGTCTTCGGCAATGTGAACCGGCAACTTTGTTTTTTGACTCAGCCGTTTGTCGAGGCCGCGCAATAATGCTCCACCACCAGTCAGGTAAACACCAGTTTTGTAAATATCCGCAGCTAATTCTGGCGGTGTGGCTTCCAATGCCTTCATGAGAGCTTCTTCAACCTTACCTATGGATTTATCAATTGCTTGTGCTACTTCCTTATAAGAAATCGTAATCTGCTTGGGAATACCGGTCATCAGGTCACGACCATTTACTCCATAATCCGGGGGCGGATTTTCAAGGTCCATAATAGCGGAACCGACATTTATCTTGATTTGCTCGGATGTCCTTTCGCCAATTAGCATATTATGCGCACGTTTCATATAGTCAATTACATCTGCAGTGAATTCATCGCCTGCTGTACGGATACTTTGGTCACAAACAATTCCGGAAAGTGCAATTACCGCTATTTCAGTCGTGCCACCTCCAATGTCAATGATGACATTACCAACGGGTTCTTCCACTTCCAGGCCAATACCCAATGCCGCTGCCATGGGCTCATGAATGAGATAGGTTTCTTTGGAGTCAACGTGGTCGGCAGAATCAAAAACTGCTCTTTTTTCCACTTCCGTAATACCGGAAGGAATACAGATAACCATTTTCAGATGAGAGAAAAATCTGCGGCGATTTCCGATCATATTGATCATTCCCTCTATCATACTTTCCGCTGCCTGAAAATCCGCAATGACACCGTCACGAAGCGGACGGACTGTTTTTATGTTTTCGTGAGTTTTTTCATGCATTTGCATGGCGCGCTGACCAACTGCAATAGTCTCGCCGGTTCTCCGGTCAATAGCTACAATGGAGGGCTCATCCACGACGACTTTACCGTCGCACATGATGAGGGTATTGGCGGTTCCGAGGTCAATAGCAAGTTCCTGTGAAAAAAAACTGAAAAGTTTCATTAAACGCTTTTCCTGAGTTAATTAGTTGAAGGATAGGGTTTTTCAAGTGTCGATAATGAAGAGAAATGCGTTTGTTAGCAACAATCAGTAATAAGTGTTTTCCTGTCAAGGTATTACGCAATATCTCCTTCTTCAATCGAGGCACAAAAGTAATCAAGAAATTGATAAAACCGGCTTTTAAAATGAAAGGCTGTATAAAGTTGTTGGCTGCTGGTCTTAAGTACTGTTTTTCATACTATTACTTCCCACATCAGCTCTTTTCTGAAATATCTGTGGGCGAGTTCCTGAATGTCTTGTGGTGAAATAGACTTAATGGTTTCCACAAGGTCTTGAAATGCTTCCAACTCCAGACCTTCTGCCACAAAGGTTTTTACGGCTTCTGAAACATTGAAAGCCCCGTCCAGGTTGGTTAGGAGATTGCCCAGAAGGTAGTTTTTTACCATTCGCATTTCCTTTTTGCTGACGGGTTCGTTGATTAATTTTTCCATTTCGTCATAAATCTCCCTTACCGCCTTGTCCACGAATTCATTCCCTACCTCTGACCCCACGTAAAAATAACCACCATACAACAATGCGTCGTGGGTGCTGTAAATATTATAAGTATAGCCTTTTTCCTCTCGAACATTGTTCATAAGCCGACTCCCAAAGTACCCTCCAAGCAAAGTATTGAGTACGTACATACCATTGTAATCAGCGTGTGCCCTGTTAAAAAGCGGACAACCAATACGAATGGCTGTTTGAACAGAATCCTCATGCGGCAATATTACTTTCTCTGCTTTCGTATTTGAAGGTTCTAAGAGTACATTGCGCCGCGGCACCTCTCTCATCCCTGTTCCAAGTTGTTCTTCCAGAAGTTTTCTTACCTCACTACCTGTTTTTCCACTTACGAAAATGATACAGTTTCCGGCGCCGTAATTATTTTCAAAATGCTCCATCAGGTCTTCTCTCTCAATGGCGGAGTAGGTTTCCGGAAAAGAGTTGTAGCCGTACGGGTGGTTTCCTCCAAAAATGAGTTCAGTAAATTTCCTGTATGCCAAAACATCGTTTTTGGAAAGTTCAACCTTCAACCGGCGCTTGTTCCTTTCTTTAAAAAGGTTCAGTTCTTTTTGGGGAAACCCCGGACTGTTCAGCATTTCTGCAACAACCGGAAGGAGTTTGTCAAAATACTTGCTGAGAGAATATACTATTATGTTGGAGGTGTCCATGCCAACCGGTAGCGAAAGCGAACCCCCGTAGTAATCAAAAATTTCGGCAATTTCAGAGGAAGTATGTTTGCTGGTTCCTTCTCTCAATAAAACGGAAGTAGCCCGTGCTGCCAGTTTCTTTGTTTCAAAGGGTCTGCCTGCAAAAAACACCATTTCGAATTTTATCACTTCCTGGGTGCCCATGTGTGTATCGTAAACGGGTATTCCATTTTGCAGGAAATAGAGGTTTGGCTTTGGGATGGACAAGTTATCCACATCCCTGATTGGGGGCATTTTCTTTCTGTTGAGCAAATTATCTTTCAATATCTGTCGGATTATCAATTATTAAAGCCATTCAGGCAGCCAGGCAATTTTTGCTGCCCACTCCCTGCGAGAGTCATCGGCGTCCAGTATTTCCTTTGCGTATCGGTGAAGACCTTCAATCGGATTGGCAGATTGCACGATGTCCTGAACCCGCAAGTCTGTTTTTAAAAGCGCAAGAGATTCAGCTTGGTCGGGAAAGTGGGTCAATCCCGCTAATTGCCCTAAGTTATTGCCGGAAAAAACAGCACTTAATTTTATACTGGAGGGCAGTTGTTCAAAACCTATAACACTACCTTCAATCGCTTGCGCAACTGTAATGATAGATTCTCCGCTGGCCCGAACATAATAGGAGCGACCCATCCTGCCCACAAGGTCAAGTTTGTGAGGATCTATTCTTCCTCTGTCGTCAATCACATTTTCATCAACGTGCATCCGAAGCAAGTCACAAATGATCAAATGACCTGCTCCTCCTTTTTCTCCTAAAGTGATTACATCCTGTACCCTGCATTCCATGTGTATCGGGGATTCTGCTACCCGGTAAGGTTTGACAAGGTCGGAGGCTATTGGGGTGAGACCGGCCTTGGTAAATTCGCTGACTCCCTTCGGAAACTGGACGCTGGCGACGGCCATTTGCCGGACAATGGAATAATTCACCACGTTAATCACCACCTCCCGGGTATCAACTACGTTGTTAAGGGTATCTTTCTTTTCATTATCAGTGACTTTTCGGTTGGAGGAAAACACGAGTATAGGTGGATTGGAACTAAAGGCATTAAAAAAGCTATAAGGCGCCAGGTTGCTGTTCCCTTCTTTGTCCAGGGTGCTGACAAAAGCGATCGGGCGGGGAGCCACAGCACCCAGGAGAAATTGATGCAAATCGAACCGCGGAGTAGTGACGGGATCAACTATTATCATGATTTAATAAATTTTATCAGCCCGGTATTTTCCGGAGGCTTTCAAATTATTGGGTAAATGTCTGAATGGAGATAGTCTGCAAAGGTAACAAGTAATGCCGCAGGAAGTGGAAGTGTTTGAGGGGATTAACTATGGCTTCACGGCAGATAATACCATGAAGCCATAGCCAGATAAATTATTACGGCCTGACAACCTTTTCAAGGCCAAATACTTCCTGAAGTGAGAGTTCGGTAACTGGACCTATTCTGTTCAGGTAATCCATATCAATTTTCGATTTGCTGCCGAGTACCAGGTAAGTATAATTCCGCCCCTTAACATATTTACTGTGAAAATCACTCAGGTCTTCCGGTTTAACAATTTTCATTTTATCGTAAACATCCTTACGCAGGTCGCGGTCAAAACCACGTCTCTGAGTGGTGAGGTACGACCAATATATATTGTCTTTCGTAACTCGCCCTGTTTCAATCCTCTTCTGGATTGATTGAACGGCTTGTGAAATTTGCTCATAGGAGACAGGCATGTTTTCAATGATATCCCTCATCGCATTGATGGCATCCGGTAATTTATCCGCCTGTGTACCAACGTAGGCTCTCAAATAATGCGCTTCATTGGATTCTGATGGAGAACTGTAAAGTGCATTGGCGGAATAAGCCAGGGCCCTTGACTCTCTGATTTCCTGGAAAACTATGGAAGAAAGGCCCGATCCAAAATATGTATTGTACAGCTCGGCCATGATGTATTCTTCCAGATTAAATTTCTCACTTCCCTTTGATATAAGCATGATTTCAGCCTGAACCATTGGGAAATCTACAAACAGAACTTTGTTGTTGCTGGTAGCTAATTCTGCAAAAGGACGTGGCGGTAAAACAGGCAACAATTTGCTGGGCACATTGTGGTGCTTTTCCAACAAAGCAGTAACAGCGGTCTTGTCTTTGGAGCCGTAATAGAATATTCTGTGCTGGTAGGAGGAAAGACCTTTTATTTTAGCCACCATCCCTTCCGGTGTCAGGGCGTTCAATTCCGATTCGGTCAGGTTGTTGGTGAAAGGCGATTCCTTACCATAACGGGCGTAATTTGCCATTGCAGAACGAAGGATGACATTTTTATTCTTTTTGTCGTTTTCCCTACGCAGCAATTCATCATCCACCAGATTTTTCAAAGCCTTTGCATCACCTCTTACGCTGCTGAGAATATGCTCCAATAATTTAATGCCTTCTTCGAGGGATTCATCCAGTCCTGATAATGCAATAAATGCGCGCTCATCGCTGACATTAACACTGAAATTGAGGCCCAACTTGAAGAATTCCTGTTTTAATTGGTCTGGGCTGTATTTGTCAGTGCCTAAATAAGGAAGATAAGAAATGGCAAAAGCCAGCTCTTTGTCACTTTTTTTTCCCATTTCTACGATGTAGTCGAGAATAAAAGTTGGATTGCTTTGATTCTTTATGTAGTCCAATTCGACCACCATCACCGATGTCTTGAACGACCTAAACAAAGCACTTTGATTCTTTATGTAGTCCAATTCGACCCCTTTAGACAGCTTATTCGTTTGAATTTCCTTTTTGTAATCGACGAAGACGGGTTCCAGACGTGGAGCTTCGGTTTTAAGGAATTTACTTGTAAAGTCAGATGAAGCCGCACGGTTCAGGGTGACAGGTGTAATAGCTGGTTTGTCCACTTTGAGCACACCGGGGTCCTGACCGGATTTCTTGTAAACCACTACGTAATTATCTTTGAAACGATCATTGGCAAACCGAACGATATCCTGTTTCGAAATAGTAGCAAGTCGGTCGAAAAGCTTAACCTGGTCTTCCCATTTTACACCCAGAATAAAGGCGTTGGTCATTTGACTCACCCTCGCCGGGTTACTTTCGCTGGCCCTCATTTCACTCAGTTTAAAATCTTTGATAATGGCGGATAGAAGCCATTCATCAAATTCTCCACGTTTAATCTTTTCGAGTTCTGCAATCAAAAGCTTTTCAACATCCTCCTGAGTTTGACCTTCACGCGGCTTTCCATAGAGCTGGAAAACAGAATAATCCTCCATGTTTGAAAACATGGCACGTGCTTCAAGCACCTTCTGTTTTTGCAAAAGATTCAAGTCTATCAACCCAGCCCGACCGTTGGACAGGATTCTGCTAATCATGATGAGATAATCAACATCTTTTGAAGTAGCCCCACCAAATCTCCACGCAGCCTGTACATAAGGAGCTTCCTGCCCGAAAACTTCCTTACGAATGACTTGTGTTAGTTCAGGTTGTGGCTTGAATGTAAATTTGGTTATAACAGCATTCTGGTATGAACCAAAATACTTCTCAGCCAAAGCAACAACTGTTTCCGGGTCAAAATCACCGGCCAGGACAATGGCCATGTTGTTTGGCTTGTAGTAAGTATTGAAATACTCCTGAATCTTGACATGGGAGGGGTTCTTCAAATGCTCACCCTCGCCAATAGTAGTTTGAGTTCCGTATTGGTGGGTTGGGAAAAGCGTTTCATTGATGGCCTGACTTACCTTTCGGAAATCGCGGTCCTGATTGATATTGAATTCCTCATATACGGCTTCCAATTCGGTATGAAAAAGGCGAAGCACCACCATTTTGAACCTTTCGCTTTCTACCTGCATCCATCTTTCCAGTTCATTGGAAGGAATGTCATTAAGATAAACCGTTTGTTCGACTGAAGTATAGGCATTGGTTCCCCTTGCCCCAAGTGCACTTATGATTTTGTCGTATTCATTGGCAGCAACAAGCTTAGCGGCCTCATTGGATACCTGGTCTATCTCTTTGTAGATGGCTTTTCTTTTATCAAGGTCCGTTTCCTGGCGATGCTTTTCATAGAGGTCGGAAATCTTTTGAAGCATTACTTTTTCCTGTGCCCAATTCAATGCGCCGATTTTGTCCGTCCCCTTGAACATCATGTGCTCCAAATAGTGGGCAAGGCCGGTTGTTTCTTTCGGATCGTGTTTCGACCCAGCCCTTACAGGTATATTTGTGTAAATTCGGGGCTCTGTATTGTTGACACTGAGATAAAGTTTCAGACCATTCTTCAGCGTATAAATCCTTACACCCAGCGGGTCACCCGTGACGGTTTCATAAGGTATCTGGATTTGAGGTTTTTTTTGAGCAGTGGCCGGAAGTACAATTGTATCATCTGCTTTTTGTACTGTTTGTTTCTTCGATTCCATAGGATGGGTTTTACCCTCTTGCGATTTGTTTTTTTGTGCTATTGCCGTATTGGAGGTCAGGAACATAAGAATGGCAAGAAGCTACAAAAGGTTCATTTTTTTCATAAGGCTTTATTTTTAGGATCAGAGAAGAGAATTCGGTGCGAAATTAATTCAGCCGGGAATAGCCAGTGTATGTTGTTTTGCTTTTTCGAAAAAATGCTTTGACAATTGCTATAACACGGTTGAATCAGCCATTACTGCTTTCAACAACCCAAAATAAATGGTCATTTTTGCGCACTAATTTGAAACCTATGGATTGGATGCAAAATGACAGAATAGAAAAAGCCAATACACTAACCCATGTTCCGGGAATATTCCTGGCGCTGATAGGCACTCCTTTTCTGATCAGAGAAGCCTTGCTGGAAAATACAGACATGATGAAGCTGATTGGAATTTGGATTTTTGGTATTTCCATGCTGATGGTTTATTCGGCTTCAGTGTTATACCACAGTGTCCGCGATGAAGGCAGGAAACTTTTTTGTCGAAAGCTCGACCACATTGCCATCTATTTCCTTATTGCAGGAACTCACACACCTATTATTGTAAAATACCTTAGCGGAATCAGTTTGTGGGCTTACCTGATTATTCTGTGGGGTTTGGCAATAGCAGGAATTATTGGAAAAATTGCAGCAATAGGTAAATGGCCAAAACTTTCACTGGCCCTCTATCTTGCTATGGGATGGATGTTTGTTTTCGTATTGCCATTTATCTGGAAGGATCTTTCTGCACCAGTACTTTTGTGGATAGCTATCGGCGGGTTGGCATATTCGCTTGGTGCAATATTCTATGCCCGAAAAAAGCCGGAATATTTTCATGCAATCTGGCACCTGTTTGTGGTGATGGGCAGTGCAGGGCATTTTGTGGCAGTCTGGAAGACTATTGGATAGTATCGAAATCGGAGACCAAAGGAAACCAGGTTCAGAATAGAACAAGTAGGCAAGAAAAGGTTACTTTCTTAGGTTTTCCTGAATTCTTCTTACCATTCTGAGGGTAAAACCTCTGGGCACTAAACGAGGTAATCTTGCCGTCAGTTTATTGAAAAAGCCGGGAATCACCAACCGCTTTCCCTTCATCATGGCTTTATAGGCATTTCTTGCCACCTCCTCTGCACTTACTGTGGCAAAGGACGATCCACTTACTTTTGAATTGGACAAAGCGGCAGCCTTTTGCTGAAAATTGGTCATGGTAAGGCCCGGACATAAGACAGTAACAGTGACTCCGCTTCCTTTAACTTCGTTAGAAAGTGCTTCTGAGAAAGAAAGGATAAAAGCTTTAGAGGCATAATAAACCGACATCAGGGGACCTGGTTGAAAGGCAGCGAGCGAGGAAACATTCATTATGCGCCCCCTGCCAGCTTTTATCATATCCGGTAATACCAACTTTGTCAAATGAGTAGGTGTGAGGATATGAAGATGCATCATGTCCTTTTCGGTTTGCCAGTTTGTTTCCACAAATGGACCGAATAAACCAAATCCGGCATTGTTTATTAATACTTCAATTGGCTCGCCTTCAATCGCTTCGTAAACGGAAGCTGCAGCCTTTGATTCACTGAGATCAAAGGGCAGGGTTTGCACCTGAATGGAATATAAGGAAATGATGTCCTGACGAACCTTTTCCAAATTCTCCTGGTCAACATCTACGAGAATAAGATTGTAGCCATCCCCGGCCAGAAGTTTGGCAAATTCAAATCCCAATCCTGAAGCGGCACCCGTTACCAGAGCACTTTTATCCAAAATCTAAAAAATTTTCTCTTTTAAAATCTTCCTGCATTATGGTTACGGAAGTGAAAACAACCGCGGGAGGTTTAAATGAGGTGGTGTTTAATGTGGCGCGAAATTAAGATTTATTGGAGAATGAGGAATTTAATCGTAACACTGGTCCACCAAATAACATAATACAACAAGCCCAGAGGAATTCTTCAATTGGTATTCCACCTATCAGCAACCCCCAAGTCGTTTCGAGTTTCCATATAGCAGGTATTAGTCCCGGGTATAACGGTACCAGAAAAGCAAAAAGTATCAGCCAGTACAGAGTCCCAAACATCAAGGAAAGTACGGATGCCAAAGAAATTAAATGCTTATTTCCGCGCAGTAACATAGTGCCGCACAAAAGAAGGGTAAGCATAATGGAGTGAATAGAGCAAAAGCCAATACCAGAAGCAAACAATGCCATCATTCCCAGGCCTAACAGCCCCCATGCATGCAGTTTTATAAATGCCTTCAGGTTAAATCTGGGCAATTCCGGCAAACCTTTCCTTCTGGCAAAAAACTCAAATATTCCGGCTGCGATGCCGGAAATACTGAAGGAGCTGATGTAATCCTCTATGCCCCATCTCCATGGACCAATGGAAACTTCAAAGATGAATACGGGTTCCCAATAGTCCTGAAGGTGCCAGAATTCACTGAAAGGACCGGCAGGTGCAAATATCAATGCGGTCCAGAAAATAGCCTGACGCTCTTTCTTAAAGAGGAGAAAGCAAAGTAGCCAAAGTCCAAACAGAAACAGGCTCAGCGTAAAGTAGGCGTATTGATACATCTTACTTCTTCTTCATAACTGTATTAAAATGTACAAGGTACATGCCGGGAGCTGACTATCCAATTTACCTTTGCCAAAGAATGGAACCCGTTACCCGGATCTAGGCATTTTTTAATTTATGGCAGATTGAGGAAATCAGCATTTCAACTCCCGTTTGATTAATCTTCGTACTTTCGTTATGCAATTCATTCATCAATATGCGCAAACTGGCTAACAGGCTTTTCAAGTGGTATCTCGGTCAACGTTTGGCCAGAATTCACCGCTTCATGAATAATCCTCGCGAAGTACAACTCGATTGGTTCCGTAATTTGTTGATGAATGCCTCTGAAACAGAATGGGGTCGGAAGTATAAATACCGCAAGATTAAATCTCCGGAACAGTTTGCCAGGCGGGTCCCGGTTCAGGATTACGAGACTTTGAAACCTTGGATAGAGCGAATGATGATGGGGCAGAGAGATGTACTTTGGAATGGAAGGGTGCAATACTTTTCAAAATCATCCGGCACAACCAGCGACCGGAGCAAATTTATACCGGTCAGCTACCAAAATCTCAGGCTTTGCCACAAAAGAGGTTCCTGGGATACCATGACTCTGTTTTATCATCTTCGCCCCGATGCAAAACAGTTTGAAAAGCGCAGCCTGCTCATGGGCGGCAGCCTCAGCCGGTTTGAACCATACCCAAAAACATGGGTAGGCGATGTGTCGGCAGTGATGATCAACCAAATTCCCTTCTTTGTCAGGCCTTTTACCACGCCGGATTTTGAAACCACCCTCATGTCCGATTTTGAAGAAAAAATCGAACGCATGGCAAAGATCAGCAGCAAACACGATGTGGTAAGCATCGGTGGAGTGCCTACCTGGACAGTAGTGCTGTTCCGCAGGATGCTGGAAATCACGGGCAAACCGAACATTCTTGAGATATGGCCAAATCTGCAGGTTTTCATCCACGGCGGCGTGAGCTTCTTGCCATACAGGGAGCAATTCCGCCAATTCCTGCCATCCGAACAGGTGAGTTACCAGGAAATATACAACGCGAGCGAGGGTTATTTCGCCATACAAAATGACTTCGGTTCCGACGACATGCTGCTGCTGCTTGACAACGGCATTTATTACGAGTTCCTGCCTATGGAAGAATGGCATGCCGAATCGCCAAGGGCCATCCCAATCTGGGAAGTGGAGGAGGGAAAAAACTACGCCATCGTCATCAGCACCAACGCAGGGCTTTGGCGGTACACCCCCGGCGACACCGTGATGTTCACATCGCTTTCGCCATATAAAATCAAAATTACCGGCCGCACCCGGCAGTATATCAATGCCTTCGGCGAGGAAGTCATGGTGGAAAATGCCGACCGCGCACTTGCCGAAACCTGCAAAACCACCGGGGCCGTTGTGGCGGAATACACTGTGGCACCTGTCTATTTCAAAGGCTCCGGCAAAGGCGGTCACGAATGGCTCGTGGAATTTGAAAAAGAACCACAAAACCTGGAGGAATTCAGTTACCTCCTCGATAAGAACCTGCAGCGCATCAATTCCGATTACGAAGCCAAACGTTACCACGGCATGGCCCTGGAGCAACTATACCTGCATGCCATGCCCCGCGGAACCTTCCTCAACTGGATGAGAAAGCGGGGAAAATTCGGCGGGCAGAACAAAGTGCCCCGGCTGTCTAATGAACGCCGCTACGTGGAGGAAGTACTTGCCTTTGTTGACGAAGAACGACAGATGCCCTGATGCCTTCTGATCTCATTTTGCCTATCTGAATGTATCTGTTTTTATCTCTGGGATCCACCCTCCCATCCTGAATTATTTCATCGGAAAAGAATCTGCCCTTACCTTTGCCCAGGCAACTGTATTATGAAAGCAGAACAACAGGACCTCACCGCACTGATGAACCGGGATTTCGAACTGACCTCCGGAGAAGAAATCCCTGCATCTGAAGAAGAACTCTTCCAGATGCTGTGCGACCGCATTGCCTGGCTCATTGAACACAACATGGAATACCTGCTCAGCCTGCTCTACCGAAACGATGTTCCGGAACATAAAATCCATTTTGCGCTCTCCCCTTTCGATTCCGACCCTGCCAACATTGCCCTCGCCAAGCTCGTGATGGAAAGACAAAAGCAGCGTCTCGAAACAAAAAAGAAATATGGAAAACAGGACGCAGGGGATGTGGAGGAGGAGTTGAGGTGGTGAGGGATTGTAAGTTAATACGGCCTTTCAGGTGTAAAATTCAAATAGATACTGCTCGTCAAAAGGGACGTCGAATTTTTGCAGAAATTCCAGGTATTCCTCACGGAAGGTTTTGGCCTTATGGTGTTCTTTTTGGTTCATCACATATTTTGCAACTGCGTCTATTTGTGAGTGAGAATAAGTGAAACAAGCATAGCCATCTTGCCAAGAAAATGTCCCGGGCAGAAAACGATTGGTCTTGATGAATTTTGTAGATCCAATTTTTATATCAGCCACAAGGTCTGCAATCCTAATTGTGGGTTTGAAGCCAATGAATATGTGGAGGTGATCTGGCATCCCATTGATGGCAATAAGTTTTTGCCCTCGTTCTTTTATGATGCCCGTGATATATTGATAAAGCCGTTCTTCGAAGGATGGAAGTATGAGGTTATCCCTACCCAATGGTGAGAACACGATTTGAGCGTACATCTGAGTGTATGTATTGGCCATTCGATTGGAGTTTTGTTAGAATGTTCAAATATAGCCTCCGAAGATGACATTATGTTTGTGTAAGATTAAACCGGATTCGTTTAACGGCAAAATCCTGCATTCCCGTGCCGCCACTACGTGGCTGGACTGGGGTGGTCGGATGTTACTATAAACGGCATCGGGGCTAACGCCCCTAAGATTTGGTGTTTAAATGAATCCTTGATGTCAGCCACGTAGTGGCGCTACCGTTTATAGGAGTTGATTCCCGAAAGCCATAAAGCCACGTAGTGGCGGCCCGAAGATGTAGAAATGAAACTAAAATCGGTTAGTCATGAATTTTCGGTCAGGGGAATTGGCAGCGCCACTACGTGACAATAAATGGGTGGCTGGATGTTGTTTTTCCATGAAAATTGAAAATTAAATTTTCGAATTTCATGGAAAAGATAAAAAAATAGGTGAATCATCCCCGGCTAACCAAAAAGAAATCCGGAAAACAGGGCACCGGGGATGTGGAGGAGGAGTTGAGGTGGTGAGTTCCTATGCTCCACTCCCAAATGCCTTGAACAATCCTCCCAATACCTGCAGCGCATTCGCAACTGTTGCCTCGCTTTCCACCGGAATCTTAAGGTAGGTCTGTCCCGTTTTTTCATCCTTTGCCATCAAACTGTTCACAAGGTTTTGAGTAGCTGCCGGGTCGCTCAATGTTCTGGCCAGGCCGCTGAAAAAGGAGACGCCTGTCTGTACTAATTCTTCAGGAGTGGAAGGCATGCCTACCTGGGGGCGACCATTCCCACCCTGGCTTTCGGTCCTTTTTTGCCTGCCCGGCTTGGGACTATCAGGCAACACATCATCATCACCTGGAAAAAGCGGCAGTTGCCCACCGGTGTGTGGAGGCGCCTCCACAGGCATTGGTTCAGGTTCAGGTGCTGCCATTTCAGCAAGTTCCTCCTGCAGTGACTCTTTCACCTCCTCCATGTCCGTCACCCAGCCCTGGCCGGAGAGATCCTCAATTTTACCCATCAGGTCGTTGAAGCGGCTTGTTTCCATGAAAATCACATCCTCACCTTCATCGAGTACACCTTTCGCCATCGAGTCTTTGAATTTCAATATATCCAGCATCCGGTGCTCAATAGTGCCTGCGCTGACGAGGTTTATCACCTGCACGGTATTTTGCTGCCCCATGCGCCACACCCTTGCCACCCGCTGTTCGAGAACTGCCGGATTCCAGGGCACATCGATGTTGATGACGAGAGAAGCGTTTTGCAGGTTCAGTCCCACCCCGCCTGCATCAGTACTCAGGAAAACCTGGCAGTCGGGGTCTTCTCTGAAACTTTTCAAAAGGTCGCCCCGCTTTTCACTTGGCACTCCGCCGTGCAGAAACTGATAACCGATTCCCCGCTCCAGCATTTCCTGCTCAACAAGGTGCAGCATTCGCTGCCATTGACTGAAAATCACAACTTTATCGCCATTCTGTTCGGCAAAATACTCTTCGAATATGCACATCAGTTCATCCACCTTGGTATCGTAACGGCTCGTTTGGTCGAGTATATAGGTGCTGTCGCAAACCATGCGCATCATGCTGAGGTTTAGCATCAGGCGTTTTCGGTCTTTTTCATTCAGGAAGCGCTGTTTTCTCCATTTTGCCACCAGGCGGGCCACCTCATCAGCGTAACCTTTGTGCATCGACATCTGGTCTTCCGTCATGGGTACAAGCAGCGTTTTATCCATTCGCTTCGGTAATTCCCGGAGCACCTGTTTCTTCCGGCGCCGCAAGAGTACGTCGGAAAGGCTTTCGCCAATTTCATTGAGGTTTTTAAAACCGATGACTTTGCCATCTTCATTCACCACCTGGTACCGGTGCAGGAAACGATAAAGCGGAGGCAAACGGAACTGGTCAATCACCTGCATGATGGAGTAAAGCTCCTCCAGTTTGTTTTCCAACGGCGTTCCGGTCAGCACGAGGGTATATGCAGAACGCAGTTTTTTAATGGCTGCGCTGGTCTTGGTCTGCCAGTTTTTGATGCGCTGTGCTTCATCGAGAATGAGCATGTCGAACTCCATTTCATTCAACTGCTTCAGGTCGCTGGCAACGGTGTGGTAGCCGACGATGGTGTAAAATGCTTCGTTTTCCCGGTATTGTTTGTAACGGCGATGCACGGTACCTTCCACGACGTGAACACTGGAATCAGTGAAACGCTCTATTTCGCTCTTCCACTGGTACTTCAGTGAAGTGGGACAAACGATAAGCACTTTTGACATGCCAAACTCACTTTTGAAAAGTTGAGCAGCAGCAATTGCCTGTATGGTTTTCCCCAGACCCATCTCGTCGGCAATCAGGCAACGTCCCGTCCGTGCAGCGAAAAGGACACCTTCCTTCTGATAGCGAAACAGACTGGTGTTCATCAGTTTTTCGAAAGCCGGGCTGTCTGCCCCATTATGAAAAAGATTATCGATTCGGGCGTTGCGAAGCAAAAACTCACGGCGGCCCAGCACAAATTCCAGGGCATCGTCGTAGCACCGGAAGCCCTCGTGAATATTTCTGGCTTCTTCCAGGATTTTTTCAAAAACAGTAAAGCCCCCCGGCTTCATGACCAGGTTGCTATCGAAGTATTTACCGGCCAATTTTCTGAAATCCTCCTCTTGTACCGTTCCGATGCTGAGTTTGATCTGACGCCCGTCCCTGTAGTCGAGGTAGATGGACGAATGTGGCTGCCGGTAACCTGTTTTCAGGATTTTTTTGTTGCCGCGTTTGTTTTCCAGCTTGTTCAATACGAATGCCAGGTGTTTACAGGTACCCAGCCTGTTGGTTTTGAAATCCATGCAGGAGCAGAAATTTGCCGAGTCATCGCGGGAGCGGATAGCTACCTGGTAGACATTATTCGTAAGGGGGTTGTGCACTCTGAAGTCCGAAAACACGGGGTGATGACCCACGTTTTCATACGTCAGTTTGCTTTCCTTGCCAAACTGCCTGCGCAGCGCTTTCTGCCAATTTTCCAAAGTCAGGCCCTCCGGCCTCCTGTGGAAAGGTACTACTTTTTCTTTCTGTGTTTTTTTGGATTTTTTTGGCGACTTGCTGGCGGATTTGTCTGTAACCCTGCTGACGGCTGCCTGTTTCTTTTTTGCCATAGTATGCTGGTGTAGCGCTTGAGTGATTTGTGAGCGCAACAAAAATAAAAAAAAGCGGTGCGGAAATTCATTGAGGGATTAATATTCCGTGGTTGAGGGGGCCAGTACAGGAACCTGCCGGGAAATGAGCTCTTTTATCAGGTAAGTAAATGAAAGGTGAGTTTTCCCGGATGATATAATAACTGCTCGTTGGAGTTGGTTTCCCGGATTGCATTTAGCCACTTTGTGGCGGCACGGAGATGGAGAAATGATTCTAAGATGACATGGTCACGCAATGTCGGCTTGGCAGTTTGGCTCCGCCACTACGTGGCTGGATGGTATCGGTCGGATGTTACTATAAACGGTTCCGGGGCTAACGCCCCTAAATTCGGACGTTAAATGAAAGCAGGATACCAGCCACATAGTGGCGTTACCGTTTATAGGATTTCGTGACCATTTTCTTATGAGCCACGTAGTGGCGGCCCGAATTGAATGAACAGGGTATCAAATTTCTAATTTTCTTTTATCCCCATCATCCTCCTCACCACCGGCAAAACCATTATCGCCCGGTTTTCATCGTAATCATCGGCTATGGGTGCTTGACTGGGAGCCATTCCGGCCTGTTGTAACATTTTTTGCCTTTCCGAAGGACTAAACCTGGAAAAGGCCCGTCGCAGGACCGGAAGGACTTCGCGAAAACCATCTTCGGGAAGTTGTTTAACCCACTCATCAACGAGGTTCCAGAGTTTATGGTGGTGCAAAAGAATCAGTCCACTACCTTGCAGGAATCCTTCCAGCCATTGAGCTGCCGTCAGTGCCGCGTTGCCGTGAGAAAGGGAATACCTCAGGTGCAACGAAGTTTCAGCAACGGATAATTGGTTCCTGTCAAATAACAAGCGAACAGAGGCTCCGCGGAGGATTCCGTTTACCCTTTCGTTTCCTGAAACAACCTGTAATGCCTGAAACCATTGACTATAAAATTGGGCTTCGTGCAACAATACAATACCCTCGTGAACGGCCATCATATCTGCCAAAGCCTCTTTTGAAGAGGTTTCATCCAGGTTGATGAGCGATGGAGGCAGGGAGATGCAAATTCTCGGAACCATTTGCTCAATCAAAGTGGTAACTGAAGGCAAATCGGTGCCGCGGGTATCACCATAGCGTCGAACCCGCACGAGCTGGGGAAGCAGCGCCATCAATTCAAAGACATTGGTACTCAAAACCGATAAATCTTCCAGCTTTGAAATCAAAGGCTCCACAGCTTCTGGCAAATCGGCTTTAAGTGCCTGTGAGAGCAAAGTGGCTAGTACCGATAGGCCGGCATTGGTTGATTGCAGGTTCAACTTGCTGAGACAAGCTGCCTGCAGTGTATTCCCCAGAGCCCCGGCTTCGATTATCAGAATGGTAAAATGAGGGGACCAGGACAGTTCCCAAAACTCCCTGAAGTCACCGGAGGTGTAATGTTTATCAATGTCATAGGTTTGTCCCCAAGGTATGTCGATCAAGTTCAAGCGATGTAACAACTGACTTTTAAGCCTGCCGGATTCTTCGCGGAGGTCTATTCCTCCTTTTGGATTTGACGCCGTTTCACCCAGCCAGAATTTTCCAGGACTTTCCCAATATTTGGTCAAGCGGGCGGACTTAATCAGGGAGTCAATGTCTCCCTGTAACGGAACGGCTGGTATTTTAAGGTGGTAAGGTACATGACCTACTTTATCACCGGTTATCAGTTTGTTTTCCACAAATTCGAACCTCTCTGGCCGGCCATCGCAAAAAGTGCTGATGGCAGACTCCCGGAGTTCACTTATGCCTGGCAACGACTGTTGGTTTAGTGCTGCAAGGCCTTCAGCCAACCTGATGGCATTGACAGTATGAACTGAAGAGGCCGAAAAATCAGCTTCTCTGAACAGCCGGGCGACTCTAACCATCCAGTGAAGGGTAGCTTCCTTACGGTTTTCGAACAGTAACTCGTACCATGCCGGAGAAACGACTCCCGCTCCATAACCACTTTGTTTGTTTAACCTTTCGTAGCTCCAGGGTATCCATGTTGCCGTTGTTTTAATCTTTTTTGCGCCTCTCCTGCCTTTACCGAATACCTTTTTTATCAGTCGTGTTTGTTCTGTTGTACTTTGGTGATCCATCTGAAGTGCCGGAGCATGCCAGGCCCCACAAACCACGGCAATATTGTCGAAGCCATCTTTTTGCGCCTTCAGTATCGACTGCCTCATCCAGTGTTCCCGCATCATAGTTTCTTCGTCATCAGGGGCTGATTGGCGAAGTTCCCACATCAACTCCATGATGGAATTGAATATTTCGGTTTCGTTTTCAGCACTTTCAAAATAAACATCCCACCAACGTTCACTATCGGTAAAACCTGCCAATCCTGCCACCACCGACATGGGATCCTTTCGCAGGGCAATTTCGCCAGGGTTTGATTCTTCGGAAGAGGAAAATGGTATTTCCCTGTTGTCTGTGGAGTTTTGATAAGCCCATTGAATTTCCATGGGCAGGTCGATGCACCGGATTGGAATACCTCTTTTTCCGGCGTATATTGCTGCCTGCCATTCGGGGGAGAATTCGACAAAAGGCAGGTAAACAGCCTGGCTGATATTTTTTGGGTTGTAAATCAATATGGCAACCGGCGGGGTAAGTGTTTTATGATCGCTTTTATGGTTTCCAGATTCCGCAATCAATCGCAGCATTTCTTCAGCATCAGATGGTGTTTCTATGAGCACACAATCGGGATCCTGCTCTTCCAGGGCCTTTATCAGACTTGTCGATGAACCCGGTCCATGATGACGTATGCCGTAAATTTTTATCATGTTACAAATCAATTGCCTCAGGCGACCAAAGTTAGCAATTCGGCTTGCCCACAGTTGAATATTCATTGTACAACTGGAAAACAAAAGTATTTTTGGGTTTTCGGACTTTGCTGATTAAATCTGTCAACCATGAATTGTTTTAGTTGGATAGCTTTCGTGCCTGTTCTTTTTGCTTTAACTCAAACCGGAATACCGGAAATAGTAAGTAGTGATTTTGCAGTCCTGTTGTTTTCGAAAACCAATAGTTACAGGCATGCTTCCATTGAAGCGGGCCAAAAAGCGATACAAGAACTCGGCAGTAAAAATGGGTTTCACGTCGAAGTCTCGGAAGATTCCACGATGTTTACAGAATCCACATTATCGAAATTCCGGGTGGTCGTATTTTTAAACACTTCCGGAAATGTACTCGGCGCAACTCAGCAAGTCGCTTTCGAAAAGTTTATCCAAAAAGGTGGAGGATTTGTAGGCATACATTCCGCTGCCGATACGGAGTACGATTGGCCATGGTATGGAAAATTGGTCGGGGGGTATTTTGACGGACATCCCAATAATCCAAATGTTCGGGAAGCAACTGTAAGAGTTGTTGACATGCAGCACATCGCGTGCAGGCATCTGCCGGCGAAGTGGGTACGTCAGGATGAATGGTATAATTTCAGAGATATGAATGCCGGCATTCAGGTACTTTGCGACCTCGATGAGTCGAGCTATGAAGGAGGGACACACGGTTCCTCTCACCCGATAGCATGGTTTCATGAATACGATGGGGGGCGTTCGTTTTACACGGGATTTGGCCATACCCCTGAAACTTTCTCTGAACCTTTGTTTCTGCAACATTTACTCGGCGGCATCCTTTATGCCTCCGGGAATAGCTCCAAATAAGCATACAAATAATTCGTCGGATTTATGCTTCAAACTCAAAACCTTCAATATGCCTATACCGGTAAAAGCCCTTTGAGCTTTCCGGATATTGTATGCCAAACTGGCGAACATTGGCTTTTGCTCGGACAGTCTGGTTGTGGGAAAACCACGCTGCTCCATCTTCTTGGGGGGCTCCTTACACCCAAACAAGGTAAGGTGTCGATTGGTGATACCACCCTGAATTCACTGAAAGCTGGTGAACTGGATAAGTTCCGCGGTAAACATGTAGGATTCATTTTTCAGAATCCCCATTTTGTTCGCTCGCTTACGGTAGCAGAGAATCTGGCTCTGGCCCAGCAACTGGCGGGGATGGCCATCGATAAAGACCGGATTAAAAAGCTTCTCGAACGATTATCCATTGCACATAAAATCGACGAGAAAACTGGAGAATTAAGCCAGGGAGAAAGGCAACGTGCGGCCATAGCCAGAGCACTGGTCAACAGGCCGGAAGTAATTCTTGCCGATGAGCCCACCTCCTCACTCGATGATGTGAACACTGGGGAGGTTATCAGTCTGCTGGAAGAACAAGCAAACGAAGTCAATGCTACGCTACTGGTGGTCACACATGACAGACGGCTCAAAGAAAAATTCTCCAGGCAAATCCAATTGAATGGTCAAAAGGTATGATAGCTGTTAGTTTTTTTCAACAGTTACCATTAACTCAAAGGAAATTGACAAATGAATCTTCTGCAACTTAGTTGGAAAAATCTATTGCACAAACCCCTCAACATGCTGTTGAGCCTGACACTTTTTGCACTGGGCGTGGGTCTGATATCCTTTTTGTTGAATGTGAATCATCAGGTAGAAGAAAATTTCAATAAAAACCTGGCAGGTATTGACCTGGTCATTGGAGCCAAAGGAAGTCCACTCCAGCTCATCTTAAGCAGCATGTACCATGTAGATAATCCGACGGGCAATATCCCGTTGGAAAAATCCAAAGCTTTTCTGAACCCAAAACATCCGCTTATTGGAGAGGTCGTTCCACTATCACTTGGCGACAGCTATCGTAGTTACCGAATAGCGGGAACTACCTGGGATATTTTAGGTTTTTATGGTGGTACACTGAAGGAAGGCAAACTTTGGGTGTCGGATATGGAGGTAACTGTTGGTGCTGCTGTGGCCGATGCCCTGCATTTGCATGTTGGTGATAAGTTTAAAAGTTCGCATGGCCTTGTTGAAGGAATCGAAGAACATGAGCATGATTTTCAGGTCGTAGGGATACTGGAACCAACTGGCTCTGTTCTGGATCAATTGATATTGTCCAATACTCAAAGCATCTGGTTATCTCACGAATCACATGCAGAAGATGTCGTTACGGACAGTGCCAGTCATGAAGGTATGATTTCTGACGAAGTTCATGATCATGAGCATCATGAGCATCACTACGAAGCACCAGAGGTTTACGATTCAGTAACAATAAAGCAATACGCTGAAGAACAGCGCCTGTACTTGATGGAGCAAAATGACAAGGAAATAACATCGCTGCTGATAAAATTCCGCTCAAGAACCAACATACAGGCATTGAATATGGGCCGCAACATCAATGAGAACACGGACCTTATGGCGGCCAGTCCACCAAATGAAATAGCACGCCTGCAAACCAATCTCGGGATGGGAGCCAATGTGCTAAAATGGCTCGCCTGGGTGATTGTAGTGGTTTCAGGTATGAGCATCTTCATTTCATTGTTTTCATCATTGAAGGAGCGCAAATACGAATTGGCATTACTTAGGGTGATGGGTGGCTCAAGAGGTACTCTGTTCCGGTTGATTATTTTGGAAGGGCTGCTGCTTGCCACTTTGGGTTATGTTTTGGGAATTGTGCTCAGTCACGTCGGCCTTAGCGCCATCGCCGGGTTCATGGAAAGCAATTTTCGGTATTCATTTACCGGATGGAAAATATTGCCGGAAGAAATCTGGCTGCTGGGCGGAGCGCTGTTTGTTGGATTCGTTGCTGCGTTGATTCCGGCTCTTCAAGCCCGGAGTACGGACATTTCGGAAACGCTTGCAAAAGGTTAAGAGCTTGTTTGGAATTTGGTCACTTGGCTCAAAACGACCCTTTTTCGCCACTTTTTCAGCTTTTTTCAGTCAAGTAGTCCCGCTATTCTCCTTCAAAAAGCCAAAAAATTGACGAAAAATTTCTCGTTTTTAACTCAAGCACTAAATCCCAAACAAGCTCTAAGTTGGTTAGTTCCTGCTTTTCCGTAAGTTTCATTTAAATCTGGGGCTAAATCTTTAGTCCCGGAACAAAATGTTCTTTCCTTTGCGACCATGTTGGAGAGCAATGATGTACACCTGTTATTTACTGCAAAACTTCTGGATTGGTTTGAAAACCATCACCGGCCACTACCATGGAAGGGTGAAAAAGATCCTTATCTGATATGGCTTTCAGAAATCATTCTCCAGCAAACCCGCGTTGAACAGGGCTTGCCTTATTTCCTGAAGTTCAGGGAAAAATTTCCGGATGTCCAATCTCTTGCTGCTGCCTCTTTGGATGTTGTGATGAAACAATGGGAGGGATTGGGATACTATTCCAGGGCAAGAAACATGCACCTTACTGCCAAGTATATTGCACAGGAACTCAATGGGGAATTCCCATTCAGCTATGATGGTTTGGTCAGATTGAAGGGCGTGGGTGATTATACTGCGGCCGCCATCGCTTCTTTTGCATTCGGACTGCCGCATGCTGTTGTTGATGGCAATGTGAAAAGGGTGCTCACGAGAGTGTTTGGCATTGAAAGCCCCATAGATTCTGTTCAAGGTAAAAAGCAGTTAAATGACTTGTCACAAGTACTACTTGACAGGAACCGTCCTGCGGATTTCAACCAGGCCATTATGGATTTTGGCTCCAGGGTCTGCATTCCTAAAAATCCGAATTGTGCCGGGTGTCCTTTTAACGAGTTTTGCGAAGCTAAAAGAACAGGAAGGACGGATGCATTGCCAGTAAAAGCGAAAAGGATTATCCGGAAAGACAGGTTCTTTAATTATCTGGTGATAGAAAAAGGTGATGGGGTTTTTATCAGCAAAAGAAACGAAAAGGATATTTGGAGAGGGCTTTATGAATTTCCCATGGTGGAATCCAACAAGGAAATACAAGAACTGGCTGATCTTCTCATGATTGTGAATGGGAGCATGAATATTTCAACATTAGAACTTCAGTTCGCAGGTGTTAATGGGCAACGATTTCAACTGCTCACCCATCAAAAAATCGCTGGCAAATTTTGGAAATTTCGAGCGTATGAAGATTTTCTTACACCGGCGGACAATTGGAAACTTTGTTCTATCAACAAATTAAAAATGCATGCTTTCCCAAGAATAGTGGGTGATTATATTGTACAGAATTTCCTACCTTTAGACGTGAACTATAGCTCTGCTATCAGGTAGATTCTATGGGAAAACCTCATTTCTTAACCTAATTTTTATACTATGTTGAATAAAGTAATGCTCATTGGTCGCTTAGGCCGTGACCCGGAAGTCAGAAGGCTTGAAAGCGGTACTGCTGTTGCCAAATTTTCAATTGCAACGGATGAAAGTTACAAAGACAAAGAAGGGAATCTCGTTCAGCAAACTGAATGGCATACCATTATTGTCTGGCGCAATCAGGCGGAAATAGCTGAAAAGTATCTGAAAAAAGGTATGCTGGTATTCATTGAAGGGAAACTTACGCATAGAGAGTTCCTGGATAAGGACAACCAGAAAAAATACTTTACTGAAGTAGTAGCCAATAATTTTAAGTTTTTGGAGCGCAAGGATGATACCCGCGGTGGCTACTTCCCGACATCCGAACCCGGAAGCATGGATACAGAGAAAGAACCAATAGAGGAGGCCGTTGAAGAGCCCTCTGGAGATTTACCCTTTTAGAACATTCGATACACAGATACTTTAACCTGCTGGCGAGCCGTTTTACACAAAAACGGCTCGCTGTAATGATCAGATTTTCTATGAGGTATTTCTTTTTGGTTCTATTGTTTGCAATCCTTATTATCGCCTGTGGCGAAAATGTTCTAACACCCAAGCCGAGGGCCTATCCCAGAGTTATTTATCCTCAGAAAGAATACAAGGCATTTGATGAGAACTACTGCGCGTTTGATTTCGAAATGCCGGCTTACTCCAGCATTTTGCAGGACACTTCTTTTTTTGGAGAAAAGCCAGAGCATCCCTGCTGGTTCAACATCTACTTTCCTGATTTCGATGCCAGCATTTATTGCAGTTATGCGCCGGTTACCGCTGCCACGCCCATTGATAAACTTAAAACTGACGCTTTCAGGATGACGGATTGGCACAATAAGAAAGCTACTTATATCGAAGAATCACCTTTCGGAAAACCCAATAATGTGAAGGGGGTATTGTTTACTATTGAGGGCCCCGTGGCATCTCAGCTTCAGTTTTTTATAACGGACAGCCTCGAGCGCAAACATTTCCTGCGAGGCGCGCTCTATTTCAACACTCATGTTCAAACGGATAGTTTAGCTCCTGTCTATGAATTCCTGCGAAAAGATGTCATGCACATGTTGGAAACTTTTAGCTGGAAACCCAATTAATGCGCTTCCAACCAGTTGTTTCCAAATCCCATTTCAACGAGAATAGGAACCTTAAGTCCCGGAATGGCATTCCTCATCAATTCAGAAATAATTGGCTTCACTGTTTCCACTTCTGACTTTGGAACATCAAAGACCAATTCGTCGTGAACCTGCAACACCATTTTGGTAGCAAGTTTTTTATCCAGCAGTGTTTTGTGGATGTTGATCATGGCAACTTTGATAAGGTCCGCCGCAGTGCCCTGAATGGGCGTGTTGATGGCTACTCGCTCGGCATTGCTTCTTGCCAGTGAATTGCGGCTGTCGATATCGCGCAAATAGCGGCGCCGTCCCAGCAAGGTCTTTACGTATCCATTGGTTCTGGCAAACTCAACGGTATCGTCCATGTAGCTTTTCAGCCCGTGGTATTGTCTGAAATAATTGTCGATTAATTCTTTGGCTTCTGTTCTTTTGATGTCCAGTTGCTGACTCACATTGGTCGCTCCGGCTCCATAAATAATGGAAAAGTTGACGGTTTTGGCGTTCCTCCTCTGCTCTGATGTCACTTCATCAAAAGGCACCCCGTACACACGGGCGGCTGTGGCACGGTGAATATCCTGACCTTTTTGGAAGGCTTCGAGCATGGCTTCATCACCACTGATTTCTGCGATGATTCGCAGTTCTATCTGTGAATAGTCGGCACTGAGCAATACATGGTTTTCATCTCTGGGGATGAACGCCTCTCTGACTTTTGCGCCTTCCGTTGTTTTAATGGGAATATTCTGGAGGTTAGGATTGTTGGATGACAGTCGCCCTGTTGCAGCCAATGCCTGGTTGAAGGAGCTATGCACCCTTCCGCTCTTGGGATTAACCTGATTGGGTAATGCATCGACATAAGTTGATTTGAGCTTCGACAAACCCCTGTGCTGCATGATATCTGCCACAAAAGGGTGTTGAATGGCCAGTTCCGCCAGCTTCGATTCATCAGTAGAGTACTTACCGGTTTTGGTTTTGGCCCATTTATAGGGAATTTTCATTTTTTCAAACAAAACCTCACCAACCTGACTTGGAGAGGAAATGTTGAATTCCAGGCCTGCCTGTTTGTATATGCTTTGCTCAAAATCTTTAATGGACTGTTCCAACTCCACGGAATAAGTATTCAGGTATTCGGCATCCAGGTTGATGCCTTCATATTCCATATCAACCAGCACCTTAATGAGCGGTTCCTCAATGGAATCGTACAACTCCTGAAGTTTTTCCTCTTTGAGTTTCGGAGCCAGATAATTCCGGAGTTGCAAGGTTATATCGGCATCCTCAGCGGCATATTCAGCAACTCTTTCCACTCTGATATCCCGCATACTGAGCTGGTTCACACCTTTTTTCCCAATCAGGCTTTCAATGGAAATTGGTTGGTACTTCAAATAGGTTTCAGCCAGGTAATCCATATTGTGGCGGAGCTCAGGCTCTATGAGGTAATGGGCCACCATGGTGTCGAACCATATTCCTTTGACCTCGATACCACACCATTTGAGAATGATAGCGTCGTACTTGATGTTTTGACCAATTTTTAGAATGTGAGGATTCTCAAAGACCGGTCTAAATTCGTTTACAATGCTTTGTGCTTCTTTCTGATTGGCGGGAACAGGGACATACCATGCTTCATGCGGCTTAAAGGAAAATGACATGCCCACTATTTCGGCAATATTGGCATCGATATCCGTGGTTTCCGTATCAAAACAGATTGCCTCCTGTTTTGACAGGAGTTCAATGAGCTGTCTGCGTTCTTCGGCATTTCCGGGTATGTGGTACTGGTGGGCTACATTGGCGATGTTTTTTTCTGCAACTGAATGTGCTGGAATGGGAGGAGCTGCCCTTACCTCAATTTGTTCGTCCTCACCGAAAAGTGAACCTTGCTTGCCGTCACTTTTGGCAGCCGGTGAAGTCCCTATCAATTCTGTCTGGGTACCTAACACCTGAGTAGCCAATGTGCGGAATTCCAGTTCCCTGAATATATCAGCCAGTTCGTCCCGGTTAAAAGGCTCTAATTCAAATAGTTGGTCATCAAATTCGACCGGTGCGTTTATTTCAATGCGTGCCAGTTTTTTTGACAATTTCGCCTGTTCGGCAAATTCTACCAACCTTTCTCCATTCTTGCCCTTCACTTTATCTGCATTGACGAGGAGGTTTTCCAGGTTTCCAAATTCTGCAAGAAGTTTGGAAGCTGTTTTTGGCCCAATACCCGGCACGCCAGGAATATTATCCACGGAGTCACCCTGCAGGCCAAGCATATCAACCACCTGATCCACATTTGCAATTTCCCATGTTTCGCAAATTTCTTTTTCACCGAGTATTTCAACCTCATTACCCGATTTGCCGGGCTTGTAAACGAAAATATTCTTGCTGACGAGTTGGCCATAGTCCTTGTCGGGAGTAACCATATATACGGTGTAACCTTTCTTTTCAGCCTTTTTAGCCACAGTACCAATGACGTCATCTGCCTCAAATCGCTCCAAAGTCAGAATGGGAATGCGCCAGGCTTTGAGAATTTTCATGATCCACGGCAAGGCAAAGGTTATATCTTCAGGTTGTGCGTCGCGGTTGGCTTTATATTCGGGAAACCAATCGTCGCGAAACGTGCCACCGGGCAAGTCAAAAGAAACGGCCAGGTGGGTTGGCTTTTGATTGTTGATGAGGTCGAGCAGAGTTCTGACGAATCCTGTAACAGCACTTGTGTTCCAGCCTTTGGAGTTTATCAGTGGCCTCGTAATGAAAGCATAATGAGCACGGTAAACCAATGCATGACCGTCGAGCAGGAATAGTCTTTTATCTTCTGGCATAATGATATTTTTTGAAGATTGCCAAGATAGGCTAATTGTGGATTATGGGGAATGCTTTATTGGTACACTGGATCAGCACATAAGTCTGTCTTTGTAAAACTGAACAGGCCCCGTTTCATTTAGGTGTATTTTCCAGCTATCCCGGATTGGAAAGGGCGGCTCGTAGTGAACAAGCCTGGGATGTTAAAGTTCTTTCCTGAGCCGTGCCACAGGTATGTTCAATTGCTCCCTGTATTTGGCAACGGTACGGCGGGCGATATTATAGCCTTTCTTTTGAAGGAGAGACTTCAGTTTTTCGTCAGAAAAAGGTTTGCGTTTATTTTCAGCAGAAATGATATCAGTTAATATCTTTTTTACCTCGAGGGTGGAAACCTCCTCACCATCCTGTGTTTGCAGGCTTTCGGAGAAGAAGTCTTTTAGTCGCTTCGTTCCAAACTCCGTTTGCACAAACTTGCTGTTGGCTACCCTGGAAACTGTCGATATGTCGAGGCCGGTAATATCGGCGATGTCCTTCAAAATCATTGGACGCAATCTTTTTTGATCACCAGAAATGAAAAAGTCATACTGGTAGTTCATGATGGCGTACATGGTATTGAACATGGTCTGTTGCCTCTGGCGAATGGCATCAATGAACCATTTCGCACTGTCGATTTTCTGCTTGATAAACAGTACGGCTTCCTTTTCCTTCTTCGTTGCTCTCCGGCCCTTTATGGTTCTCTTGTAATTCCTGAGCATTTCTTTGTACTGTCCATTGATATGGAGGTCAGGAGCGTTCCGTGTATTCAAGCTGAGTTCGAGCTCGCCATCGTTGTTGATGATGATAAAATCGGGAACAATGTAATGGGAGTTTCTGGAATTGGATACGTAACCACTTGCGGGTTTGGGATTGAGTTTGAGGATTTCGTCAATCGCTTCCTTGAGCTCTTCTTCGGTAAGTCCGAGTTGCCTTTGAAGCCTCTGATAATGCTTCTTAGTAAACTCATCGAAGTAATTCTGAATGAGGCGGTAGGATATTTTCAGAACCAGCTTTTCCTCATGGGAAGTGTCTTCTCTCGATATTTTGTTTTCTATTTGCAGCAACAGACACTCCTGTAAATCACGGGCACCAATTCCGGGAGGATCAAAACGTTGAATCTTTCCCAGCCAAAAATCAACTTCTTCGCGGGCGGCACTCAAGTTTTGAGAGAAGAGCAGGTCATCGAGGATGGCGTCTGTCTCACGGCGCAAATAACCATCGTCGTCAATACTACCAATGATTTGTCTGGCGATGATTTGTTCGCGATCGGCTTTGAAATCCAGCATTCCCAATTGTTCCTCCAGATACTCGTGGAAAGTGTTTTCGACGGCTATTGGAATAGTTTTGTTTTCTTCATCTGGATTATAACTGTCGCCTCTCAGTTTATAGCCGGCTTCGTCATCATCAATATAGTCTGTCAGGTAATCGTCGAGTGAAACTTCTTCTTCCGGCACTATTTCATCTCTATCTAATTCCTCGGAGTTATCCTCACTGCTGTTTTCTTCTTCGGCACTGGTTTCTTCTGTGGTTCGCCCTGTTTCCAAATAGTCATCCTCAACATTATCACCTTCCTCAAGGGCGGGGTTTGCTTCCAGTTCTTCTTTTATCCTTTGGTCTAAAACAGCAGTAGGTATTTGCAGCAGTTTCATCAACTGAATCTGCTGTGGTGATAATTTCTGCTGTAACTTTTGACTTAACTGCTGTTTTAGCATATTGACAATCAAGGTTTGGTTTTCCTAATTAGTTTCATGTTTTGTGTTTGTCCTTGATTTATTTTAATAAACTTCGGAGAAAAGTAAAAAATGTATGAGAACCTGAGCAGAATTTTGTGAAAAAAGAATCCACTTTAATTTAACTATAAACGCATAACATCAGCAATTACAGTGTTTTCGGTTCAATATTACAAGGAATAATAATGTCAGCCCAAAAAACATACCACTTTGCCCTCCATTTCAATACAGTACCCGACTCAAATTGTTTAGCTATCACACTTACTTTGCAATCTTTCCATGCAAGCAGTTCCCAAGCGCATAGTAAATGTTATTTTTGGTTTCCTCAATAAAAGTATTTCATGATTAGACAGGTTGAATTTAGGTTACCCGGTTTTAAACGAGGTATTCATTTGATTACCCCGCTCGTTCTTCAGCAACTATCACCGCTTCCGGAAACCGGGATTCTCCATCTTTTCATAAAACACACTTCTGCAGGCCTGACTATAAATGAAAATGCTGATCCAAGCGTTCGGTTTGATTTGGAAAACATCCTAAATCGCCTATTCCCGGAAAATGCACCATACCTGACTCACACGATTGAAGGTCCTGACGACATGCCTGCACATGCAAAGACCGTCTTGACGGGTTCCGAGCTCAATATCCCGATTTCAAACGCTCAATTGAATTTGGGAACCTGGCAGGGTATTTACTTTTGTGAGTTCAGAAATAACGGAGGGAGCAGGAAATTGGTTGCAACTCTTTATTATTAGTTACTTTCACGGCCGACTCGGTTTCTGAGCCTGAAATTTTTCAGCTTCTAAACTTCAGACATTTAAGTGAACACGAAGTAGAATTGAATCAACACTTTTTTTGAGGAGAAATTTTACTAACCTTTCGACCAGATGGAATTCTTTTGGAATGGAATCAAGTTTGGTTTAGCATTAAGTATACTCGTTGGGCCTTTGTTGTTTGCCTTGATACAGACAAGCATAGAAGAAGGATTTCGTGCCGGAACAATGGTTGGAATAGGCATCTGGATGAGCGACCTAATGTTTGTTTTGGCTACATTTACTGGTATATCATATATTGCCAGGTTGACAACGTGGGATGGATTTGAATTTTCTCTGGGCATTGCAGGAGGTATCATTCTCATCATATTTGGACTGGGGGCATTGTTGCTAAGACCACCTGCCATGAAATCCTCACAGCGAAAGGCTGTCAGGCAATCTTCGTTTATTACACTTTGGTTCAGGGGCTTTATTATCAACACTTTCAATCCATTTACTCTATTTTTCTGGATTGGCGTTTCGAGTATGTTGTTTACTCAGGAAGAATTACTTCCCTCAGAGGCAAGACTATTTTATACAGGGCTTCTTGGAGTAGTCATCATGACGGATACGGCAAAAATTGCTCTGGCCAAAGCCATACGCAGATGGTTAAAACCCGAATTAATTCTATGGGCGAGAAGAATAGCAGGAATTGTCCTCCTGATTTTCGGCGTTGCATTAATTTTGCGGGCTTTTGATTTCTTTAAAGGCTTAATCTAAAATCATGAAAGAGATTTTAATGACAACAACAGATTTTATCCCTGGGAGGGAAATCATTGAGGCAATAGATATAGCTCGAGAAAGCACTGTCAGGGCGCGAAATGTAGGAAGAGATATTACTGCATTTATAAAGAATGTAGTTGGTGGAGAGATTTCGGAATATACATCGCTGATGTCATCTGCAAGAGAGCAGGCCATTGAAAGAATGTTGGCAGATGCTGAACGTATTGGTGCCGATGCCGTAATTAACGTTCGTTTCACTACCTCAATGGTTATGCAGGGCTCAGCGGAATTACTCGCGTATGGCACTGCTGTTAAACTGAAATAAACCCGCCTTGTTTAAGAATCAAAGCAAGGTTGTGCAGAATACCCATGCCAAAATCTATCGAAATACTAAACCGTAGAGCTTCACACGATTATCACTTTTTGTCAAAACACGAAGCGGGTATCGTTCTGGTCGGTTCTGAGATAAAATCCATTCGAAGTGGCCACGCCAGCCTCACTGATGCCTATTGTTACTTTGTAAAAGGTGAGCTTTTTGTTCAAAGCATGTACATCAAGGAATATGAAAGTGCCAGTTACGGCGCACATGAAGCGCGCAGGTCCAGAAAACTATTGCTCCACAGGTCAGAGCTAAAGAAGCTTGAAAGAAAAGTCAAAGAAAAGGGACTCACCCTTATACCTTATCGGGTTTACTTTAATGAGCGTAATATTGTGAAAGTCGAAATAGCCTTGGCTCAAGGGAAAAAAGCGTTTGATAAGAGGCAGACAATAAAAGAAAAGGACACCAAAAGGGAAATCGCCAGAATGAAAAAAATCAGGCTATAAAGCCTATTATCCCCCTTCTTATTCTCCCATTTCAATCCAGAAATTATTCACGCCAACTCTCTGTGTAATGGTTACTTTTTGCATGTTCAGCAACTCCAGCAAAGCGAGAAAAGTAACGATGGCGTGGATCCTGTTTTCCATAGATTTAAACAAAGTGCTGAAGCTTGCTTTTTTACCCTTTCCAAGTTTGGACAATATGAAATCCTGTTGTTCGCTTATGGTGTAATGGAATAGAACAATGGAATGAACCACAGCACTACCGTTACTTTCGAGATTCCTCACCAAGCGCTCAAATGTCTTGAGAAGCCTGAACAGGGTCAGATTTTCCAATTCAACATCGACAAGGGCCACTGATGCAATTTGGCGCAGTTCACGTGTAACATTGCCTCTGTACTGTCGGGAAGAGCGTTCTTCCTCAAATGCCCTCATGTCATCAAGTACACTCTTATAACGCTTGTACTCCAGCAGTCTTTGTACGAGTTCCTCCCTTGGATCTATTTCGTTTCCTTCTTCGTCTAATTGCTTGCGGGGAAGTAACAACCGCGCCTTAATCCGGCAAAGTGTAGCAGCTACAAGTATAAATTCACTGGCCAAATCAATATTCAATGATTCCATTTCTCTGACGTATGCCAGGAAGTCGTCAGTGATTTTACCGATTGGAATATCATAAATGTCCAGTTCGTCTCTTTCAATAAAGAAAAGAAGAAGGTCGAATGGGCCTTCAAATTGCGGGAGTACTATTTTATATGAAACACTTTCCAAAACTTAAAAAAGGCCATTTAGTAATGAGTCAAAAATAAAGTGCCAAATTGTTTTCTTAGCCACTTGAAAATGAGTTGAAAAACTTTTGCCTTTTTACTTAAGCAGAATAGGACTTCAGATTTTCATACAAAGGGAATTGTTCCATGAACTGATTCACCTGTTTTCTGGTGGAAGCTATTAGTTCTTCATTTTCAACATCCATGATTATGGCGTCCATCCAGTCAACTATTTTGCGGCAATCATCGGGTTTTAGACCACGAGTTGTAATAGCTGCCGCGCCAATTCTGATTCCTGAAGTGACAAAAGGTGATTGGGTGTCGAAAGGCACCATGTTCTTATTCACAGTGATGTCGGCTCTGACCAATGCTTCTTCTGCCTGTTTGCCAGTGATTCCTTTGGAGCGCAGGTCAATCAACATGAGGTGGTTATCGGTGCCATCAGATACAATGTGATAATCCTTTTTAATAAAAGCATCAGCCATAGCTTTTGCATTGCTGATTACGTTCTTGGAGTACGATTTGAATTCCGGTTGTAGTGCTTCGTAAAAAGCCACGGCCTTGGCTGCAATACAATGTTCCAGCGGCCCTCCCTGCATTCCGGGAAATACACCGCTGTTGAGTATTTCAGACATCTTTATCAACGCACCTTTTTTTGTCTTCCGTCCCCAGGGGTTGTCAAAATCATGGCCAATCATGATGATGCCTCCTCTTGGGCCGCGCAGAGTTTTGTGCGTTGTGGAAGTTACAATGTGGCAATATTCCATGGGGTTATTCAAAAGGCCGGCAGCGATCAGACCTGCCGGATGTGCAATGTCTGCGAGCAAAAGAGCACCAACCTTGTCGGCAATTTCGCGGAAGCGTTTGTAATCCCAATCCCTTGAATAGGCCGAAGCTCCACAAATAATCAACTTGGGATTTTCCCGCAAGGCAATTTCCTCCACCTTATCCATATCAATCAGACCAGTGTTTTCTTCTACTCCATAGAATACTGGCTGAAAGATTTTACCTGAAAAATTAACAGGAGAGCCATGAGAGAGGTGGCCGCCGTGAGCCAGGTTCAGACCCAATATTTTGTCACCAGGATTGAGTACAGATAAGAAAACGGCAGCGTTTGCCTGGGCGCCTGAGTGGGGTTGCACATTGCAATAGTCTGCTCCGAATAATTCCTTTAGTCTGTCAATGGTCAATTGTTCCACCTTATCTACAACTTCGCATCCACCGTAATATCGTTTGCCGGGGTAGCCTTCTGCATATTTATTTGTAAGGCAACTACCCAAAGCAGTTAGCACTGCACTGCTGGTGAAGTTTTCGGAGGCAATCAATTCCAGGCCTTTTCTCTGCCTGTCGAGTTCTTTGTCAATTAGGTTAAAAATAGTTTTATCCACTTCTGGGTGAGTTTGTTGCCGACTTTTCCAATACTCTGTATTGTGAAAAATATAACCGGCGGCATTTACCAATCTTAATTTGGGTTGAAAAACGGCTTTCAACTAAGAGGGCCAAAGGTACGATAAAACCTCTTGGAATTGTGTTTGCTTTTAATCCAGAACAGTGGTATCCGACAAAAGAAATAGATATTTAACCTATCAAATGACGACCTTAAATTTCTCTGTCAGATTTTAGACAAGGTTCCTGTACTCCGGATTAATCTTATTTTTTGCAGCAACCCCTCCAATTCTTTTTCTGTCGTATAAGGATTCATCAAGGTTGTTCTCAAATAAAGGCTGCCTTTAATTCGGGTCTGCACAATGAAAAACTCCCCATCTTTTGTTATGGCTTCGCGAACCCTGATGTTAAAGGATTCTTTTTCTTGCTCATCCCATCCCATCTCAGAATATCTGAAACAGACAATATTGGATTCCGGGTTTTCCAGCAATATTTCAAAATCGCTCTGTTGCGCAATCAATCTGGCAAAGCTACGTGCAAGGTCATACTGCCTGTTTACATATTCTTCAAACAAACCTGAGCCGAAAGTTCGCCATAGTGCGTACACTTTTATACTCATGAAGCTTTTAGTGAGTTCAAAGGTTCGTCGTGCCAGATTGTACCACTCTTTGCCTTCGTCCTTGTCCCACAGATAAGAAGCCTTTTGGGAAAATGTCTGGTAAGAATGAGCCGCTTTTCGAAACAAAACGGCGGTCACCAGTTTGGGTGTCATCAGCATTTTATGAAAATCTATGATAACTGAATCGGCACGGTCAATACCATTTAGCAGGTGCCGGTATTTGCTGGAAAACAATACACCTGCCCCATGTGCTCCATCAACATGAAACCATAGATTCTTTTCTTCGCAGAAGTCCGCAATATCATTCAGTGGGTCATAACTTCCACTTGCAGTTGAACAGGCACTGCCAACCACTCCAATTATTCTGATTCCTTTTTCAGAAGCCGAGGCATAAAACCCTTCCAGTAAATCAGCGCGCATTTGCAACTTGTTATTTACCGGCACGGGCACTATGCCTTTAGCGCCCATTCCCATTACACGCGTGGCTCTCGACACGGAAAAATGAGCTTCTTCGGAAGCCAAAAAGGCGTATTGCTGATTTCCATAACCTTCTTCCCAAACATCAGTTTCTGTCATAGCTTGTCGGGCACATAACATGCAAGTCAAATTACCCAATGTGCCTCCTGAAGTGAGGAATCCATCGGCATCTGCGCCCCAGCCAATTAAAACTGCCAGCTCTTTAGAAATGAGCCTTTCCAGCACAACACCAGCAGTGCCTTGTTCGTAAACTCCCATGCCGGGGTCCAGCAGGCCTCCTGCAAATTCAGCAAGCGTTGAAAAAGGAGAAATAACTGAAGTTTGGTGTCCCAAATATTTTGGATGATGAAGATGTATGGAGTCTTCAATTATTTTCTGGATAAAATCAACGACGCCTTGCGGCTCGCCGCTTTTCATATCCCGTCGCCACTTTTCATAAAGCGCTTCCGGGTCCTCGTATTTCAAAACTTGTTGGGTTGAAACGTTTTGAAAGTAATCCGCCAACAGGTCAACCATTTTATGGCCATTTTCCCTAAAGTTTTTGGAGTCAAAAGCAGAGTCGATAATTGAAGACATCAGATGTAGTTCTTGTAATGAGAGTTATCCAGCGGTGCAATCTAAACAGAAGCAGAGAAAACGAAACAGCCCAGGCTACAAGTTTGTGCAGGAAAATTCGGACTTTTCCGAAAAATTTCTGATTATGAAATTTTTCATCGTCTTGCTTTTCTCCACATTTTCTCTGTGTGCTTTTGCCCAGGATCATCCGGAATCTAATGCTGTCAAAGGGGTTTTGAACCAATTATTTGACTGTATGCGTACTGGCGACACAGTTATTCTAAAGACATTGTTCGACGATTCTGCCAGACTTCAAACAGCTATGGTCACACCTGATGGTGTATCTGAATTGAGAAATGAAAAGATATCCAACTTCATTTCTTCTATAGCTAGGCCACGGACCGCTGTTTTTGATGAAAAAATATGGACTCATGATATTCGGGTAGATGGAAATCTGGCTTCTGCCTGGACAGATTATTCCTTTTTCGTTGGCGACCGGCTAAACCATTGCGGAGTAAATGCCTTCCAGCTTTTTAAAAATGCCGAAGGGAAATGGAAAATTATTCAAATAACGGATACACGCAGGAAAGATGGTTGTGCCGACAAAGCGCCAGACGAGAAAGTAAATATTGGCAAGTTGATCGATGGTTGGCACCATGCCGCCGCAGTAGCGGATGAAGATGTTTTTTTCGGCAGCATGACAAAAGACGCCATTTATCTTGGTACCGATGAAACTGAAAGGTGGCTGCGCGATGATATGAAGGCATGGTCAAAGCCATATTTCGACAGGGAAACTGCATGGGCGTTTACCTCCAAAAACAGGACTATTTATTTATCAGAAGATCATACTATTGCCTGGTTTGAAGAGCTGCTGGACACATGGATGGGTGTTTGCAGAGGATCCGGAGTGGTCTTGAATACAAATGAGGGTTGGCGGATTGCGCACTACAACCTGGCTGTAACGGTACCTAATGACCTGATAAACGGTTTTATTGAACTGGTGAAAACTCAAAAGAAATAATACTGGAAGACGATGGAATTTGATAGCATTACTTACCTCGGATTTTTTGCTGCAACACTGACTACGGGTGCATTCTTTCCACAGGCACTGAAAACCTGGAGGACAAAGTCGGCGAAAGACCTTTCTGCCAGTATGTTTATCATGATGACACTCGGCATGGTGATGTGGCTGACTTATGGGATTCTGAGAAACGATATGCCCATAATCATAGCCAATCTCGTTGCACTGATTTTTGCAGGTGTGATATTATTCGTCAAAATCAGGGAATTGATGTCCACTGGAAGCCAACCCTAAAAAGTCTTAATTTTGGATATTCTTATAAAAAGCAATCCAATGAAGATCCTCTGCACCTCGATACTCATGTTTTGGGCCTTGATGGTTCAGGCGCAAATCACGATAACCAATTCCGTCTTTCCGGCCGCCAGTGATACTTTGAGGTATCTGGTGGACTATTTCCCCAGTAATATTCTCATTTCACCTCCAGGAGGGCCCTATAACTGGAACTTCGTCAACCTGAAAAAGCATGAAACTGAAATGGTGAGGTACCGGCCGGCAAAAGAAGGTATGGCTTATGACTCACTGCGCGATGCAAACCTGGTTGTCAATTTGGGAGAAGGCCGGGAGTCTTATTATAAAGTAACCCCTACTACATTCGAAATGATTGGTATAGCTGGAAAGGACCACTTGAGTTTAGGACTGAACCTGGTGTTGCGGATATCGCCACCCATTTTGCAGCAAAGGGCACCCTTAACCTTCCCTGCCAATCATGTAAGTACTTACTCAGCATTCGTCCCCGTTTCTTTGAGTAATGTCCCAAAGGAGGTCTTGGATAGTCTTAAACTTCCCTTTGCTTTGGATTCTATTCGGCTAAGAATTGCCGGGCAACGCAATGATTTTGTGGATGCCTACGGTTCGCTCATCATCCCGGGAGGAACCTATAATGTGTTGCGGGAAAAGCGGACGGAATATGTAAATACCAGGCTGGATGCCAAATTGCCTTTTCTTGGCTGGCAGGATATTACTGACCTTCTGCTCACCAATCCATCATTTGAAGGCTTAGGTAGAGACACATCCATCATCTATTATTTCTGGAACAACAACTCCAAAGAGGCTATTGCAATGGTTTATGTAGATGTACAAAAACAAGAGCCTTATTTTGTGCGATACAAGAATACTGCTCTGATTACAGGTACAGAAGAGGATTTTGGTAAGGAGGTCGAGGTGAAATTTTCTCCGAATCCTTTTGTTTCGGAAATTGATTTTGAAGCGAAATCGGCTATTCCGGGATATGTTTTATTGATTATCGTTTCCGCGGACGGGAAAATAATGCTGCGAAAAAAATGGTTTTCAGCAGGAACGACCACCGAACGTTTTTCAACAGCGAATTGGCCACCTGGTACATTTATTTATCAATTACAACTTCCCGATGGTAGTACAGAAACAGGGAAATTGATAAAAGGTAATTAGGATTAAATTGATTCAAAATCAAAAACTATAGTGAAATATCCGAAATCAAGACATGAAGACTTGAAAAGCATTGCATTCCAATTAGGAATGAGCTTACAGGAGAAGGATGAATGGGGTATGAAATCTTTGCTTAAGGATTTTAAGCTCTACAAAAAAGGGCATAGCCAAAAGATTCAGAACCTGATGAATTCAGTTGGTGGCATGATGGAAGAAAAATTCAGCATTTTTGATTTTAAAGTAGTTGTACAAGCAGGAAACACACCTGTGGTGTATTGGCAGACAGCCTTTTTTGTTCAATCAAAAAATCTGGGACTTCCGCAAATGCTATTGAAGCCGGAAAACTTCTTTCATAAAATTGGCGCCTGGCTGGGCATGCAGGATATCGATTTTGAAGAATACCCTGAGTTTTCAGACAAGTTCCTGCTTAAAGGTGAAGATAAAAACCGGATCAGGCAGACCATCAATGAAAACGTTACCCGTTTCTTCCTTGTAAACAAAGAATGGTGCATGGAAAGCCTGGGGTATTACATGATACTGTACAGAGAGAATAAGTTGATAGCTCCACAGGAAATAAAGGTCTTGTACAGAAACGGGATGAAGATATATCAGGAGTTACTGAAAAGCCAGGGTGATGTTTACCTTTAATCTCCTCCCAAGGGTATAAGAATATAAACGTTCATGTGCACGGTTACGTACATCCCTCAACCTAGCGGAAATTTTATCCTTACCTCCAACCGGGACGAGGAAGAGAAACGCTCTCCAATGGGTCTCTCCAAAATTTTCAGGAGCAATCATCAACTAATCTTCCCAAAAGATACAGTAGCAGGAGGAACCTGGATTGTCGCATCTTCCAGAGCATGGGCAAATTGTGTGCTGAATGGAGCTTTTGTCGGCCACCAACGCAAACCCCCTTACAGGAAAAGCAGGGGGATTATGGCTTTGGAGTTTCATGATTTTATGAACACCGCGGATTTTTGCCATAATTACGACTTCGAAGGAATAGAGCCGTTCACCATGGTTATCGTGGAGGGAGCAACTTTAACTGAAATTCGATGGGATGAAAAGAAGCTGCATGAGAAGGAAATGAACCCCAACACCTGCCATATCTGGTCTTCAGTGAAGTTGTATTCACCGGAAGCGCAAATCAAAAGGAAAAAGTGGTTTGACGAGTGGCTGGAAGTTAGAACTGATTTTAGTCCTGAGGCCGTGATTGATTTGCATCGAAATGGCGGGAAAGGAGATCTTTGGAATGGGTTTGTGATGAATCGATTTGATTTGGTAAAAACTGTAAGCATTACCAGTATTGTAAGGACTGAATCCGGGCTTGAAATGATTTATCACGATTTGATAGGAAAAAAGACTGCGAGAGAAAATATTCCATTCGACCAATAATTAACCGATTAATCCTGTCCTATGATTTACAGACTAAAGTATGTTTTTACTCTTTGCCTGTTAATTCTTTTCCATGTAATTCTGGTGGCCCAGCAAAAAGCAGAAAAACCAATTGCTGTAATCGCTTATTATCCGGGCAATGACACTGCGATAGATTCCTATGCCGTTGAAAATCTTACGCACATCATTTACAGTTTCTGTCATTTGAAAGGAAATGAATTGGTTGTTGATGATGCAGCGGACAGCCTCACAATTTTGAAACTGGTGTCTCTGAAAAACAGAAATCCCAACTTAAAAGTATTGCTCTCACTTGGCGGTTGGGGTGGATGTAAAACCTGTTCCGAAGTTTTTAATACATCAAAAGGAAGAAAAGAATTTGCCCGTTCAGTCCGTAAGCTTGGGAAACAGTATAAAACTGATGGAATCGACCTGGATTGGGAGTATCCTGCCATAGAAGGATATCCCGGCCATCAATTCCTGAAAGAAGATAAACACAACTTTACTTTACTCATTTATGAGTTGAGAAAGGCCTTGGGCAAAAAGCAAGTATTGAGTTTTGCAGCTGGTGGGTTCACCAGATTCTTCCAGGAATCAGTGGAATGGGAACTCGTAATGCCAAAAGTCGATTTCGTGAATTTGATGACTTACGACCTGTTTCATGGATACAGTACTTCCACGGGCCATCATACTGCTTTGTTTCCCACTGCTGGTCAAAAAGAATCGGTTCACCACGCAGTCAGTTTTCTGGACTCCATTGGCGTTCCCAGAAATAAAATGGTAGTCGGGGCAGCCTTCTATGGGCGCGTTTGGGAAAATGTTAATGAAAACAACAAGGGGCTGTATCAGCCTGGAAAATTTAAGCGCGGAGTAACTTTTAAAGGCTTGCCACAGTATCTGTCTGAGAATCCTGGTTTTGTGGAATACTGGGATGATGAAGCACAGGCGCCTTATTGGTACAACAAAGATTTACAACTTTTCTTTACACACGATAACCGGAAATCCTTAGCTCTAAAAACAAAGTACGTTCTCGAAAACAGGCTGGGAGGAATCATGTTTTGGCATTTAGGTGAAGATGTTGCTGAGGGTGGTTTACTACATGCCATTTCTGAAACTTTGAACAAATAGCTTATTCTTCCTCAATTTTTCTATCATTCATCCAATCAGGCAATTGGCGCAGCGCAGCCAGTTCCCTTTGTCGCACTCTGATCTCGGCAGCAGGGATCCCAAAATAAACCTTTCCACCTTCCAGATTTTTAGAAACACCTGATTTAGCACTCACAACGGCACCTTTGCCTATGCGGACGCGTTGTGCTACGCCAACTTGCCCGTATAAAACTACGTTGTCTTCCAAAACACATTTACCACCGATGCCAACCTGGCCGGCAAGAAGGCAGTTTTTACCTATTACGGTGCCGTGACCAATGTGTACCTGGCAGTCAATTTTTGTGCCTTCACCAATCAGGGTGTCGCCTGAAACGCCTTTGCTGATGGTGCATCCGGCGCCAATATCTACATGGTTTTCAATAACTACCCGGCCACCGGTGTGCCACTTTGTCCTACCCATGACGTCGTTTTGAAAATAAAATGCCTCACTTCCCACAATGGCCCCAGCCTGAATAATCACATGGTCTCCGATTCTGGTGTAATCGCCAATAAAACATCCGGCCTGGAGGTAGCAGTTCTTGCCAATTACCACGTGGTTGCCTATCGTAACGCCTGGTTCAATAATAGTGGATGGATGAATGAGCGCACTTTGGCTAATGGTTGATGTAAGTGGAGAGAATGGACGTTGTTCTTTTACCAAGTCGTTATATGCAGTAAAAGGGTTATCACAAATCAATAATGCTTTTCCTGTTGGACAATCAACCTCCTGATTGATCAAAATAACCGAAGCACTGGACTGGAGGCTTTTTCTAAAATATTTTGGTTCGTCAACAAAAGTGAGGTCTCCCTTTTCCACCTTGTGAATTACATTGATGCCGGTGATTACGATAGAGTCATCTCCCTGGAGTCTGGCTCCCAGCTTGACGGACAAATCCTTGACTGAAATTGGGTGTAGTAGCTTCATTGATTACGAGGAGTTTTAGAGCTTGTTTGGGATTTAGTGCTTGAGTTAAAAACGAGAAATTTTTCGTCAATTTTTTGGCTTTTTGAAGGAGAATAGCGGGACTACTTGACTGAAAAAAGCTGAAAAAGTGGCGAAAAAGGGTCGTTTTGAGCCAAGTGACCAAATTCCAAACAAGCTCTTAGTCCTTTCCAAAGTAAAACCTGCATAAGGCTGCGAAACTTTGAATAATTTTGTACCGTTTCGAAAGCAAAATAATCATTCCAACTATTCACCAAAAAAATAAATCATGAGATTGGAAGAACGCATCATGCAGGACCTCAAGGAAGCTATGAAAGCAAAGGACCAAGCCTCATTAAGAGGGATTCGCGCTATTAAAGCAGCAATACTGCTTCAAAAAACAGATGGGAGTGGGCAGGAACTCAATGATGAATTGGAAATAAAGCTTCTGCAAAAGTTGGTCAAGCAGCGCAAAGACTCATTGGATATCTATGAAAAACAAGGGCGTGAGGACCTTGCGGTTACGGAAAGAGAAGAAATAGAGGTTATCGAGCGGTATCTTCCGAAACAAATGAATGAAGCCGAGTTGGAGTTGTATTTGAAAGGAGTAATTTCAAAAACTGGAGCCTCTTCAATGCAGGACATGGGCAAAGTCATGGGCTTGGCCAGCAAAGAGTTGGCAGGCAAAGCCGATGGTAAAACCATCTCTACGATAGTAAAGCACTTGCTTGCCGGGTAACTCTTTTTATAAGTGAAACAAATATTTTCCCTGAAGTAGAAAACGGGTTATTTTAGTCCCGTTAACCCAGGTTCCTGGCCCTGAAAATACTGTGAGAAAATGCTCAATTGGCATGAGGTTCCCTTTGTCAGGCTATTGATGCCATTTGCCCTCGGCATTATCGCATGCCTTTTTTTGGATTACAACTCTCCGCTTCTTCAGTTAGCCACATTTCTGTTTTTTGTTGCTTCAATAGTTTTCGCCTTTATTCGTGGGTGGTACAGATTCAGGTGGTTATTTGGGTTTTCAGCAAGTCTGTTCTTTTTAATGGGTGGATATCAGGCTGCCTGGCACTACAATGAACTCCACCAAAAAGATCATTTCACCAAACTTCAATTCCCGGATAAGACCAAATGGATTGGCAAAGTTGATGAAGCCCCTGTCAGAAAGCAGGAGTGGGTTAAGGTGGAACTGGCTATAAAATGGGCAATTAATGAATCTGGCGAAAAAGTTCCATGTAGTGGAAATGTCCTTTGTTACATCAGCAGGGATTCTCTTTCCGACACCATTCAATACGGGGATATTCTGGCTATTAATGGATATGTTACCCCGGTTGCACCGCCTTCAAACCCAAATTCCTTTGACTACCGACGTTATCTGCATTACAAAAATATCCACCATCAGGCTTTTGTCAGGACCGGAAACTGGCAGGTAATCGGCGAAGGAAAAGGAAACAGTATTTATGCTTTAGCTATTGACTTTCAAGGCAAATTGCTGAAGTCATTGAGAAAACACTTGCATACTCAAAATGAACTTGCAGTGGGTTCAGCCCTCATTTTGGGTTATCGGGATGAAATTCCTGAAAACATTCAATCAGCCTATTCAAAAACAGGGGCCATGCACGTACTTGCCGTTTCTGGCTTGCACGTAGGTATTGTTTTTCTGATTGTCAACTTCTTTTTGAAGCGAATACGATGGAGGAATAAAAAATGGAACCTGCTCAAACTTGCTTTGAATCTTCTGACAATCTGGTCCTTTGCGCTGATTACTGGAGCAGCCCCTTCTGTAGTCAGAGCGGCCACCATGTTTTCATTTGTTTGTATAGGGCAGGCAATGAGAAGAAAGACAAATATTTACAACAGTCTCGCCGCCAGTGCCTTTCTTTTGTTGCTGTACAACCCATTCTGGATTGCCAGTGTGAGTTTTCAGCTCTCCTATATGGCTGTTTGGGGAATAGTGTACTTCCAGCCAAAATTTGAAAAACTCATCTGGATAGAAAACAAGTATTTATCAAAAGCCTGGGCACTGATATGCGTTTCCCTGGGTGCTCAGTTGATGACCTTGCCATTAATTCTGTTCTATTTCAACCAATTCCCTACGTTCTTTTGGTTGTCAAGTTTAATATTGGTTCCTGCAGCGAGCTTTGTTTTAGGAGCAGGTATAGCATTATTCTTTTCTGAAAGCTTCTTGCCAGAGTTGGCAACCCTTATAGGGAAGGCATTATGGGCTTTACTGCTCGGGTGCAATGAGGTTGTATTCACCATTCAGAATTTACCGGGAGCTGTGCTGGATGGAATATCGCCATCAGGCGCCATTTCGTTCCTCACTTATCTGATTATTTTTTGCTTCATGATCGCAATAAGTCAGCGGAAAATGAGATGGGTACTTATTTCTCTCGCATTAGTTTCTTCCATAGGAATCAACTACGCCTTAAGGGAGGTGAAACAATTTCATAACAGCCAAATAGTGGTGTACGATGTGTCGAAAAGTACTTTGATTGATTTCATCAATGGCAAGGAAGTACACAGCTTCCACAAGCCGGGTTTAGAATCCAAGACCATCAGTTTCGCTGCTGAAGGGCACAGAAATAAAATGGGAATAAAAATGGCGCATTCATTTTCAGAAACCGACACAATAGCTTTCTCTGGTGCAGGAATCAGGGCCAGGAATGGAATAATTCATTTTAGGAATACGACGATTTATCTGCTGGATAAAAAGCCGGGAAAGCATTTTGAAAGAAAGATTGCCACAGATTATCTCCTGTTGCGCGAGTCGCCAAGGGTTACAATTGAAGAGCTTATAGAGAGATTTGACTTTGGGATGATCATCTTTGATTCATCCAATAAAGAGTGGGTCGTGAAGCAATGGAAGTTGTCCTGCGAGCAACTCGATATAGCTTATTACGATATCAAGTCCAACGGAGCTTTAGTGATAAACCTTAAACCAAATTCTTCTTTGAATTGACAAACCAGTAACACTCCCTTATAATTCTCCAGGTATTAGGATTCTATTGTTTAATTAAACCTTTGCTCTTTTTAAGTCGATAAACAGGAAAGGCAGATAAACGATGAAAAACAACGCTATAGCAACAAGTTGACCAGTCAGAAGGAACCAGGGAAACTCACCAAGGTAATCCAGCATTGTCGGCACAGGAGGTTTTTCCCTCAAGTAGAGGAAATTAGTGCCTAATGGATAGTTAAGTGCTCCAACGAGGACCAGGTAAATATTGAACCACAACATGGACTTGAGAATATCCTTGAGGTAAGGGCGCATTTTATAGACGACAATGACGTATAAAAAGCATTGCAGCAAAGCTGTGTGTGAAAGCCAATACCTGATGCTGACAACAGACGGAAATGGACCACCCACATCGGGAGTAAAAAGAGACTGGCTGCATCCTGCCATAACCCAAAAGTAGGAGATACTGAAAAAAAATGTGTTCTTGCTCTTCAGTAAGAATGGAGTCATCAGAGTAAGGAAATATCAAAGGTGGAGGGGAATGATGAGATTTAAGTCCCAGTCAGAAGTCGGGGCTATATATAAGGTGGGCAGGATAAATACCAAAGGTGTGATCCAGGCAAGATATTGGGCGATTTTTTCTCTTCTCTCTTCATCGCCATATAAACCAGCTCGCAGTATCAAAAATGTAGATACCGCAGCCAATCCAAGCCAAAACAGATGTTCAGCTCCGTACAAGGTGAAGTCGGTCTGCATTGGTAAATACCTTTTAGTTAGTTATCAAAGTCAGGATTTTTCAGGGTTTCAATCGCCAATTCTTTTGCTCTTTCATTGGATTTCCGGTCAGCAATGAAATAGGGAATATAAACAAGCGAAAACAGAAAAATGGCCAGGAGCTGTATTGTCAGCAACCACGACATCAGAAACGGAAGAAAATAACAAAGATGCAGGGGCAGAATCAATTGCAGGTCCCAATTCTCCATGGGTGCCAAAAGAGCAGTAGTAATCACCCTTATGAGCGGGCATAGCCATGCTAACCAAAAAGCAACCCTTTCCTGTTGTGCTGAATTTAATCGCTTTGTTACCCAAACCAATGCCAAGGTGGAGATGGCTGCAAATCCCAACCATAATAAGTGTTCCGAACTGAATGGGATAAATTCAGCTGGCATTTCGTTTTTGTTTTAAACAAAGTTCAAAATTTTTTTGAGTAAAAATGGGGGCTTGCATAAGAAAATCAGTGATTGGGTTGCATTCGAAATAATAAAGCCCTAAGTTTGTCGCTCAAGAATTCAGATATGAAAAATTATTGGAACAACTTTTTTTATGGCTACTTTTTTTACGGAGCACCGTAAGGACTGCCTTTAAAGTTGTTTTCAAATGATAATAATGAAAAAGACAGTCCTGCAGCGCAGGACTTTTTTTTTGACAACAAGTTCCTGAAATACCTGAAAGAGAGTCTTAATCATGAATAGCAATGCACGTTTTTACTGGTTTTATTTTTGGTTTTATGCACGCCATAAAGGGACTTAGCAATTTGTGTATTGCACATGTGAAATCTTAAGTCCCGCCTGGTCGGGACTTTTTTTTTGCACGAACAAAATGTAACGAATCGTCAAAAACTTAAATGATGAAAATTGAAACAACCGAAGTGGCCAAAGAGGCAGATCATCTGACATCAGGCAGTAAAAGAAAAGTGGTAATTCAGGGTTACCCTGGCTCTTTCCATGATATTGCTGCCCGCCTGTATTATGTAGAGGGCGAACTGGAAATCATACCGTGTAACACTTTTGATGAGTTGATTGAAACGATTGAAAACGGTTTGGCAGATTGTGGTTTAATGGCCATAGAGAATTCAGTTGCCGGAAGCATAATGGGTAATTACAGATTGTTACATCGTTCGGAGTTAATCGCTACCGGCGAAATTTATCTAAGGATAAAGCAAAACCTTATGGCGCTGCCCGGAGTGAAAATTGATGAAATAAGTGAGGTTTATTCGCACCCCATGGCCATTGCACAATGTGAGCAGTTTTTCAGACAATACCCGGATATCAGGTTGATTGAGTCAGAAGATACTGCTTTAAGCGCCAAACTTATTTCCGATAAAAGCTTAAAAGGTACGGGCGCAATAGCAAGCAAATTGGCTGCCTCCATGTATGGCCTGGATCTGATTGCCGAAGGTATAGAAACAAACTCCAGGAATTACACCCGTTTCCTGGTATTGGAAAACAAGAAAGTGGAACAATGTGTGGCCGGGAGCGACAAGATTTCAATTTGTTTTTCCTTGGCACATAAAGTGGGCAGCCTGCACAAACTGTTGAGCGTTCTGGCCGCCTATGAACTGAACATGACCAAAATCCAGTCGACGCCCATGATTGGCCGGGAATGGGAATATTTCTTTTTCATTGACTTTTTATCACAAGGTTCAGTTCCCTGGCAGCAAGCCATAGAAGCCATTCGACCTTTGACCAATCAACTCAAAGTTTTAGGGGCTTATCGTCAGGGCAGTCACCATGAAGACTAAACAACAATTGTAATCCATAATAATTGGAACATGCAGGGAACTTTAAAAATCAAAACGGCTAAAAGATTGGACAGTGTTCAGGAATATTACTTTTCCGCAAAGCTTAGGGAAATTGCCGAGATGCGGTCGAAGGGCATTAATGTGTTGAATTTGGGTATTGGAAGCCCCGACCTTCCACCTTCTCAGGATGTCATTTCGGAGCTAAACAAATCGGCTTCGGACGACCATACGCATGCTTATCAGAGTTATGTGGGAATTCCGGAACTTAGAAATGCGTATGCTCAATGGTATTCCAGGTTCTTTGGTGTTGAGTTGAATCCCAATTCCGAAATCTTGCCCATGATTGGTTCGAAGGAAGGCATCATGCACATTGCGATGACTTTTCTTGAACCAGGTGATATTGCCCTGGTTCCAAACCCGGGATATCCAACATACAAGGCCGTTTCTGAATTGGCTGGGGCCGAGGCTGTTGAATATTCACTTTACGAGCAACATGGTTGGATGCCTGATTTAGAGGAACTCAATTCGATTGATTTGTCCCGGGTGAAAATTATGTGGCTTAATTATCCCAATATGCCAACCGGGGTCAGGGCCACAAAGGACATGTTTGTCAAACTGGTCAGGTTTGCTTTAAAACATCAGATTTTACTGGTGAATGATAATCCTTACAGTTTCATATTGAACGATTCACATCTCAGTCTTTTGTCAATTGAAGGCAGTGCAGGAGTTGCTCTTGAGTTGAACTCATTGAGCAAATCCCACAACATGGCTGGTTGGCGAGTTGGCATGTTGGCTGGTGAAGCAGACCTGTTGAAACAGGTATTGCGCTTCAAAAGCAATATGGATTCCGGGATGTTTAAGCCTGTTCAATTGGCCGCCGCAAAGGCGCTGGAGGCGGGGCAGGATTGGTTCGATTCTCTGAACCGCGTTTATGAACAAAGGAGAGACCTTGTTCGCGAAATCATGGACGCAGTTGGGTGTTCATGGAAAGAAGATGCTGTTGGGCTTTTTGTCTGGGCCAAAGTTCCGGATACCTGGAAAGATGGGTATGAGCTGTCTGACCATTTGCTGCATGAGGCTCATGTTTTTATAACCCCTGGGGGCGTTTTTGGCAGCCAGGGAAATAAATACCTTAGGGCTTCACTTTGCAACGATGAAGCAACCTTACTGGAAGCCTTGCAACGGATAAAGCAAACAAAACCAGTGAAGCGGAAAAATGGCAATGTCCTGAACGGCCATAATCAAAGCCACACAATTATTGAAACACAAAAACTTCAACCGGAAGTTGTCCGGAAATGACATGACATTAACAGTAATTGGCACAGGTCACATAGGCGGATCAATGGCCATAAGCCTTAAGGAAAATGGTTTTGCGCAGCATATTGTTGGCGTTGACAAAAGCAAGGATAGTCTTGACAAAGCATTGCGGAGAAGAATTATCGATGAGGCAATGGAAATGAATGAAGGTATAACGGCTGCCGATGTAATCATCATTTCAACTCCCGTGGATGTGATGCTTGATTTGCTGGAACAAGTGCTGAATAAGATAGACAAGCAGGTCCTGTTGGATGTTGGCTCTACCAAAGAACTGCTTTTGCAAAAAGTCAGGAATCACCCTAACCGCAAGCAATTCGTGGCCACACACCCAATGGCGGGTACGGAACATTCGGGCATTGAAGCAGCAATTCCCAATTTGTTTGATGGAAAATACTGTGTACTGTGCGAACATCAGGACAGCAGTGAAGAAGCAGTAAAAACTGTTGAAGCACTTTACGCTGCATTAAAGATGAAATTGATTTATCTCAATGCAAACGATCACGACATACATACCGCTTACGTTTCGCATATCTCTCACATTAGCTCATTCGCTTTGGCTCTCACCGTTTTGGAAAAGGAAAAAGATGAAAAGCGGATATTCGAATTGGCGAGCAGTGGTTTCGCTTCGACAGTTAGGCTGGCAAAAAGTTCACCTCAAATGTGGGCGCCGATTTTCACGCAAAACCGCGACAACCTACTGGATGTTTTGGATGAACACATCAACAACCTGTCGCGATTCAGGAGCCTGTTGATCAAGAAGGACTTTGACAAAATCTACAAGCTCATGGAGGACGCCAACGTGATTCGGAAAATTTTACCCTGATAATTAAAAGGCAACCCCAAAGGGGCAAGGCCCTTAGGGCCAAGCAGGCAAAAGTTTTCCAACTGATTTTCAAGTGGTTAAGAAAACAATTTGGCAACTTTATTTTTAACTCATTACTAACCATTAACAACCCAGGCACTTTAATCAGATGACTAACAAAAGTTAAAAAACTCAATCATGAATTTCAGACCCGTTTTCGAAAAGACACCCCGACCTATTTTGATAGCAGGCCCCTGCAGCGCAGAATCAGAACAGCAGGTGCTCACTTCTGCTCATGCACTTTCCAAATTGGGTGTTAACTTATTCAGAGCCGGAATTTGGAAACCAAGAACGAGACCCGGTGCCTTTGAAGGAATTGGCGTGGATGGACTCCGCTGGCTTAAAAAGGTAAAAGAAGAAACGGGGATGAAGGTGACTACTGAGGTTGCCAACACTCAGCATGTTTTTGAGTCGTTAAAATATGGTATTGATGTTTTGTGGTTAGGTGCCAGAACCACCGCAAATCCATTCTCTGTGCAGGAAATAGCAGATGCTCTAAAGGGTGTTGACATACCGGTTTTGGTCAAAAATCCAGTGAATCCTGACTTAACTTTATGGATTGGTGCCATTGAAAGGCTATACAAAGCAGGTATTGAGCGCATAGGTGTCATTCACCGGGGCTTCTCTTATCATGGTGAATCGACCTACAGAAATGTTCCGAGGTGGCAATTACCCATCGAATTGAAAAGGCAATTCCCAAACATTCAGATCATTTGTGACCACAGCCATATTTGTGGAAAGAGAGAGACATTGGCCAAGGTCGCTCAGTGGGCGCTCGACCTAAACTATGATGGTTTGATGACCGAAGTACATCCGGAGCCTGACACTGCATGGAGTGATTCTGGCCAGCAAATAACGTCCTCCCAGTACGGAGCCATGATAGAACAATTGGTTGCCAGAATGTCAACAACAGACGATCCCGGTTTCTTGCAGCCACTATCCTCCTTGCGCAGCCAAATAGATGAATTGGACGACGAGTTGCTTCAGCTCATGGGCAACCGTATGAAATTGGCAGACAAGATTGGAGAATACAAACTGGAAAACAACATCGCCATTCTTCAGCCTGCCCGTTGGAACGAAATTCTCGAAGGCGCTTTTGATAAAGGGGAAAAATTGGGATTAAGCAAAAAAATAATTGAAACTGTACTCAAGGCTATCCACCAGGAGTCCATTGAGCGTCAGTCCGCTATTTTGAACAGGGGAAGACAAATACCGGCAGAAAAGGAATAAGCTTACTCAAAAAGCCTGTCGTATTCACTCTTTCTTTCGGTTTTCTCCAATTTGGGAAGTTCAGTGCGGTTCTCCTTTTGGGGTTTACTGGTGATTTCTTCGAAGTCGATCAATTCGCCTTCGCGTTCTTTTTCTATTTCGCGGGTAACGTCTTTAATTTTCTTCTTGAAGATGGCTTTCGCAAAGAGAAATGGAAAGACCACCATGTAACCAATAACGGTAAAAATGATGGCAGCAATTCCTAATAATGGTTTGTTTTTGAGTGTTTTCCAAATCCAAAGTCCATAATTCACGACTACTGACTTGTCAATAATCAGAGCAGCTATCAGTAATACAGGTGCGACCCAGGTCAGCACCCAAAACAGACCTTTCAGGATAAAGAAAATGCCCACAAAAAAAGCGACCAATAACAGAACGCCTATTATCGAGTTAAATGGACCAACAGTTTTACGGTAGGACATAATATTTTACAAAGATTTCACCGGTGTTGTTAATGCTGTAATGCGCAAAAGAAAAGAATTTATCCCTTCCGCATGTTTTCGCTCTTAACAACTGTGAAAATGGTCAAGATGTTCTGTCCAGAACTTGATTTTACGCAGTCTTTAAGAATTGGTAGATGAGTGGGGCAAAGTCTTCGATAAAATAAACAGGATCAAGCAACTTCCATGATTAATTCCGTAAGTTCACTGAGCATCATAGCCGTTGCCCCCCAAAGCACTTTCCCGTTTACATCGTAATAGGGAACATTTTTCAGGATGAGGTTCGAACTTATTCTGATGTCAATTGATTTGCGCTTGCTGATATCTAAAAAATGGGAAAGAGGGATTTCCAACACCCCGTCCACTTCGTTTTGCTGCAATTGGTAGGTTGGAGGGTAAGTCAGATAGCCAACAAAGGGATGGACCAGAAAATTACTGACGGGAATATAAAGTTCTGTCAGCGCACCAAGTATTGATATGTCCTGCCTGTTGATACCTAATTCTTCTTCCGTTTCCCTGAGTGCTGTGATCATCAGGTTCCCGTCGCCATTTTCCGATTTGCCACCGGGAAATCCAATCTGGCCACTGTGTTTGTCGCCGTCCACCTTCCTCCTTTCTATCAACAATATGTGCCACTCTCCATTTTTGGGGAAAAGAACTGCCAGTACAGCGGCAAGAACCGGTTTTGTGTCGGCAATATCTTTTAAATGTCTCCGGGTGGCATGAGCCATTTTTAATTGCGCAGCTATCCCTGGTAATGGGAAATGCAGTTTCTTCTTCAATGAATCGATGATAGTATCGGTCATTTTATACTAGCCCTTTATTTGGAGTTTTGATTCTTAAGTTCAATTCAACAAGCTGTGTTGTATCGATTTCAGAAGGTGCATCAATCATCATATCCCTTCCCATATTGTTTTTTGGGAAGGCGATAAAGTCGCGGATGCTGGTTTGACCACGCATCACCGCACAGAGCCGGTCGAAGCCAAAAGCAATGCCTCCATGCGGAGGAGCGCCAAATTCGAATGCCCCCAACAGGAATCCAAACTGGTTTTCTGCCTGTTCGGCCGTGAATCCCAGCAGTTTGAAGTTTTTCATCTGGAGCGCCCGGTCATGTATCCGTATGGAGCCACCGCCGATTTCAGCACCGTTTATAACGAGGTCGTAGGCATTGGCACGCAAGCCTTTCAGTGTTTCAAAATCATCGCTCATCATCTTTTCTGCATCTTCAGTAAGAGGTGAAGTGAATGGGTGGTGCATCGCAAAGAATCGCTGTGCGTCCTCATCCCATTCCAATAGCGGGAAATTGAGCACCCAAAGTGGTTTGAATTCCCCCGGTTTCATCAGGTTTAATCTTCTGGCCATTTCGAGGCGAAGTTCACCCAACTGTTTTCTCGTCTTTTCAGACTCTCCCGATAATATCAGCAACATGTCACCAGCTTTGGCGTCGAACTGCTCTGCCCATAGTCTCAGGTCTTCATCAGAATAAAATTTGCTCACTGAAGACTTGAATGTTCCATCGGCATTCCATTTGACATAAACCAACCCTTTGGCTCCAATTTGGGGGCGTTTAACCCACTCCGTCAACTCGTTAATATCCTTATTGGAAAAATTTTCCGCTTCCCCTTTGACACATATACCCACCACCAATTCAGCATCGTCAAAAACGCCAAATCCTTTGCCTGTAGCCAAATCATTCAGTTCACCGAATGCCATCCCAAATCTAAGGTCTGGTTTATCAGAACCGTATTTGGTGATGGCTTCATCGTAGGACATTCTTGGAAAATCGGGCAGCGTCACATCAAGTGCAGCTTTGAACACGTGTTTGGTAAGTCCCTCAAAAGTTTGAAGCACGTCTTCTTGGGTTACGAAAGCCATTTCGCAGTCTATCTGCGTGAACTCAGGTTGCCTGTCGGCGCGCAGGTCCTCATCGCGGAAGCATTTCACAATTTGGAAATACTTATCCATGCCGGCCACCATCAGAATTTGCTTGAAGGTCTGCGGCGACTGTGGCAGCGCATAAAATTGGCCCGGATTCATCCGGCTGGGCACCACGAAATCGCGGGCGCCTTCCGGAGTGCTTTTGATGAGGTTGGGGGTTTCTATTTCTATGAATCCTTCTCCTGATAGAAACTTCCTTGTCTCAATGGCCACTTTGCTGCGGAAAATGAGATTTTGCTGAACCTGTGGACGGCGGATGTCGAGGTAGCGATATTTCATTCGCAGGTCATCGCCTCCATCTGTATCCTCTTCAATGGTAAAAGGTGGAACTTTTGAGGGGTTCAGCACCTCAAGGCGGGAAACCACGATTTCAATATCTCCGGTTGATCTGTTTGGATTTTTATTGCTCCGTTCGCGAACCAGACCCGAAACGCTAATGACAAACTCCCGCCCCATCTTTCTCGCTTTCTCACAAAGGTCTGCATCGTCTTCCATGTTAAACACAAGCTGCGTAATGCCATAGCGGTCCCTGAGGTCAATGAAGGTCATGCCACCAAAATCGCGACTGGCCTGAATCCATCCTGACAGTCTTACTTCTTTACCTGTATGCTGAATGCGCAATTCGCCGCAATTATGAGTTCTGTACATTCCTGTTTTATTGAGTTTATGGTAAGCTTCGAATTGATAATTACCTGAATAGAATCACCCCAAGGCTGTTTGAAAAGACCCTTATATTTTCTTTTTGCAAAACGAAACTTTATTTCCCGAAGATTTTCGCAGATGGTCTCGCTGATTCCGCAGTGCGAATCATCTGCGAAAATCAGCGGGAAAATCCGCGAAATCAGCGGGAAAATTACTTGTGATACATCCCTGGGGTGAAAGACTTTAGGTATTCATATTAACCGAAACTTGGGTTGCATGATATAATAGGCTCTTTTTCTATTTAAAAAGCCCGCAAAAATAGAAGGTTCTACGCCAATAATCTGCAACGGTTCATGATTTTGTCACGTTTTTTGAGTCTCTAAAACGACTTCCGATAAACTTTTTTCTAATAAGTTCCTGCTTTGATTTCATAATGTACAATGGTTTTATGTTTTTTGCCGTTCAATCGGCCCAGTACCGAAACTGCACACAAAAACATTAACCTCAACATTGAAATTGAATGAAAACAATCGTCACATCACTGATATTGCTTTGCTGTACCATCTTGCTCTTTTCATTTGTAGGCATCAATGCAAATAAATATCCCACAGACTTTTTTAGTTCGCCTGTACGCCATTCCCTGCTGTTGACCGGAACTTTTGGCGAATTGCGACCCAATCATTTTCATGCGGGAATAGACATTAAATCGAGCCGGGGTGTGGCAGGAGATCCCATTTTGGCGGCTGGTCCCGGATATGTAAGCAGGATAATGGTAGAGGAGAGTGGTTATGGCAATTCCGTTTTCATTGTCCACCCCAATGGCTACACCACTGTATATGGCCATTTACATGAGTTCAGTCCAGCCATTGCTGAATTAGTCCGCCGCCACCAGAAGGAAACAAAATCGTATGAGGTTGACATGCTTTTGCAGAAAGACTATTTCCCGGTAAAAACAGGCCAACAAATCGGAACGATGGGGAACAGTGGTGCTTCCAGGGGTGTTCATCTGCATTTTGAAGTGCGGAAGTCGGATACGAGAATGGCCATTAATCCATTGTTGTTCAATTTGCCCGTCGCTGATAATATCCCGCCCAAGATGCACGCCCTTCGGGTTTACAGTTTGAACGAAAGCCGGGAAAACCAATCAGCTTCCAATTACCCTCTTTTATTGGCGAAGGATTCATACAAGGTGAAAGGTGACACCATTACGGTAAGTACCAACATGGCCGGATTGGGACTCAAGGTGTATGACCATTTCGACCGGGTGAGCAATTGGAATGGCGTTTATAGGGTGAGCATGTATGAAGATGGGCTTTTTACCTACAGTTTTGAGTTTGAAGAATTTTCATTTGATGAAACGAGGTACATCAACGCCCACTGTGATTATGTGGAGAGGATAAGCAAGAATTCCTATTTCAACAGGCTCTACTCACTTCCGGGCAATTTGCTTTCCATTTATCAAAGAACACAACACGATGGTGTCATCCATTTAGGGGACCGGCCAAAAAAAATCAGCCTCGTAGCTGCTGATTTGGCTGGAAACACCTCAACATTGGAATTTTGGATAAAGCAAAGCGGCAGTTCCAGTGCCTCGTCGAAAGAAAAGAAGTTTAATTATGTCCTTCCTTACAACGAGGGAAATATTATTCAGACGGTGAACTTTGAAATGAATATGCCCAATGGCACTCTTTATGAAACACTGTATCTCAATTATTATTCAGTGCCTGAGAACTCCGCTAATCACTATTCAAACGTCCATCATCTCCACAACAACAGAACGCCTGTCCACGATTATTTTTCCGTCTCCATCAAGCCGGAGAAAAGCATTCCCGCAGATAAATTAAGCAAAGCGTTCATTGCTTTTTGTGAGGGAAAATCAGTGGTCAATTGTGGAGGAACATGGAAAGAAGGTTTTCTCAAAACTCAGGTGCGCAATCTTGGCGACTATTGCATCATGCTCGACGAAACGCCGCCTGTTATCATGCCATTGAATTTTAAGAGTGATTTGAAAAGCACCAGGCAGCTTTCTTTCAGGATTTACGACAATTACCAGGTGGCTCCCAATGTGAAAGGACTTTCTTATGAAGCTTATGTTGATGGCCAATGGGTGCTGATGGAGTTCGACAAAAAATACGCCCGCTTGACCCATGTTTTGAATCCCAACCTGAGTCAGGGAGAGCATAATTTTAAGTTGGTAGTGAGGGATGCTGTCGGCAATGAGGCGGTATATGAAAACAAGTTTTTGCGGTAATACCCAACCTCTACGGTGTATTTCTTGTCTATGATGGTAAACTCTTTAGAAAATGAAAAAAATCAGTTTGATACTCGGATTCATCAGTTTCCTTGCCATTTCCTGTACTGACCAACCCGACTGTATTGAAAAAATTAAACCGGATTGTTTCTGCATAACACTCTATGACCCCGTTTGCGGATGTAATGGCAAAACTTATGGCAATGCCTGTGAGGCTGCCTGTGCCGGAATTTCTGAATTCACCAAAGGTGAATGTCCCTGAGAATTTTAGAGGTGACACCTTTCCAAAAGGTGTCACCTCTGACACCACCTCTGAACCATTCCCGCCTTCCTCTGTTAGGTGATGTAAAATATTCACTTAACAAATCCTCACCTATGACCCACCTCAAAGCAGGCGACAAAGCCCCCGATTTCAACGGCATCAACGAAAAGGGCAAAAAAATCTCCTTATCCGGTTATGCCGGTAAAAAGCTGATTCTTTATTTCTATCCCCAGGACAATACCCCTACATGCACAGTCGAGGCCTGCAACCTTCGTGACAATTACAAAATGCTCAAAAAAGAAGGCTTTCAGATTCTCGGCGTGAGTCCCGACAGCGCCAAAAAACACCAGAACTTCATCATCAAACACAAACTTCCCTTCCCTCTCTTAGTCGATTCCGAACTGACTACCATCAAAGCCTACGGTGTTTGGGGACCAAAACAGATGTTCGGAATACAATACGACGGCGTTCACCGCACTACCTACATCATCGATGAAAATGGAATCATTGAAAGAATCATAACCAAAGTAGAATCAAAGCGACATGCGGAGCAGATTCTGGAGGCGGTGGCGATTCAGCCATCTAATTGAGGGGCTGAATGGAGTCAGACTTTCAATTATGTAGTTAGTTATAGCAAGTGTTTAGCGCAGCGGCACTTGCGGCATACTATTTTCGGCCGCAAGATTAGGTGACGCAGAAGTGCAGGTCATCCCGAATTCTCGTGGACGCAGATGCAGGTTGTGTTCAGTGGAAAAAACCGAGGGCCAGCGGGGATACCTGGCTCATCATCTAATAAGCTTCCAATACCCTCCTTTAGCTCCTCCAATTCTTTCAAGCAACTTTAGCTGCTGTAATTTTCTCAAATTGCGTTCTATAGTTCTTTCGGCTACTTCGATTTTCTGAGATAATTCCGGAATTGTGATGTACGGATTTCCTGAAATAAGGTCCAGGATTTTCCCCGTCGTTTTCCCCGACGTTACTGGTGTGTATTTTGGGAAGACCGGGGGCCAGCGGTGGACCTCGGACGAGCGGGAACATCCATAATCATATTACGCCGGTACATTTGAAGTGAAGACAGGATATCTTACATTTGTTGAAAATGAACTAATGATGAATAAATCCATCAGTATGCCCCTGCGTTCACTCAACCCCGGCCTTGTAAAGGATTTACAGGAGAAATACCCCGATGCTATGGTCAGTATTCAGGAACAATCACCGGAAAGTACTCCTGAGATGGACGACCGGCAGTTTTGGGATATTATCGCCCAACTGGACTGGGGCCGCAAACGGAGCGATGATATTATGGCCACAGCTGTGGAGGCATTGAGCCGGTATCCGGAAGAAGGTATTTTCCGGTTCGACCAGATGCTGGCTGAAAAGTTATTTACCCTTGATGGCGAATTGTTCGCCAGGCCTTTAGGCTGGGGTGGCGAAGTAAACAGTAACTTTTCGGTAGATGCCTTTTTGTATGCCCGTTGCTGTGCTGTTGCCAACGGCAAGGATTTTTATGAAAAAGTACTTGAAAACCCTCAACTCATACCCAAAGAACACAGTTTCGAGCCTCTGCTTTACCTGGCGGAAAAAGCATATCGGATGAAAACTGGAACTGACGGCTATGATTTTTTACCTTCTGTCAGTTATGAAACCTTCAGCAACCATGCTGCATGGAATGACATTCCGCCCCTTCAAGACCTGATTAACAGCAAGATTGTATGAAGCCTCACGCCAATTCCCACCAAAACCAGTCTGAACACCACCTCTGCGAGATATTTGATACGGTTGAAGAAGATGTTTACAAATATGGCATCTCCTGCGAACCGCTTTTGTCCGATGGTACATCTCCCCGGGCAAACCGGCAGGTGAGGGAGTACAACAGGCTGGTAGGCTTTCTTCGCTTCTTAGCCAGAGTTCTGTTTACCGGTATTCCCGGCAGAAGACTTGCAGAGGAAAAGGAAGCAGAATCGATTGCGGCTTATGAGAAAAAATTTGGCAAACGACCTCGGGGAAATCCGCTAAGGAATCCTGGATGAAAGGTATAGTAGCTCTTTTGTAAGAAAATCATTTACGCTTGCCCAGGGTCTTCCAATCAATCAATCATCCAGCTGAGCAGGGGGCAACTTATGCAGTGAGCGGGGTTGTTACTGTATAACACTCTATGACCCCGTTTGCGGATGTAATGGCAAAACTTATGGCAATGCCTGTGAGGCTGCCTGTGCCGGAATTTCTGAATTCACCAAAGGTGAATGTCCCTGAGAATTTTAGAGGTGACACCTTTCCAAAAGGTGTCACCTCTGACACCACCTCTGAACCATTCCAGCCCGCCTCTGTTAGGTGATGTAAAATATTCACTTAACAAATCCTTACCAATGACACACCTCAAAAAAGGCGACAAAGCCCCCGGTTTCAACGGCATCGACGAAAAGGGCAAAAAAATCTCCTTAGCCGATTTTTCCGGAAAAAAGCTGATTCTTTATTTCTACCCACAGGACAATACCCCAACCTGCACTGTCGAAGCCTGCAACCTCCGGGACAATTACAAATTGCTCAAAAAAGAAGGTTTTCAGATTCTCGGCGTGAGTCCGGACAGCGCCAAAAAGCATCAGAACTTCATCAACAAACACAAACTTCCCTTCCCGCTTTTGGTCGATTCCGAACTGACTACCATCAAAGCCTACGGCGTTTGGGGACCGAAACAGATGTTCGGAAAGCAATACGACGGCGTTCACCGCACTACTTTCATAATCGATGAAAACGGAATAATTGGAAGCATTATCTCCAAGGTGGAATCAAAGCGACATGCGGAGCAGATACTGGAGACGGTGGCGATATAGCCATCTAATTGAGGGGCTGGCTGGATTCAGACCCTCAATAATATAGTTATAGTAATATAATGAGTTACCGGGTCGAGGTTAAGGCATTAATATGCTCTTTTATGCCTTCTCCGAATCTTCGGGGCTGCCAGGAACTGGATTAGATAAAGGGGCGTAGAAGTGCCCGTTATCCTGAATTCTCTTGGACGGTAGGTGCAGGCTTTGTTTAATGGGAAAGACCGGGGGCTAGTGGTATTGCTAATCAATTATTCAAATTCCTTGCGGATATCTTCAATTTGTTCGTACTTCGCTTCCATTAGGGTGTGTTCGGTTTTTTTTTACTATCACAACTTACGATGCCTTTTCGTCATCACCTACTCCTATTTCTTACCCCATATTTTTACTACACACTCTATTCAAAGCAGGAAAAAATGTGGCAGGAAAAATTATTGACGCAAGGGGAATCGAATCATTAAAAATTACCAGGTTATGATTACGAAGATCAGGATAAAAAATTTCAGACTGATCAAAGATCAAACCATTGATTTAGGTCAATCTGTAGTTATAATTGGACCCAATAATGGCGGAAAAAGTACTTTACTTCAAGCAATTTCGCTATTTGCAATTGCAATCAGAGCCTGGGGAGTGGAAAGAGTTAATAAAAAAAGCAAAGCACAGAAAAGAACAGGTGTAGCAATTAATCTTGAAGACCTGCTAAATATTTCGGTGACAGATTTTAAAGAATTATGGACAGACCTTATTGTAAGAGAAGGTATAACCAACGAAGAGGGAAAGCCTACTGCAAAAAACATAAGGATAGAGATAATAGCTTCAGGGTTTACCGATAATCAATCATGGCATACAGGGTTTGAATTTGATTATGGCAGGGATAGTCTGATTTACGCTCGCTTAACTCAGGACGACCAAGGGAACTCGTACGACTTTCCTGAAGTTTTGCTAAATGAAAAAATTGGTTTTCTTCCATCAGTTGCCGGGCTAAAACCAACAGAAGACAAATTAGAAGTCGGGTCTATTCTAAGATATATTGGAAATGGAAACACATCCGACATACTAAGAAACGTTTGCTACTTATTGTATGACAAAGAAGACAAATCCAATTGGAACACATTTATTGGTGAAATAGAGGGTTTGTTCAGGGTTACATTAAACCCACCTAAATATATTCCGGCAACAGGGTTACTAAAAATGAGTTACAACGAAGATGGAAAGAAAAATGTTGATTTGTCATCGTTGGGTAGCGGCACTAAACAAGCCATTTTGCTATTTGCATATCTATTATCATTCCCGAACACTGTTAATCTCTTGGATGAACCCGATGCACATTTAGAGGTAATAAGACAATCAAATATTTATGATAAAATTTCAGATTTAGCCAAGAAAAGCAACAGCCAATTGATTGTTGCAAGTCATTCAGAAAGCGTGATGAACAGAGCTTTTGGGAAAGATCAGGTAATTTCAGGAATTTTTGGTGAGTTTGAACAGGTTAATCAGGAGAAGTATATCAAATCTGTTTTGAGAGAGATTGGTTATGAGGAATTTCTTATTGCCAGGCAAAGACCAAGTATTTTGTACTTTGAAGGAACGACAGATTTAGATTTCATCAAAGCTTTTTGTAAAAAACTTAAGCTTGATGAGATTTATAGATTTTTGGAGGAGAATGTTTATCCATATCCTGTGGGTAACGATGTAATCAAAGTTAGAAGCCATTTAGACTCTTTGAGAAATTTTATTCCAAATTTAAAGGGATTTGCCATTTTTGATAACCTCCGAAAGCAAGTTGAAAACAATCAACCAGGATTATTTATAAAACAATGGAGCAGAAATGAAATTGAAAATTATGTGCCTATTCCGCAAAGCCTATATTCTTACGTTGATTCAATGAATTTAGGTGCTATCTGGAGTGGTCGTTTTAAAGAATTGGTTTCAGAAAGGATTCCCCCTGTTGCAATGAAAGATTTGAATGATAAATTTTGGGTTACCACAAAAATAAGTGATGACTTCTTGACCCCACTCTTTGAAAAGTTTCTTGATGAACTAGGTATGCCAAAGGGAATAATGGACAAATCAAAATTCTATCAATTAGTAGATTTCGTTGACGAAAATTTGCTTGACCAGGAGTTGATAGATACCATTAAAGGATTCTATAACTATTTTACCGATGAAGTTAATTAACAATAGTCTGAAAAATTTTTGGGGTCAAAGCAACAGCTTTGACTCTAAAATTTTGATAAAGATAATCGTCAGAAGATCTTTTTTGCGGGGCTGTACATCCGCGTCTTTTTTCCAAACACTCAAAGAATTCTTTCCAGCATTAGTTCATTGAAAAAATGGGCTTTAATGCTCCCGCTCGCCCCAAATCTACCCATGCCATAAACGACACTACGCTCTTTCCGTCCCTATTCTTTTTGGACAGCAGCAGCAGGCCGGTATTAGTGGAAAGGACCGCAAGGGCAGGAGGTAACGATGGTCATTCACTGCCCCCCATCTCGTAAAAATCCACTAAGTTTGGCGCCCAAACAAACCGGGACTTTGAGGAACTGTGTATCGTCCTATAATCCAGTTAACCCCCGAGGCTTCGGGGCAAGCACCTAACCAATTAACCATCTAACCATTCACAACATGAAACCAACACTTCTAATTTTAGCTGCCGGCATGGGCAGCCGCTACGGTGGACTGAAACAACTCGATGCTGTCGGCGCTGCCGGTGAAGCCATCATGGATTATTCCATTTACGACGCCATCAAGGCCGGATTTGGCAAGGTAGTTTTTGTAATCCGCCGCGATTTTGAAGCTGAATTCAAAGAAAAGATAGCCAGCCGCTGGAAAGGCAAGGTGGATATGGACTTTGCTTTTCAGGACATGGATAAATATGTTCCTATCTTGGAAGGTCAGGTGGAACGGCTGAAGCCATGGGGTACGGCCCATGCCATTCTGGTGGCCAAAGAGCAGGTGAATGAGCCTTTTGTGGCCATCAATGCCGACGATTATTACGGGTATTCGGGATTTGAAAAAATGGCCACTTTCCTCAAAGAGTATTGCGGTCCGGCTGAATACGGAATGGTGGGATATGTGCTGAAAAATACGCTGTCAGAATTTGGGGCTGTCAGCCGGGGGGTGTGCAAAATGAATGAAACCGGACATCTGATTAACGTTACGGAATGCACGGGCATTCAACCCGGAGAATCTGCTCTTTTTGGTACCAATGAAAAAGGAGAGAAAGTTCAGCTCACCGGGGCCGAATTGGTTTCCATGAACCTGTGGGGATTTCACCCCCATGTTTTTTCATTGCTGCAGGAAGGGTTCAATCAGTTTGTTCACCAAAATGCCTCCAACCCGAAGGCCGAGTTCTATATTTCCACATATACCAACCACCTGATAAATACCGGTGCCGGTCAATTCACGGTATTGCCGAACGATGAAAAGTGGTATGGCGTAACCTATCAGGATGACAGGCCGATGGTGCAAAAGGCTTTCGCAGAAATGACTGTAGCGGGAAAGTACCCCTCGCCTATTTGGTCCTGATTTTATTTCAACCTGAACGCTACGGAATAGTTTTGCATACCGGCAGGCTTCCATTTTGGGCCTTCTTTCAGGAGGCGTATGGCCTCTTCATCGCAGCCAAACCCGAGGGAATCCAGCACGATAAAATCGGAGAGACTTCCATCAGGGTTTACCCTGAATTGCAGCCTGACCTTGCCTGTAATGTCATTGGCTTTTGCGGAAGGTGGATAAATCAGTGATTCGGAAAGGTATTTCTCGTAACTCTTAAATCCATTCTCTGGTTCCGGGGACTTAGTTGCTTCTCTCCTGGCTTTAGCTTTTTTATCACTCAGACCAGTCACAACCACTTCAGATAATTCAGAAGCCATGGCTTCCGTCAAAGTGATGATGTATTGAGTCCGGTCATCCATCGAGATTTCACGGGTCTGATATCCAATGTAACTTACAGACAAAGGTGCCGGTGCAATTACCTCCAGGCTGAAATTTCCATCAAAGTCTGTTACGGCGCCTTTATTTGTCCCTTTTTGTAAAACTGTAGCGCCGATTATTGGCTCGCCGTTTTGACCGGTCACTTTTCCGCTGATTTTACGGGAAGATAAAACACCTGCTGACGGTTCTGAAGTCATTGCTTTTGGGGCCATTCTTATGGCACCGGGCTCCATGAACCGTTCTTTGGCTTCCATCTTTTCTTTTTGAAGTGCCACTGCGATTTCTTCCACCGGTTTTTCAACTTTAGGAATTGCAGGTGTTTCCGGTGTTTTCAAGTCGGCCAAAGGCGTGGGTGGGTCTTCCGGTACTTTTTGCTTTTGAGTCACGACAGCCAAATCCTCTTTGGCTGAAATCGGTGGCGAAATTCGTCTGGTGGTATTTTCTGCAACATCCTGGTTTGTTTCAGCGATGACTTCCTCCTGCGATGACTGTGTGCCAATGCTTTCGACTGTCTCCGGTGGCGCTTGTACATCCACACTTTCCTGTTTCTCCATCATGGAAATGGAGCCTGTTTCAGATGGGGGCAAGAGATTCTGAACGACAAGCCACGCAACAACCAAAAATGCCACTGCTGCCGCAGCCCTTACAGCGTAGAATACCATTCCCCTCTTCTTTGTTCGCTTTCGCAACTGCACTTTCATCCGGGTAATAGCGGCCGCATGGTTTTCCTTCGGAAACTTACGGTAGCCTTCGAGCGCATCGGCAAGAAATTCATCCTTGCTGGCCAGATCCTCCAGGGCACGCTCATCCTGAAGGGTGGATTCACCCTTAATCCAGTTTAAGAGAGCTGACAACCAGCCTGTATGTCCATTTTCGGATTTCATTTCTTACTTACTGTTTTTTCACCGGTTGCCGATAGTTTCTTTTCCAAACATATTCGCAAATTCCTTCTGCCATTTTGAATATTGGAGCGCACAGTTCCCAATGCTTCTCCTGATTCATCGGCAATTTCCTGGTACGATTTGCCGTCGAAATAAAACTGTTCAATGCACTTTTTCTGGTTTTCAGAAAGCCGTTCCACGCAATCCTTCAAAGCGGCCTCCTCGGGATTTTCTTCAAAAGTATCCAATGGATGCATCGAATCGGCAGAATGCACACTCTCCAATTTGGCGGAAGGGGTCAGGTCGTCATAAGACACTGTCAGGTTCTTTTTTCGCAGGGCCATCAGGCAGTGGTTTTTGGAAACGACATGCAGCCAGGGCCTGAATTGCCTGATTTCATGCGTTTTTACCTTTTCCACCAGTGTTTCGAAAATGCCCATAACGGCATCTTCAGCCATAGCTGGCTCTTTGAAAAATTTCAGACAAGTACCGTAAACCAACTCTATATACCGCTCATACAGGACTCCCAACTGTTCCAAATCGCCTGACCGCTGATACTGCTGTACCAGTTCTTCATCAGATAAGTCCGGGCTGTTTTTCCGAAAGAGTTTTAGCATGTTTTAATCATCATCACGTAACACTAAGGTCTCTGACTCATGGGAAATGTAACCGGCTTTGTAAAACAATTTGCCGACCCTGTTGATATGACTCAGCAATTCCCGGTTTTCTATATGATGAAAAATGGACAGGTCGAAGGTGTATGGGAGTAACAGATCATCCAATTCGTTGCCTACAGCATTTAAGATGCGCAGATTCAGGTGTTCACCTTTCAGGGTCAGGTCAATATCGCCGCCGGGTCTGAAATTTCCTTTCGCACGGGAGCCGTACAATACCACCGCTCTTATCTGAGGATAACGAGAGAACACAGTATTTATGGCAGATACTGTTTCGTCTGAAAGGCCAAATGCAGGATTAAAGGTCTTCTTCATTTTATTGACTTCTTTTATCCAGGGCTTCCCTCAATTCTGCAAACAAACCGGCATACCGTTTTGCGGCTTTGCGTTCGTGCGGGATTTCAGGGCACAAAACTGTCAAACCAGCACTAAAGTTAAATTGAAAAACTGCACTTGAATATAAGCACTTCACCCCGCATGCCGCAAAACCGCTGTTATGGGCATGTACTTCTTTTTCTGTCGTCCAGTTGTCGTGCCGGTTTGTGTATGCTGTTTGCATTGTCAGGACTTTTGTGTTGGGTGTTTTAATTTTTTTCCATCCTGTTTATCATTTCATCTTTTTAATCGTGCTTGGACGATTTACCAGCGATTTCATTTGGGTGATGGCAATTTTGTTCAATTGCATCAGCCGTTCATTTTGCGGTAAGCCCTGATGAATCAAAACGGCATTGATACTTTCCATGTTTGAAAGAACAACTAATTGGTCAATCGTTGCAGCATCACGAATGTTACCTTCCGCTTTTGGATTGGCATCTCTCCATTGCTTTGCTGTGGTTCCGAATAAAGCGACATTGAGCATATCGGCTTCATCGGCATACACAAAATTTATTTTCTCTTTTGACAGTGTTGGCGGTATCAGGTGTTCTTTGATGGCATCGGTGTGAATGTGGTAATTCACCTTTGCCAATGTGCGTTGCAGATTCCATTCAAGTTTTAACCTGTCGTTCTCATCGGCTTTGAGGCGTTGAAATTCTTTGATGAAGTAAAATTTGAATTCCGCACTTATCCAGGTAGCGAACTCAAATGCGATGTCGCGATGGGCAAATGTGCCACCGTATTTACCGGTTCTCGAAATTATCCCAATGGCATTGGTGGCTTCAATCCACCTTTTGGGTGTAAGAGAAAAGCTGTTTGATCCTGCCTGATTTTTAATTCCATCGAATTCGATGGAATTAAAATTGGGGTTATTGAACTGCTCCCACAAACCAACAAATTCAATAGTGCTTCGGGTTCGCAACCAGTTTTGAAGAATGTAATCGCTTCTTTCTGAATCACGGTAGCGGGCAATGTCGGTTAGCGAAATGTATTCATCCTTGTTGCTCTCAGACAGAATAGCAATTTGAGTTCCCTTTACACTGATAGTTTTATTCTTAGCCATGATATAAATTATTAAAGGTCTCAAGCCCGTTACTTTTAATTACCCCGAATTCGGGGTAATTAAGATTTCTAATTATGGCTAATCCGCCACAGTTAGAGGCTGTATCATAAGTCAAAATCTGTTTAACCGACCAGTGATTTATATTGCCACAAAGTCACTAAAAAGAACTAATTGCTAATAAATTTTTCAAATTGAGCCAGAGCCTTTTTATAATTCGAAAAACGCTGTTTCCAACGGATATCCTGATTTTCCATAGGGCTGTGAGTTTATTGCTTTCTGTATGGAATTCCGAAATCTCCAAGATTTCGGAATTCTATAATCCAGTAAGCAGCGTTCAAACTTACGAAAAAAACCTGCCGCTTTGTGTAATCTCCATAAGCCGTTGCATCCTACCACCGTCTTTCCAATTTTCACCAATAAATTTTAGGCATGAAAACGATTTTGATAAACCTGATAGCATTTACCTGCCTTGCAGCCGTGTACACAGGTAGTCCAGACAATACCCATACCCTTAAAGGTAAAGTCAGTGACAAATATGGAACAGCGATAGCCGGCGCCACTGTCGTTGTGAAAAACACCCAAAACGGAACAGTTACTGATTACAACGGCGAGTTTGAACTCAAAGTTAAAAGCCGTTGTGAAACCCTTTCAGTAAGTCTGGTGGGTTATGAAAGTCAGGAAGTAAAAAAAGCCTGCGAGGGGGATTTCATCAAAGTAACCATGTACTCCGCCCCAATGAAACTGGAAGAAGTGATGGTCACCGGTTACGGTAAAATTAAAGCCAACCGGGGCATTTTCAGCAGAAGTGATGCCATGATGTCAGCACCTTATATGGCACATTCCATGGACCCTTACCCTGCCCATAACACAGAAGATTACGATGTGATAAACGAAAACCGCTTTTTCGAGGTCACTCAGAATCCGCTGTCCACCTTTTCCATAGATGTGGATGCAGCCTCTTACAGCAATATCCGCCGGTTCATCCAAAATGGCCAAAAGCCACCGATGGATGCCGTTCGCATTGAAGAAATGGTCAATTACTTCGACTATGAATACCCGCAGCCTAATAGTAACCAACCCTTCGAAGTGGTAACCGAAATTGGCACTTCGCCCTGGAATGATCAGAACAAGTTGTTGCTCATTGGTTTGCAGGGAAAGAAACTACCGACTGAAAACCTGCCTCCTTCCAACCTGGTATTCCTCATCGACGTATCGGGCAGCATGCAGGATTTCAACAAACTTCCTCTTGTCAAGTCTTCCCTCAAAATGCTGGTGAATCAATTGCGCAAGCAGGATCGTGTCGCCATTGTTGTGTATGCGGGAGCTGCCGGAACTGTGTTATCTTCTACCCCGGGAACTGACCGGCAAAAAATACTGGAAGCCATTGAAAGACTGGAAGCAGGTGGTTCCACTGCCGGTGCAGCAGGAATCAAAATGGCCTATCAGATTGCAGGGGAAAATTTCGCCAAAGAGGGCAACAACCGGGTCATACTTTGTACAGACGGCGATTTCAACGTCGGCACGAGCAGCGACGGAGAATTGGTGCGATTGATTGAAATGGAAAGAGAAAGCGGCGTTTTTCTGACCATCCTCGGTTACGGTATGGGCAATTACAAAGACAACAAAATGCAAAAGCTCGCTGGTGCGGGCAATGGCAACCACTACTACATCGACAACATCAGCGAAAGCAGAAAAGTGCTGGTTAATGAATTTTCGGGCACGCTGTTCACCATTGCCAAAGACGTGAAAATCCAGATAGAATTCAACCCTGCCAAGGTTCAGGGCTACCGCCTCATTGGTTATGAAAACCGCCTGCTGAACAAAGAGGATTTCAACGACGATAAGAAAGACGCAGGCGAACTGGGCAGTGGCCACAGGGTCACGGCACTGTACGAAATCATTCCCGCCGGTGTGAAAAGCCCCTATCTCGGCACAGTTGACGAATTGAAATACCAAAAGACTGATGTCGAAAAATCAGCCGGAAAAACGGATGAATGGCTCACCATCAAATTGCGCTACAAAAAGCCGGACGGAGATAAGAGTATGCTGATTGAAAAGGCTGTGTCCTATTCAAAAGATGAGATTAAAACTTCCGACAACTTCCGCTTCGCTGCGTCTGTGGCAGAATTCGGCATGTTGCTGCGCGACTCCGAGTTTAAAGCAAATGCCACTTATGCCCATGCCGCCAAACTGGCAAAGTCTGCACTGGGCAAAGACGAATACGGCTACCGTGCGGAATTGGTCAAAATGATTGAAAAAATGCGGGAATTGGAGGAACCGGAGGTCAGTAGGCGGTAGTCAATAGGCAGTAGGCAGTGGATTGACTGACGATGCCTTAAACCTTAAACAGGAAGGTATTTTGGATAAGGAAATTATCAATGAAATGCCGGCCCCCACAAACTAACAGGGAGGCCGGCATTTGTATGAAAGTGTTTATGCTAAAGAAACTTAACCTCGTAAGGCTTCTATTTTTTTCGTTTAACCCAAAAAAACAATCCTGCAACCACCACCAATCCGCCAAGCCAGTATGCCCATGAGGGGATGCCATGGCTGTGTGTGTGGTTCCCATTGTCATGGCTGTGCCCGTGTCCGACTTCAAAAGTCAGGGTCGCCCAGTTAGACTCATGTGTCAGCCCTTCTTCTTTTGACAATTCCATGTGGATGGTGCGCAGGTACCATTGCCCCTCAGTGACGTCTTTCAGCGTGACGATTCCGTTGGCCTCGGTGCGGAGTTGAGTGGCGTCATGATGGTGCTCCTCCTCCGAACCGGTCTCGTGGCTATGCTCATGGCCTGCGCCGTCCGAGCCTGTGTACACAAGTTGGTTGGGCAGTGGTTGGCCGTTCCAGAGTAGCTTGACCTTTAGGGAGCCGCCAGGTTTCAAATCGTAGGGGTTGCTCTCCGGCACAAACTCGATGGGGTAATCCAGCACCGTTTTCCAGTCATCTGTTTTTTTGTCGCCGACCTGAAAAATGGCCTTTACATGTTTGGAGTATTTCTCTACAGCCTTTTCACCGAGGGCGTTGTTCTGTCTGCGCCACTCGAGCATATCGAGCACGCCATCGTGTTCCAGGTACTCGTTGAATTCATCGCCAGTAAGTTCGATGTTTTTCGGGTAGGTGGAAAGCCCGGCAACCCATGTTCCCGCTTCGCCAGTGTTGAAGTTCAGCACGGTGATGGTGCTATCTATTTCAGTCCAATCCGAAGTATCAGGGTTCGAACGCACACCGTTGCCAACGAGGCTCACGTCCTTCATACGGCTGCGGGCGATGACGTTTTCACTTTTATCAAAAGTGCCATTGAAAAGTTTGATGGTAGCCGGGGTGTTGGGCTGGTGGAAATAGGTGCCCAATTTCAAAAACATATCGTGGCTGCTGAACAGTACGATGGCGGCGGAAAGAATAACGAGTTTTTTCATGACTATTAGTTTTGATGTTTAAATAAGGAGCCCACTCTGAAAAGTCGAAATGGGGAAATTTGTCAAATTTTTAAAATTTTTAAAATTTGACAAATTCACAACTCGCTTATTTTCAGTAAAGTTTAAAATATTCAAAATCAACTTTGATGGTTGATTTTACTAAAAGTGACTTTTCGGAGTGGACTCAATAAGTTTTCTCAAATAAGTGAACAAGCCACAATCTGAAGCGTGACCCGCCAAATTTAGATGGTTCTTTAGCAAATTCCGTGGAAGTCCAAAAGACTTCAATTTAAATGGCTTCAGGTGCAACCCAGAGAGCCAGGAGATGTGGCTGAATCATTGAGAAAGTTTGGGAAATTGACGGAAGCGTTATTGGTGAAAGAGTTGAGTTGCTGGTGGACACTTTGGGCCACAGTGCTCAGCCTGAAAACGGCCAGATAACGCTTTGTCCCATGTGAAGGAAAGCGCAAATATATTTGCTTAGTTTTGTGGATTAGTTCAGTGTTTGAACTTCGGGAAACAGCAAATCACATTAACATGGTCAACATAAAGGAGCTATCCATAAAGGGCTTCAAAAGCATAGAAAGCCTCGATGGTTTTCAGCCTTCGCAAATCAATATCCTCATTGGGGCCAATGGGGCAGGAAAGTCTAATTTTATTGGCTTTTTCCGTATGCTGTCCTGGTGTGTGGCATCGGTTGACCAATTTCAGAACTTCATCGCTGATGCGGGGTATGGTTCATCGCTTTTATTCGACGGACCGGAAGTTACCCGTGAAATTGATTGGAACCTGATATTGGAAACTGAATCCGGCTTGAATGAATATGCAGCAAGACTTGTACATGGTGCAGGTGATATTCTATTTTTTGCGGACGAAAAGGTGCGTTTTTCAAGGAACGATGTGAGAACAGTAAATCCCAATTGGATTTCGATGGGAGCAGGTCATAAGGAATCAAGGTTGTTTGAACGGCAGAGTGATGACAGCACCGTGCGTACGATTTTTAATCTGCTCCGTAAAGTTATCGTTTACCAGTTTCACAACACCTCTCCCAAAGCGCCTATCCGCAACAGGTGGTCAGTTAATGATGGCAGGTGGTTAAAAGAAAATGGGAACAACCTTGGCAGTTTTCTCTACCGCCTTTACCGGGAGCATTCGAATGATTACAAGCGGGTTGTGCAGCACTTGCGGATGATACTTCCTTATTTTGACGATTTTGTTTTAGAGGCGGAAAAGGGGTTTGTATTGCTCCGTTGGAAGGAAAAGGGGTCTTCAAAGGTGTTCGATGCCTCGCTGGCATCGGACGGGATGCTGCGCTATATAGCCCTGGTCGCTTTATTGAGCCAACCTTACCAATCGCTTCCTGCGGTCATATTTATTGATGAGCCGGAGTTAGGACTGCACCCATCCGCCATTGAGTCATTGGCTGGTATGATTAAAACTGCATCGAGGCATTGTCAGTTGTTTATCTCCACCCAATCTCCGGCGTTGGTAGATATGTTCGAACCAGAGGATGTTATTGTTGTGGAGCGCAATGGCAGGACTTCCGAATTTAAACACCTGTCCAGCGCTGAACTCGAGCATTGGCTTGAAGAATATTCACTCAGCGAACTTTGGGAGAAAAATGTCATTGGCGGCCAACCCTAATCAGTTATGGCAACAGTACATGTCATCACAGAAGGCCCTACGGAGAAGAATTTCGTAGATGATGTATTGAAACCCTACCTTGCCGAAAAAGGCGTTTATGTGGATGCCCATAGCGTGACTACCCGCCGGGACAGACGTAAAAACAAAATATTCCGGGGTGGCTTGGATAAGGTTGACCATTTGCTGAAAGACATTAAGCTTTGGTTGTTGGAATCCGCCAATCAACAGGACTGCTATGTAACCACGATGGTTGACCTTTATGCTTTCCCATATCAACAGAAACCGGAATGGGTCGCTGGCTTTAACGCTCAAACCAACGGACCTGACAGGGCTGCTTACCTGGAAGGGAAACTAAAGGAAGAATTCCCTGCCAGTTACCGGTTCATTCCTTATGTTCAGTTGCACGAATACGAAGCGCTTTTGCTGACTGATACATCTATTATAAACGAAGCATTCAAAGGGTTGCATCCTGCAAACAGGCTTGCTCAGTTAAACAGGGACATTGGCGATTTAGAACCGGAAGAAGTCAATCAAGGCCAACATAGCGCCCCTTCCAAACGCATCATCAAGTACTATCCGGAGTATGAAGATTCCAAGTCTACCTGGGGGCCAATTATTGCCATAGAAATTGGAATTGACAGGATGCGGGAGCGGAATCCACATTTTGATGCCTGGGTTTCATCGCTCGAAGCGTTGGCTTCTGAAAAAGATTGATAAGACTCCAGTTTGTCCAAATAACTCCAGGTATGATGGCTAAAAAATAAGGCTGCCGTCTTTCATGCGCTTGCGAGATGACGTTTTCGCTTTTGTCGAAGGTACTATTGAAGAGTTTGATAGTTGCCGGGCTATTGGGTTTCAGAAAATAGATTCCCATTTTCAAAAACATATCATGGCTGCTGAACAGTACCATGGCTGAGAAAAGGAAAATGAGTTTTTTCATAACAATGAATTTTGGTGTTTAAAATTGATTTTCAAATTTGGCGATTTAATATCGGGTAAGCCAGTCAAATCTAAGTTCTGTTTTACAGGTCCACGTCAATGCAATCAAAGTTTGAACTTCATCAACTTCGCCCCCACCTTCTGCCACTGTGCCTCCAACTCCATCAACCTGTCCACACTCTCATAATACAGCGTCGTTTCCAAAAAATACTCCAGCACCGTGATTTGCCCTGCTTGTAATGCCTTGTCGAGCAAGACTCCTGATGAAACCGCACGGAGATTTTCCCGGTAATTCTCATAATTATTTTGCGATGCCCGGTACTGCTCGAAGAGTCGTTTGATTTCGTTATAACGCAAGGTTCGTTGCTCTTCAATGCGGGCATCGTATTCCAGCAACTGCACAGATGAATAGTTCAGGCGCTTTTTATTTTCCCAAAGCGGCACGCTCACACCCGCATGAACACCATGAAAATTTTGCTCCAACAATCCCTGGTATCGATAGCCTGCTTCAAACTTAGGCAACAGTTGGGCTTTCGTCAGTTTTGCTTCTGCCTCGCCAATTTGACGTTGCATTTGCAAATATTTCATCGCTGGGTCATTCTGCTCGACAGTTAGTGCCAGGATTTGAAAATCGGATAATTCCGGTACGGGTGGGTAAACAGTATCGGTGAAAACGACCGGGTTGCCGCCATTCAGCCCGGCCAGGTTTTGCAGGTTGGCGTCGATTTCCGATTCCAGCAATTGTTGGGCGACCTGCAAATTGACAAGCAGTAACCGGGCTTTATTCACGTCAAGGATGGTGGCGTCCTGCTGCTCCAGCTTTTTCTGATAATTGTCAAAAAACTGCTGTGCACTTGCCTGCCGCCTTGCCAGTTCCACCCTGCGTTTGTTCAGGTAAACCAGGTGCAAAGCCGTGAGCTTGGCTTCCAAAAGGATGTTCTTTCGCAGGAGTTCGCTTTCGTAAGCGGTTTGCGTCGTTTTCAAATCCGCCACTTCCCGGCGGTATTTGTAAGTGGTCGGAAAATCGAAAGCCTGAGCTGCGGTAAGGTCGGTCTGGTTGCCTGCCGAATTGGGAAAGCCCTTCATCCAGTCGAGTGTTACCGATGGATCGGGCAGGGATAGTCCTGTTTGAAGGAAGGCTTTACTTGCTTCGATTCTGCGTTGTTCGGCCAGTATGGATTTATTGTTTGCCTGTACGGATACAAGCAACTGGTCGAGGTTATTTTGTGCCGGGAGACTGACGGCAAGGAGCAGCAAGGCACAAAGCGGTTTATATCGTAGTATCATGGTTCTTCCTTTTTGATTGAATGATAAAATACACTGCCGGAATGATGAAAATATTCAAGGCTGTCGAACTCAGCAACCCGCCGAGAATCACCTTCGCCATCGGGCTTTGAATTTCGTTGCCCGGCTCGTCGCCTGCCAGGGCAAGCGGAATGAGCGCCAATGCCGCCGTGAGGGCCGTCATCAAAATCGGCGTCAGACGGTCGAGCGAACCTTTGATGACGGTGTCGTAAAGGCCAAGGCCTTCCTGCCGAAGCGCATCGTAGCGGCTCACCAGCAAAATGCCGTTCCTTGTCGCCACACCGAACAACGTGATAAAACCGATAATAGCCGGAATACTTAAAATGCCTGAAGTCAGCCATACGCTAAGCACGCCTCCAATGAGTGCAAGCGGCAGGTTGAGCAGAATGATACCTGCCAGTGTGAGATCTTTAAATTCCATGTACAAAAGCAGGAGAATCACAAATAACGCAATTAAGGAGGCAATCAAGAGGGATTTGGAAGCAGCGGCCTCACTCTCGAACTGTCCACCGTACTCGATGTGGTAGCCCTCGGGGAGTTGTACATTTTGAGCTATAGCATCCTGAATATCGTTCACCACACCCCGAAGGTCCCGCTCTGCTACGTTGGCAGAGACGACTACCTTTCGGGCCACGTTTTCCCGGTTAATGGTATTCGGGCCGGAAGCGGAGTGAATGTCAGAAACGGCAGCCAGCGGAATTTTTTGCCCTGTGCCCGCGTCAATCAGGGTGTTTTTAACCTGCTCAATTGTGGAGCGGTTTTCATCATCGTAGCGCAGTATTAGGTCGAAGCGTTTTTCGCCTTCGAACACCTCACCCACTTTTTCACCTGCCATCGCCACATCGACGAATTCTGTAAACTCGGCGGTGGTGATGCCATAACGGGCCAGCATTTCACGGTTGCCTTTGATTTGCAATTGCGGAATTTCTATTTGCGGCTCGACTGCAATATCCACCAACCCTTCTATGCCCTCAATTGCAGACTTTATTTGATTGGCAATAGTAAACATCTTGTTCAGATCCGTCCCGAATAACTTGATGGCGATGTTGGCTCGTGTACCGGAAAGCATGTGGTCAATGCGGTGACCGATTGGCTGTCCGATGGTGATGTTTGCACCAGTGACACCGGCCAGTTTTTCCCTGACCTCCTCCATAAATTCTTCCCGGCTGCGGTCGGTGAGGGTGAAAGGAGCGTCAATTTCAGAGCCGTTTACACCCTGTGCGTGTTCATCACTTTCAGCACGGCCGGTGCGTCGGGTTGTGGTTTTTACCTCCGGAATGGAGAGCAAGGCCTGCTCTACCTGCGTACCGATTTTATTGCTTTCTTCAAGGGATATACCGGGTAAACTCACTGCACTGATGACCAGTGAGCCTTCATTGAATTCTGGTAAAAAACTCCTTCCCAATGTAAAAAACAGTGCCAGCGAGCCACCGAAAACCACCAGTGCCATTGCAATCAAGGCGCCTTTGAAACGCATAAAAGCTTTTAGGGCTATTCCGTAAATACGCACCAGGTTGCGCTCCAGCCAAGAACCCTGTGCCTGCCTTTTTAACCTGTTTTCATCCGTCAACAGAAAGCTGCAAAGAACGGGCGTTACGGTGAGCGCAACGATCAATGATGCAAAAAGCGACACGATGAAGGAAATGCCGAGTGGTTCCAACATTCTTCCTTCCATGCCGGAAAGGAAAAACAAGGGCAGAAAGGCGGCGATGATGATCAATGTTGCATTCAATATCGAAGCCCGTATTTCAATCGAAGCATTATAAATGACCTTTAGTGGCGGCTGTTTTTCGCCGGCCGGTTTCAAGGCATTTTCCCTCAGTCTTTTCAGTACATTCTCCACATCGATAATGGCATCGTCCACCAGCACACCGATGGCAATAGCCATACCCCCCAGGCTCATGGTATTGATGGTGAAACCAATCCAACGAAGCACGAGCACCGTGAACAATAGCGAAATAGGGATAGCGAGCAAAGAAATTATGGTGGTGCGAAAGTGCATCAGGAATACGAAAAGCACGACGATGACAAACAGAGAGCCTTCCAGGAGTGAGCGCTCCACGTTGCCGATGGATGCTTCAATAAAATCACTTTGCCGGAAAATGTGCGAGTGTATTAGTACATCCGGGGGCAGGGTGGTTTGAATTTCGCTAAGTGCAACATCGAGCCGTTCTGTGAGCTCGAGTGTATTGGTATTTGGCTGTTTGCTCACTGTGAGGATAACGGCGGGAGCACCCTTCATGGAGCCGTCACCGATCTTTGGCGCAGGGCCAGTCTTGATTTCCGCAACATCAGATATTTTCACTGGAGCACCCTGTATGGTCTTTACTACGATGTTGCCCAGCTCACTTATCTCGGTAGTTCTGGCGATACCCCGCACGATGTACTCGTTGCCAAAATCGTTGAGGAAGCCACCCGATGAGTTCTGATTGGACAACTGGCATGCCCTGTGCAATTCGTTGAGGGTTATGCCGTAATGCTTCATCAAAAAGGGGTTGGCCAGTATCTGATACTGTTTGTATTCACCGCCAACGACAATAACGTTCGCCACTCCTGGCGTGGAAAGCAGGCGGGGACGCAGGTTCCAGTCAGCGATGGTACGGACGTCCATCATGCTGGTACTGTCGGCAGTGACAGCAATCAGCAGAATTTCTCCCATGATACTCGACTGCGGGGCAAGTGTTGGATTCCCAACTCCTGAGGGCAGGTTTTGCGCCACTGCAGGCAAACGCTCACTGACTATTTGTCGGGCAGTGTAAATATTGGTTCCCCACTCGAATTCCACCCAAACGATGCTGAAACCCGCAGAAGAAGAGGAACGGACACGCCGTACGTCGGTAGCTCCGTTGAGCGCTGATTCGATGGGGAAGGTCACCAGTTTCTCCACTTCTTCAGGCGCCATGCCGTGCGATTCGGTCAGTACGACCACGGTCGGGGCTGTGAGGTCGGGGAATACGTCCACCTCCATGCGGGTTGCCGTGTAGCTGCCCCAGGCCAGGAGTAACACGGCTGCTGCTAAAACCAATAACCGGTTCTGCAGCGAATATTGGATTATTCTATTTAACATGATTGCTGCTTTAGGTAAATGATTTTAGTGTGAATGCCCATGTGCCGGGAGCGTACCCGATGCAGTAGAAAGCTTTATATTGTAAGCGCCTTTCGTTACAACCCTGTCGCCCTCCTGAAGCCCGGAAAGCACTTGAACCTTCATGCCGTCATTACCGCCGAGCCTCAGTTCTCTCTTTTCAAAACTCTCTCCTTCAGTTTGTACATAAGTATAATAGTTCCCTTGTTCTTCCATCAGGGCGGAAATAGGAATGACGAGTGCATTGCTCACTGCATTGGTCTGGATGAAAACTTCGATATAGGTGCTGGGGATGATGCCTTCCCTGTTGTCTATCTCAAACCATACAGGAATAAACAGGGAATTGTCAGTGAATTTTCCGACCGTCAGCATTTTTCCGTTCAGGTCTTTTAGCGAGTAAACGGTTTTGTTGTTCACCCGGAAATTGGCAGAGGCAATGCTGCCGATTCTCGCAAAAGCCGTTTGCGAAAGCTCCGCTTTCACTGTCAGGCGATTGTTTTTGGTGGTGATAGCCAAGGGTTGCCCGGCTTCCACGAACTGTCCCGGTGTGACCAAAAGGGATTTGATGAAACCACTCTGGGTTGCTGAAATACTTTGCCCTCCTTGCCCGTAAGATCCGGAGAGGCTGTTGTAAAATGCCCGGGCGTTTTCCAGTGTTGTTTTTGCCTGTAAAAACTCCGATTGCGTGGTGAGCTGGTCGGCAAGCAATTTCTGCAGGCGGTCGTAGTCGGCCTGTGCTTTGTCGAGGTTGATTTTTGCTTCCTGAATTTTTAGTGGGGCATTATCGCCGGTGAAACCTTTGCTGGAAATGGTAAACAACTGTTGTCCCGCACCGACGGGAGAACCAGTCATCAGGCCATTGTTGGCAAAAGTCACAATGCCTGGAGTTCTTGCAGCAAGCGTTTGCTCAGAACCCGGAGCTACTGCGACCATGCCGGAAGTTTTCACCACATCGTTAAAAGGGGTTCGATGCACAGGTGCGTTGGCAAAATCCACCTTCCATGCCTGTTCTTTCAGGTAGGTGATGGTATTGCCATTGCTTCCGCCAGTTTCCTGCCTGTCCAATGCCGTTTTTTCATCAGGGTAAACAGTAACGTTCTCAATCGTGATTTGGTCGGTATAAGCCGGTGTTTTGATGTCGAACAACAGCGTAAAGGTGCCGGCTCTTTCCGGTGTCAAGTGCAGCCGGAAGATGCCCGGAACCTCAGGTGCGCTGGCGGTTAAGGACTGGATGACAGTTTCCCCGTATTTCAAAGAAAGGGTGCCACTGCCTTCACCTATGGCTTTGAATGTTTCGCCAAGTGCGGTGAAGTGAGCTGCAAAGCGACTTTCCTGCCCCACTACAAGGGGTTTGAATTCCACAAACAGTTCGGTTTTTTCGGAGTAGATGGTGAAAACCAGGGGTTCAAGCCCGGTTTCATCCGGGCTGATGTGGTTGCCGTGTTCGTCGTGGGCATGATCGACTTCGGGGCCATGGGCATGGCAGCTGGCAAGAAAAAAAACTATTAACAGATAAAGCATTATGTTTTTCATAGTTGACAGAGATATTTTGACAATGGACAAATCGCTCGGGCAAATGGCAAAACCATTCGCTGAAATCAAAAGGATAATTTGAATCAGTAAACTAAACGAGAGGAGGCCCCCTTAAAGAAAAAGCTTTAAGAAAAGGCGGCAAAGGCGCATCAACCTCTGGTGGTGGCGCTATAACTTTTGCCAGTTTGTTGACTAATACTGTGGAAGAATACTCCATAGTACCATCGAGTATGCCCACCAGGGTAACAAGCTGATAACCTGAATTTTGATTCACGAAGTTACCATCTACAGAGTGAAAATAGGGCGGATGGTGGTGATGGCCATGGTCACCATCATGATGATGGCCAAGTTCGAAGGGCTCTGTGGAATGATGATGGTGGTGCGGAATGAAGCTGTGTACTATCAGCGCGCTGAAGGATACATAAACAAGTATGAGTTTGAGTAACAGCTTCATATCGGCAAAAATAAAAAAAATCACAATCTGAAATACGGTTAAACATCATAACTGGCAATCTCAATTCTTTTCCCGTTCCTAATTGCCAACCGCACACTGCCTACTGCCTACTGCCTACTGAATCACTCCGCCCGCGACGACTGCCATACCACCAACTACCATTGACCTTTGCGCACTAACATACATCCTATTGGCGGGATTGTTAATACTTAATTGCATTCCTGCGAACAGGTAAAATAGTTATGGTCGTGTTTCTATAAACTCTTCTGCCATTCTGAAGCGACCAAAAAGAAACCTTTACGTTACTGCAAACCCTGTACCCTCTCTTGCAAATTCCGGTTGAAAACCCAGCACGATGTCTTCCCGGGGGAGGCCTCTTTTAACAAGTTCGTCGCCTACAAGCTCTTCGGTTTCATTTTGCTGAATCCATACTTTTCCGTTTTTGATGTCAAAATGAAACAAGCAAAGATGGATAAAGCGTTTGCCACGCCATCCTACACGGTAGAGCTGGTAGTGATGGCCCTCCTTGTCAGCGATAATTTGGGTCTCAACACCATCACCCGGACCTGAAAAGGTCGAGGCGTAATCTTTTAAAAATGACAAAATGGCGGCTTCGTATTTTTTTATCTTTTCCATTGTATAACTATTTTTTCCAAGGGGTCGAAAACCAGTATTTTCATTTGAAACCGTTGAATGGTCCTTTGAATCAGTTCTTTTTGAAAGAAATTATCACAAACAAAATCAGGCACAGCCACAAACAGTTCCCGGTCTGGTTCCTGCACTTCAAGCGCAGTCACATAACTGTTGAATTGTCCTAATGCCCGGTGAAACTCGTAGGTTTTCGATTGCCCTCTAAAGCTCTTCACTTCGACTAACACTTTTTGCTTTCCTTTTATGGCTGCCAATAACCTTTCTGCACCTAAATCCACTTCATATTCCAATTCTTCATCGCCAAGCCTGTAACCGTCATGTGTAATATCCCATCCATCCTTAGTAAAAAGGCAAAAGTTTTCCAACTGATTTTCAAGTGGTTAAGAAAACAATTTGGCAACTTTATTTTTGACTCATTACTAAAACGAAACTGTTAAGGCCACAGGCTAAGCTAAAAGGAGGTTAATTTATAAATGGATATAATGGTTATGGTTTTGCATCTTAACCAAGAATGCATCCAAGCCCCCTAAAAGCTTGTGAGGCTTTTCTCTATCTTTGGAAGGCCCTTTGAGGCTATTTGACAATCAGCAACTTTTACCAATCTGCTTTATGACGCTTAACCAGGACACTGCCGCCGACCACATAGAATCCATTCGCCAAATATGGCTCTCTGCCCCCCGGGAAGCTGCGGCAAGTATGGCAAATGCCCTTAACGATATTGTGAATTCTATCTTCGGTGAGCCTGAACGCATCGGTTATGAACTGCTTCAGAATGCCGACGACGCTGCCACCAAGCCGGGGCTTTCATTGGATATAGAATTCTTTTTGCTTGAAAAATACCTGCTCATACGACACAATGGGGGGCATTTTACACCCATCGATGTCAGTGCACTTTGCAGGTACGGAGCAAGTATTGGTGAAGATAACCGACTCAACGAAAGCGAAAAACAGCTTGACTTGCAAAAGATTGGCTACAAAGGCATCGGGTTCAAGTCGGTTTTTAACATTGCGGACCGGGTATGGGTGTTGTCGGACAGCTTCACTTTTCGCTTTGACAAACAAACCTGGAAGGGGCAGGCGATGCCCTGGCAAATCGTCCCGGTTTTCACTTCTCCCGATGATTTGCCGGAAGAGATGCTTGCCTCCATTGACAGCAACAAGGTGAATTTTGTGCTTGAAATCAAAGAGGATTTAAACCGGAAAGACATCCGCACCAAACTTGCCAAGCTGTTCTTAAACGAAAACATCCTGCTCTTTCTTCGCCATGCCCGCAGTCTCGAATTGCTATACGAAGACAAGAGCGGCAAAATCAAATCCTACCGCAAACTAACCCGCTCGTCCAAAGCCCCGGTTTTTACGATTGAAAAATATGAAAACGAAGAACTGAAAGAAACGACCCGTTGGCATGTAACTACATTTCCGGTGCAGGTCCATCAGGAAGTCAACCTTTCGATGACCCATTTGGACAAACGCCTTTGCCCCGAAAAACTCAAAACGGCAACTGAAATCGAAATCAGTTTTGCCGCCAAATTGCGGGAGGATAACTCCATCATACCTTTGGACAGGCCCTTGATTTTCTCGTACCTGCCTACCGAAAAACGCTACGAGTTTCCCTTCATAGTCAACAGCAATTTCCTGATGAATGAGGCGAGGACGGAGCTTTTGAATGAGAGATGGAATGAGTTTCTGTTTGAGCAAATCGGCTACCACCAGTTTCATTGGTTCCGGCAAATGGCAGACAGCCAGGACTTTCGCTTCGAGTTCGCCAGCCTTTTAGTAAAATACGCCGACACCAACCGGGAGCGCAGAAATCAAAGCCTGAACGCAGGCGTACAGCGTGCACAACACGAAATCGCCTTCGTCCCCGTGCTGAAAAGCGAGCAACTGAAAAAAGCGCCCGAGACCATCGTGGATAAAACCCGCATCAGCGATGGCCTGGGGGAACACGAGTTGGTGCAGGACAGCTTCGAAGGCGCTCGCTACGAAATAGCTGACCCCCGGATAAAGCAGATTGACAAACTGTTGTCAATCGGCGCTGCCAGGTTCGACCCGCAAAAACTGAGGGACACCATACGCAGGGGCCGACGCTTTGCCTCGGTGCCGGACAATGTGCGTTTGCTCCGGTTTTTTCACAAAAAACTGAGTGAAAATATCGAGCAGGGCGAACGGGGGGAGTGGATGCAGGTGCTGCATGAAACGCCGTTTTTGCTCGACCGGAACGGTGCTTTGCAGGAGCCAGGGGCGCTGTATTTTCCGACGGACCTGCCAGAACTGCCCTTCGAACTGCCGATGGATTTCCTGCACGGTGAGGTGTACCTGGAGGCTGTCGAAGGGAATGCTCCGCTGCGGGACTGGCTGGAACGGCTCGGCGTTTATTTTCCGAAACCGCTTGAAATCATCCGGCGGGGCATTTTTTCTTTGATTGAAAATGAAAAAGTCAACACGGGAAATGCGGTCGCTATTGGGCGCTTTGTTTTCCAAAACAATGGAAAGTTAACATCAGAGGATTTTCAAAAACTGTCGCAATTGCCGTTGCTTACTTCCAGGAAAAACCTGCGTAAGGCCACATTTTGCTACCTCTCAAATGCTTTCAATCCCAAACTGCCATTGGAGGATTTGCTCGATGAGGACATTTTTATTTCAAAAAACTACTTAGAAAATGGAGAATCAACACCAGCATGGAACCGTTTTCTCTCGAAATTGGGTGCAAGGCAGGAAATGGAGCTAAAACTGGACGAAAGGTATTTCCAGGTAAACCAGGAGTTTAAGAAACACTTCGGGGAGTATTGGGAATTTCTTCAAAATCATCTTCCGGTTTTTAAGAAAAATGCTACTCACAGCCTGCATACTTATCTGACGCCACTTTACATCCGGTACGCCGCAGGGTTTGATTTTTCAGTGGCTTACTGGGATATTTTATTGCATGAAAAATGGCCCGAACTTATGCAAAAAAGCAGCCTGGCACGGTTTGTACATTCCGGGGGCAAGGCGCAAATCCCCTCGTATTTCCAGTTTCTTGTGCAAACTGAACCTTACTTCCCGGCAGTGGACGGAAAGTGTTATCCCACCCCGGAAGTTTACTCCTCCTCGCTGTACAACCTGGTGAACGGCTGGGCACCTGTTTCTTATTTCGAGCTTCGGCCACAACAGGAGGACCTGCTCGGCATCTGTTCGAAACTGAGCCTGGAAAATTGCCTTTCCGTCCTTTCTTCGATGGCCGATGACCCCGGACAATTGGATAAGGAGCGCCTGACCAGCTTATACCGCTACATGCTGAGGCAGCGGTTTCAGCCGGAAGAATTTGAAGTTTCGCCGTTATACGATGAAAATTTCAAGCTGCTCGCCGTGAACAATACCTTTCAACCCTTGAGCCAACTGCTTTATCTGAACGTGCCGCGCTTTGCCGAAAAAACGGACTCGTCCCACTTTGTCTTCCTCGACCTGCCGGATGAAGAAGCCATTGGGTTTTGCAGGCTTTTAGGCCTGCAGACTGTGGAGTTGGGAAACCTTGAACTGGCTTCCATGCCTTTCACCGGCGAAATCAAATCCGGTGAATTTCCCATGGATTGGCATTCGAAATTGCCATACATCGCCTCGGTTTCTTCCACCAAAAAAGGGAAATCTTACCCGGAAGAATTCGAGCGGCTGATTGCTATTTCGGATGCTATTTCTTTCAAGCCCTGCTCCAGCCTCCAGTTGACCTGGCAAAGAGACGGCAACATGGTTTACCGGCGGGACGTTCAGGCCTGGCAGTATGGCAACGACATTTTTTACCTGCACGACTGGCAGGATGTCAGGACGCTGTACGACTTGCAAGAAGTTCTGGCGACCGGTTTTGGCATCGAGGGCTGTGAGCGGGAACTGGGGCTGTTGCTGTCCATAGCGATGGAACAGATTCCGTCCTGGCTAACTGAACAGGGTTTTACTTTGCCAGAAATGGTGGAGCTGCCCAGAATGGAAACAACCGGACCACAAATCCTGACACCACCACCTGTTCACTCTGTACTAAAAACGACTCCCCAAATCGCCGCGCCCGCATTACCAACTACAATCAAGCCCTTAGTCAAAACTGCCTGGCCTGCCCCGCCTCCCATCAATCAGGCGGAGGCGGAAACCATTGGCAGGTGGGGCGAGGAGTACGTCAAGGTGAAGGAAATTATCGAGGGATATTACCGAAACATAGGTACTGCATTCACTTCGGTCGAATGGATGAACCAACAGGGCGAGAGTGGCAGCCCTTTCGATTTCAGGGTATTACTTGAAAATAGTCGAGAGGATTATTGGGAAGTCAAATCAACTCCTTCGCCCAACAAAGCAGAATATCCCGTCAGCGCCAAAGAGTTCCGGCATGCCCTGCAAAACGAGGGGCACTATTTCATCATCCGGATTCTGTCAGCAGGAACTGTGAATCCGGACTGCAAGATTCTGGAGGAGCCGGTGCAGTTAATCCGGGAAGGAGTCATTGGGGTAGGTGGGATAAGGATGATTTTAGAGGGTTGAGCTGAATAGGTATTGCCGGGAATATTTTGCGAATCAATCCGGAACAAAAGGGATTGTTCATAATGCATTGTCATTTCATATTAAGCTGAAGCATTTGCCCAACCGCCAACCGCCTACTCCGCTCTCGACGACTGCCATGCCACCAACTGCCACTGTCCTTTGCGCTTTACGTACATGTTCAGGTAACGCAGGCGAATGTCGATGTCACGGCCTTCCAGTAGTACCGAAACTTTGATGTGGCCGTTAATCACAGCGCTTTTTTTGTATATCAGGATAGTGATGTCTTCCGGTTGAATGGATTTGTAAACCAATTTACCGGATTGGATATTGCCGATGTGTTCTCCTTTGGTTTCGGTGAGGCCATTGGAATGGGTATAAATCAAGTCTTCAGAAAGGACTTTGTCGAGATAGGCAAAGTCCTTTTTTACCATGGCTTCAAAGCGCAGCCGTTCAATGGACTCCAAAAGTTTTTCGGACTTTGATTGGGTAAACGCAAAAACAGGTGGAAGAATGAATAGGATTAAAAGGTAGTTGAGTTGTTTCATGGTCAATCGAATAGATGAAGTGGAGTTGCGAAAGTATCATAAAGTACAGAGCTGGCCTGCTTCCAACATGACCTTTTTCAGTCTTGCGGGATTTAAGCCAATTCCATGAAGGGCTTTTTCATCGTAGCAGATTTCCTTACACAGGACGATCATTTTATCCAGCAGCTTTTGTTTTTCCTTCTTAGTCAGGGTAGTCAGACAGGTAACGGGATGTAGTCCCGACAGGTCGATGCGCTCTTTCAGGGAACCCTGTTTTGGGAAATCCCACCCCACAAGGTGCAGGCCTGCGCATAAGCCGTACTGAACGGCATCTTCCGAGAACCGCGTATTGGTGACCACCCAACCCTGAAATGTTTTGAACTCATTTCCAGGGATTGCCCGCCATGCTTTTTCCACGTCCAGAAAACGGGAGTGGATGTACAGCGGAACTTTTACGTCGCATTTCCTGCCGTCGTCGCTGTGGAATTTGCATTCCACCATAAGTTGTTTGTTGTTTTTTGAAGCCACTACATCCACTTCATGCTGCACGCAATGGCCCTGCACCAACACACCGACCTGTGTTTCGTAACCCTGGTATTTCAGAATTTCGCTGACGTATTTTTCAAAGGGATAACCCGAAGGTCCGAGGTCCTGAATGGATTTTTTCAAACTGTACCGGGCTGCAGCCGGTTTGGACATTTTGCGGAGCAGCGCAAATGCCTTTTTGTAAATGACCTTCGATGAAATGCCATCGTAAAGGCTGTTTTTTACCTCCCGTAATATCATGTCAATCGATAGGTCGCTGGCACCGGCCCGCTCCAGGGAATCCCTCAGTTTTTGATTGTGAAAAGGAACCTTTTGGCCGGAGGCTTTTGTAATCAGGGTGCTATCGGTAAAGTTGCTATGCATCTTGGCTTGTTAAAATGGCGAAAGTTAAAAGTAATGTACCCCGGCACAAAATAAACAAGTCGGCATAATGCATTCATATTGCCCCATAAATGAAGTTACCTCTCGCCTTAATTGATTTGTTTTACCAATACTTTGACCCGGCCTATCAAACTTCCCGGCACTTTCGCTTCCAGGAAAAATACTCCTGTCCCGGGTTCGCCTAAGTCAAGGGCAATATTATGCCTCCCCTTACTTTTATGACCATCATTGACAGTTTTTACATCACGTACTGTGAGGTCATGCAAAACAGGCGTAAGTTTGTCGCTGGCCCAGGTTCTTCCATATAAAAAAACGATTCAGCCTGTCCTCAGGATCGGGGCGGGTCTTGCACCCGCTCGCCTCCACATTAAACTTTTTCAGAGCAAAGCGTGCAGGTAATTTGCAGTTTCCTTTAATCCGTTTCTTCTCATGCAATCCAATACACCGAATTCATCCAAATCTGGATTTCGCCGGTTTACAACCAATTTCCGGAAGGAATTGACAGCTACCTGTGGGTTCAAATCGATGATATCAGAAAGAAAATCGTCAGCAATTTTCGCTGATAAACCATAGGTCGCCAGGTAGTTATTGGGAAAGTCTTTCAGATTATTCGTAACAATAATGTTGGCATTGGTCTTGATCGCAGCAGCCAACACATGCCGGCCTTTTTCATCCGGCAGTTTTATTCCTTCTATCAAACCCTCATAGTTTTCAACCATTGCATCGGGAAATGCCAGGGTTGCCCAACCTATCCGTTTCTTAATCTCTTCGTCGCTCACATTTTTCCTCCTCATAACCTCTTTCCATTCATCAAAAATGTGTTTACTCCATTTTGGCGTGTACAAATCGTCGTGAGCAAACCAAAACAGTAAATCACGAACTTCAACCGGGACAATGACATTGGTGTCAAGAACACAAGTAAAGCGGATACTATGTATCATAAAGTCCTGATTCTTCGTCAGCGTTCATTATTTTAACCAGCAATTCCTGCTGGTTGGCTTTCATCTTTTTCTTATACTCCATCACATCCTCAAATTTAACTCTTCTGTGTTTGCCAATTTTCATGTGATCAATTTCCCCATCTTCAAGCAATTTTACAAAATGAGGGCGAGAACACCCGAGTAAATCAGCAGCAGCCTGGGTGGTCATCTCAGTCGCTATTGGTACTATTGAGAATAACTTGCCCTGACTTGTGACTTTTAAGATTTCAGCAAGCAGCTTCAAGGCTTTTAATGGAATCCTGATCTTTTCTCTTGTTTCTTCAATTTCAATTACAGGATTGTCCTTGTGAAGACTTTCAAGAACTTCTTCCAGAGCATTATATGATTCCAATGCCACTTTCTGCTCAGCTTTTGAAGGTTTAGCGACATTCTCTGAATATTCCATCTCAAAATTGATTTGCAGGTTATTTTGAACACGAAATTATTCGAAATAAACGAAACAGTCAAAATATTCGAAAATTTTCTTTTACAGCTTTTCCTCTGCCCCGAGTCCTATCATTTGAAAAAATCGCAGCGCTGGCCTAATATCTTCCATTTGAAAAAAAATCGCTCCACCCGGTTTTCAAACAGAAGAAGCGTTGAGAGTGTGTTGTTAACCTTGATTGTTATCAAGCAGCCGATATTGTGGCGATAGTCCTTTGGACAGGGGGCGTTCAATTTGGGGAAGTAGTGAGATATGAAAGGGGGCTAAGAAGTAAAAGATGCACCAGTGTGAATAAATCCAACACCAATGGGTTAAATTTGCGCTTACTGTAAATCTTCACTGAAATGACAACCAGTATCATACCGCAAATAGGGCAGGGTATTTACACCGCTCCCGATGCCGCCCGGATTCTGGGCTTGCCGGTGTATAAGGTCAGGCGCTGGCTCAAAGAGTATTGGAACAAACGTTTCGGCAGTGAGGATTATATATACTCCTGGGGGGAAGGAGGTGAGCGTGCATTCGGTTTTTTGACATTGATGGAGTTTTATGTTTTTTACAGGTTAAAAGAACGCGGGGTTCAAACCCGGAAAATACTGGCAGCCCACGAGCGGCTCTCCAAGCGTCTTACAACCATGTTTCCTTTTGCTTCCGTTAAGCTGCTTACTGATGGCGGACGCATCCTGTTCAGCCCGGAAGACGGAGCAATCGTGGACGTGGAGCCTGATTTTCAGTACAATTTGAAAGAAGTTATTCTGCCTTTCTGCGAAAAAATCGAATTCAATCGCAGCAACCTTGCACAGAGATTTTACCCTATGGGCAAGGAACATGACATCGTGATTGACCCCCAACACCAGTTTGGCCAGCCCACTATTAAAGGGACCAACATCCTGCCTATTACCCTCTGGAACTACTACCGTGGCGGCGAAAAACAAACTACGATAGCCGCGTTGTTCGACATCCCGCTTAAATCGGTAAAAGATGCGGTAGCGTTCTGCAAAAAAGCCGCCTGATGAAGATATATATCGACGAAAATTTTCCGGAACGATTGGCCCACGGACTAAATCTGCTTCAAGAACCGCTTAACAAGCTGGAAAAATCTCCTGTCGAAGTTCTGTCAATCAAAGAAGTTTTTGGTACAGGTGTCCAGGACGAGGAGTGGATACCCAAAGCTGGAGCCGAACATGCTGTTGTCATCACTCAAGACTATAGCATCCAAAGAACCCGGCATCAGGCAGGATTGTTCCGGGAATATGGGTTGGGCATTTTTTTCTATCGCCCCCCTTCCAACAAGGGTTTTGGATACTGGGAAATGGTGTTACAAATCGTGAACCGTTGGGAGGAAATTAAAAAATGTTCCTTCAAAACAAAAGTGCCTTTCGCTTTCAGATGTTCTTCCCGGTCGAAGAGTTTTGAGCCAGTTTGAGATTTCTTTTCTGTTATTTCTGGCGTATTTGCTTCCAATTTGGGGATCTTGCCGGATTTACCCATCTCCGCTGCTCAAGCTTCCAATTGAAAATGAATCGCTCCAGCCGATTTATACAGGATGTTCTGCGAATGACAATCAAAGCCATCATCATCTTTGGAATTGATTACTTGCCAAAAAAGTTTCCTTGCTATCAGAGTAAAAGTGCGGAAATGCCGCGAAACGCGACAAAAGATGTGTTGCCTTATCGAAAAAAATGTTACCAGCAGGATTACTGCCTCTTCCGAAAAATCCTCTCCCACTTCATCTTCATACTAATATCCCTCGGATGTACACCCACAGACAGCTTGTCAGCGACGGAAGAGTCAGGCGTAATTTCAAAGTAGAAAGAGGTGGGCGCATGGTGTTCCGGTAAAGTGCCCGTCATGTCCACCTGCAGGTTGTAGAAACGGATTTTTCCATCCTGTTCCGTAGCGGTGTAAAAGTCTTTGGCGAACCATTTTAGCTGGCGTGCCAGCTCAGGGTCAATTTTTTCCAGTAAATGGTCATTGGTTGGTAAATACTCCAGCCGGATATAATTGCTTACATCGAGGCGGCTGTAATCGCCAATGTAAATGCCATCTGATGTTTTGGCGACTCCATACCAAAGGATGTTGCCAAAGGATACGGGGATGGTGAGCACCTTCTGAACGGATATTCCCTGCTTGTCGAAGTTACTGGTGAATACCTTTTCGATTTGCTGTTTGTGGAAAAGCGTAAAAACCAGGTAGGCCGTGGAGATGGCAATCCCTGTATAGTTCAGAATTCTTCTGGATGTGGAGTTCCTGTTTTTAAACCCACAATAAATCAGTGGAATCAATAGCGGAACTGTGTAAAACGGGTCCACAATAGGGATGCTGTCAAAACCAATTCTGGCATCGCTGAAGGGCAGAAGAAGCAAAGTGCCATATCCAGTAAAGGCATCCAGCAATACATGAGAAAGCAGGGCCAGCAAAAAGAAGCAAAGCCAGCGTTGGAAGCTAATGTCAGGTGTTCTTTTATACCGGTGAAACAGCCAGGAAAGGAAAAAGCAACAGCCGTTAGAAAGAAAACGGAATGACTGATTCCCCGGTGCGCACTTAGCCGCTCTACCTGACTGATGAACGGCAGGGCCACAACATCCAGATCCGGTAAAATGCCAGCCACAACACCGTACAACATGGCGCGGTTGCCTATTTTTTTACCCAGAACTGCTTCGCCTGCAGCAGCTCCCAGTATGGCTTGTGTGGCGATGTCCATCCGGTTAAGTTAAAAGTGAAAAGGCAAAAGTCAAAAGATACTTTTCTTGCTACTAAGACACAAAAACACGAATCCTGGTATTCAAAACAGCTTAGTGGTTTGGTGTTTTAGTGGCAGCAACAATCACGAAGAAAAAATCAGCGGGCGAAAAATCACCCGGCTGATTTTAACTCATAACGGACGTCTCAGCTTTTAGGCCGGTCGTACTTGCAGCAGCCGTGCAGTTTTGCATAAACTGCATCATCGGCGCGTGCTTTTTCCGTGTCGTGGCCCACTCCGGCAATAATCTCATGGATTTTGTCGAGCGTGATGACTTTGGAATCATAAGTGACGGTCGCCATTTTCTTGGCAACACTCCATTCTGCCGACTGAATCCCATCAACACCTTTCAGTGCTTTTTCTATACGGGTTTTGCACATGCCACAGTTGCCGTAAACTTTGAAAGTTTCAGTAACCACGGTTGCTTCCTGCGCAGATGCAGATGCAAGGGCAAAAAACAAAAAGCTGAAAATCAGGCTAAGGCTTTTCATTTAAAAGAATTTATGGTGAATAAATAAAGTTGATCGTTGAATGTTGATTGTTGTTCGTTCTGCAAATTGCTGTACTTACCAACGAACAACTAACAACCATCAACCAAAATCAACTTAATGAGTATGTCCGTCTTTCGTATGCTCATCAAGAGCCACGTAGTCCATTTCACAGGCAGGGCAAGTGCCGGGCTGATCGCTTCCGCTGCCTTCGCAATGCATCGGACAAACGTAAGCGGAAGTGAACTCAGCTGTGGCGCCGTGAGGACCTTCAGCAGGAGCAGCAGCTTCTTCCTGATGGTCGGCGTCGTGGTCATGACCTTCATGGTCGTGGCTAGCGTTGCCACAGGCAATCATGAGTGCAGTTACGGTTAAGCTTAAAAACAATACTTTGATGTACTTCATCTTAAAAGGATTTAATGGTTAATAAATGAGTCCACTCCAGAAAGTCACTTTTAGTAAAATCAACCATCAAAGTTGAATTTGAATATTTTAAATTTTACTGAAAATAAGTGAGTTGTGAATGAGGCTGTGTCATAAGTCATAGTTTGTTTACACCTCCAGTAATTTATTTTGCCACAAAAGCACAAAAGCACTGACTGATTATAAAAGTTTGTGTTTTAGTGCTTTTGTGGCAAAAAATATCGCAAGCCAATTCCAGAGTTAACTTATGATACAGCCTCATTTCCCCATTTCGACTTTTCGTAGTGGGCTCATAAATTAGTTATCAAAAAGCTCTTTAATTGGCGGCAAAGGTCTGTGTCACCTTGCCGCATTTCATCATTTTATCTCCGAAATATGGATTTTGGATTTGTTTTTCCAGGCTGAGCCAGTCACCTCCCTTGTTTCCGTCCGCCATTGGGCAATGCTGTAAGAAAACTGTCTGCTTAAAGGGCCCGAAAGTTCTTGCAAGCATGACCATTTGAGTGGACAAAGGCTTGAAGTTTTTCCTGACTTCTTCAACATCTTTTGCGGAGAGCATCTTGTCGAGAGAGGCCAAAGCTATGGAACTGTGCTGCATCCAAAGGTCATGTGCCGCACCCGTAAAAAGTTTCATATCAGTGCCTGTTATGGCATTTTTAAGGGCCTGGGCTTTGGACTTGGAGGTGGCGTAATCTGTTTTGACAAGGGCATCTTTGAGCGGGAAGTAGCTGTCGAAAACCTTCTGGAGCGCCGTTTTAGCCTTGTCATCCAACTTCACGGGCTCTGTTTGGGGTGCCGCCATTTCACCGTGGTTATGGCCTGCCATAGCTGCTCCTCCCTGTGGACTCATCATGCTGGGTTTTCCAGCAAGCTGTGCGGCAGCATCTATGGAGAAAGTGCCGTTTACGGCTATTTCAGTGCCGGGCTCAAGCCCTTTGACAACCATATAACTATCTCCAAGGCTGGGTCCCAAAGTCACTTCCTGCATATAAAACGAAACGCCCTGTTCTGTCTCGTTTTTGATATAAACAACCGAGCGTTCACCTGTCCACATTACAGCGGACTTAGGAACCATTAGGCTTCTTTTCTGACTGCTCAACTCCGTTTTTACAATGCCTGTGGCAAACATTTCGGGCTTGAGTTTCCCGCCAGGATTGGACATCTCTACGCGGGCAGTGGCCACTCTTGTCATCGGGTCAATCACGGGATCTATAAAAGTGACTCTGCCGGTGAATTGATCACCTGGCAATGATTGAATGGTGAAGTCCACCCTGCTGCCCACCTTAACCCAGGTCATATCACTTTCGTAAACATCAAACAGCACCCATACTTTTGACAGGTCCATCACTTCGTAAATGGGCATACCTCTCATGATGTAATCCCCGAGGTTCACCATTTTCATCCGGACAATGCCGCTGACATCAGCAAGGATAGGAAATCTTTCCTGCGGTTTACCGGAACTGATAATGCTTTCTATTTGAGCTTCAGTCAGTTTCCAGTTCTTCAGTTTGTCTTTGGCAGCATTGAATAAGGCAGGCTGAGTGTCTTTGAGCTTCATGGCTGCAAATACTTCCTGCTGTGCTGTGACCAGGTCAGGAGAATAAATACTGGCGAGGCGCTGACCCCTTCGGATGGGTTCTCCGGTGTAATTCACGGCAAGCTGCTCTACACGTCCTTCAAGGTGGGTAACCTGTGAATAAATGAGCCGCTCGTCGGGCTGAATTTTGCCGGTCATACGTACCTCCTTAACTGGGGCACCGTAGTCTATTACAGCCGTTTGAACATTGGCCAGTTTGAGGGCAGTCGGACTCATACGAATTTCCACTGGATTATCGTCGTCCATTCCTGATTCCAGAGGTATCAGGTCCATTCCGCAAATCGGGCATTTCCCCGGTTCCGGTTGCCTGACCTGAGGATCCATGGAGCAGGTCCAGATGGTAGCTGCGGAGGTGGATGAAGCACTTGCTTCTTCTTGGTGCCCGTCATGGCCTGACGGTTTTACCAACCATCCAATCAGCAAGCCCAGAGCCAGCATAATGGCACCTGTGATTATTACATTCTTATTGATCGATATCTTTTTCATTTCATACGAATTTACTTGTGAACTAAAAAACTGCGTTGAATAATTCAATACATACTTTCAGCAACTTATTGCATTACATGTGTTTGCAACTAACAACCTACAACTAACAACCATCAACTATCAAATTCCAGAACCCGTCAGGTATTCCAGTTTAACCCTGGCAAGCTGATACTGTGCTTTTGCAGTAACTTTCTCAGCCTGATACCTGAAAATTTTCATTTGCAGCAGCAGGATTTCTTCGAACTGTTTACCTGCATTAGCGTATGCCGCAAGCATCAGGTCAATTGCTTGTTGAGTTTTTTCAACTTGAGAATCGTAGAGGGCAATCATTTGCACTGCCTTGTCCATTTCATAGATGGTCATCTCCACCATGGCTTCCATGTCGTTTTTCATATCCTGTTTCATATCTGCAAACATGGTCTGCATCAGTCTGCGTTCTTCGATGGCAGCGCTGTATTTCTTTTTCCAGATTGGCACTGTCACGGTGAACATGGGCATGATCATATCCCGGCCAGTATTGGGAGGAATTTCTTCATGACTCTCCTTTCTTTTGACCAATGGCATGTATTGCAGCCCTGCGCCGAACATGGGTTTTGACATGGTTTCCGCAACCACTTCCTCAGCTTTGGCCGCTTCAGCCTGCCGGTCCATAACGTGCAGCGCAGGATTGGCATCGACAGTTGTTTCGGTCATGGCCAATTCTGCCGGGTCAGGATTTGGTAAGATTCCTGTGACATTGACTGGCTCGTCAATTGCCCTGCTCAGAGCTTTGTTGAAGGTGGACACCAATGGTTTGCGCATCTGCTCCATCAGGGATATCTCCGTTTTCATTTCGTCTATCATGATGTCGGCCCGGATGGCGTCCACCATGGGTGCCATTCCGTTTTGAAACATGATGACTGCCAGTTCCTTTTCTGTCTCCAAAATCTTCAGGTTCGCTTTCATGATCTGAATCTTTTCCTCCAATTCCAGCATGGGGTACCATGCCGACTTTACCTTGAAGACCAAATCATTTTGCGTTACGAGGATGGATTGTTTTTTAACCTCTGCCATACTTGATGCTTCTTTTTCCATGGCATCCAAAGTGCCGGGCCAAGGAAACATCTGCATGGCTGAGAGGCTGCCCAATTGATTGCCCATCGGCAGCATCATGGGGCTGAAGAAAAAAGAACCACTAACCTGCGGATCAGGCAGTGACTTAGCCTGCGGCAACTTCTGAAGCGCAGATTGATACTCCGTCTTCTTTGCTTTTATCCCGGGACTATTGGTGATAGCCATTTGAACGTAATCGTCCAGTGTTTGCCCCCAGGATGAAAGGCCAAACAGCATGATGAATATAATTGACAATGGTTTCATGATTGATTTCCTTTTTTAGCCACAAAGGCACTAAAGCACTAAGTTTTATTGACTCCTAACAGCATTTCTTTTTACGGCATTCTCCCTCCAGATAGCCTGGAACACGGGCACCACAAAAATGGTCATCACCTGTATGACCATGCCCCCAACTGTGGGGATGGCCATAGGTACCATGATGTCTGAGCCTTTCCCCGTGGATGTCAAAACAGGGAGCAGCGCTATGATTGTGGTAGCAGTAGTCACCATTGCCGGACGTACCCGCTTCAGTCCGGCCTCAAGTACAGCTGCCCTGACCTCGGGTACCGTCTGCGGGGTTCTTTCTTCGAAAACCTGGTGAATGTAAGTTCCCATAATCACCCCGTCGTCCGTGGCTATCCCGAACAAAGCGATAAATCCCACCCAGACTGCCACACTTAAATTGATGGGATGTATCTGGAAGAGTTCCCGCATGTTCATTTCCGCAATGGAAAAGTTGAGGAACCAATCCTGCCCGTAGAGCCAAATCATCATGAAGCCACCGGCGAAGGCTACAAATACCCCTGAAAAGTGGATAGATGAAGCGATGATGGTGCGGAACTGGAAAAACAGCAGCAGGAAGATTAAGATGAGACTTATCGGGATAACTATGGAAAGCCTTTTAGCAGCCCGAACCTGATTTTCATAAGAGCCGGAAAACTTGTAACTGACGCCGGCAGGAACAACCAGTTCACCGGACTCAATCCTTTGGGTAATGAAACGTTGAGCTTCATCTACGACATCAACTTCGGCATGACCTTCTTTTTTGTCGAACAACACATAACCGGTTAGGAAGGTGTTTTCGCTGCGAATCATCATCGGACCACGCTCATATTCCACTTTAACCAGCTCGCCAAGTGGCACCTGAACACCGACCGGAGTTGGGACAAGCATTTTCATCATTTTAACAGGGTCATCCCTAAGCTCCCTCGGGTAACGCAATCGGATAGGAAAGCGCTCTCTGCCTTCGACCGTGGATGAAATCATCATTCCACCAATTGCAGTTTCGATGAATTCCTGCATATCCTCAACTGACAAACCATACCTTGCAATAGCGTCCCGGTTGATATTAAGGTGCAGGTAAGGTTTTCCAACTATCCGGTCGGCAAATGCAGCCTCAGCTTTCACTGAAGGCACTTCTTTCAGTATTCCTTCCAGTTGCATTCCGAATTGTTCAATGGTGTTCAGGTCGGGGCCATAAACCTTAATGCCCATAGGGGCGCGCATCCCCGTCTGAAGCATGACGAGCCTTGTCTCTATTGGCTGAAGTTTCGGTGCGGAAGTAACGCCTGGTATTTTGGTTACCCGGACTATCTCATCCCAAATGTCATCGGGGCTTTTGACTTCCGGCCTCCAGTTCCTGAACAACTGTCCGTTAGGATCGGGTATCAGGTCTTTTTCGGTCACCCCAAGCATCAAAGCTACTTCATTGGAAACCGTATCTCCAGATACCAATATAAACCTGTCTTGTTTGTCAGTTTTAAACGGTACACGGTGGCCTTTTTCATTCAGAATGTATTCCGGTTTGTAGTTGATGACGTTTTCATACATGGATATTGGCGCCGGGTCGAGGGCACTTTCTGCACGACCAGCTTTGCCAACTGCCAATTCTACCTCAGGAATGTTGGCAAGTACCATATCCAGTTGGGCGACTATCCGTTGATTTTCCTCAACACCAGAATGTGGCATGGATGTCGGCATCAGCAAAAAGCTGCCTTCGTCAAGCGCAGGCATAAATTCCTTGCCGAGGCCCGGAAACTCATGAATCATGGTTGACCAGGCTCCTGTCGTTCTGATATTCCAACCTATTTTATCAAACCCTTTGGCAATGAATCCAAAAGTTTTGTTCCACCCCATCCAAATCACAGCACCGAACATGACGGTGAAGAATGGCACCATCAGGAATTTTACTTTATTGCTCAGACACCATTTCAGTATGGGTTCATAAAATATGACAACCGACATGAGTGCTGTCAGTATGAAACCCAGCATGCTTAGCACGAAAATGTAGTTGACGAAAACGGAATTATTATGTCCCAAAGGCATCCATTTCTGGTTTAGGAAAAAAGTGGCGACAAATACCGTTAGAGCTACATTTACCAAGTTAGGCAGGTTCTCTTTCCAGTAAGTACTGAAATTCAACCTTTGGCTCAGGTTGTTTGTAAAAAGGTTGTTCAAACCTATCAAGACCAGAATAGTCACCAACCAGGAGTTAAGATAAATGCCAAGCAGGATGCCTGCTGCTATCAGGGAAATGTTCCAAACGTTGCGCACCCTTTTCTTGTCCAAATTGATGGAGAGCATCATGTGCGCCAATGACGGCACTACAATAATACCGAGCAAAAAAGCAGCCCCAAGAGCATAGGTCTTGGTAAAAGCCAATGGCTTAAACAATTTTCCTTCGGCTGCCTCCATGGCAAATACGGGAAGGAAGCTTACGATAGTGGTTGCAAGTGCTGTGGTAATTGCACCAGAAACCTCTGCGGTTCCCCGGTACACTACTTCAAGTAGTTCTCTGCCTTTGGCGCCTTTGTTTTCCGGCAAATCGAGGTGCCGTAAAATGTTTTCAACAAAGACGACTGCTACGTCAACCATTACACCGATGGCTATGGCTATACCTGACAATGCTACGATATTGGCATCGACACCCGTATAACGCATCACGATGAAGGTCATCAGCACAGCGAGTGGCAACATGCTGGAAATCATCAATGAAGCACGCAGGTTCAAGACCAGCACAATAACCACAATGATGCTGATGAGCACCTCATGTGATAGGGCCTCTTCCAATGTTCCCAGTGTTTCACGAATCAGTTGGGTGCGGTCGTAAAAAGGGACGATGGTTAACTGACTAACTGTGCCATCTGCGAGGGTCTTTTTTGGAAGACCGGGAGCTATCTCCTTGATTTTTTCTTTTACACCGTTGATGACAAAGAGTGGATTGGAACCATAACGGGCTACAACCACGCCTCCAGCTACTTCAGCACCGTCCTTGTCGAGAATTCCCCTTCGGGTGGCAGGTCCGGTTGTCACAACAGCAATATCCTTTATCCGGATGGGTACGTTGTTATTGACCATTACAACGGCCTTTTCCAGGTCTTCTACACTCTTCACATACCCCAATCCCCTTACCATGTACTCTGCCTTATTGATTTCCACAGTTTCCGCTCCGGCATCCCGGTTGGATTTTTGGATGGCCATCATGACTTCCTGCAATGGGATGTTATAGGCCTTCAGAGCGTCGGGATTTACGTCAATCTGATACTCCTTCATCTGACCGCCAACAGAAGCCACTTCGGACACACCTTCAACAGCGTTGAGAGCGTACTTAACATAAAAGTCCTGTACAGTTCTGATTTCATGAAGGTCCCAGCCACCGGTGGGATTTCCATCCGGATCGCGCCCTTCCAACGTGTACCAATAAACTTGTCCAAGTGCTGTGGCATCCGGGCCAAGAGTTGGCTGCACACCAGGCGGTAGCAGGCCTGCCGGGATCGAGTTCAGTTTTTCGAGTATCCGGGAACGACTCCAATAGAACTCCACATCATCTTCAAAAATGACGTAGATGCTCGAAAAACCGAACATGGAAGTGCAGCGGATAGCTTTAACACCGGGTATTCCAAGAAGGAAAGTCGTTAAGGGGTAAGTAATCTGGTCTTCAACGTCCTGAGGGCTGCGGCCCATCCAGTCGGTGAACACGATTTGCTGATTTTCACCGATGTCGGGAATGGCATCAACCGGTACAGGGTCTTTTGGAAGGAAGGTATTCCATTCAAAAGGAGCAGTGGCAATACCCCATGCCGTAAAGACGACAACGACCAGTATTGTTATGAACTTGTTCTCAAGAAAATAGCGAATTACATTGTTTAGCATGGCTTATTCTCGTGTCGGTTATAAATGAATTATACGAGAGACTGGTAACGAGACAAATATCTGAAAGTGTTGCGATAAACAATACATTATCAGGCATTTGTCAGAGGCGCATGCTGTACTCTAACAAAGGAAGGATTGGATGAAGGGCAATATGTCCTTGTGGACAATTGGGGGTTTATACCTTAGGAAAACAGGATTTTCAGCGAAGAATTCTACAGATACAATTTGTGGCAGACCAACCAGGATAGCGTTCAACAACACCGGGTGATTCAGGACGGGCAGTTCCAATGAAACGGTCTGTTGGTCCTGCTTTAGTTTGTAATAATCAGACTGGTTGTTACAGCAGTTGTCGGCAGGTTCATCTGGTTTGTGACAGGAAGGTTTTTCCGAATGGTGTTCGCAATCCTTATCCTTTTCCTCGCTGTGGCAACTCTTCGGAGTGGTGTATAAAGCCGCGTTTTTGAGTTCGTTCTGACAATAATGTTTGTTCAAAACAAACCCTGCCGAGCTGAAGAAAACGGCAATTAAAAGGATGATATGGACTATTTTCTGAACCAAAGCGCTGCAAATTGCAACAAAAAAACCGAAAAGCAATCAATGAACCCTATTGATTGCTTTTCGGTAAGATTATTTTCATAGACATTAACCTACTGTTAACGGCAATTCTGTTTTGTCTATGGTAGTTGGTTACTTTTTGGATTTGATTGTACAACCTACAGCTTTTGTAAAATCTGGCTGGGGACTTTTACCAGCAACTACTGAAGTAATAGCGCTTTCAACATATTTTTCTGAAGCGGCATCTGCATCCTGCGGATTATTGTCAATGGCTCCAATGTATCTGATCTTTTTAGACTTGTCCAACAGGTAAACATGTGGAGTTCTGGTTGCTCCATAAGCCGGAAATACTTCTTGCTTATCATCCAAAAGATAGGCAAATGGAAATCCTTTGTCTTTGGCACGAACTTTCATTTCTTCGAAACTATCGCCGGGTTTTAGCTCTACATCATTGGGCTGAATGGCGATAACCGGCCAGCCCTTTGGAGCATAAGTGTTGTGTAACTCAATGATGCGGTCTTCATACATAACTGCCCAGGGGCAGGTATTGCAGGTAAAAATGACAATGTATCCTTCAAGTTTACCTGAATATGACTTGTTCACGCTTGCTAGGGATACCATACTGCCATCAATGTTTTTTAAGTTGAAGTCCGGAGCGGTTTGTCCGACTTGTAGCCCGGTATTTTCCACAGGACTTTCTGATGAATTTTTGAAACCGATGAAAAGAAGGAAACCTGCCAATAAAGCCAGGAAAGGAATGACCGAATAGTTCTTTTTCATTTGAAGAGATTTTGTGTTAAAAAATTTTCCAGAATTTATTTAGACAAAATTAGGATAAAAATGTTTTAAATACTCAACTCTGCAAAAATGGAATAGTGCCCGACAAAAAATAAAACCCATACAAATACTTTAATCAGATTGTCACATATGTGGGTTGATAATAGTATTAATCATCAGGCTTAAGAGCCTAGTCCAGATGTATTTGCACAACTACTTCCATTGAACACTTTTATGACTCCCACCTTTCTCCAGTTAGTAAAATGTCACTGCTGGCTAAGTATTGATTAAAATACAGTTATTAACAATTTTGTTGTATAGTTGAAAGGTACTCATTAAGTAAGTTGAGCAAGTGTAATGGTTAGAATAGTGAATTCTTGGCATTATTGTTGAAAGATGTAAAAAAGACTAAATTGATTTTTTTAGTATAAGTGACCTCGATAAATCAATTGAAATACTTGGTATAGAAATGAAACTGTGAAAAAGGGACTGCGTTAAATTACCCATCCCGATTTCACACAAGATATAGGGTGAGTGTTTGTTCATAGTTTTTGTTTTTTATGTAGCCCCCGTCCTAATCGGGGGACTTTTTCTCACCCACTCCCAAAAGAACCCAAGAATAGTGTTTGTTCATAGTGTTTGTTTTTTGTTTTGTCCCTGTCAAGTTGTTTGACAGGGTTTTTTTGTTTTAAACAGATTGGACCGCAGAACAAATAAAAAAAAGACGGCACCCGAAATTCAGGTGCCGCTTCAAATATGTTTGGATTAGAATAAAACTTAAGCTTTCTGATAGCAGCTAATTAGAACAGTGGTTGCTTCCACACATTTCCCATTCTCATGACATATCTGGTTTCAAAGTTGCGATGACAGCCTTTACCTCTTTGTCTTGTTCCAGGACAGGCACAAAATTGAACAGGGAGTTATGGGAATCGAAATCTTCAAAAAGAGCATCTTCTAAGGCTAGAAGGGCCTCCTTCTTTCTTCCAAGTATAAACAAACACGCACTCCTGCAGTAAAGGATTTCCGAACCGAAGGTGTATTCTTCTGCCTCTTCTAGACTCTCCAGGGCATCTTCCGGTCTGTTTCTTTCAATAAGAAATTTGGAAAGTTCAATCCAGTATTTAGGTTCTTCCGGGGCAATATCGGAAGCGCCGCGCAGATAATATTCTGCCTTTTTATAATTGCCGACCTGAGTATATGCTTGTGAAATGGCAGCATAATATTCCTCCTGCCTGTCTTCCAGCAAAATTGCTTTTCTGTAAATATCAATTGCCTTCCTCCAGTCTTTTTGGTGTGCGTAACATTGGCCAATTCCATAAAGGGCTTCACTGCAAAATGGGTCAGAGGCGGCTGCTTTGTCAAAGAAAGAACGGGCTACCAGATAGTTGCTGAGATTCAGGTAACATAGACCAATGTGCAACAACAGGTCTGTATCAGGTTCAAATCGCTCCAATACTTCCTGATAACACTGAAGTGCCTTTTTGTAATCTTTAACGTAAAGACATACTTCTGCACACTCACGATAGGCATATTCAAAGTCTTCATTAGTGAGGAATGCATACTCATAAGATTGGATAGCATTCTCATAATCGCATAGGTAATGCTGTGCTGCACCAAGGTTGTACCATGCAATGGCACAATAAGGGTTTTCATCCAGAACTTTTTCATGAATTTCAACAGATTCCTCGTACTTCTGAGCATGCTCCACACAAAACCGCATCTGAGCAAGCGCTTCATCGTTTGTAGGGTCTTCTTCCAGTGCAGCCTTTAATAAGTAAAACATCTGTTCATGGTCCTCAAGCTCTTCACAAATCAATGCTTCGCAAACCAAAATATCGGCGAGGCCTTTACCTTCATTATCATCCTTTAGGCTGTTTAAAAGAGATACAGCTTCTTCGTGCATATCCATAGCTGCCAACCCTTCTGCTCTGATCAATTGGATAGACAAATCGAACGGAGTAATGGCCTCGGCCTGGTCCAGGGTATTAAGAGCCAGTTCAGCTTCTTTTCTGACAAGGTGTAATTCCGCTTTTCTTTTGTAGAGATGCCCATATGAACTATACTGTTGGACAGCATATTCAGCTACTTCAAGTGAGCGCTCAACCAGGCACTCTTTCTGATAATAATCTATCAGGCTGAGATAGTCTTGTTCGTTTTCAAAATGCACAAATCCACTTTCCAGCATACTTTCATACCTGGAGACTAAAGTGAAGATAGCAAGGCGGTGATTGAAATTTCTCTGCCTCATAGCCAGCGTTTTAGTTATTAAACAGGTTAAAGGTAACGGCATTTCTGCCAATTAATTTCCATTGTGTTGATCAATCTATGATACGGTATGTATTCAAAAGGAAGCGGTAATCAGACCAGAAAGGCACGCAAAAAAACTCTGTATACTCCATCAAACGGCTGGTTTGAAGCTCCCGGGTATTAGACCAAGGCTCTACATAGATTGCCCTGTTTCTCTAATTGCGGAATCCTTTTTCCGCCCCTCCTTATAGTTGTTTGTTACCTTTTTCCAACTAGGAACACTCCAGAAAATATGAGAATTCCTGCTGTCAATTTCACGGGTGTCAAAACGTCCTTGTCAAAAAACAATGCGATTGCGGACGCAATAAGTGGTTGGAGATAGATATAGATGCTTACGGTAGATGGGCTGACAAGTTTCAATGCAAACGCATTTAATAAATAGGCAAAAAAAGTGGTGAACAGTAGAACAAACAGGAGGGCTATCCAGATATCTGGTGTGAAAGATTGGAATGAAGTGTTTACCATTTCTGTAAAACCAAAAGGAATTACATAAAGCAAACCAAAAGAAAACACATATCGAACGACTGTAAAGGGATGGTACTTATTAATCAGGTTTTTTACAATAACGAGATAAGTACCGTAGGATGTGGCATTCCCGAGTATCATAAGGTCACCTTTTAGCCTAGCTGCAGTGAAACTAAACTGCTTGCCGTAAAGGATTAATAATACAGCACCAGTAAGACCCATTGCGATACCCAAAATCTTTCTGGCGGTCAACTTTTCCCCCAGTAGAAACCATGACGCCGTGAGTACGAGCACTGGCACGGAAGTCATGATAAGGGCTGCGTTGATATGGGAAGTGAATTTAAGTCCAGCTATGAACAGCATTTGATTTATCGCTACTCCTGTAAGCCCGCATAGAGCAAATAAGGGGATATCTTTCTTATCAATTTTTTCTCTGACAAATACCTTGTGAATTACCCAGAACAGCGTCAGGCCTGCAATTACCCTCATCAAAGTCAGCCCATAAGGCTGCATGTATTCATTGTCGAGAATCTCTTTGGCAATGGTGTAATTGGCACCGTAAATGGCAGCGACAAGAAAAAGGGCGATATGTGCTTTTATGTTTGTTGTCAAAAAATATTGGCTTTTGCGCTAGTTTATGGTTCGGATACTGCGGCAGGCAAATTAAAAGACAAACATTCAGTTCCATCAAAAATCACAATACCCCCAATTACTTTTTAACCACTTTATTTTTTCCCTGTAATCCGGCATCGCATTTTCCACGAGTTTCCAAAATTTGGGTGAATGGTTCATTTCCACTAAATGGGCTAATTCATGGATGATGACGTAGTCAATTACATTCTGAGGTGCAAAAAGCAGGCAGGTGGATAGGTTAATGTTCCCTTTTGCTGAGCAAGATCCCCAATTTGATAAATTGTATTTTAGTGTTATTCTACCGATAGGTTTTCTGAAGTGAAGCTCATTCAGCTGTCGAACCCGGGCCTCTACAGCTAACTGGTGGTCCTTTGCCGCTATTTTACTCAATAGAATTTTTTGAGCTTTTGTTTTTTCTGTTTCAGTTGAGTTTTCGGACAACTTCAAGCTGATGACGCCGTTTCTTAATCTGGCGGAGTGGCTGACGGAATTGACATATTCCTTTTGAATATGGTAGGTCTTATCTCCGACAATTAGTTTATCACCATCTTCAAGAGTTTTTTTTCTGAAATGGTCATTAAGGGGCTTCTTTTTCACAACCTTACTCTCTATCCAGGTCTTAAATTTTTGTAATTCTTTTTCTTGCTGTGCCTGGGTTAAGATTAAAGGCATTCTGAGGATGCCGCCTAATCTTCCCAGAGAATATCTTGTACTAGCCCTGTTTTCCAGATGAATTTTGATGGGGATGGTGGTTTCCCCAAATTCAAAAGATGAAATGATAAGGCGCTTTTTCATGGATGATGCAGCAGGGCAATGACAAAGCCCGGAACGAAGATAATCGCTCCGGGCTTTGAGTTGAATAAACTGGTAGCTGAAATAAAATCAGCTATTGTTTCGCTCCAAGTAATTACTTGAGGCGTTTCTCGTCAGACACGGATAAACTCCAGCGACCACGGGCGCGGCGGCGGGATAATACTTTTCTGCCATTTTTGGTGCTCATGCGCTCGCGAAAGCCATGCTTGTTTACTCTTTTTCTTTTTGAGGGCTGATAAGTCCTTTTCATTGCTGTACTTTTAAACGCTTTTTACTCAAGGGGCTTTTTAAGGGACGGCAAAGGTAAAACTATTTTCTTTTAATAGACAAGCTATCGTGCTTAAGTTTTTCACTTAAATCCAGGTTATTATTAACCCAAGTCAGAATTTTTTACTGAAAAAAACCTGTTGTCGCTTTTTCTGCTGTTAAAAAAACTATCTTTGCCGGCCTTTTTGGAAAATGTATTTCCATAAAGCAACAAGTTCTTTTTCAGGCCTTTGAGGAGATGTCAGATCTTCTTAAAAGTTTGAATTCTCATTAATCATTAATTTTTATTCGAAATGGTTACAGTAACTATTAACGGATTGCCGAGAACTGAAGTGGGCAAAAAAGCAACTAAGGCGGATCGTAATTCCGGCCGCATTCCTTGTGTGCTCTATGGCAGCGGCAGTGAGAATGTCCATTTCACAATATCTCTGATGGATGTTCGTGACTTGATATTCACCCCTGACTTTAAGTTGGCAGAGGTCACTGTTGATGGTAAGGCTCATAAGTGTATTGTAAAACAAGTGCAATATCATCCTGTGAAGGATTCTATCCAGCACATTGATTTCCTTGAATTAAAAGAGGGAGTTCATTTTGAAGCTGAATTGCCATTGAGGTTTGTTGGCACTTCATCCGGCGTACGTGCGGGAGGTAAGTTTTACCAAAAGTTGCGTACTGTAAAAGTGAAAGTAACACCTGAGTCAATCGTTGATGAAATTCAGGTTGATATCTCCAAGCTTAAGCTGGGCAATTCATTAAGAATCAGGGATATTAAAGCCATATCCGGCCTTGAGATTCTTTCCCCTTCTGCAATGCCTATTGCCTCTGTTGATATCCCAAGAGGATTAAGCAAAGAAGAAGAAGAGGAAGAAGCAGCAATTGAAGGAGAAAGTACTGCCGAAGGAGGCGCAGAAGAAGCAGCAGAATAAAAAAACCATTGCTTTTAGCTTCTTATCAGAAGAAAAGAGGCATAAAGATTTCGCAACTTTATGCCTCATTTTATTTTATTACCTATGGAAGATGTTATAAGAATCACCACAATACAAAGCTTTTTGAACTGGGAAGATATTCAAGGCAATCTGCAAGCTTTTTCCGAAAAATTTTTCAATCTGACCGGGGAAAGCGATTTGGTAGTACTTCCTGAGATGTTCACTTCAGGTTTCAGTATGAATGCCCAAACTCTTGGAGAAGACATGGATGGGGCAACAATGGCCTGGTTGAAAGAACAATCCAGGAATATTGAGGCTTTAGTTTTGGGAAGTTTCATTGCAAAAGAAGGAGGCAAGTTTTACAACAGATTGGTAGCCATGCAGCCTAACGGCAAGTTCCTGACCTACGACAAGAAACATCTGTTTGCTCCAGGTGGTGAACATCTTCATTACACAGCAGGTAACCGACAACTGACATTTAACTGGCAGGGCTGGAAAATAAAACCATTGATCTGTTATGATTTGCGTTTTCCGGTTTGGAGCAGAAACACATCGAGGTATGACATACTAATTTACATTGCTAGTTGGCCCAATACACGAAGCGAACACTGGAAACAACTTTTAATAGCCCGGGCCATTGAGAATCAGTCGTATGTCATTGGAGTAAACCGCATCGGGACCGATGGAAATGGGCTTCATCATCAGGGTGATACAATGGTTGTGGATTACGCGGGAAAAATCTTATACCATGCCGCTGACAGAGAAGAAGTGCATACGTTGGAATTGGACAGATTGAAATTATCGGAATACAGAAATGCGCTGCCTTTTTTGAGAGACCGGGATGATTTTATTCTTTTGTAATTACATTCGAAGGCCGTTGGAGTTTTAATTTTTCTAAAACAACATAGGAAATGGCTACTCGTTTCTGAATAGTAGTCATCGAAACAACAGTGACACCAGAGAATTACTAAACACGAAGAAACCATTAAGACATGCTCATCAAAGCCACCAGGCTCATTTTGTATTTTTCACTCATGCCGGTTCTGATTTCCTCCTGTGGAATATTTGCTCAGGATAATTTTTCCAATACAAAAGACAGTAGCATGGTGGATGAAGAAATCCTGTTCAGAAGCAGTTTGACGGAATATGCTGAATCGCTTATTGGAACGAAATATCGATATGCCGGAAGATCAACGTCGGGATTCGACTGCTCAGGACTGGTGCTGTATGTCATGAAAGAACACAATATTGAAATGGCTTCTTCATCAGGAACCCAGGAAAAACAAGGGAAGAAAATAACCAAGGAAGAAGCCAAACCAGGAGATTTGGTTTTCTTTAGAAGAACAAAAAATGGCAGAGTCTTTCACGTCGGACTGATTCAATCCAACCATGACGGAGCTTTAACTATGGTGCATAGTTCGTCCCGAAGAGGAGTGGTATTGGAGGAAATTGAAAAATCCTCCTATTGGCGGAAGAAACACATGACATTTCGCGATGTGGTAACTGAAAGGAATCAGTAGTTAGAGTCTCAATAGTATTGGAAAATCTGTTGGGGAATATTATTATAACACATTCTTTTCAAGGTCGATAAATGACAGAAAAAACTTCATTGATATTTGGACGGCATCCTGTTGTGGAAGCTATAGAAAGAGGAGTGGCCTTCGACAGGATTTACCTGCAGCAGGGCACACGGGGAGATTTCGAAAAAGAAATAAGACAATTATGCCGGCAGTTCGATGTGCCTTTGCAGTACGTACCAAAGGAGAAACTGAACCGTATGACAAGGGGAAACCATCAGGGTGTTGCCGGGTTTGTTTCTCTGATTGTTTATCAATCTATTGAAAACATTATTCCACTGGTTTTTGAAAAGGGCGAAGCACCGCTGATTTTGATCCTAGACCAAATCACCGATGTCAGGAATTTTGGAGCCATTGCCAGGTCAGCGGAAATATGTGGAGTACATGCGCTCTTAGTTCCAAAGGCTGGTACTGCACTGATCAATGCGGATGCTATAAAAGCATCGGCAGGGGCACTTACCAGGCTTGCTGTCTGCCGGGAAAACAGCCTCGTAAATACTGTTTCTTTTTTACAGGATAGCGGAATCAGAGTCCTTGCCAGTGATTTAACTGCCAGCCAGAAAATTTTTGAAATTGACTGGAAATTGCCAACAGCCATTGTGATAGGCTCCGAGGACCTTGGCGTTCAACAGGCACTGCTGTCCAGGGTTGACGAGCGCTTTATTATACCGCAAAAAGGCGAAACGGATTCATTCAACGTCTCCGTGGCGACTGGAATTATTCTTTATGAAGTGACCCGTCAGAGGTGGGTCTGATTTTACCGGCAATGTAATTTCAAACTCGTAAAAGATCAGAACCACAAGTTTTTTTACTCCATTTGTTCTGGTCCTTCACCAACCCAATCCTGAAGGTAGCTTCCCTCTTCACATAATTCAACCAGTTGTTCTTCGATAAACAACCTGACATCATGGATGATTTCTTCCGGATAGAGTAAGTGAATGTTGGGTCCTGCATCCAGGCTGAAATACACCGGATGGTTGGTTTCCCTTCTGTATTGGCGGACTCTGGAAATGATTTCTACAGAATTGGGTTTCATCAGCATATAGGAAGGATTGCTGCTCATCATTAGTCCATGAAGTGTGAGGGCTTCGCTTTCCGTTATTTTTCCAAATTCTTCCAAATCGCCTTTTTTCATGGCTTCCAGCAGAAAATGCAGCTGCCTTTTGGCACTGTGATAGCGTGTGTCGGCGTATGGATTCGTTTCCATTAGTGAATGGCCTGCTCTGCTGCTAACGCTTTTTTCTTCTGTACTGACAATGAGAATGTCATCATGGAAGGTCCCAAAAACTTCATGAACATGTTCCTGCATGGGTATGGCATAATAGTCAGATGAGTTACCTACTTCATTGTATTGTCCCCACAATGCAACTTTTGGAAAAATAGACCGGCAGGCACTTCCTGAGCCGAGCCTTGCAACATAAGATGCTTTCTGGTCAAATTCTTTGTCGTCGGCAAGTGTGCCAAATAACTCTTCCTCCAGAGAACACAAGCAAAGAGCAAGAGCACTCATGGCAGAAGCTGAAGAAGCAATGCCAGAAGAGTGAGGAAATGAATTGCCGGATTTTACGGTTAAATCCAATTGCTTGATAAAAGGGAAAATGTCTGTTACGCTTTCCAGGAATTTTTGGACCTTTTCACCGAAGGCCTTGTTTTGCTCCTGGTGGAAAAAGAAATCTAAAGAAACTTGCTGATCGCCTCCTTCTTTTGGTTTGTATTCAAGTAAGGTATCAGTAAAACAACTGCTTAGGGTCAGGCTTACAGATGGATTCTTTGGCAACTGTTTCCCGTGTTTTCCCCAGTATTTAATGAGGGCTATGTTAGACGGGCTGCGCCACGTAACTGAACCTGGTTCAACTTCGGCAGATTGGATAACTAAGTTAGGGTTTCTGTAATTGAGCATGGAACTTGGATAAAATGATAAAGTGGCAAATTTATATAAAGTTACAGGCTGAAATGGTTGAACTGCGATTATAATTGGCAAAATGAAATCAGGGTTAGTCAACATTCTTTACCAGAATATGTTCTTTGCCTGAAAATTTGCATCAAATGAAGAAATTCAATTTCATAAATTTCCTGATAGGTTTTGTAGTGTTTGTTGGTTTGTTCAGTGTAGCCCGGCATTTTTATTTTCAGCCGTCCATTACGGGTGGAGAAAAAGCTCCTGATTTTATTGGGATTTTGCCTGATAATTCCTCTTTCAAGTTATCAGAAGCAAAAGGTAACTATGTTCTGCTCGACTTCTGGGGAAGTTGGTGTGGTCCATGTATCCAGGAAAGCCCCAACCTGATTGCGATATACGAGAGGTTTGGTGCAGCTTCATATTCGGACGCTGAAGGATTCAAATTGGTTAGCATAGCTATTGAAAAAGACCGTGAGAGATGGCTGGGAGCAATAGAAAGATTGGGCTTGAACTGGGATAATCACATTATTGACCCGGTTACCAGTTTGCGCTTTTTTGACTCGCCCATTGCAGGGCTATATGGAGTTAAGTCGGTCCCGTCAAAATTCCTGGTTGGACCAAAAGGCAACATCATTCTGGTGAATCCATCACTTGAGGAAGTTGGTAATTATCTTCAGGAGCGGATGTTATAAGTCTATTTCATTCCCTTGATAAAAGCGAACAATTTATCTTCATCACCATGTACAAATCCCTTTGCGCGATGGACTATTTTACCGTTTTTGTCCATTACAAAAACCTGGGGCAGGCCATTTAAATTGCCAGGAATTACCCACATAAATTCCTGATTCAGATCAAAGTACGCAGGAAAGGGCCATTTACTTTCTTCCACTCTTTTGAGGAATTGAGGATAGTTGGGTGGAAAGTCGATGGATATTGCGTAGAAGTTAAAATCAGCCTCTTTTATCCATTCCGCATACTTGCCGGAAATGGCTGCCAATTCGTACCGGCAAGGCACACAAGTTGTCAACCAAAACATGACTACAGTAGGTTTGCCATTAGAAACAAGGACTTCCGGCGACATCATTAACTTTTCCTCGTCGCTTATTAGTTTGATATCAAAAGGCCAAACCTGTTTAATTTCATTGGTAGGCCTGGTACTTCTGCTAAACTGGTTTTGGGAACCAACATTATCAGGAGATGGTGACTGGCCAATAGCCTTAAATGACAGCATGGCAATCAAGACGGAAAATAACCATTTATTCATGGGCTTATGCTTTTCTTTATTATGACGGACAATACAAAGCTATTTTCGTGCCTTCTCTGAATCTTCCATAATTCTGAAAGTTTTATACAATTTGGTGGCGAGGTAAATGAAAGCAAAAAACACCAACATTCCAGGTATAGCATAAAGCAGGTTAAGTGCGTTCTTGTAAATAGCGAGCAAGGCAATCGCCACCAATACCAATGTTGGCACTTCATTTAAAAGCCTGTAGCCATCGGATGAGTAGGGACTTTGCTCCTTTTCAAGTTTCATTATGATGGTGCGGCAATAAAAGTGATAGGCAATAAGGATGACCAACAAGAGCAACTTGATATGCATCCAATGGTTTTCCAAAATCCAGTTTGACTGATAGGAAAGGAACATGCCAGTTCCCGATATGACCGTAATAACGAGTGCCGGATTACAGATTATTCGGTAAACCCTCCACTCCATAACATTAAACTGGGCAGTCAGGATACCCTTTGCAGGTTCTTCTTTTGACATCGCCTCAACATGGTAAACAAACATTCTCACCAGGTAAAACAATCCGGCAAACCAGGAAACGAAACCAACAATGTGTATTGCTTTGAAAAATTGTAACAGCATAAGTTGAAAATTGATTTTTTATACCTTTGACCGGCCAAAAACAAAACCCATTAATAAACTGTTCCGGGTTTTGAATTCACAGCAGGTTGAAACTCGTTCAACCACTTAATTCTAGAAAATATGAACATTAAAGACTTAGTCGTAGTCACTGGCATGCCAGGAATCCAAAAGGTTGCAGCCAACCGCAACAACGGCATGCTCGTGGAAGATATCGACACCGGTGCTGTCCGCTTTGCCTCTGTCCGCAAACACCAGTTTTCACCACTAGAAAGCATATCCATTTATACTGATGACAATGACGCAACCGAGCTAAAAAGTGTTTTTCAGTCAATCCTGGACAACCTGGAAGCGAACCCAATTCCATCTCCAGATTCCAAACCTGATGAACTTCGAAAGTATTTCACAGTCATTCTTCCAAATCACGACCAGCACCGGGTTCACATCAGCGATATTAAAAAAATTATCCGTTGGTTCATCTTTTTGAACGAACGTGGTTTTTTGACCATGGAAGAGCCCAAGGAAGAAACTGAAGAATCCGGAGAAAGCGAATCCTGATTTTCTTCATTACTCTCAAATCAGAATAATCTCAGTCCATAATAAACCCTTACGTGCCTGTCGCACAACAGGTCAAGTATGCATTTTGGCTATCAAGCCACCTTGCCTCAAGGATATAATATTCGGCCATTCAAAGCACCTTCTAACCCTTCACCCCGAGTACTCGGGGCAAACTCCTCAAACCCCGAGATTTCGGGGCAGGCCACCTTCAAACTCCTCAAACCACTTTCAAACTCCTCTAACCACCTTCAACAACATACATCTTAGAATAATACTCCTCCGCCATTCTGTCTGAATCAAAGAACGGCAATACATCCTTCATGCTGTTTTTCATAATAGAAAGCCATGCATTGGGGTTGTTGTAATACATGGGTAAAATCGTCTCCTCCATCAAATACATGATGTTGTTATAGTCGAAATCATCCACCACGCCGTCTGGCAAAGATGAGTCAGCCTTGGGGACGAGAAAACAATTATGCATGTGTTTGGCAAACTCAGGTATCCAGCCATCCTGAGTGGATAGGTTGACTGAGCCATTCATCGCTGCAGTCATTCCGCTTGTGCCAGAGGCTTCTCTTGGGATTCTGGGTGTATTTAGCCAAATGTCGCTCCCTTGTTTTAATGCTTTGGACAAGGCCAGTTCGTAACCAGTGAGCACAGCCACATTAGCGTAGCGCCTCGACAAATTGACCAGATAATTAAAGGTGCTGATGGCTTCAAAATCTCTCGGATAGGGCTTGCCCGCCCATAAGACCTGTACAGGATGATTGTGGTTTCTGACCATGTTTTCAAACCGCCTGATATCCCTCGCGATCAGTTCGGCTCGTTTATATCCTGCATAACGGCGGGCCCATACTATGGTCAAAACATCCGGGTCGAATATCTTTCCTGTTTGATCGGCTACGATCGTAAATAACTCTTCTTTGAGCTCCTTTTTTCGTTTGACCAGATGATTGTCGTTGCCTTTATGCATGGCCTTATCGAGAAAAGGGTCATGCCAATAATCGTGATTTTGGGCATTGGTGATGTGTTTTATTTCGCAAATACCCGGATACTGATTCCACATGGAGCGTGCAACATCTCCGTGAATAGTTGATACTCCATTGGCGAGTCGTGAAAGTCTCAACGCGGCGAGAGACTGGTTGAAAACACCATCGTGAATTCCGGATATGCGGCGAACGGTATCCAAATCCACAGCACCAAAGAAATTCATCCTGTCAAGAAGGTATATGTCATGTTTTTCGTTCCCTGCCTCAATTGGGGTATGAGTAGTGAATACTACCTTGTTTTTTATTTCATCTAAAACCCCGCTATTATGGTAAAGGTGAAAAACCGCCGGTAGAGCGTGGGCTTCGTTGAGATGATAGGTGTCTGGTTCGTAACCAAGGATTTCCAGCAAGCGTGCTCCGCCGAGCCCCAGCAACATGTACTGAGCTATTTTGGTTTCCACATTGTTGGAATATAGCTTATGACAAATGGTCTGAGAAAGATGGTCGTTTTGCTGATGACTGGTTGACAAAAGAAAAAGAGGGGCCGTTCCAAATATCTCCGGTGCTAAATAGTAAACCTTCACGATGACGGGATGATTGCTTACCTGAAGGGTGAACTCTATTCCCGTATCTTCGAGAAAGTTATAATGGCGCTCCATGAAGAGCACATCCATTTCACCATGGCTGTTTCTGGTCTGGTCGTAGTAGCCGAATTTCCACAAGATTCCAATGCCTATCAGGTTCTGCTTTAATGCAAACGCACTGCGCATGTGCGATCCGGCGAGAAAGCCCAGTCCCCCGGCATAAATTTTCAGAGCCTGATCGATGGCGAATTCCATGCTGAAATAGGCCACCTTGTCCGAATATTTTTCGGCAATTCTATAGGGGTGCTTATAGTTTTGAAATTTTTGCATCATAAGTTTTGGTTTTCTTATCCCCCTGTTGAGGACATAGGGCGTTTTTGTCTATTAGAAATTTGAGAAATTCAAAAGGCAGCCCGGAAACCCTTGCTGCCAAATTTTACCCTGCGAAGTTATTTATTTTCTTTTCAAGGCGAAAAATTCAAATAAATTTGCCCCTTTTTTTACCCTGCCTTCACCCGGGATGAAAACAAATACCACTGACTATGAAAGGATTGACCACCATATTCCTGCTCCTATTATCTAATACCTTCATGACCTTTGCCTGGTACGGACATTTGAAGTTCAAGGACATGAAATGGACGGAGAACTTGGGGCTATTCGCCATTATTGTCATTAGTTGGGGAATAGCCTTTTTTGAATACGTGCTGATGGTTCCGGCCAACCGGGCGGGTTACAAAGAAAATGGTGGGCCATTCTCCCTTGTTGAATTAAAGGTGATTCAGGAAGTGATTACGCTCGTGGTGTTTACAGTTTTCTCTTTAATGGTATTCAAGAATGAGACTTTCCGGCTGAACCACTTCATTGGCTTCTGTTTTCTGGTGCTGGCGGTGTTCTTTATTTTTAAGAAGTGAAGGGGATTTTTACTTGGAAAATATCCCTGGAGTTACACTTAAGAAGGTATTTTGCCATAGCCCGAGGTGTTTTTACTGCTAACTTCAGACTGCCAACTGCCAACTTTTACTCCTCCTCCTGCACCGCCTCCTCCAGCGGAGCCCTCTCTCCGATTTCGTTTTCCGGTTCTTTAAAGTCTTTCGGTTTGGGGAGGTCGTTCAGACTCTTAAGCCCGAAGTAATCCATAAAGCGGGAGCTGGTGCTATACAGCAGTGGACGGCCGGGGCCTTCACTGCGACCGGTAATGGCAACCAGCTCTTTTTCCAATAGTTTCTGAAGAGTGTAATCGCAGTTGACGCCTCGGATGGCTTCAATTTCAGTTTTGGTTACCGGTTGTTTGTAGGCGATGATGGAAAGTGTTTCCAAGGCAGCTTGCGACAGCCGTTTCTTAGTGGTTTGTTTCAACCAAACGGCAATAGCCGGATGGAAAGTACCTTTGGTCATGAACTGATACCCGTCAGCAATTTCTACTACCTCAATGGCAAAATTTTCATTTTGGTAGCGTTCCGAAACCTGGGTAATGGCATGGTGAATTTCCTCCGCATGAAAAGAAAGCCCGAACGTTTCTTCCAGACAATTCTGAATTTCTTCAAAGGTGATGGGTGTATCGGCTGCAAAAATCAGCCCCTCAATGTGTTGTGCCAGTTTCTCCACTTGCTGTTGTTTCGGATAAAATTTTGGCAAAAGTAGAAATTTTGCCACCTTTCACCACGGATGGACAGATTTGACAAACTTTGAATTTTTCATAAATCAAAACACCCTCAATTATCACAACTTTTAATATCGAGGGAATCCATATTAACAGGCAACTTTCAAGCTATTCAAACTACTCAAACCATCATCAAACCATCATCAAACCACCTTCAAACAATATCAAACAATGCCACTGACAAGAGACGAAGCCAGCGATATCCTTTACGACCTGACCAAAACAGAATCCCTGCGCCGTCATGCACGCAGTGTCGAACTCGTCATGGAAGCCTTGGCCAAGCATTACGGCGAAAACGTGGAAACCTATGCCATCACGGGAATGTTGCACGACGCAGACTACGAGAAATATCCCGACAAACACCCAAGGGTGATAGTGGAAAAACTCAGGACACTGGGAGAAGAGGAAATTGCGCACGCCATCGCCGGGCATTACACCAAATGGAATGTGGAGCGAAAAACGCTGCTCGACAAATGCATAGTTGCCGCTGATGAATTGACGGGGTTCATCATCGCCGCTTCTCTGATAAGGCCCACCCGGCTCGACGGAATGGATGCCCGTTCCGTTTTGAAAAAATTTAAAACCAAAACCTTTGCCGCCACCGTTGACCGGGAGGAGGTGCTGAAAGGCGCTGAAATGCTGGGCTGGGAGCTTACGGACCTCATCGGATTTATCATCCCCGTGCTGCAGGCTAATGAGGAGGAGTTGGGATTGTCGGTCTGAGATTTTTAGAGGCTCTCCAATTACCTGGCAATAAACTAATCAGCTGACCTCAAATCAAAAATTAGATTGATTATACTTGCCGTATGATTTTGAATGAGCAGACACGGAAGCAGCTGCGATTTTTGCAGAAGACGAATAAAGACAAGAAAGTTTTTATCAAGGTCACCGTACTACTCATGCTCGACAGTGGCTGTACAGTAGGGTTCATTGCTGAGACTTTAGGCACTTACGAGAGCACCATTTTCCACTACACAAAGGGCTGGCTCAAGTCAAACCTCATCGCTTACCTCGCATCAATCCACTTGGCAAACTGACAGAAGAGCATAAAGTCGTTGACTACGCAGGACACGCCTTCGGTGTTTTCTATACTTGTGTGGGCATGGTAAAGCCGATAGCTATCGGCTGCTGCAATGCTTAGGTTTTGTTTACAAAAAAACAAAAGCCGTTCCTTGTAAAGCAGACCCTGAAAAGCAAGCAGAATTCGTAGAGGAACTCGAAAAACTGTTCAATGAACTGGATGACCATGAAGTCGTTTACTTCAACGATGCCGTGCATCCCCAGCACAATACCCGACCGGATTATGGCTGGATTTTGCAAGGGGAAGCCGATAGCTATCGGCTTTGAATCGCCCACCAATCCGGGTCGCAAGCAGGTCAATATCAACGGCTCATTGAACGCCCACGAAGTGACAGACGTCATCGTCAGGGAGTTCTATGAACATTATGCGGAATTTCGGGAGGCAGCCCTCGACTTTTTTAAAAATATCGGACAATATAAATCAGCGTTGGAGTCACTTCTGACACTCAATTTTCGGATTGTTTCAGCCAATTGAAACTTGCAAACAACTTTTCATTGGGTATAATCGGTTTTTTTTGCTTTTGGATGTTGGCTGTTGGCTTTTGGGATTCTCAGTTTTCCGAACTCTTGAAGATTTCGGAAAACTCAATTCCTCAGTTCCTCAGTTCCTCAGTCCTTGGAAATCAACCCCGCCACCATCTTACCGCTGATACATAATGCGGTTGCAGATGTCCTCGCTACAATGGCTTTCCAACCTGTCCATTACCTTTTCATGAAGATTGTTTCTGTGTGGCGGCTTATCTTCAAGACCAGGAGCCAGCGGCACGAGCAGGAACATGTTCTCCATGCCTGCAAATGCCACTGCCGGGTCAGTTTTGGAGGGGCAACAGATGTAAAAAAGTGGTTTTTCGGGGTAATTGGGGTTTTGTAAATGGCTTCGGCGTGTGGCTCAATCATTATGTACATACCGCTCATTGGATACCTGGTACCCTGTTCCAATGCAGCGTAGTTCATCAGGCTGTACAGTGCCGGAGTGTCCTTTGGCATGGCACCGAGAAACAACATGGGAAATTCCATCAACTGAATCAGGTGTGGATGTTTGAAGTACTTGCGGGCATATTTGCTAAAAGACTGAAAAACACCCATTTTGAAAAGGCTTCTCAGGAGGCGACCATCCGCAAATTCAATCAAACTCAGACCCGGTTGATAAACGAGGTCACGCATACCGACTTCGTACTTGTATTTGGCTTCCTTCAGGAAATGTTTCAATTTCTCAGCACTGCCGGGTTCGAGGTTTTCAAACATATTGTACAGGCCATCCATTGTAGCCGGCACTGAGATTTGCTCTTCGTTTTCAAAATTGATGACAATCCAGTATCCAGTTTTACCAACTCGAAAAAGTCTTCCACCTTATGTCCAAAATCCGCAAGGAATGACTCAAAAACATCGGGCATCCAATACCAGCTTGGTCACATATCGAAGGTAAAACCCTCCACTTGAAACTGACGTGCACGTCCACCAATACTGTCGTTTTTTTCGAAGATGCTTACTTCGAAAACCTTTTTAGCTAAATGGCAGGCAGCAGACAGGCCAGCAAAGCCAGAACCGATTACGGCGACTTTTTGCATGCAATGAAGGTTTGACTTGATTAAATCAGTTTGAAAATTTAGAAGTTAGATGGTTATAGGGTTTAGATTAAGGGGCAACACCGACATTATTGAAAAATTCTTATCAGGTCTTCTGGTTTAGATAGAGCTTTAATATTGACAGGTATTGACAGTTGCGACAGCAGAACAGGTTCTCCAGCTATGAAAATTTGTTGTTGTGTAAATCTTTCACTGAGTTGCCTGATGTATTCATTTAATTCTTCTTCCACTCTGTTTGCAATGAAAAACGTAAGTAAAAAGTCGGGCTTTTTAAATTGCGAAACATCAATGAGTGAGTCCAAAGGCACATTGCTGCCGAGATAAATCACTTCGTAACCCTGGGTACGCAACCAATAATTAGCGAACAACAATCCCACTTCATGGTACTCACCTTCAGGCAGAAACAGCAGAAACCTCCCTGACTTTGGAGCTACTGGCATTAGCTGATCAATAGCTCCAAAAAGTTTTTTACGGATGACGTTGCTGGAGAAGTGTTCGTGACCCGGATGAACTTCCCAAACCGACCACATCAATCCAACTTTTTGGAGGAAAGGGTTTACAACCTGCATAATGGTTTCCACCAGGCCAAATCTCGTTGTGGCGCTGTTGAATACCCGGTCGAATTCCCGTTCATTGATGTCCAGCATGGCGGCAGTCAGGGCGTTGATGTAAGGTTCATAGTCAGGCTTGCCGTTTTTACTGGATTCGAACAATTTCCGAACTTCATTTTGCAGAGAGTCAGCATCCAATTCGCCGACATGACTAATTTTCCATCCGTCGTCGAGCAGGGTTTTTACGTTCAACAACTTACGAACATCATCATCGCCGTAAGTCCTGATATTTGTATCAGAGCGCTCCGGGGTGAGTATGTCGTATCTCTTCTCCCAAATTCGCAGGGTATGCGCTTTGATACCGGAAATTCGTTCAAGATCTTTTATGGAATAATTCACTGTCGGTATAGAATTTAATTGTTGCGTTCCACTCGGTTTGTTTAGATATTCACAACAAATTTTGAACAAAACTAAATAATTAGGCCATCAATTCAGAGAAGACAGGTCGGTTATTCCGTAACGCTTTTCCAATTTGGATTTCAACTCTTTGCGGGCAAAGAAAATCCTGCTTTTCACAGTACCAAGCGGCAATTCAAACTTATCGGCTATTTCCTGGTACTTGTATCCCTCATGGTGCATTTGAAAAGGAATTCTCAGTGGCTCATCCAATTCCTCTACAAGAGTTTCCAGTTCCTCCATCATGACCTTACTGCCGCCTTCATTTATTGCAGTCTTCTCTCCGGTGTTGATATAAAACTGATTATCAGTTCCGTCAAGGGTGGTTTTTTGCCTGTTCCTGCGGCGGTAATTGTTGATGAAGATGTTTTTCATGATGGTCATCAACCAGGCATTCAGGTTGGTGCCCGCACTGAATTTTTCAATGTTTTTGAATGCCCTGAAGGCAGTTTCCTGAAACAGATCCCGTGCATCTTCCCCATTGCGTGTAAGGCTGAAAGCAAATGAGTTCAGCATCAAGGCTCTTTCCTGGAATTGAATATTAAAATCTGAAGCTGACATGGCATTTTGTTTAATTATTTATCAAATTTCCTAAACAAGACAACAAAGGCGAGTTTATTGTTCAATAAAATCAATAAATAATTAAACAAAAAAAGGAAATAGAAATGATTAGAAATTCGACTAAATATCTGAATATCTGACTTTTAGATTAAGAGATCTAACCAAAAAATTGTCTAAAAAAATTAATACAAATTAAACAAAAAGAGGCTAACATTGACCGTCAGCCTCTTTTTTTGAAATGGGATAATGTTTATCAGGGCTACTTCGACAGCTTTTTTGTCAGTTTAACAGCCCATTTTTTCATTTTGACCACCTCCTTATCTGCCAGTTTTTTTTCAGGACTCCTGTTCACCAGGAATGCCGGTGGCATCGTGCCCTTTTCCAAAACTGCTATTATTTGCTGTGTCTTTTCAAGTTGCTCTTTTGCAGGCAGATTACTCAATTCGTCCCAATTCAAAGCCTTTTTGGGTTTTTCATTCTTGCCTTCTGTGCTGTGGCAGCCATAACATTTGTCCTGAATAATGGCATTAACCTTTTTAGGGTAAAAACCTTTGGCAGGAGCTACGGGTGGTTCGAGGGGTTTAAAGCCTGCGAAAAAAACAGTGCACCCTACCAGGAGCGGTAAAAGTAGTTTTGAAAAGATTTTCATGTGAGAAGAGTTTGAATTAATAAAGCTTTTTCTAAGTCATTAAACGATAGTCGATTACCAATAAAATAGCGGACATTCTTCTATCTATCCAAAGATTCGCTGCCAAATAATGATTTTTTCAGCATAAAATTCAGATAGCGGCAAATTATTTTGATTTTTTGAAACATGAAGTCAAAAGGACTACATTTTATGTACCCAATAATTGAACTTCTCCTTCTTGACATTTGCGCCGATTACTGAGTAGCAGGGAGGTAACATCTATTTTGATTGTGCCACATTGACAATATCCCCACACTCCAGCACCTTCTTGTCATATCCCTTTTCAGTCACATTAAGCATGGCCCTTCCTACTTCCTCCAGCTTGACGACGTATTTCGGGAATACTGCTTTCCAGAAAGGGTACAGCCAGTCAAGGTATTTGTACATCTTGTTTGTGTTTTTCAATCCCGGTATGGGTTGTATGTAACCCGGACGGAAATTGAAAACAGCTTTAAACGGCAGTTTTGTCAGGTCATTTTCCGTTTTACCTTTTACCCGTGCCCACATGCTGCGACCTTTTTCGGTTCCGTCGGTTCCTGCGCCGGATACATAACAAAAGGTCATGTCCGGGTTCAGCTTCGACAGGGTAGTAGCCACGTGTATGGTCAGTTCGTAAGTCAGGTGGCGGTATTGCTCTTCATTCTTGCCCAAAGAGGAAACGCCAAGGCAGAAATAGCAGGCATTGTAGCCGGAAAGTCGGGATTCGATTATAGAGAAATCATGGAAATCAGTGTGGATGATTTCGGTGAGTTTGTTGTGTTGGACACCGCAAGGTTTGCGGTTGATAACGAGTACTTTTTCTACCCTGGGATCGGCAAGGGCTGTATGCAACACGCCTTCTCCTACCATGCCCGTAGAACCTGTGATAATCGTTTTGATGGTCATAATTTAAAATAAGCTCAGTTGGTTTTGAATTTTGCGCAAAAGAAACAACCCCACCTCACCTAATTGTTCGCTTTTGCTCCTAAGCAACTTTTCCCTGTGGCATTCGTTTTCAACTTTGCCTTCCAATAAATCCTTTATTATCCTAATGCTCTCCTTCATTTTTTGGTGTGGCAATTTGATTCGATAAAGCATAAACCAGTAGTCAGTGGAAAAAGCGAAAAACGTGGATGATTACATTTCAGGCTTCCCGCCCGAAGTCCAGGAAGTGCTGCAAAATGTGCGAAATACCATCAGGAGTGCTGCACCGAAGGCAACTGAAACCATCGCTTATGCGATGCCGGCATATAAACTGAACGGATGGCCACTGGTGTACTTTGCCGCTTTCAAAAACCACATTGGCTTTTACGCCACACCTTCCGGTCATGAGGCATTTGCAAAAGAATTATCGAAATACAAACAAGGCAAAGGTTCCGTACAGTTTCCACTAAATGCCCCCATACCATTAGATCTGATTTCCCAAATTGTGCAATTCAGGGTTGAAGAAAATTTACAGAAAAAGAAAAAATAATAAACAAATAGTTTTTTAATTTTTCAAAAGGAATAACTTTGGCCTAATTTTAAAACAATTATTTTTATAAATTCAACCTTCAACAATGGCGCAACTCAATGTTTATCTCAATTATAACGGCAACTGTGAAGAGGCCTTCAACCATTACAAATCTGTGTTCGGAGTTGAATTTGCCATGTTTTCCCGTTTCAGCGATATGCCTTCGGGTAACGAACCCATTCCCGCAAGTCATGCGAACAAGGTCCTGCACGTGGCGTTGCAGGTTGGCAATACCACACTGATGGGCAGCGATTGCCCGCCATCCTTTCCCAATGGCATTCAGGGAAACCTCTTCAATGTATCCATTAATGCGGACAGCAAAGAAGAAGCAACCCGGCTATTTAATGGTTTATCCGAAGGGGGCCGGATTTCAATGCCGCTTGAAGACACTTTCTGGGGTGCCTATTTCGGAATGTTTGCCGATAAATTTGGCGTGCAGTGGATGGTGAACTACGACTACCCGCAATAACTTTCAAACAATAAATATCATAATCATGGCAAGAGTATCCATCTATCTCAACTTCCCCAATCAAACTGAAGAAGCGTTCAATTTCTATAAATCCGTTTTTGGCGGTGAATTCGAAGGCGACGGCATAAACAGGTTCGGGGACATGCCGCCCATGGAGGGGCAAGCTCCAATTTCCGATGCTGTAAAAAACCAGGTTATGCATGTGTCATTACCTATCCTCGGAGGTGCAAACGTGCTCATGGGCTCCGATGCGCCGGAAGAGTTCGGTTTTAAAGTGAATAAGGGAAACAACGTCTATATCAACCTTGAACCCGACACCCGTGCAGAAACCGACCGGCTTTTTAAGGCCCTATCTGCAGGAGGAACGGTGGAACAGGAACCGCAGGAAATGTTTTGGGGTGCCTATTTCGGCAGTTGCAAGGATAAATACGGCGTGTTATGGATGTTTAACTGTGCGGAGAAGGTTTAAACTCTGTAACCTCATTTGAATAAATAAAATGTACACCTCAGCGGTTTGACCTGTTGTTTAGTCAGGTCAAATTTTCTTAAAATCACAGGAATGGAAAAAATCAAATTCTCAATCGAAATCAACTCCACCCCTGAACGAGTATGGCATGCACTCTGGGATGACGCCAACTACCGCCGTTGGACTTCAGCTTTCACGGAAGGTTCTTATGCCGAAAGCGACTGGAAGGAGGGCGGTAAAATCAAATTTCTCGCACCCAGCGGCAGTGGCATGGTCTCCCGAATCGCAAAGCTTATTCCCAATGAATTCATGTCTTTTGAGCACCTGGGAGAGATCAAAGAGGGTGTGGAAGATTACTCTGCCAGTTGGTCTGGTGTTTTTGAAAATTACACCTTAAGTGAACTGGATGGTGTTACTCTACTTGAAGCAACTATCGATATGGACAGCAAATACGTAGATTACTTCAACGATATTTTTCCGAAGGCGTTGGCAGTGGTGAAGGAGATTGCGGAGAGCTAGGAGTAGTTCTTTTCGAATAAATAAGGGAGTAAATTAAATGCTTTTGGTAAAAATATTTTGCACAGCTTTGGCATTTGCCTCCGCATCAAAAATGGCTTTTACAGGGATGACAAAACCAGTCAGCATTTTACTTTCAATATTATCGGTGAGTATAGCCTTTTTATAAAGTTCATACATGACGGGATTGGTTTCAGAAAGAAGGTATTGTTCTACTGTTTGTTTTTGAGGATCGACAATCCAATATTCTTTTACCTGATGTGCTGCGTAATCTTCGAACTTGGTTTCAGTGTCTCTGATTTCGTTTTCTTTGCCGGGTGAAAGCACCTCAACAATAAAGTCAGGAACCGGGTAAACGCTCATTCCGGGTTCAAAGCTATCAGCTATTTCGTTACGCCAGAAAGCTATATCAGGTTCGTAATCGTTACGGGTCAAGCCAATAAGAGCTTTTTCGATCCTGACTTTTCCGAGTTTATGTAAATCCGCATACAGGCTGACAATTCGGAATAGCTGGCCATTAGCTTCATTATGTGCATCAGAAGCAGGAGTATGCATAACTACGTTACCATTAATGAATTCAGCTTTGGAATCCTCTGTTAGCCAGGAACGGAATTCCGCACGTTTCAATTTTTCGTCATCCAGACGGTGCCTTATGCGGTCAAGTAACAAAGGCAATGACGGGGTTTCCAATAAGCGCGCCTCTAAACCTGGATCGAACATAATTGAGTTTTTTGTAGTAAAACGCTTTAATTGTTAACAATGAGCGAAAAGAAAAGATTGTCTTTTGATATTTTGACCTCACGAAATTAAGCATTTATTCATCTTTAATCAAACTGACCATCATGTCAATTAATCAACCGCTTACCCCTTTCCTCTGGTTCGACACGCAGGCTGAAGAAGCTGCCAAATTATACACCTCCATTTTCAAAAACTCCAAAATTGAAAATGTACAGCGGCAGGGTGAATCCGTTTTTATAGTGGATTTTTCTCTGAACGGTCAGCTCTTCAGTGCGTTAAACGGTGGTCCGCATTTCAAATTCAATCCTTCTGCTTCATTTTATGCCACCCTGGAAACAGAGGAAGAAGTAGATGCTGCCTGGAAAGTACTTTCTGAAGGTGGGACAGCACTAATGCCACTCGACAAGTATCCCTGGAGTGAAAAATACGGCTGGATACAGGACCGCTACGGTTTGTCGTGGCAGATTTCTTATGGTAAACTATCCGACGTGGGCAATCGCCAATTTGTTCCCTCACTGCTGTTTACCGGGGAACGCAGTGGTAAAGCTGAGGCTGCCTTGAAACTGTACACTTCGGTTTTCGATGGTTCAACAGTGGATGGCATTTTGCACTATGGCGCTGATGACAAAAAAAACGAAGGCAAGGTGATGCATGCACAGTTCCGGCTTGGAGGCCACCAAACCTTTATGGTTATGGACGATACCATGGGAGCAGATTTCAGTTTCAATGAGGCGCTTTCATTTGTGGTTAGTTGCAAAGGACAGGAAGAGGTAGATTATTACTGGGAAAAACTCACTGCCGATGGAGGGGCGGAAAGTCAATGCGGCTGGCTGAAAGACCCTTATGGCGTATCATGGCAGATTGTTCCGGATGAGTTGATTCAGTTAATTGGCGACCCCGATCCGGAAAGGGCTCAACGTGCTACAGGTGCCATGATGAACATGCAAAAAATTGACATTCAGAAACTTCGCGATGCTGCCGATGGAACCTCGAAAACTATTATTGCGGTTCAAACGACCATATCAGTACCCATAGAAAAGGTTTGGGACTGCTGGACACAACCTGAACACATTGTCAAGTGGAACCACGCCTCTGACGACTGGCACTGCCCCGAAGCAGATAACGACCTGCGTGCAGGCGGTAAGTTCAACTATCGCATGGAGGCCAAAGACGGCAGCTTCGGTTTCGACTTCTGGGGAATTTACGACAAAGTGGAAAAACATGAGCGTTTGGAATTCACCATGGGCGATGGTCGAAAAGCGCAGGTTGGGTTCACGACGACAGATGCCGGTACTTTTATCCTGGAAACATTTGAAGCGGAAACCATGAATTCCGTTGACCTGCAGCAGCAGGGATGGCAGGCAATTCTGGATAATTTCAGGAAGTATGTAGAAGAGGTGATTTAAAGAATTCATCCTATCTACTTGCTTTATTGGTGAGATGTTTATTGAATCTTTGGAGCATCCTATCGAAGCTCATATCACCTTGTGCAACAGGCAGATTGGGTTTTGGAGAAATTTATTAACTAAATTTCATCAGTTAACCGGGGAAATTCACGTGAAATACTTACAGTGAACTGCTGGAAATTACTTTTTTGAAATGCACTTAATCACTATCAAAACCTCCATCCTTTTTCAATCAAAGCCCGGCGCTCAATAATACTGTCCGGGTGATTAAGCCTGAGGATTTTTACTGCGGCTGCTCCTATATCAGTCTTGGCTGAAATTACTCCCGAATCATCCAGCACAAAATGTTCTCCCCCAAATGTCTTTGTGCGGATGGAAGAAACGGACCATGACTTCAGTGTTATCAATAAACGCCGCGATGTCGGAGCCTTTGTTTTCGTTGCAAACAGAACAGGAATACGCCAGGGTTTCAACAAGAGTTTGCCCACCATGTTTTTGGCTGATTATATGGTCTATGTGAAACTTAAAAAATGAGAAATGCTCCGGAATCCGGCAGTATTCACAACAATAATTGGCCTTTTTTGCCACTTCAATCCGAAGTTCAACGGGGATATATAAACTCATGATTCAGATTGGTAAGCCCTTATTTTTGCCAAACGAATCAGTCTTTCTAATACAATGAAATGGTCGAGTTCATCCTTTTCTTCTCTCGAAATAGAATTTTTTCTCGATTTGTCCAGCAGTAATTCAAGGCGCTTTTGCATTTCTTCCGAGGCTTTGAGTTCCATTACTTCCCGGGGACCCAATTTTGTAAGTATGGTTGCTACCTGGTCATAAGCGGAATAAATATTTCCCATGGACATAATTTTTTCAGAAATAGTCCTTTTTCACAGGAAAGCCAACGCTAATTTTAAGCCCACCGGCATAACTCACACTGCTGAATTTCAATTTTACAAACGAACTCTTGTGCGGAGAAATACCCGGCATGCTCATCAAATGAGAGAACAATCTAAATCTCTTCTCCCTCCTTCCGCTGCGAATGTGCCACCACCATCTTGATTTGCCCCCATGAGTATTTTTCACCGAAATGAGCTTTGGCATCAGAACTCAGGGTTGATTGATTTGCATGAAAAAAGTCCGAGAGTTCTTTAATGGCTTCCAGGTCCATCGCTTTCGAGATGTCCAATTCACCCTTTCTGATGAAGTGGCATAAGTGCCCTTCGATGGTGCCAGGCACAAAGCCTCTTTCCTTTGCGATTTCATCAATCGATTTACCCTGTTTAAAAAGGGTTAAGCTAAGGAGTTTAGTGTCCGGCGTTTGGGCCTTTTTCTGCTCTTTTATGCTGAGCAGGTTGGAAGGAATATTGTGCTCGGTACAGTACTTTTCAATTATTCCGGTTAGTTCCGCTCCGTAGCGTTCGCTTTTGACGGAACCAATTCCTTTTATGCCTTTAAGTGATTTGATATCGGTAGGAAGGTATTGAACGAGTTCGTTGAGTGTTCTTGTGGACAAAACTTCGTACAACTCCAGGCCAGCATCCTCCGCAATGAAAGAACGCCATTGCTTCAATTGGCGGTACAATTCGGGATTGGGGGTGTCTTTCGGAACCCGGTCAAATGACTTCGCAGGCCGGAAGACCTTTGCAGCTTCGTAATCGATGTCTGCATTCGATTTTACCCGGACAATTTCAAGAGCGGAAAAGGAGGATTTGAGGGAGCCGAAACAGGCGATTTTTAAGTAAATCTCTTTCTGTAGCTGGTCGATATTCTCAGTCACCGTTTTCAAAACAGTCTTGTTGTCGCTGAAAACCTCCACTTTCTTCATTTCCGAAAGGACTTCATCATTCAATTTTTTGTAAAACCACTCTCCTGCCTTTTTCAAGCGTTCCTGCAACTTGAGATTTTCTTCCGGCATCTCCGGCTGGCGGAAGAACACTTCCAGGTGCTGGTTGAATTTTCCGGCCACGTCGATGATTTCATTTTTCATTTTTTCAGCGAGCGCCCTGAACTGTTCATACGCCTTAGGGGGCAACGTATTCTGGTGTTCCAGGAAGTTGCGCTTTAGTAAGTCGAAGTATTTTTGCGCCGTTTTAAAACCAAACAGTTCTCTGAGCAGCAGTTGCTGGTACTCCCTTTTGCTCAGGGCGAGTTGGGTTTCATCAGGCGCATTTTCCCGGGATTTTTGGGTAAAATCCCTGACCTGAATGTCGGTCTTCACGCTGGACACGTCTATCATGGTGCGCAGCACAATACCCTCAAAACTTCTGCAGCGGCTGAGTGCCACGTAAACCTGGCCATGAGCAAAAGCGGCCTGCGCATCTATTATTGCCCTGTCGAAGGTTAGCCCCTGGCTCTTGTGGATGGTGATAGCCCAGGCCAATTTCAACGGGTATTGGGTGAAAACGCCAATTACATCCTCATTCACCGTTTTGGTTTGTTCATCGAGCGTGTATTTCACATTGCTCCAATCAACCGGCGACACGGAAATCTCCTCCTCCATGTCTTCGCATTTTACGTAAACAGCATCCTGCTCTATCCGGGCAATTCTGCCGATTTTTCCGTTAAAATAGAGCTTCTCAGGCGATAGGTCGTTTTTCACGAACATAACCTGTGCTCCCTCTTTGAGTTCGAGGGTTTCTTCGTTGGGATAGGCATGCTCAGGAAAATCTCCCTGAACCTTAGCTTTGAAAATGAAAGAAGGCTCCCTAATGGCTTCCAAGTGCCGGGCATTTATTTCATGGGCGGTGTGGTTGTGAGAGGTGAGTGTGATGTAGTTATCCGAATCTGCGGGCTGGAAATTCGACCTGTAGCGGGTGTTCAAAGTTTGCAGCACCTCCCTATTCATCTCGTTGTTGCGCACCTTGTTGAGCAAGTCAATGAATTCCTTATCTGACTGTCGGAAGATTTCCACCAACTCTATCGTCACCGGGTAACTTTCGCACAGTGCTTTGGAAGAGAAAAAATAAGGCGTGTCGTAATAGGGCCGCAACAATTGCCATTCATCGTCATTGACCACCGGGGGCAATTGGTGCAAATCCCCAACCATAAGCAGTTGCACCCCTCCAAAAGGCCGCCAATGGTCGCGGAATCTTCGAAGCACCGAATCCACCGCATCGAGTAAATCGGCCCTCACCATGCTGATTTCATCGATGACCAGCAGGTCGAGGCTTTTCATCAGGTTGATTTTTGCCTTTGCAAACTTTCTTTGATTTTGCGGCTCACTTGAAACACCCGGCACTTGAGGCCCAAAAGGAAGCTGGAAAAACGAATGAATGGTCATGCCCCCCGCATTGATGGCAGCGACACCTGTGGGGGCAACCACAACCATCCGTTTCAAATTCATTTTTTTCACCTTTTGCAAAAAGGTGGTTTTGCCGGTGCCGGCTTTGCCGGTCAGAAACAGGTTTTTGTTGGTGTAGCGAACATAGTCGAAAGCGAGGTCGAGCTGGGCATTGGAGATGAATTTCATAGGTCTGTCTTTTGAAGGTATGGATGGCTAAAGTAGGCAAATTATGCTTCAGTCCGGCTTAGATTCACCGCATTTTATCTGTAAAACAAAACCTCGTCCGGAATTCGCGCTTTGGTTATGGTCTCCGACTCCCACCCTAACTTCAAATTCAATCGAAGTGAGGGTCTGACTTCGAGTCAGGCCCTCACTAAGCATTGAAAAAAAATTCAATTTCTTTTGTGCACAAATTAAACCTTCGCCATCTATTAGGGTCTTTACAGGAAATTAGGGCATAAACATCCCTACTTCTGAAAATCTTTAATGAAAAATTGGATATGACAATAAGGAACGAAAGGGTCAGGTCCGCACATCTCTGAAAGGCTATCCGGCCAGGTTTAGCCATCAGGGTCCACGCGGGCTAAGCCACAAATCCAGGTGACAATTTCAAAAGAGTATTGAAGTTTCAGCACAGATGCTGGCTTCAATTACCACATTCTACCAAAGAACTATACTATAAGGTATAATGGTTATATGGTTTTCAAAAAGTTGAACTCCGGATAAAGAACAACTGCGACGTTGCCCGCAGTATAAAACACGATGGCTCACCGCCCCGTCGTGTTGTGAAATAGGCAAAAAGGGGGCCTCGTGTGGGGCTGTGTACTCAGCAACACACGGGCAGTAAACCTGCCCAACAAAACTTCCCGTCGGGGAAGCAATAAGGACAGTGGTTACCGGAAAAGACATCAGCCGCCGCTGGTGGTAGTTGCCGGTAGTAGCGGGGGATTTCAGCAGTTATCCCCGAAAGGCGGAATATGCAACTAACGACTGCATAAAGAAAAAGGGTTCTGGGCAATTCTTCCGGGAAACCGGGAGGAAAACTGCGCTACGAATGAAAGAAGTGCCTGGGTGCAGCGGGTAACGCCGCTGTCCACGCCCGAAAGGGTCCCGCGGAGGCCTGTCCCAGCAGGAAGAACCGGGAATCTGAGGTGACGACGTCCAGCTAACGGATGGTGCCACAGGATAGATTGACATTTGTAGTATTCTGTGTCGGTGCAGACAATTACCGTCGGGCAAAGCAGTTGAAGGGCTGGCCCCCCGTGTGCTTACTTTCACCGTTATAATGCCGTATTGCGGTGAAATGGTCAACTGTGCGCAATGCCGAGAAGTGCTAGGTGTTGCATTTTTTTTGAGGAGGAGAGGATTTGAGGATGAGAGGATCAAGGTTGGTTCATAACACTCGTTCTTGTTTAAAGGCCAAAAGCTACCTTTGCGCCATTAAACTCTGACATGGAAAGAAAAACCTCTCTTCTGATTCAATTGGAAATGATCTGGCTACTGGCAACGATTCTCATACTTGGCGCTGTCTTGTATCCCATTTACTCCTCTGAAGCCGAGTATCCTTTTTGGTTGCTGAACACGGTGTTTGTGATAGTATTCCTTATTTTCATCCGTTATATCTTTCTTTTGAAACACAGCTTTCTCGCTTACGGACAAGCCGCCAAAGCCGCCATTTTCATCCTTTGTTTTCCACTGTTTTTTTACCTTTTTAATGAGATGGCTGAATTCCAGCTTTACCTGAATGAAGTGGGTCTGGAAGCGATGTTTCAGCATCTACCCATGAACAGCCAGGACAGTATGGTACGCTACGTGCAAAGTGAAATGCTGTTTTTCGGAACAGGCAGTATCATCGTGTGTATCATCATGCCCGTCAGAATGATGATTTCCTTTTGGCGGACGCATAATAGAGGAACGGTTTAGGGATGAGGGATGTGGGATGTGGGATGAAAATTTGCGTCTTGGCGGCCTTAGCGGTTAATAAACAAGAACCATTTCTTGAAGAGACCTTAGACTGAAAGCTTTTTATGGGCTTCAAGTGCTCCACGAGCCAGAAGGTATTGCGCCACTACATAAGTAATCATAATCAACACCCGTGACATTTCATCGGGAAGGCCTGTCGGTCTGAATTTACCCAGAGCAATGAGCGTGTCGGATAGGAGAAAAAGAACAGCTCCAATCATCATCCATCGAAAAGCTTTTACAGGAGCCCTGCCGCTGAGGTGCAGGCAGGATAATGCCATTATAGTAATCGCAAGGGCATAAACGGTTACGGTAATCTTCAGGCCCGTTTCGAGTCCGGGCCTCAGGTGCCAAACGATGGCCACAAAAAATAACAAAAGAGGCAGGGCAAACCACGGCTTTGCCTTTAGGAAACCATGCTTAAATCCTGGATACCTATTGAATGCAATAGTATAACTGATTTGCGCCAGCAAAAAACTACCTAAGCCGAAAAGAAAGAATTGTTCGGCTCCAACGTTGGAAAACATCAAAAAGGTGTCGCCGCCGATGGAAAATATGAATCCCCACAACATGAACAGGCTGAAGGCAGATTTATGAAATCTTGTGTTCAAGTAAAACCAGAGCGAAAGAGATGTGAGGATGAGAGGTTTGGTCAGGTAAATTCCCGTTTGCCAGTCCATGCCTTCCGACAGTATGGTAATGGCTGAAAAAATCCAGAACAGAAATAGTAAATACCGGTGATTGTTCATGTCGCAAATATGGTTTGAGCATCAGATTTTACCTATCTCTTTTTCTATTCCCGAAATTGCGTCGATGGCTTTTTGGTAAGTATCTTCCATACATCCAGCATTGTCCATACCGGCAAAAATGGCCATTTCACAACGATGGATAAGCTCCATGAAATTGTTGGTTAATGCATCGCTGACTTTCAGAGATTGCAGCTTTTCCAGCACGTTATCTTTGGTCAGTTCCGATAAGGGAATGTTCAATTTACTGCACACATAACCCAATGAAGCCTTTGATATTTCATCGTAGAATTGCCGGCTTTGCCCGGATTTCATATACTCTTGTGCAGCTGCCAGGCGTTTCCGGGCTTCTTTGTTGGCACTTCGCATCTTCAGCAGGAATGGGTCAGCCTCTTTGTCTGCATCCAATTTTCTTTTATACAGAAACAAACCCAAAAAGAGCAGGGCAGGAGTGATGGCGAGTCCCCAAAATAATAGAGAGCCCGTGAATCGAAAAAGGTTTTGCTTTAGCTCGGTATTCAGTTTGATGAACCGGATGTCGGATTCCGAAGTAGAAGATTTAGTCCCTTCGTCAGGCGAAGAGGAGCGATTGCTGCCTTGCTGTACAGTGAGCTCGTAAGGCCCCTGAGTTAGGGTTTTATACTCTTTGGAATCGGAATCGAAAAAAGTGAATGATGGCTCTAACACAAATTCACCCGGCAATTTAGGCACTAAAAGGTACTCATATTGCTGCATCCCTTGCAATTCGCCCTGATTCTCGAGGGTTTGTTCATCCACCAGTTTGGGAGGATAGATTTCAAAAGTATCATTGGCGGTCAGTACCGGAGCTTTCACTCTTTTCATGTCTCCATTTCCCCGTATAGTCATCAACAAGGTGATGGCATCATCCGTGGTTGCCTGATTGCGGTCAATACCGGCCTGGAACTCATATCTACCTACTGCTCCGGTAAAAGTTTCAGGAGCGGCATCCGGCAAGGGCTTAACTACGAGACTTAATTCATTGGTAGTAACTGCTAAAGGCCTCACAGATCTGTTGAAGAAAAACCCTCCGGAACTATTGTCATCGGAAACAGCCAGTTTGATAGTAGCGGGCGATATGGTCAAGGTTCCGGTCTGCTGAGGAAAAAGTGCGATACTCCGCAGAACTCTTGTGGTATATTCCTTCCCGTTCAGAATCTCCCTTTGTGTTCTTGAATCGTAACGCTTGAGTTCCATGGCGTAAAAGCCCTTGTATTCGGGTTCGTCCATCATGTCAAACCCTTCTATAGAAACCGAGGTGTATAATTTATACTCCAGTAAAATCTGCTCGCCGGGATAGGCCGTTTCTTTGTTCATCACCATTCTGATAAAAACAGGCTCATCCGTCGTCTTACCATTCTGTGCCGCCTGACTTCCCTTAATCACTTCTATTTGAAGTGGATTAGTTTTCAGCACCCTGCTACCAACCTTTATGGAGGCACTCCCGATTGTAAACTTGCCGGCTCTGACGGGCTGCAGCGTGTAGATGTAGCTCATCTCCTTTGAAACGACGCCATTGATGCTCTGCATTCTGCTGGAGGTACTCGGTCCTGCCAGAATGCTGAAATCTTTGAAATCGGGAGGCGAAAAGTCAGTGCCGTTGGCATTTTTGAGGGTGAAGGAAACTTCCAGATAACTGTTCAGCACTACTTGCCGGGCATCGGTATATGCTTCAAACTCTGGCTGTTGGGCCAGCAGAAAAATTGGGTAAATGAAAAATAATAGAGGAATCAGCCATTTCATCTTTCTTCCCATCGGGTTTCATCACATTGTGCAGGTGAAATGCAAATGTCTGCAAAAGTGAAAAATGCCTGATAATTTGGAAGGAATAAAAACGCAAAAAGCCTTCGCAGAATGATCTACAAAGGCTTTTCTTGTTGTGGGCGCAGAAGGATTTGAACCTCCGACCCCCTGCTTGTAAGGCAGATGCTCTGAACCAACTGAGCTATGCGCCCTTCTTTAAGGGCTGCAAATATAGAAGCATATTAGGTTTGACACAACAAGGGATGAAAAAAAATTTAAAATTTCACTGCAACCTATAAAGCCGGAGTGTCATGGTCAATCTTTCACATAAATTCCTTCAAGCCAAACTTCTCAATTTCCTCCATCGGCGGCCCCTCGAAAACAGCAACCGGGCTGTTGCCTTTATATTCCACGTCCTTTAGTCCAATCTCGGAAGTGAAAAATCCGGTGGCAGTCAGGTTGCGCAGGCGGCTAAAAAAAGCAGCGCCCTGTTCCAAACCAGGCTTCACTTTTTTGGGGAAGGCAATGTCGTCTATCACAGCAAGTTGTTGCTTTTCGCTGCATTCAAGGAAAGACTTTTCATGGCGCTCAAGGCATTCCATGTCCAGCCATTTCAGTCCTCCGCGCAGAGGAACCTGGTGTTCGGGTAAATCCTTGGCCATGAACTCAATAAAATCCGGCACTCCGGCTTCGGTTGCTGAACCCGATTTTTCATCCTTCGGGATGATGATATCGACCAATACTGCGATGGTTGCCATTTCGTGCTCATCGAAAAATTGCTCACCCAGAAGTTTGCGGTCGCGGTCAATTTCAAATGACTCCCGGCCGGCTTCCAGGACCTCCGGCAAATCTACTGTTACTTCCTCCATAGGAACATCTTCTTTGCATCCGGCAATGAGCGCTCCGGCGCCAACTGTTCCCAAACCGATTAATCTGATGGATTCCCGTCTATTCATTTCATTATATTTTTTCCAAGGGGTCTAGACCCCTTGAATGTCAAATCGAAAATTGTTTTTTCTGTTGAATGATGTACTCGGCCGTGCGCATGGACAAGGCCAGTATGGTCCATGTGCAGTTTTTATCGCCCTGCTGAACCATTGGGCCACCGTCAGTCACAAAGAGGTTTTTCACACTATGCGACTGGCACCATTTGTTTAGCACCGACCGATTGGGGTCATTACCCATGCGGGTTGTGCCCACTTCATGGATGATGCGGCCCGGCGTCTCCAGCCCGTAACTGGTATCCGCTCCTTGTTCTCCCCAGGTAATTTTTGCACCCATGTTGTGCAGGATTTCCCGGAAAGTTTTTTGCATGTGCTTGGCCTGATTGACTTCGTAATCGCTCCATTTATAGTGAAAGCGAAGTACGGGAATACCCCATTTATCCACCACATCAGGATCCAGCTCACAGTAATTGTCTTCGCGGGCAATGGCCGTGCCTCGTCCTGCGAGCCCGAGGAATGAGCCATAGAAGCGGCGGTAGTCCTCTTTAAGGCCGACTCCGTAGCCACCTGATTCTTTCTTTTTACCATAGGCATCCGGCACATCACCATTGAGATTATGCCAGCCAAACCCGAAGCCATAACCGGGCATGCCCATTCCGCCCCAGTATTCTATATGGTAACCCCTTGGAAAATCGAGTTTTTCCTTTTTGTTATCGAGCCACCAGGGAGAATAGATATGCGCACCTCCGACACCATCATCGTTGTAACGCTGTCTGCCTATAAGTTCAGGGAGGTAGCCGCCCATTGCCGCACCTGTAGAGTCGTGCAGGTATTTACCTACCATTCCGCTTTCATTGGCAATCCCGTTTGGATGCTGTGCTGAGCGTGAGTTCAACATGATGCGGGCTGAGGAGCAGGCACTGGCCGCGAGTATGACCACTTTAGCCTTCACCTGATATTCCTGGCCGTCCTCTTTATTGACAAAGGAAACTCCGGTGGCTAAGCCTTTCTTATCGGTCATCACCTCACGCACCATGGCGTTACAAATCAGCTCCAGGTTTTGGGTGTGTTTTTGTGCGGGAATTACCAGGCAGGAGGATGATGAAAAATCGCCGTAAATGCGGCATGCCCTGTAACATTGGCCACAATAGAAACAGGGCTTACGGTCTTCATTTCCCTCCAATGGAGCGGTGAGCATTGAAGCGCGCATAGGAATGACGGGCACACCCGACTTTTTTGCACCTTTTTTGAAAAACAGTTCGTGGAGCCGGGGTTTTGGTGGCGGCATAAAGATGCCATCGGGGTCATTTTCCAATCCTTCATTGGTGCCAAAAAGCCCAATCAGTTTGTCCACTTTGTCATAATAAGGTTTGATGTCTTCATAAGAAATGGGCCAGTCATCGCCGAGTCCATCGTAACTTTTGCCTTTGAAATCGCGGGGCCCCATTCGGAGCGATATCCTTCCCCAATGGTTGGTGCGGCCACCTAGCATGTGGCTTCTGAACCAGTCGAACTTTGTGCCGTCCTTTGTCGTATAGGGCTCCCCTTCAATTTCCCAGCCTCCGTAGGCTGCATCAAAATCACCAAAAGGGCGATTGGTGCCGGCACCTCTTCGCAGGGATTGCCAGGGCCATAGGAGTTGATGAGAATGGGTAGCAGGATCCCAATAGGGACCAGCTTCCAGCATCAGCACTTTAATTCCTGCATTGGCTAGGACATAAGCCGCCATTCCGCCTCCGGCCCCCGAGCCAACAACGATGGCATCGTAAACGGTGGGTGTCTTTATTATCTGATACTTGCTCATGTGGTTTTCGTGTTTTAATTCTGACTCTTTTAGAATTGGAACAAGACCGTTCCTTTCTTTATACTTGCTGACAATGTAAGGATGAAATTGATTTTTTTAAAACCTCCATGTCAACTTCACTTCATGATTCCCAGTCTGTCGCCAATTTTGCAAAAACCTATCTGCCAGAGTCATAACCATTTAGTCTTTTCGACTGCTTACCTTTAAGGCATCTTATCTTTTTAAAAAATACCAATGCCATGAAAAGTGAAACCAAATGGGCGGCTATCATGTCAATTGCCCTTTTTGCCTGGATGAGCATCGAGAAGATGCTGGGTTTGCATGAAGCTTCCAACTTTTACACCTGGATTATTGTAGATAGTGTGTTTTGCCTGGTTCTGTTTACTCTTTCCTATTTCAATGCAATGAGGGAAAAACGCGACGGCGAGTTAAGAGGCGTGATGACTTATGCTGAGGGATTCTGGACCGGAGCCATTATGACGCTGATTTTTGTGCCACTTTCCACTTTGTTGATTTATGTTTTAGGACGATACATCAGCCCTGTATTTCCGGAAGTGTTTGCTGAAAAGGCTTGCCCGACCATGTCGGATCACGATCCATTGAGCACTTTCTTATTTCTTCATGTGGTTCTTTCCATTATTTTCGGCTTGCTATTTTCTTCGGTCATTCCTTATGGGACTAAAAAAGACTTCAACCGGGGAAACCAGTCCTGATTGGAAAATGAGAGAATCAGTGCCCCACTTGCCAGGCAAGCTCAAAATCATGAATGCCAAATTGCGCATTCTGAGTTTTTTGGAAAAAGAATATTGTTGCCCATTATTATGTCCGATTTACTTGAAAAACCCATAGAATACCTAAAAGGGGTAGGAACGGTAAAGGCTGAAATGCTGAAAAAGGAGTTGGGCATTTTCACCTTTGGTGACTTTCTGTTGGCCTATCCTTTCCGTTATGTGGACAGGACTAAATTCCATCGCATTGGGGAAATAGACGCCAGTGGGGAAGTGCAGATAAAGGGCATTCTGAGAAAAGTAGAGTTGATAGGAGAAGGCCGTGCAAAACGCCTTGTGGGAAGATTCCGAGATGAAACCGGCGTCATCGACCTGGTATGGTTTCAGGGTATTTACTGGCTTCAAAAACATCTGAAACCTGGTGCTGGATATGTGGTTTTTGGAAAAGTCAATCAATACGGTCACTCTTTAAGCATAGCGCATCCTGAAATGGATGAAGTTTCGCCCGACGAAGCTGAAGTGCAACTCACCTTCTCCCCGGTTTACAGCAGTACCGATAAACTAAACGCCAAAGGTCTGGATTCCCGGGGGCGGCGAAAGATCATGGAAAACCTTCTGGAACAACTCAAACCGGCAGATGTACCAGAAAACTTACCTGACTATCTACTAAAAAAAATGCGTCTGATAAACCGTTATCAGGCCTGCCGAGCTATTCATTTTCCGAAGGATGAAAAAGAGCTCAATGCCGCATTGAACAGATTGAAATTTGAAGAGCTGTTTTTCCTTCAATTGCGGTTATTACAAAGTAAGGCGCGCCGAAAACTCGGGGTGAAAGGATTCGTCTTTTCCAAAATTGGAGACAGTTTCAATTCCTTTTACCACAAAAAACTGCCTTTCGAACTTACCAATGCACAAAAACGAGTAGTCAAAGAAATCAGATCCGACCTGGGCAGTGGGGTACAGGTGAACCGGCTGCTGCAGGGAGATGTAGGAAGCGGAAAAACCATCGTTGCTCTGTTGTGTATGCTCATAGCATTGGACAACGGCTTCCAATCCTGCCTCATGGCTCCCACAGAAATACTGGCCCAACAGCATTTTGAAGGCATCAGTGGATTAGTGGAGGGCATTGGAATTAAAGTAGAGTTTCTTTCAGGTTCCATAAAAGGGAAAAAGAGAACCGCTATTCTCGATGATTTGAGCGCTGGAAAAATCCATATTCTCATCGGCACACATGCCCTTATTGAAGACTGGGTTGTTTTCCAAAATCTCGGTCTGGCCATTACCGATGAGCAACATCGCTTTGGAGTAGAACAAAGGGCCTCTTTGTGGAAAAAGAGCGCAGAAAATCCACCTCATGTTTTAGTGATGACAGCCACTCCCATTCCGCGGACTCTAGCCATGACGCTGTATGGTGACCTGGATGTTTCTGTTATTGATGAGCTGCCCCCTGGCAGAAAGCCCATAACCACAGTTCACCGGTCAGAAGGATACCGGATGCCAGTGTTTGGGTTTATGAAAGATGAAATTGCTGCTGGCAGACAGATTTATGTAGTTTACCCTCTGATTGAAGAAAGCGAAAAAATGGACCTGAAAAACCTGGAAGAAGGCTATGAAGCACTGAGTCGTGATTTTCCAAAACCAAAATATCAAATCAGCGTGGTGCATGGGAGAATGAAAGCCGCCGATAAAGATTTTGAAATGCAGCGATTTGTAAAGAGGGAAACACAAATAATGATAGCCACCACTGTCATAGAAGTAGGAGTAAACGTACCCAATGCATCGGTCATGGTCATCGAAAATGCAGAGCGGTTCGGATTATCTCAATTGCATCAGTTAAGAGGCCGGGTAGGAAGAGGAGCCGACCAAAGCTATTGCATCCTGATGACCGAAGATAAAATATCAGCAGACGCCAGGGAAAGAATCAGAACGATGGTCAGAACAAACAACGGCTTTGAGATAGCAGAGGTGGACATGCATTTGCGAGGTCCGGGTAATATGGAAGGTACACAGCAAAGCGGCCTTATTGAAGACCTCAAATTGTCGGACCTGGCAAAAGATGAAAAGATATTGCAATCAGCACGTTCATTGGCGATGCTGATTCTCGATAGGGACCCTCACCTCAAACATGAGCTGAATACTCCGTTGTTGGAACATCTCCGGACCTTTGGCAAGAAGTACAAACACTGGGGGTTTATAAGTTAGGTTGGGGTGGTTTGAAAAGTTGAGAGAATAGGTTGAGTATCCAATTCACTAAAAAAAATCTGGCTTACCATGACACTTTTGCCATGACAAGCCAGAAGCTCAATCCGCAATAAGTTGCGTAATATGCTAAATCGAATTAGTTCCTTAGTGAGGCATAAACGGAGGTCTGTCACCTCCACCTGGCCACATGCGTTGCTCCCGCTCCGGTTCACTGCCCACGCGGAAATGCCTTAGGTTATATGTGAAAGTCAACATCACATACCGTGTCAAATCGTTGGTGCGCACATCCTCAAAATAAGTTTCAGTAACTACACGTGACACATTTCTGTTCTGATTAAGAAGGTCGTTTACGCTGAGAGTAAGTTCTCCCCGTTGATTTTTAAATACTTTCTTACCAATACCAAAATTCCAAATCAGGTAATTTTCACCAAAATCGCCTTCAAGTCCTTTGTAAAACTGGTGTGAAAGATCGGTGCGAAGTACAAAACCTTCCAGAATAATCCAGTTCAAACGAAGGCGGGAATTCTGGTTCCAGTATTCTGAGTTAGCCCTGGTCTGGATGGAGTTTTTCACCTCGTTAAAACTGGTGCGTGATGAAAGGGTGAAATCCACTTTAGGGCTGATGTTGCTCGCAAAAGTCAATCCAGCAGCGTAGGTGCTGTTGTCAGCAAAGTTCTTCACATCATTAACCAAACCAGGAGACTTGGAATAGTTCCAGGTCAAATTGAAGTTCAGGTTGGTTTTGATAAATTTAATTGGCACACCATAAGTTATGAAAGAGCGCATATTCCAATAGCCATCCAGGTTGACCGGTTGGGTCATTTGTGCACCTTTCTGAACATTGAAATCATTGAAAATGGGGTTGTCACTGCTCGATGTGTAAATCGCATTGGCAATATGATTGTTGGTCCTTCCACCACCAAACATGGCAAAAAACACAGTAGATTTTTCAGTGTTGGTTGCCTGATATCTCAGGAACAAATTCTGATTGTAGGACTCCACCAATTGTGGGTTACCCACCCTTAACTGAAGGGGGTTTGAATTATCCAACACGTACTGAAGTTGCTCCACAGAAGGCAACTGAGTGTTGGTACGATAGAATATCCTGATATTCCGGGTTGGAGTCAGGTTATAACGCAACATGGCAAAAGGCAGAAAGGCATTATAGGTTTTCGCGAATTCTGAACCTGCCGGAAATTCAGGCATTTTAGTCAGGGTTGAATTCTGGTAAGTTGCTCTCAACATCAGGTTCATGTCCCTGCCTTTGGAATAGTTGTAACCTAGTCCTCCCCTATGTGAAATGTAGTCATTGGAGAAAATATTGGTCAATTGCTCATTCAGTAAGTCGTATTGTCCGGTGGCCATTGCATAATCAAAGGCCTGTTTATCAGAATCCTCCTGTTGAACACTCACCTCATAATTGAGCATCAGTTGAGCATTCTGAGTAATTGGCTCCGTATAGGCAAAGTTTGTAGAAACATTCCAACTGTTCAGGTCCAATGTTGCAATTTGATTGGCAGTATCCGATGCCGGGCGGTTTCCATAAAAATTGCTGTAAGAAAGCAGGTCGGAATCGCCATTTTTGGGTGCCCATCCGGTATTCAAATCGATGGAGAAAGTTCTTCTGTCTTTTTTGAATTTGTGTCTGAATACAAGGCTGTTGCTCAAATTGACACCAGTAAGATCAGTATTATAAATATTGTCTGTTTTGTTGAAAAGCGTAGCACCTCTCAGTGTTTTTCCAAAAAGCGTATCAAGACCCCGATTAACCTGAAGGCTCAACCTCGGCCTCATGATAAATGAATTGAAAGAGTCAATATTAGTCTCTATACGGAAGCTCACCCGGTGGTTATAATTATCTGTCCCAGTGCTGCGTTGTTCGTTATAATATTCTGAAGTGAGTTCATTGGTAGCGTATTCTCTGTTTCTGATGGATTCCGATGCACCATTGGTCATATTAAAGAAGTAGGAACCCGTAGCTTCTGTTTTTTTACCCCATTTGTCGGAGTAGTTGATGCCCAAAGCGTGCGTAGTTGTTAAACCACCCCGCTGCTGCACCATAAAATCGCCACCGGGTCCGCGGAATCCACCGCCACCACCGCCCATGAAGCCCCCGCCACCACCGAAGCCCCCGCCGCCACCACCACCGAAGCCGCCGCGGCCGCCACCGCTCATCATGCCGAGAATGTCATCTGTGGAAAAGTTCTGGACGTTTACATTGTTGGTCATTCCAATGAAGGAAATCCTTCGATCACCATTAAACACGTTGATATTGCCTCCAGCCTGATATTTATAGTCGGTGCCAAAACCTGCGTAAATCTTTCCAAACTGGCCTACGCGCATATTCTGGCGGGTAACGATATTGATTGTCCTGGAAGTATTGCCATCATTGAAGCCTGTGAATTGCGACTGGTCACTTGCCTGATCAAAAATCTGAATGCGGTCAATAACTTCTGCCGGAAGGTTTCTGACTGCAGCCATAGGGTCATTGCCAAAGAAAGGCCTGCCGTCAACGAGTACCTGTTTCACATCTTCACCCTGTGCCTGAATTTTTCCACCTTCAATGGTAACAGTTGGGATTTTTTCGAGCAGTTCCCCGGCGCTGGCATCTTTCATCACTTTAAATGCATCAGCATTAAAAAGAACGGTATCACTTCTTTGACCAGCCATAGGCAGTCGGTCTTTTATCTCTACCTCTTTAAGGATTTGAGTACCGGAGGATAATTTCATTGGGCCAATATTGGCATCACCAGAAGTCACGGTAACTTCTATGATTTGCTCTGCAAAGCCAAGGAACGATGCTTTCACCTTATATCCGCCACGTGGTACATTACGAAAAACAAAACGACCATCGTTTTCTGTGACAGTTGATGCCACATGATCACCCCAGGGTTGCAACAGTTCTACGTGAGCACCGGGCAATGCTGCATTTTCCTCATCTACGATGATACCGCGCACATTGAAGTTTTGTGCTGACAAACCAACTGATAAGAAAAGAAAAAAGTAAAGCAAAGATTTTTTCATGAGTGTACTTTTTCATTGATTCTACTTCTCAGGAATGCCGGCATTCTTTCCGGAAATATTCCATTAAAGGTTTTGTGGTTCTTTTGAATTAGTTATTAAACACTTCAGAATCCTTTTAAAGGATTTATTTCTTGCAGCGATGTTTACTTAGCTTTTTCATCCTGTTTTTTAGGCATAAGTTGTAACAGAAGAAAAACTGTAGTGTAAGGCTGCTTTCATTTTAGAATTGCATACTGTTGAAAATGGAAAACAGGTGCAAATCAGGCAAGAAGACATGAGACCGATAGTTAAGGGAATCTCAAAATTTCCTGTAACACCGGATCTGCAATCCAACTGCCATTATCAAAATCAGTTATTACCTCTTCTGCCCTGGCCCCGCAGGTTGCGTTGCTCTTCTTGATATTTAACCCATTTTTCAAATTGTTCAGAGGTCATAACGACTTTGAATTCGTTGTTTTGCTCCTGCTGCATTTGACCCATCTTTTCTCTTATGGCAGTCATGTCGCCTCCCTGGTTGGCGTTGAATAATTCCTGCATTTTCTTATTGTACTTAATATTGATTTCTTTAACCTTTACTGCCTGTGCTTCGGATAAACCTAATACTTCAGTCATGTTGGCCGTTTGCTGCTCAGCGCGTTTAGTCGGGTCCATTTCGCGACCTCCCCCAACCATCTGGGCTTGTGTGACTGAGTAGCTGAAAAGTAGAATGGAAACAATGAATAGATTTCTAAATACGGATTTCATAAAATGCCATTTTAAGTGATTAATTAATCGGCCACAAAGATTGCCGTTTTAAATGTGGTGGAAAGTTTATTCAATGAACTTTAAGAAATTATCAACGAAACCTAAAAAAACTCATCCCACAGGTTATTGAGGAAATCGTGGTAATCATTGTGAAAGCAGTACCGTTCGTTGAGAATAATTGGTGAATGCAGGTTCATTCCTCACTTTTGTCGCATGAAATACATCGGATCAAAATCTACCTGGTTGCAGATACTCTTTTGGGGAGGTATCTGGTTCATCATTCCCATGCTGCTCACCAATTGGGAGAATTGGGAAAGAATGATGATGCGGAACACCATTACATTCACCGGTATTCTGATAATTGTTTTTTTAAACCTGGAGTACCTCCTTCCCAAATTGTACGTAAAGCGGCAATATCTTCTTTACGCATTATTAGGCGTCGGACTCATTGTTTCAGTGGTTATTCTCATCGACTGGGATTCGGCACCCTGGGCTCATTATTACCGCAACCCATCCGGACGACTTAGAAGTGCCGTAGATACCGGATACCGGCCCAATCCTTCATGGCGGAGTATGCGCTACCTGGGTATGGCAATGCCTTTCTTTACCTCCTTTCTCGGAAGTGCCTTATTTTATCTGGCCAATTTCGCAGCCCAGAAAGAAAGAGAGTCTGTGGCCCTGAAGGCCGAAAAGCTGGAATCGGAAATGAAGTTTTTAAAATCACAGATTAACCCACATTTCCTTTTTAATGCACTAAATAACATCTATACGCTCACACTATTGAAAGATGAAAAGGCGCCCGACAACTTGCTCAAATTATCCGGCATGTTGCGCTATATGTTATACGATTGCAAGGCAGAGCGAGTACCCTTAAAAAAAGAAGTAGAGTACATCAATAACTTTATCGAGCTGAATCTGCTAAAGGATAAGCAAAGGATGAATGTTACTGCCGAATTAGACAACAGTCGCCCTGATATGCTTGTAGCTCCTTTGATTTTTATCCCTTTCATCGAAAATGCATTCAAACACAGCAATATAGAAGACCTGAAAAGCGGTTGGATAAAAATTCTTCTTAAAACTACAGACCACCAGGTTAACTTCTCTGTTCAAAACAGTGTTCCTAAAGGTGGCACCTCTAAAGATAAAGAAGGTGGCATTGGCCTAAACAATGTGCTCAGACAGCTCGAATTGATTTACCCGGGGCGGCATGAAATTGAGATAAATGAAAAAGACAATCAGTTTGGCATTACACTAAAAATCGATCTTGAATGAATTCAATTCGCTGCCTTGTTGTTGACGATGAAGATCTTGCCCGCACATTGCTGGAAAATTACATCAGCAGAATTCCCCATCTGGAATTGGTAAAAAAATGCAAAGACCCTATAGAAGCTATGGCTACTTTAAGGGATAATTCTATTGATGTCATTTTCCTTGATATTCAAATGCCAGAACTAACAGGGGTGGAATTCCTCAAAACATTGACCAAGAAACCAGCTGTCATTTTCACAACCGCTTACCCTCAATATGCCGTAGAGAGTTATTCGTTCGATGCCATCGATTACCTGCTGAAACCTTTCAGCTTTGAACGTTTTGTGCAATCTGTGAACAAACTAACTGATTTGCTTCGCCTTCAGGCGGCAGCTTCCAGCATACCTTTAGCTCAACCTGCTCAGGAAGAATCACAAAAGCAGGATTTCATTCTGGTTAAATCTGAGCACAGAATTCATCGACTTCGTCACGAGGATATTCTTTACATCCAAAGCATGCGGGAATATGTGGCCTACTACACACCATCCGGCCGCCTTCTTTCTTTAAACTCTTTAAAAAGCCTGGAGGAAGAATTGCCACAAGACCAATTTATCCGCATCCACAAATCCTACATTGTAGCCATAAAGAAAATAGATGCCCTGGAAGGCAATATCATTCATATTGGTAATGAAAAACTACCCATTGGTGCCAATTACCGCGAAAATGTAATCGGAAAAGTATTCTGAAGGATCGCCGGTGAATTCATTCCACCAATCTCCATGATATGCCGAAACGGGACCCCCCATTATTTAAGCCAAATGGCAAGGGATAAGCAGCTGTTTGGTAGTAATAATCCTTTGTAAGAAAGGGTAGCACATTTTCGATCTTGTAGAAAAACCTAAACGTTTTTACCTGGAAGCTGAGAAAAACATCGAGTAATGGAGTGAAAGGCAACTCGGTTTGATCTTGCAAATAGAATTGGCCAATCAGGGGATGGAATGACGGAGCTTTATAGCCTGTATTGATTCTTGCATCTACACCCATTTTGGCGAGCATTACTTTTCTGAATATTTTTTTCTGGAAGTAAAGACTATGTTTCGTAAAGACATCAGGCACTGCCAGAACGTCGGATGTAGCTTGCTGCAAACCAACCCAATTTTCAAGGTTAAAAGAGCCAAGACGGAAATTCTTTCTGAATATCAACTGAAAAACACTGAAGGCGTCACTTTGGCGGGGTTGAGCCAGAGAGTCAAAGTAAACCAGATTGCTGACCAGGAAATAGGTTCCTGTAGCTGAAAACTTCAAAGTCGGCAGCGAATAGGTTCCGGATAAACTGGTTTCCAAAGTTCTGTCAAAGTCTTTTTTCCAAACTTCTTTTGAGGAAATAAAAAGTTGATTTTGAACCGCGGAAGGTGAATACAACTGGTTAACTGCATCCACATGCAGGCTGCCCAATTTGTTCAAATTCAGAAGCAGGCTGCCCTGTATCCTGAAATCCCCGGCATTTGCCCCTACTCCCAAATGAGCATAGCTATCTAAACTCAAGCGCTTACCGGCGAAAACTTTCAATTTACCAGTAAGAAAAAGGTTATTCCAGGTATGCAACTCCAAAGGCTCCTGCCGAATAAGGTGAAGCGAATGCACCAATCCAACTTCGAGCAAGTCACCTTCAACGACGGCTTTTCCGTCCTGGCGCAATTTAAAAGTCATCAGCTTAAAACTGTTTTCCAATTTCTTTGCCTCAATATATATGCGCAATCCGCGGTCATCGACCTGAAAATCTCTGTAGAAAGAGGATTCCGGCTTGTTGTCAAAAAACTTGTAAGTCTCTGTCCTCCAGGCAAACTGATGATAAAAGGTCAAATTGCGTCTATAAATCCTTACAGAATCCTGCTCAGGTTTTTGTGCCGAGACAAGCGTATCCTGAGCAATTTGCACACTTCCCTGGACAAGGACAGAGTTCCGTTTAAGAGAGTCCGCAAGTGACAAAACAGGCGGTTTGGGTGCTGGTTTCGGCGGCCGGTTCAGCCATTTGTTGAAATTAAAGTAATGAGTGTAGGCAAATTCCTTATTGGCAATTCTGGACAATGAAGTTTGAAGATGAACATCGATTTGGAAAGGTGGTATAATAGTATCTTTCAATGATTCAGAGATGCCTCCATTGTTTTCATGGTCAAAAGCGTTTGAAACAAAAGTGATGAATCCATCATACCAGCCATCTTTTTGATGATACCAAAGGCCTGCGGCCACATTCGAATTTTTAGCCCTTTGATGGTCATAAGCACCCGCGTTGTTTATTTGTCTGCTTTCTAGTGATATGCCAATACCCTTGGCAAAACTTCTTGCAAAACGGACATTAAACATGACGTCACTTTGAGATGTTCCTTGCGAAAAGGCTGCTTGGGTAAATGCCTGCGTGAGTTTGTAAAAACGAATGTCTTCTGTTTTTATCTGATACAAATCATAAGCATGCAAACCAACATCAATCCCTCTCCTGAATACCGGCTGGTAAAAAAGTGGCCATGCTGCTGTACCGAGATTGCCGAGATGAGCGTAATCTTTGTCCCTCAACCGTATTGGGTCGTATTGTTGAAACGTCTCCAATAAGCTGTCTCCGAATGGTATAAGCAAATTAATATTGTCAGCGTAGAAATAGTGGATGTCCGAAGTGTCTTTCGCCAGGGGTCCGCTTTGTGCCGGAGCTCCGCCATATTCTCCACCACCGGTTGGACGGGGAAAACGTTGGCCCCAAAGTGTGCCAGCCAGAAGGACAAGGCCAAAAGAAAATACTATGGAAAACGTTTTTGGTGACATTTATAGCTTGGTCTGTTTAGTGCCAAAGGGCAAAAGTATTCAATAGGACATTGTGATGGTTATTTTGAAACCAGAGAGCGTTTAAATATTTGAATCAATTACCAAGTTGCCGGGCACAACTCCAGATGATTTCTACATCCTTCCATACACTATAATCTTTAGCGTAGAGAAAATTCAGCCTTTCAATGGTGCCTTTGTCAAGAATTCGGTTTTGAAACACATCGGCTGGGGTTATAATCCCAGATTTAAGTACAGGAAGATTGAAAACTCTTTCTGCTTCTTCTGAATAACCAACCCAGCTTTTCTTCCCCATCATCACCTTCAGAGTATTTTGAAACAAACCTTGTCGATTTTGTAGGTAGAAGACCAAAAGCGGACTCACGAGAATACAAGCTATAGAAAAGCACAAATCCAGCACCCTCTTGTTTCTTCGGGCCATTGGTGTGGAAATTTTAAACCTGATGTCAATCGTGTAAAGTTCTCCTGCAGTGTTTTTTGAACTGCTGCCAATGATACTTACTCCTTCACCCGGTACTATCCTGTATTGAATGTCTGGTCCTAATTTTACCATCCATTTCATGATATGATCTGCACTGACGTCTTTAGAACAGAATATGATTTCTTCGGCTTCATAGATGTGTACGACATCCTCCAGGTTATTCAAAGTTGACAAATAGTCATGTCCATCCTGATTGAAACCTCCTGTTGGTGCGACGGTTCCGACAATATTCTTTTGTACCTGTGCGGAAGTTAACAGATTTCTTACCCTTTGACTTTCCTCACCTGAACCAACAATAATGAGTTTCTTAATCTGCGATCTACCCAGTGTAAAACTTCCTGTTTTAAAAAAATGCAGAAGTTCCCTGACGATAGTAGTAGACGCCAGTGTCCATACAACTCCCATGAGAATAATTGCCCTGGATGGCCTTAAATGCAATGGAAGAAATGCGTAAACAGCAGCAATCGCCAAAGACCCTAAAAGGAGCCCACGGTACATTCGTCTTAGATTGTATGGCTCATCATATCCTCCAGTAAAGAACAAAGTTCCCAACCAAAGCGCTATATAGATTGGTACATTAAAATAAAGAAAAGCGTCACTGTAATAAGCCGAATCGTGGTAATAGTAATTAGCCCAAAAGTTTTTTAGAAAAACAAGACCTCCAAATATGAAAACTCCATCCAGAAGAGCAATGTGTATTCTTTTGAAAAAGCCAGACAAAAGAGTGAGAAAAGCACGAAAATAGACGGCGGCATAAATGCTGAAAATGAAAAAAGCCGCTTCCCTGCCACTGAAATGCTTTCGGGCAAATATGATCATTGCCTGGTAAAAAGTACGAACGTAGTTCAAGCTACCTTTTCTTGTACTTTCTCCCTTGTAATGAATAATGGTTGTTTCCGATAAGTATTGAACTTTGTATCCTGCCAGTTTTATGCGATAAGAAAGGTCAATATCTTCTCCATACATAAAGAACTCCTCATCTAATAGTCCCACTTCATCAAGTACAACTCTTCGAAGCATCATAAAGGCCCCAGCGACTATATCAACCTCGTGGTTTTCATCTTTATCGAGATAACCTAGATGATAGCGGTTAAAAAGCCTGGATTTAGGGAAAAGTGCAGAAAGTCCAAACGTTTTTGAAAAGGCAACGAAAGGAGATGGAAATCCTCTTTTACTTTCCGGGAGGAATGTACCTGATCCATCAATCATTTTCACCCCAAGGCAACCTGTTTCCGGCGAATTTTCCATAAAGGATACACACTTGTGAAGAGTATCCTCGCTAACGACGGTATCGGGGTTCAACAACAGAATGTACTTGCCCTTTGATATTCTTATTCCCTGGTTATTTGCTTTTGAAAAACCTGTGTTCTCTTTATTAAACAGGAGGATTACCTCAGGAAATTTTTCCTTAACCAGTTTTACAGAATCGTCCTGGGAGTTATTGTCAACTACTATTATTTCGGATTCCAGGCCTTTGGAAGCCTTTTGCACTGACAACAGAGCCTGTTCCAGAAAGTACTGTACATTGTAGTTAACTATGACTACAGAAAGAATCATCAGATGCCAGGTATTTGATTCAATGCTCAATTTTACGAATCCGGGCTTTGGCTCGGGATTTCGTTTTTCAATCGTTGTTGAGCTTATATGGAACACGGGCAATAATGGACCTGCCAAGGGTAATTTCATCAGCATACTCCAACTCGCCGCCAAACGATACACCACGTGCTATTGAGCTCACTTCCACATTTAAATCCTTCAATTTCTTCGTGATGTAAAACATAGTGGTATCACCTTCAATCGTCGGGCTGATAGCCATAATGATTTCCTTAATGTTACCTTCAGCAACCCGTGTGACAAGGGAATCAATTTGAATATCTCCAGGACCAATACCTTCCAGAGGATTAATAAGACCTCCCAAGACGTGATAAAGACCTCGATACTGCCCTGTATCTTCAATCGCCATAACATCCCGAATACTGTCAACTACACAAACCAGCGATGCTTCTCTGCGTTTATCAGAACAAACCTGACAAACAGCATCATCTGAAAGATTGTGACATATAGAGCAATGCTGAATTTTTTGCCTCATTTGGAGTATGTCACCGCAAAACTTTTCTGTGTCTTCACCCTCTTTGCTGACGAGATGAAGAGTCAGGCGCAATGCTGTTTTTCTGCCAATTCCTGGCAGGCTTGCAAATGCATCGACAGCTTGTTCGATAAGTTTGGAAGAAAAATTCATAGTGCCGCAAATGTAGTGGGTAGATGCATTTCTTAAAACCAATTCTACCCCATGGAAAAGTACAGGGTACAGAAAAAGCGAAATTATTGCAATTTTGCGTCGTTTTTAGGACTCTTGTAAATCATGGTACTTTTTATGTGTCCAAATTAAAGGTCTTAATTTTACACTCTCACGAATCAATAATTCAAGATAATGGCAGAAATCATTAAAATGCCCCGCATGAGCGACACAATGGAGGAGGGGAATATTATCGCCTGGCACAAAAAAGAAGGCGACAAGATTCAACCGGGCGATTTGCTGGCTGAAATAGAAACCGATAAAGCAACCATGGAATTCGAAAGCCTGTGGGAAGGTCATCTGCTGCATATCGCCGTTAAACAAGGAGCAGTACCTGTGGAATCTGTCATCGCTGTTATTGGAAAAGCTGGCGAAGACTGGAAGGAGGTTATCAATTCTGTCAGTACCTCCTCGAATGGTGGCACAACTGAAGCAGCAAGCAATGTTCCTTCTCAAGGCGAAAGCAAACAGTTTCAAAACATACCCGTCGAAAAACCCGGGGAAGATTCTGGCGGAAGGATAAAGGCCTCACCTTTGGCCAAAAGCATAGCCAAAGAAAGTGGAGTTGACTTATCGAAAGTTGTAGGAACAGGAGATCTGGGCAGAATAGTCAAGAAAGATGTTGAATCATTTTTGGAAAGTGGACCAGTTGTTCAAACAAGCGTGACTCCAACCTTAGCTGATTCTTTTTTTGATACACCGATTAGCCAAATGCGCAAGACGATTGCGCGGCGATTGTCGGAAAGCAAATTCACTTCACCTCATTTCTATCTTACCATGGAAATCAACATGGACAGGGCAGTAGAGATGAGGCCGAAGATTAATGAAATGGCTGCACCCGTCAAGATTTCCTTCAACGATCTTGTCATAAAAGCTGTAGCTGCCTCATTAAAAAGGCATCCCATTGTGAACTCTTCCTGGCTGGGTGACCGAATCCGCACCAATCACCACATTCATATTGGTGTGGCAGTTGCCGTTGACGAAGGTTTGCTTGTTCCGGTTATTAGAAATGCGGATATAAAGACACTTTCTGAAATAAATCAGGAAGTAAAAGTTTATGCAGAAAAGGCCCGAAATCGAAAGTTGCAGCCTGAGGAAATGAGTGGTAATACTTTCACCATTTCCAACTTGGGAATGTTCGACATCGACGAATTTACTGCCATCATTAATCCACCTGATTCATGCATTCTTGCTGTGGGTTCTATTGTTGAGAAACCAATTGTACGGAATGGTCAAATTGTGCCGGCCAACATCATGAAAGTAACTTTGTCATGCGATCATCGCGTTGTGGATGGCGTTTCCGGAGCACAGTTCCTTCAAACGCTGAAGTCAATTTTGGAAGAGCCTATTCGTTTACTCGTTTAAGAACAAAGATGGAAATAGCACCCTGTTGTGGGGATATGAGTTAAGATTTCAAAATACGCACCCTCAAACACTGGATACTTAGCCAGCAAAGGTTAAAAAAAAGGCGGACAACTGTCCGCCTATGTATTCTGAAGGATTTATTAGTTCTTTTTTGAACTCGTTCGCTGTTCAGGTTTTGCCATCTCCCGGTCTCCTGCAATCGCAGCTCTAAATTCAACCCTTCGATTCATGATAGTGCTACCCAAAGAAGGAACGAGACTGGACTCCTCACCCGTATACTGCAGTATAAATCTATCTCGGCTTATTCCATGAACTTTCACCAGATGTTCTATTGTTGCCAAGGCTCTTTTGTAGGACAATACTAAATTGTAATACTCTGATGCGGTTTTGTCAGTAAAACCAGTTACCACAATCTTCATGTTACTATTTGCTTTCATCACTTTGGCTACATTGGATAAATTACCATAATCGACAAAGCGTACTTTATAGTTGTCAACATTGAAGTGAATTATGGGGAAGAACCAGTTAATGGCATCATTTTCCTGAGAGGACAAATGTCCAGTGAGTTTTTTATCGATGAGGTCGTTTACTTCATCATAGGTTGGAAATCCTCTCTCGCTTTCTTTAATGTATTTTGTGCCACTGGGAACATACGGATCTTCATCCTGGTAGTTTGGAATACCATCGCCATCACTATCCAACGCTATTCCCCTGGTATCCACAGCTACATTAGCCGGAGTATTAACCTCCTGATCTAAAATATCGATGATGCCGTCTCCATCCGTATCTGTCATGTCAAACACTGGCCTGGCCTTCAACTCTGAAATATCTTTCATGAACACGTCCAAGGGGTTTACCCAATAGAGAGGTTCTGAACGGTTCGATTTATTGCCAAGATTAAAATTCAGTCTAACACTAGTATAGGATGTTACATCATTATTTCTTCGGTCAATCCCATCATGCAGGTCTGCATTTTTGCCAAAAAACATCATGACTTTGGTTTCTAGTCCCAGATTTACGCGTTCAGATACTCTAAATGCCATTCCGAATCCAACTGAGCCATGCGTCATCCAATCGTTTCTATCAACCAGGTAAGGGTTTATTGAATTCTTAACCTCAGCCTTAATATGTGTTGCCCCGCCTCCGGTAAAAGCGAAAACGTTTGTTTTCCGTTTTCCATTTCCTCCCCAATTCAGGTTGTTCAAAGAAACAAGTAACTGTAATTCAGTTTGAAATGATCCAGTTTCAACTTTCCCATCTGAGGTATTTTCAAAATTGAATTTTTTAAAATGCACATCACCCCGCAAAGAGAATACATAGTCAATGGCCTTGCGCAGATGAAATCCGCCTCCCAGTCCTAACTTCCCTTTAATATCAGTAAAGCCATACGCACCACCTGTATGCAGTCCTAATTCCCACATGTGCTTAGGTGTAGCGCTGTAAGCAGCTGAAACTGGTGAGTACAATGATGTCAAATCTTGAGAAAAGCCAAATTGAAAAGTCAACATCAAGAGCCAGATCGAAATGAGGGATAATCTGTTCTTTGACATATGGTATCTGTTTATGTTATGGGACTCCAAATATCATAAAGAGTTGAATGTGCTGATCAAATTTTACACTTAATTATTGCAAATTGAATTGCACTACCAACTCATTACAAAAAATTATATGTCCAATTTTATGCCATTATTGTAATAACCTGAATTTCAAGACTTTTATAGTTAAATTAAATCCTTTTTGTTTCCAATTATTCAACAAAATGTCTTCGCCGTGTACATTTGCTTTTTGAAGTGTTTCTGGATTGTTTACTAACTTTTGCGCCAACTTCGGCTTTGAGACCAAATCTGAGTACTTTTATGCCCTCCTTCCAAAAGTCACAGGAAAAAAGTCTAATATCTATGTTTGAAAACTGGCTTAAGCCATTGGATGAAGAAAACCTGCCAAAACAGAATCGTTCGGAAACAAGTTTCGGTAACTATCTCCTTCGGAACCAGGAGGGATTGGAAAATTTAAAGCAGATAAAACTTGCCATTCTGGGTATTGGCGAAATAGAAGCCAATTTGGTTCGTGGTGAACTTTATAAAATGAGTTTTCCATTTGCCGAGACAAAAATAGCTGACCTGGGAAACTTTAGGCGGGAGGAAAGCACCTTTGTTCTGCCAGTAATTAAGGACTTACTTGATGGTGGAATTTGCCCAATTATTATCGGAAAACACGATCGTCTTGTAGTGGCTCAGTTTGAAGCTCATCAATCTGTATTTTCTTCAGTCGGAACTTGTTCAATTGATGAAAAGCTGGCGTACCATCCGGAACAAAACGAACTGGAAGGTTACTTCCAAAACCCTATCGTGCAGTCAAAACATCTTTTTCATTTGAGTTCCATTGGATGCCAGACGCATTTTATTGAATCTGCATCGCTTGAATTAACTGAGCGTAAGAATTTTGACCTGGTAAGACTTGGGAAAGCAAAAACTTCATTGTCAGAAGTTGAGCCAATTATTCGCGATGCCGACATGCTTGGTTTTCATTTAAGGGCCCTCAAAAACACCGATGCTCCCGGAGTTGAAGATTCCACACCAAGTGGATTCTTTTCAGAAGAGGCTTGCCAACTTTGCAGATATGCAGGGATGAGTGACAAGTTGACTTCTATTGGTTTTTATGGCTTCCGGGAAGAATTGGACATAGACAACCAAACATCAAAAACCCTCGCTCAAATGATTTGGTATTTTATTGACGGATACTGCAATCGCAAAAATGACTTTCCTTCTTCTCTCGACGGGTTGATGGAATACATAGTCGATTTCAAAGGTCACGATTACCAATTAACTTTCTGGAAAAGCAACAAGACAGGGAGGTGGTGGATGCAGGTTCCAGTCAAAACAAAAAAGAAACATAACAGACACAGACTTATCTCCTGCTCTTATAATGACTATGTATTGGCATCACAGGAAGATATTCCTGAAAGGCTTATTAATGCTCACAAAAGATTTGAATAAACCATTATCAATTCATTGTATCGGTATTGTCAGTTGGGGCCTTTGTACTCCTTTTCTGATACCTTGAATAACAAAGAGGCTCGTTTGAAACATTCAACGAGCCTCTTTGCTTTTGTTATAGGCAGGTCTTAAACTGCATCCTGATTATCTTCCTTCCTGTTCTTAACTATCAGATAGTATATCAACAAACCCATGCCGCCCATAAAAAGCATCATTCCGAAGTAGGCGGGTTCTTCTTCCATAATATTAGCACCTTCTATCAAAGCAGCAAGAAAAATTCCCAAACCAATGCCAACTGCTACCATTCCATATTTCAATGCGCTGAGGGTGTTTCTTCCTTGACTGAAAATACTGGCATCTTTACCGTGCTCAATTAAAGCCATTCTGACTTTATGACGTGAATTAAAGAACAGGTACAAGAACACTATCACTGAAGAAAAAGTGCCGACTATTGCGAAAAGAGGTATGAGATTTTCCATGATAACTGATTTTGAATAATTGTTTTGTGTTTGCCTTTTTGACGGTAGCTACTGTTGTGCGGTTACAAAGTCCGTTAATCAAGAGTTAATATATGGGCAAAAAAAAAGTCGTGCTCTTGCACGACTTCAATTATAATCCCATGAACATATCCAAAAACGAATTTCTTTTAGAGGTGGGAGGGCTTAAGCCCTCCGCTTTTCCTCTTATAAGTTTGCATCAGCCTCAATTTTGTAGAGAGTTTTTTCAGATCCCGTAAGATTTGTTTGCTTAATTCTGCTTAGAGTATATCCCATTAAGAATTTCAAAATTGCCGACTACTTTTAGCCTGCGCTGAGTTTTGGGCTGATGCATATTTCTTTTTCGGGATGATTTTTGAAAGCTAGCAAGCACCCCCTCTTCTTTGGAGGGGGCCTTACTGCAAACAAATTATAATCCCATGAACATTTTCAAGTTGCTGAACAGATTTGAAAGCTGGATTTAAAGGCAGTTCGTCCCGACAGTGCCTGCCGGGACGACTGGCTGATAACAAATTGTAATCTCATGAACATTTTCAAATCAGTTAGTGGTTCTTTAACCACTTCAGGGAACTTCACTTTTCAATTCTTCTTTTCAATCTTGTTCCCTCTTTCATTATTTAATTATCACGATACAAAAGTGCAACTAGAACATCCTTAGAACAAAAACAAAAAATGCCTATTGTGAAAATAAAATAATTAGCCGTGTTCGTCGGAGCACGTCAAGAAAACCCATTAAATCTTAATAAGAGATGAAAAGATGGCCCAGCGATATGCAGAATTGTGAAAAAAAGATTAGAAAAGAAAAAAAATTTTGAAAAAAAATCCTGCAAAAATTGTCTCCAGACTTCTTCGCTACCACCTGCAGGCAGGCATTTCCGGGAAAAAATTATGTTGTTTCACCAAAATGAATATCGCAAAAATTGCCTTTCTTTAGCTTATTAACGCACCTACTCTGCCAGCCGGCAGCACCAATTGTACTTTTTGATACCTTTGAACCCGGAAATAGATTAGAATCCCTGACTCACTTTTTAAGGTTACATCGTGCTGCAGATTTTCAGGACCAATCAAATATTTACCTCCATCCTCCTTATCATTTATATCGCCATTTTGCGATTCACTATCTTTTTTGCTCCATTTAAATGGACTCCGAATGGTGGCGGTGTGTTCAGTGAGGCATTATACAATTGGATTGGATCGCAAGAAATCGTTTCTCATGTGGCTGCCTTTAGTTTTCTTTTGATTCAGGGATTTACAATCAATGTCCTCGTGATGAATCATCGGCTTTCCTCGGAAAACAACTTATTTCCAGGAGTTTTTTATATCCTGATTTGCAGTCTGTTTCCAGACTTCCTTTATCTATCGCCGGCATTGATGGGAAATACCTTTTTTCTCTTTGCACTCATTGAATTGTATGCTACTTATAAAAACCCTGCCTGCTCAGACCGAATTTTTAATTCCGGCTTCCTTACGGGAATGGCCAGCTTATTTTATTTCCCCTTCCTTTTCTTCTTCCTTTTGTTGTATGTGGGTCTGAATATCCTGAGAGCTTTTAACATTAGAGAACAATTAGTTTGTTTGTCAGGAATTGCAGTATTGTATTACTTGCTTGGGACAGGTTATTACATGTTCGACCAGTTTGATTATTTCTGGGATAATCAGTTTGTGAGGAACTTCAATTTCTTCAGCTTCATGAAGAATTATTATGAATTTGGAGAGTATGGAAAGATTGGGATTTTCTCAGTATTGATTCTGATAGCTGTTTTCAAATACGACTCATTCTTGCTGAAAAAAAGCATTCAGGTACAGAAGAAGTTGAGCATACTTTACTGGGGGTTTGGTGCAAGCATTCTTTCAGCTTTGTTTCAATCAACGGTCACTTTAGATCATTTCCTCACTATGGCAGTCCCAATTGGGGTTATTCTGGCATTAACCTTTACGGATTTGAAACCTCAATGGGCTGAAGCGTTGCACTTTCTGATGGTTGTGATTGTCATTGCCGTTCAACTTGCCACTTGGCTTCTTTAGTTTGCATACCTGTTTTTAAGACTAAAGTAATCGAGGTAGTATATCAATTTAACCGATAAACTGTTGCTTTGAGGCAGGTTACCCAGGTTCTGCAGGCTTTCCATGTAATCATAACTGATATTATCTCGGGCGGAGCTGTAAACTGCCGTATTATTCTTCCAGACCAGGAAAAGATCACTTCCGGGTGCAAAGCGCCATCTATAGGCTGCGTCTATGGTAAAAGTATTAAAGCTATTGTCGCTGAAAGAATTGAAATCAGTAGCCGAAAGACTCCCATCCAAATCGAGCTTTCCAAAGCTATGGTATTCAGCTTTTGCCCAATAGTGCCTCAAACGAAATGAAAAGGACATCAAATGATTAAAGGCGTATTTGGTTGTGAAAACATTCTCCAGGCTGATGTTGTCGCGCACACCAAAGATGATATCGCCATTTGACCGCTTGGTAACATACCCAACGCTGTTTATACCCTTAGAACTACGTAGGCTTAACGAAAAAGACAGGCGATCGTTTGCCCTGTATCTTGCAGTTGAGTTTGCTCCATACGAGTACTGACCTTCTGCATTGATATAACGGAAATTGGAAAAAACATCCATGGTAAATTTTTTCCGAAAATCCGTTGAGAACCACCCCCTGACCATTATGCTTTCCGGAGTTTTATAAAACCTGCTGTAGTCGGATGTTCTGGGTTCAAAATAGTCATTTTCTTCAATAGGCCAAGCAGTCAGATTTAATCCAAACGCAAAGCCTTTTTTAGTACTCGCCCAACCATCCAGATGAACACTCAAACCCGTAAATACATCAGGAGCATAAAGTCGCTCATACTGGATATTAAAACTGGATTGGGCATCATTAAAATTGCCAAAAGGTTGATTTTGCCTAAAAGTTACTTTTCCAGACATGGCGCGATTATTGGCATGACGCATGAATCCAAGATCATTGATATCGTAAGCAGGGCTTTCATGGTCGTATGAAGCGCCCCATTGAAGTTTTCCACTCGTTTTCCCTATATCAAATGAAGCCGCATGACCTAAGTCAGTTCGGTCAGAAAAATATTTTTGACTCACCACGCCTTTTCCTCCATAAGCAAAAGACTGTTTGGCATTCTTGAAATTGAAACTGGTGCCCGTAACATTTGCATCGTAATCGTCCCCTAACCTCAAAACATTGGTATTGATTAAGCTGATGAAAGAGTTGTTTTTAAGATTCTGGTCTATAACTACAATATTGTAATTGGTCATAGGGCCAGTTTCTATTTCCCGGGAATCACCTGTCTCTCGATTTTCAACTGTTGCTGAAGCACTTGACGAGATTGCATTGAATAAGCCAAGTCCAAGTCCTTTATTGGTTCTACCCGATAATTTTGTAGCGTTAATCAGTTGCGACTCCAGAGGATTTACCACGATCACCTCTCCAGCTTTAAGATTTCTACTAACCAAAGACCTCTTTATGGGCCTTCCACCGACCCGGCGTGAGTAAAACAAACCCCCTTTATTGAACAGTTCTGTGCCCTCGGTGAAAAACTGTCTGTTTTCATCATACCGGACTTCATAAGGTGATAAATTGAGCACTTCGTTATCCGAACGAACCTGACCAAAGTCAGGAATAAGTGTCATGTCAAGGGTAAAAGCATCATTGATACCATACTTAATGTCCATACCACCACTGAAACTTCGCCCCCAGCTACTTTTTGGATTATTGTTCCTGTTGTAATAGTTTTCACCATAAACTGCAACAAAAGGGGTTGCGGACAAGCGTATTGGAGGTTCAATATCAGAAATGCCGATTACTTCACCGCTTTGATTAAGGTATCCGGTAATATCAGGATTGACTTCGTTCCAAAAGCATAATTCACGATGCCGCCTTAACTGACGTACAAAATTTATGTTCCAAACTTGTTCTTTTGCCTTTGGAAATCTAAGCGCAGAAAAAGGAATCTTTAATTCAACAACCCACCCATTATCCGTTATTTTAGCCTGACTATCCCACACAGCATCCCATGACCGTTCTCCTGCTCCCAAAATCCCTCCCCAGTTATTTCGGCCACCTGATGTTGAAGAGTATTTTGTATCGAATTGAACTCCTCTTGGTGTTATTGCAAATCCAACACCATTTATGCCGTCACGATAGGGATCTAATAATACCGCAAACCAGTCAGAGTTTCCAATATTATCCCTTTCCGTAAGTTCCTGAAAAATGCTGTCTGGCCGATTGTCGTGCATCACTGCACCTATATAAATAGCAGTGTTATCATAGAGCACCTTTACTTCAGTCCTGAAAATAGGAGTCTTGCCTGGTCGTGGTGAATTTTGAACGAAATTTTCTGCAATGGGTGCCTTCTGCCATTCCATTTCATCAAGTTCACCGTCAATTTTTATACTCCCTTCAGTTCTGATTGCAGATAGGAATTTCTTCTTAATAAGAGGAGCCTGGCTTGCCAAATCATTACTCAGGAGCAAGAATGAAGCAAGGAATACTGAAAGGAATTTCATATTGTGTCAAAGTGATTAGATGCAAATCTGGAATTGTATTAAACCAGCGGTATGCATTTACAAAAGGGCCGCCAATATCCTCAAATAAACCAGCATAACGGAAGTGTTAACCTTTCTTTGACACCTTTCGTCTTAATGGTTACAATTGTTGCTTCAACCATAATTCTTTGTTATCACACATTTAAAAATAAAGTAAACGATTGCAAAATCATCAGATTCGACTTAATGCTGTTAATTTGCATTTCCTGGCAGAAATTGATATTTCATCAACTCCCGCTCCTGATGAGCGACAACAGGTACATTTTATTTTCTAAAAATTTTTCTCCCAAAAAGTGAACAGCCTGATTCCTCATTTCATTCACGATCAGTTTAAACTGGAGAACATGCATGGCTATTTCGAAGGTTATGCTTTATTCGTGGATTTGTCGGGGTTCACCCGGATGACGGAAGCACTAATGATACGGGGTAATGAAGGCGCAGAACAGCTTTCTAAAATACTCAATGACATTTTTGAACCTATGGTGCAGCTTGTTTATAGGCACCAGGGTTTTGTTCCCTACTTTGCAGGAGATGCATTCACAGGCATTTTTCCAAGTGAAAAGCTAAAAGGAAAGGCAGTAGATATTCTCAACTTAGCTCAGCAACAATTCAGTATACTCGATTATGCCACACTAAATCTGGATGAATTTCAGATTGGGCTGAAAATGGGGCTTTCTTTTGGCCAGATCGAATGGGGGATTGTTGGCAGAAACCCTTATTCGCACTATTTCCGGGGGCATGCAGTCATGAGCAGCGCTGATTGCCACTTACGGGCAAAGAATCAGCAAATTATAGCTGATGAAAGCTTTTTTCATCAATTAGAGAATAAAGAAGAAATAACACCCCTTGAAGAGCAAGGCTTTTTTCTTATTCCAAGAAAAACAATTGTATCACAAGACCCTCCTTTGTCTGATGCACTTTCAGCAGAGGAAATGGATGAGCGGGTTATTTCATTATTTGTTCCTGATGCAATAGCAGACTACAATCAGCAAGGAGAGTTCAGAACGGTACTAACCGTATTCCTTTCTTTCAAGGGCCTACATGAACACAAAGACTTAGACTCCTTTTGCACAATGGTATTTGAGCATGCCAATGCATTTTCTGGCTATTTCAAGGAAATCGATTTTGGCGACAAAGGGGGTGTAATTGTAGTGATTTTTGGTGCACCTGTTTCATATGAAAACAATACGGAACGCGCCTTAGAGTTCATCCATTCTATCAGAGAGGAGTTAAGCAACTTACAGATCAACCTTGACTTTCAGATAAAGGCGGGAATCGCTTCAGGTATAGCCTTCACAGGCATAGTTGGGTGCAAGCAACGTAATCAGTATGCTGCAGTTGGCAATCGCGTCAATATTGCTGCAAGGTTGATGATGTATGCCGAATGGGACGAAGTGCTCGTGGACAGTGAAATCCAAAAAAGCAGGCATTTCAGATTCCAGCCAAAAGGCGATATAAGTTATAAAGGACTCAAACAGCCAATAACCACTTATCAACTCTTAGGAAGAAATCTGGAATATCGATTCCCTTATGAAGGGCAGATTTTTGGAAGAAAACAAGAGCTAGAGCGCCTGCTTAACTTTGGCAGGGAGGCGCTAAACATTTCCCGGGCATCTGTTGCCTACGTTTATGGTGAGGCAGGAATTGGAAAAACCAGACTTGCTTTTGAGCTTCGAAAGAAGTTGAAAAAAAAGAGACGCGTACTTTGGTTCAGTTGTCCCAGCGACCAAATACTTAGAAAATCATTCAATCCATTTACTTTTTTCCTTCGCAACTACTTTGAACAATCAACCGGGAATACCTTGGCTGAAAACAGAGAAAGTTTTGAAGCACAATTTGATTCATTGGTCACCGACCTACTCGACCTTCCGCAAGATCGCTCCGATGAAATAATGAGGGAGGTGTACAGGATAAAACCCGCCCTCGCTGCATTGGTTGGTTTAAAGTCCAATAATCCATTCTGGGAGAATCTGGATGCAAAAGGCAGATACGAAAATGCATTTGCTGCAATTACTACCATTTTCAAAGCAGAAACTCTATTTCAGCCTTTTGTAATAGAATTGGAGGACGGACACAGTTTTGATGAAAGCTCAAAAGAGTTCCTCAACGATTTTTGCGGAAAGGTGGTCAATGATCCAATATTCTTTCTGATAACCTCCCGGTACGATGACGAAGGCAATAAACCGCGTTTGTTCAATGACGATATCCTCGAAAAGCATAATATCCCTGTTCTTGAAATTGACCTGAATGTACTGGATGATGAAGCGCTGGAAGCTTTCTCATTAGAAAAGTTGGAGCACGACATACACCCCGAACTTCTGGATGTCATTCAGCGCACGACCAATGGTAATCCTTTTTATGTAGAACAGGTGTTGGAATATCTGAAAGAGACAGACTCTTTGCAACTAAACGAAGGTGCATGGAGCCTGAAAGATGCCAACGTGGATATTTCAAAAGGATTTCAGGCTCTGCTAACAGCAAGATTGGACAGGCTGAATCCCGAGGTTAAAGAAACAGTTAAAGCTGCAGCTGTAATAGGCAGCGAGTTTGATTTACCTGTACTGGCAGAAGTATTGAAAACCAACAGTGATTTCAAAAAACAACTTAATAAAACTGGTAGCCTCAGGGACATCATCCGAAATGCAGAGCGCCTGCAGATATGGCGTTCCCTTAACGACCAAAGATTCATTTTCCGGCACACGCTGCTAAGGGAAGCTGTTTATACCATGCAGCTTAAATCGAGGCAAAAATTGCTGCATAAATTAACTGCTGAGGCAATTGAAAAAGTCTTTTCCGAAAACCTCGAACAGCGATTTGTGGACTTGGTTTATCATTATGAACAAGCCAGGATGGAGACAAAACTCAAATTCTATCTGGAAAAGGCTGCTGACTTGGCTAAGTCGCACTACCAGAATTATCAGGCGCTTAATTTTTATCAGAAATTACTGGACATACATACAAAAACTGGAATACCAGCGGATATCAGCCTTTCCCATATCAATTTGGGTACTATTTTAGAACTCACTGGACAATGGGTGGAGAGTGAGTCTATGTACAGGCAGGCACTGGAATATGCTAACAAAACCGATGAAAGCAGTTTACTGGGATTAGCTAATAACCAACTTGGTAACCTCCTTGTATTGAAAGGGAAATATTTCGAGGCAGATAAACTTCTGGAAACTGCCGCAGCTTTTTATGGGTCAGCCCACGACAATAATGGAATCGCCAGAGTTTATGGCAATTTAGGGACTCTTTATTTCAGGCAGGGAAAGTATGATACAGCAAAACTATACTTCATCAGAAGTATCCAATTGGCGCAACTATATGACCATACCAGTTCTATAGCTCAAAATGTGGCCACATTGGGTTTGACCTATATGAGCCTGGGCAAGTACGATGAGGGTATTCGGTGGCAGGAGAATCAGCTAGAAACATGTAAGAAACTAAATGATAAACAGGGAATGGCAATTCTCTATGTGAATATTGGCCTGGTCTATTTCGAGAAAGGCGAACACGATAACGCACTGAAGTACTATCTGCCGGGGTATAAACTGAGTGAAGAACTTGGTAATAAACAACTCATAGCTATTGTAACAGGAGGAATTGGAAATGTATACATGAGAAAAGGAAGATTTGAGCTGGCAAGAGAACATTATACTAAAAGCCTGGCTTATGCCCGGGAATTAGGCGACAAACAAGGTATTGCCAATGCTCTTGGTCTTATGGGTGAATTAAACAGTTATACCGGCGATTTCAATTCCGCCATCCAATACCTCGAACAAAACATTGAAATTGGGAAGGAACTTGGTGACAGAATGGGAGTTGCAAAAGCTGTTAATACGCTGGGAGACGTTTATTACTATCTGAATGAACCCGAAAAATCCATACAACACTACGATAGATCCATCAATCTGACCAGGGCTATCGGTAACAAATTGGTTCTTGGCTTTAGCCTGGTGGAAAAAGCAACTGTTTTGCTTTCTATTGAAAGAATGGAAGACGCAAAATTACACCTGACAGAAGCTCTGGATGTAGCTACAGAATTAGACCATCCGGAACTCAACTTCGCCACCGATCTTTTGAATGCCAGGCTCAGCATTGCCAGTGGACAGTACAACCTTGCCGCGGAAATTCTGAACCACATGATGGAAAAGGCTAGAAACAAAAGTGAAGAGGCTGAAGTCCATTTTGAATTTCACAAGATGAGTAAAAACGGTGAACATCTCAAGAAAGCCAAAAAGCTGTTTCAGGAACTTTACCGTGAGGCTCCAAAGTATGTGTTTAAACTAAGACTTGACCTATTAGCGAAAGTCTAAAACCGCATTATCCTATTTTCTGATGGAACTGAATGACCAGGGAAACTACCAGATAGTTGAAATCAAGGCAAAATGTAATGACCTCAACCGGGTAAGGTATTTATTAAAAGCCCAGGAACCAGATTTCAAAGGAACAGACCATCAGGTCGACACTTACTTCAATGTCAGTTTTGGCAGGTTGAAATTGAGAGAGGGGAATATTGAAAATGCACTGATTCAGTATGTCCGATCAGATCAGGAAGCCCCAAAAACTTCTTGTGTTCAACTCTACAAGCCAAATCCGGAATCAAATCTGAAAAATATTCTTACCCAAGCTCTTGGCATCCTCACCGTGGTGGACAAAAGACGGGAAATATATTTCATAGGCAATGTAAAATTCCACCTGGATCAGGTTGAAGAACTTGGAACTTTCGTTGAAATTGAAGCCATTGATAAAACAGGGAACAGAAGCAAGTCCGAATTGCAGCAACAATGTGAGTTTTATATGAGCTTATTGGAAATTGATAACAAAGACCTGGTCAGATTCTCCTATTCGGATTTGTTAATGAATCAACCCTGATTAGTCATTCGGACAGCCGAAATAAATTCTGTTCTGGCACATTTTTCAGTTTCCTTCCCTGTAATACAAATGCTATTTTTGCCCATGGCGGACTACTTTGGCTTGTAACAAAATAAAACGAAACTATGACTGAATACTACATTTTTATCGTTGGGCTACTTGTGCTCTTTGCGATTTCTGACCTCGTAGCAGGAGCAAGTAACGACGCCGTTAACTTTTTGAACCCGGAAGCAGGTTCCAGGGTGGCCCCCGGCAAATCATCATGGTTGTGGCCAGTCTGAATCAGAAAGGAAGAAAAAGAGGTACTCGTTGAGTTTGAAAAACGGGCCACTTCAATCGCAGCATCAAAGTTGATTGATGACACCTCCGACCGACTTGCCTGTACGCTTAAGTTAATTAATACAACCTATCAGGAGTCTTTAAGTAATGAGTCAAAAATAAAGTTGCCAAATTGTTTTCTTAACCACTTGAAA